>JAFIFV010000054.1 GCA_020831845.1 Ectothiorhodospiraceae bacterium
GTCGCAAGCCACCGCAGGTAGAACCACTACCTGCGGTGGCTTGCTCCTGTCCACGAACGAAAATCGGACTCGAGCGCGAGCGCGGGAATCAATCAGCGCTTCCATATGTGAACACCGTCACAGTGAAAAATCATGTCCACGGATATAAAGTGAATTCTGACACATTGCCTTTCTTACGTCTTTTCCAACAGGCCGGGTGCCGCCATGGTGCAGGAAGATAAAGTTGTCTACCTCAACAAGTTCGGCGCGCAGGCCGGAGGCCTCGCCGAGCGCTTCCGCCAGTTGTCCAATCGGCGCCTGGCCGCGATGATGCGGTTCATGCTCGACCAGGTGGACGACGCCTTGTTCGAGCGTGCGGAGAAGGCGGAGAACAATGCCGCGCAGAACCGTTTCTTCGATGCCATGCGCGAAGTGCGGCTGAAGCGCCGGGATATGGAGCAGGCCTTCGAGCAGGCCCTGCAGAACCGGCATGATCGCCCGGTTGGCCCCGGAAAGACGGCTGGGGCGCCCGGCGACTGGCAACTGGACGAGGACAGCCTGTCACTGGTGGACAACGAGCGCCTGGAGGAAGAGCTGGCGGTCGAAGGCATGGTCTCCAAGGCGAAGGCGCGTTTCGCGCAGCCGCTGGGCCATCTGTGCGAGCGCCTGAACCACTCCGTGGGCAGCGCCGTGGTCAACGAGGACACCCTGCCGGTGGCGCCCGCGCAGATCTGCGATGCCTTCGTCGATGCCATGGCGGGGCTGGAAATCGAGCTGCAACCCAGGCTGATGGTCTACAAGCTGTTCGACCGCCACGTCATGATGCAGCTAGGTGGTCTGTACGACGAACTCAACAAGCTGTTCGTGGAAGCCGGTGTGCTGCCCACGATCAAGCCGCGCGCCCGCGCCAGCTCTCCGGCGCGGCCTGCCGCTGGCCGAACTCCCATGACATCAGCGCCGGGCGGCCACAACCTGGTGCACGCACCAACCGAGATTTCCGACTCGCAGGCCGAGGCGCTGTTTTCCACGCTGCAGGGGCTGCTGTCCTCCCAGAAGGGCGGTGGTGAATGGCAGGGCTATGGTTATCAGCCTTCACCGAATGCCATGCGCGTCGAGGACGTGGTCGCTGCCCTGTCCGGGCTGCAACTGCATGCCGATGATGACAGTGCGCCCACCGGCTATATGCAGCCGGTGCAGTTGAAGCAGCATCTGCGCCGCCACAGTTCCGGCAATCTGGGGCGCATGGAAGACGACACCATCGATATCGTCAGCCTGCTGTTCGATGCAATCCTGGACGATCCCAACCTGCCCGACACCATCAAGGCGCTGATCGCGCGGCTGCAGATCCCGGTGCTGAAAGTGGCGCTGCTGGACCGCGCATTCTTCAGTCACAAGCAGCATCCGGCGCGTCGTTTGATCAACGAGATGGCGCGCGCCGGCATCGGCTGGACCGACAGCGGCCAGGTGGGCGGCGACCCGTTGTACCGGCGCATTGAAAGCACGGTCAACAACATCCTGGAGAATTTCCGGGACGATGTGACGCTGTTCGACCAGTGCCTGGAGGAGTTCCAGACCTTCTTGGCCGAAGAGCGCGAGCGCACCCGGCAGATCGAGCAGCGCACCCGTCAGGCCGCAGAAGGCAAGGCGCGGGTCGATGGCGCGCGCGAGCAGGTGGACCGGGAGCTGCAGACGATTATCGGCCAGCGTCAGTTGCCCAGGGTGGTTAGCCGCTTGCTGGAGGAAGCCTGGTCGAAGGTGCTGTTCATCACGCTGCTGAAGGAAGGCAGCGACGGTGAGGGGTGGCGCAATCAGCTTGAAGTGGCCAAGCGGCTGGTCTGGAGCGTGGAAACCAAGTCCTCCCATGCGGAGCGCAAACAGCTGGTTGCCGAGATTCCCGGGCTGCTGCATGACCTGCGGCATGGCCTGAACGCGATCATGTTCAACCCGGTGGAAATGACCCGGCTGTTCAAGGATCTCGAGCGCGAGCATATCCACGTGCTGACCTATACGGCGGTCGACAACGCCTCCCCCGAAGCCGGGGCAGCCCCTGTGACGGAGCCCGAAGCGGCAGCGGCAGTCGAGGATGAGGTGGCGGTGCCGGCGCCCACCGGGGAACTGCAGCCTTATCGCGAGCGCCTGGATCAGGCCTCGGTGGGGACCTGGTTCGAGTTCCAGCAGGACAATGGCAAGGCAATCAGGGCCAAGTTGTCGGCCCGTCTCGCTGACGGCGACCGCCTGATCTTCGTGAACCGGGCGGGCTTCAAGCTGGCCGACCGGCGCCGCGACGAGCTTGCAGATGCGCTGCGCCGGGGCAAGGTGGTGCTGCTGGACGATAACCTGCTGTTCGACAAGGCGCTGGAAACCGTGGTTTCAAACCTGCGCAACATGCGGGAAAGCCATAGCTGATCGCACTGCCCAAGTCGCCGCAATTCCGTACAATGGCGTTTCACCCGAATTCGTCTCGAGGATGAAACCGCATGCGGAGTCTGCGGCGAGCTGTTCGCCTTCCCCTGCTGATCGTTCATGTTGCGTTGGGCTGCCTGGTTATCAGTCTGTCCGTTCTCATCGACCGTCTCCTGCGCAAACCGCTGCATCATGGGCTGGCCCGGCGCATGCAGGCGCTCTGGTGCCGGAGCATCTGCCGCCTCATGGGGGTGCGCATTCAACTCACTGGCCAGGCCATGGCTGCCCCGCCCGTGCTGTTGGCGGCCAATCACCTTTCCTGGCTGGATATTCTCGTAGTCGCCGCGAACTGGCGGGTGAGTTTCCTCAGCAAATCCGAGGTGCGATCCTGGCCGGGCATCGGCCTGGTGGCCACCGGGCTTGGCACGCTGTACATCGAGCGAGGGGGGCGGGATGCCTCTGGCGACGCCATGCGGGCCATGGCGCAACGCCTGCGTGATGGGCACCGTGTGCTGTTCTTCCCCGAGGGCACCACGAGCCCCGGGCTGAATCTGCTCCCTTTCCGTCCGCGATTGTTCCAGGCTGCAATTGATGCCGGTGCTCCCGTGCAGCCCCTCACCATACGCTATCTGGACCATACCGACCGGCCGCACGCGGTTGCCCCGTTCGTGGACGACGAAGGGCTGCTTAGCCACGTCTGGCGCCTGGCCGCGGAGCCGGCCATGCGAGCGGTGCTGGAGTCGGGATATCCGGTGGAGAGCGCGGGCAAGGGTCGAAACGAACTGGCACTGCTGTGCCGGGAGCAGATGGCGGAAGCGTTGAATCCGTCGTTGCCGCATGAGGAAGAGGACCGGGAGCGAACTGCCAGCGCCGGGCGTTGCTAACCTTGAAGGTTAGTAACATCAGGCAGGAATTCACGCCAGGGAACGCGATGAAGTCGTTCCCTGAGGCCCGCTCGGGACGCGCCGTGTTTCCCCGGCGTTGATAGTCTGCTAGTTTCAATGCCAGGGATCATGATCAGGGAATGCCAGGGAAGCGCTGCATGGATGCCCCCCACGCCGTAACGCCGCCACCCCCGTATACATTCCCCATTGACGGCTCAGCCCGGCCGAAGGGCATGGGCCATGGACGTACAGCAGCGAAAGGGATTTTCCATGTTGCGAGCGGGTTCATTCTGTTTTCTTGCCATTCTCCTCACCGCCTGCGGCCAGGGCGCCGACCCCACCGCGCCCGAGCCGCACCCGACCGAGGCCTACACCTGGGCGGAGTGGGTGGAGCGCGAGCGGCCGCGCCGGCCCGTGCAGTACGACCACCACTACCATAACCGGCGGGGGCTGCCGAACATGCGCCGCTGGCGCCCGGAGGACTTCCTGACCCGGGAGGAACTGGATGAACCCCACGCCGAGCTATGTGAGCTGCCCCAGGACCAGAGGCTGGAAGTCTGGAGCTTGGTGCGGGATAGCAACAACATCCTCGCCTCGTTCGAGGAGAAACTGGCCTATGCCGAGCGCGGCTATGCGGAAGCCCAGGCCGGCATGGGCTGGTACTGCTACCAGCATACCAACGCCGCTGTGCTGGAGCCCGGCCAGCTTTCCCTGGACGAGGCCTACGCATGGTCGCGCCGCGCCGCCGCCAGCGGTGATCCCCGGGCGATGTACCGGCATTCCGAGTGCATGCGCTTCATGGCGCAGGACAGACAGAGCGGCCGGGCGGAGCACGCGCTGGATCCATTCTGGATGGACCAGATTCACTACTGGCTGTGGCGGGCTGCGACCGAGGGGCTCTACGGCAGGGCGCTGGTGGATCTGCGGCCGACCCGCGGCATCAACGGCTACAGCTACCCCACCTGGGAGGAGAGCGCGCTGTACACCTACAAGTGGAGCCGCATCTGGGAACTGCAGGCCATCTTCCGGCGCGTGCCCTACTACCTCGGGCCCCAATACATGGAAACCCAGGGTGAGCTGGCCGGGCAGCGCCAGGCGCTGAGCGAGGAGGAGCTGCAACAGGCCGAGGCCATGGTGGGCGAGTGGTTGCGGGAGCACCTGCACGTGTGGGACGCGATATACCACCGTCCCAACTCGCCCGGCGGATCACATGTCCACTGCCCCGGCGAGCCCGGACACCTGCAAGGCTTCGACTACGAGAGTCTCAACCGGGAACTGGCCCAGTACGGCCTGCGCGTGGAGCTGCCTGGAAAATAACTTCGTCGGCATATTTCTTTTCTTCACAACCAACCCGTTATCTCAAGGAGGACGATCATGGCAATCTCGAGCGGAGAACTGGACAACCGGATCTCAGATGCGCTTAAGGACGCAGCCAGAAACTGGGCTCTTAGGCAGGAGGGCGCCCTGGACCACGCCGAACGTGTCGCACCGCTGCTCGACGGCACGCCACCGCCGTTCCGCGCCGCAAGCTGGTTGAACACCGGCCTGGAAGCAACCAGGACCCTGTTCCTGGACGCCGCGCTGGCCGGGGCTGCCGCCGCCCGCCAGGCGAGCCTGCCGCTGGCCGTGGCCAGCCAGGCCATGGAACGGTTCCAGCGGGCCTACCGGGACGAGACGGCACGCGTCAACGCGGTCATGCAGGGCGACTACGGCGCTATCAAGAACCAACTCAAGGACAATGTCCGCGAAGCGGCCAACGATGTGGCCAACACACCCTTCGGGGTCAGGACCGTGGACGTGCTCCATGACGTACTGCGGCACCGGCTGGATGATCTGGACAGGGAGATGGCCTACTCCCACTGCATCAACGTGATCCAGCACGCCGAGCACGGCGTGGTGGAGGTGCGCACCAGCCCGATTCAGGAGCGCACCAGCGCCGGCTACGGGGCGCTGTGCCGGCGCATCTACGACGTCTACCGCGGTTCCCATGCCCTCGGCTACAAGACGCTGTGGCGCTTCAAGCCGACGCCGGAGGCGTGCGCGCGGCCCGGCCTGCTGATCAGCCGGCCGCACCGGGAAAACTACGACCCCATCGTCGGCGGCGAGGCCGGCGACGGCTGCTGGAGCCTGGCCGGACGCGGCAACATCAAGGACCGGCGGCAGATCGCCTGGATTCTGAGCAACATCTGGGCGCTCGACGTCCACCACGAGCGCGGCCTGCTTGGGCAGGGCACGAGCTGGGTCTGGCCGGCACCGGAGGACCGGCCGCCATTGGTCGACACCCTGACAGCCAGCTACGCCCGGCGGGGTGTCGAGGAATTCCGGGCCAGCCTCGAGGCGGCTGATCGCGCCGAGTGGCCAAGAACCTTGCGGGTGCGCCGGGGGGCGGCGTAAACGCGGACATGGACCGCGAGCCCGTCCATTGCATTCACTGGACCATCAATTCACAACACAGGGAAGTCATGGTATGAGCATTGACATGAAGTATCCGGGCATCACCGGGGGCGGCAGCGACGCGAACCACCGCGGCTGGCTGCCTGTGATGGAACTCACCTGGGCTGGTGCCCGGCGCCGCATCACCTTGGCCCCATCCACCCGCGGCGACCGCGAATCGGCCAACGCCGAACTCAGCGAGCTGACCGTGACCCGCGTAATGGACCGCGCCACGCCGGAGCTTGCTAACCTTCTCGAACGTATTGCCATGTCTCAGCGCCGTTGTGGGGGGGGGTTGGCAGGGGGGGGGACGGGGGGGGGGGGGGTTGGCGGGGAGGGGGGGGCACGGGGCTGGGG
>JAFIFV010000056.1 GCA_020831845.1 Ectothiorhodospiraceae bacterium
CCCGGGGTCGCTCCCCCACCCCTGCCCGCCCACCACGTGTATTTATGGCGCCCCCTTAATGCGTTGGTTATAACGCGACTTTCCCCTGTGATTGGTGACGTGGGCCACGCACCGTGGGGCGGCCCACCGCCCCACGGTCCGTGGCCGACTTCACCATTCACTGGGCAAGGTCGCGTTATAACCATCGATTACTGGCGGAGACATAATGACAGGTGGTGCGCGCACAGAGGTGGAGCAGAGAACCCTGGTGCCTGATACTGACCCATAGTTTCGGCATCGGATTGATCAGCTATTCATGGACGAATAATGTCGAAACCTTCAGTGAGGGTACTATTGGCGTTGATGCGGCAGGCCGCCTCTCAGATGCCATCCACGGGCTGAATAAATGCCGCTCTCAGCCACTCCGCAACCTGCTCCAGCGTGCGGTTCCCGGCAAACCGCCGATGCCTGACCAATTGAAAGCGCAGCCCGGGCAGATGTGGCCCGAAGGGCACATGCAACACGCCGCGCTCGAGCTCCGCTCTAACCAGCGTGAGACTCAGCAGCGCCACGCCCTGCCCGGCAACGGTAGCCTGGATGGCATGACTCTCGTCGGAAAAGGTGAGCAGCGTTCCTAGATCGGCATAGGACACGCCCGCCGCCTGGCACCAGTGCTGCCACGTCGGCAGGCCCAGCGTGGGGCGGTACCAGTCGAAGGCAATATGCCGAACCGCTTTCAGGTCCCGATATCCAGCCAGCCTCAGCCGTGGGCTGGACACCAGGGCGAAAGCGTCATCGGCCAGCACCTCGGCCTCGTGGTCCGGGTAAGGCCCCATGCCATAGCGAATCGCCAGTGACGCACTGCGCGACAGATCCAGGGGTGCCTCACTGGCGTGAATGCGCAGGTCGATATCGGGGCATCGCGCATGGAAGTCGGCCAGGCGCGGCAACAGCCACTGGCTGGCAAAGGCCGGCGTGCAGGAGAGCGTTATGCCGTGACCATCGCCCTGCTCCCTCAGCCCCTCCAGCGCTTCGCCGAAGGCGTCGAAGCCGCGCGTCAGCACCGGAAGCAGGTGCTTGGCTGCCGCCGTCAGCACCACTTGTCTCACACGGCGTTCGAACAGTGCCAAGCCCAGCAGCGCTTCCAGCTCGCGCACCTGATGACTGATCGCCGCCGGCGTGACGGCCAGCTCTTCGGCGGCCCGCTTGAAGCTGCGGTGGCGCGCCGCCGCCTCGAAGGCGCGCAATTGGGATAGCGGCAGCATGCGCCGGTTCACAGGCACCTCTTAGACAAGTTCAGCTTGTTCATCTTACAAGAAATGGTCGTTTGTCAGCCTTCCATCATGAATGGATCCTGTCTCCCACGCATCATTCAAGTTGAATTCTACTTGTCAGGAGACATTCATGATCACGCTACTGCACCTCGACGCCAGCGCCCGTCCCGGTCGTTCCGGCGTCGATCCTCATGGCTCCCATTCCCGGCGCCTCAGCACCCATTTCGTCGAGCAATGGCGACAGGCCCGCCCCGGCGATCGCATCCTCTACCGCGACGTGGGCCAGCATCCCCCGCGCCCCGTCACCGGTGACTGGATCCATGCCGCGTTCACCAAACCAGATGCGCGCGAACCCTGGATGCGCGACGCCCTCGCCGAGAGCGATACCCTGGTCGACGAACTGCTGGAAGCGGACCTGATCGTGGCCGGCGTGCCGATGTACAACTTCGGTGTTCCGGCCGGATTCAAGGCCTACATCGACAACATCGTGCGGGTCGGACGCACCTTCGGCTTCGACCGCGCGCGCCAGGGGCTGCCCTACTGGCCGATGCTGACCGACATGCACAAGCGGTTGGTGATATTGGGCTCCCGGGGCGACTATGGATACGAACCGGGTGAGCGCATCGCCCACGCAAACCATGTGGAGCCGCACATTCGCACCGTATTCGGCTACCTGGGCATTGAGGACGTGCACAGCATCGCGGTGGAGTACGACGAGTTCGGCGACGAGCGCCTGCAGGCCTCGCTGGCCCGGGCCGAGCGCGGCATCGAGGCGCTGGTGCGAGCGCTGGCAGCGAGCCCGGATACGAAAACCCGTCTTCCCGATCCTGCGTGATGAGCCGCGTGCCGGCCCGCCGGGCAGGCACGCTCAGTGAGCTGAGGAAGGCGCTTGTGAAGAGAGGCGATGACTGGCCAGTTTCGGGGCCATCACCGGAACATCTCGGACTGGGAAGCCGGCTCTCGTTGGGAACGCCCGGACTATGCTGGCCCCCAGTGTCGTCGACATCGTCGGCAAGGTGATTGAAAGCAAGCCACTTCGTACGGAATTTCAGTCCAGGTGAGCAGGGAACCGCGGAAGCGCAGCGAAATCCTCCGGAGCATGTTGAATGACCAACCTGGCGTCATGCTTCTCCATCAGGCGCGAGATGCGATCGATGGAGGCCAGGGTTTCGGCACGGCTGGTGTTTATGGCCGGAACCCGGGAAAGCTCATGGTTATCGTGCGTGTGATAAAGATCCCCGGAAAGGATCACCGTACCCGCGTTTGTCAGCTGCAGCATGAGCACCTGATGCCCAGGCGTATGTCCCGGCGCCTGTAGGATTCGCACCGAACCGTCATTGAACACATCGTGATCGAATTCGATGAGTTGCGTCTTCGCGTCGGCCAGAACGTTCAGACTCTCAAGATTGACGCCGAACGGCGTCGGCGTTCCCTGCGCCCAGTCCAGTTCCTTCCGGTTGACGATGTACGTCGACTGCGCGAACAACGGGGCGTTGTTGGTGTGGTCGAAATGAAAATGGGAAAAGGCAACGTAGTCGATATCGCCTGGAAGCAGATCCAACTGCCGTAACTGCGCTTCCAAGGTCACCTCCACGCGGGCGGTAACGCCTTCGCCAATGACCACCCCGTCCCCATGCCGGGCCAGTTGATCTCCCAGGCCGGTGTCCCAGATCAGATCGCCCTCGGGGTGTCGTATCAGGTAGCACGGCACCACCAGATCACCCGGCGTTGCCGTGTATTCATCCGTGTCTTCGAACATGGACATGCTCTCCAGCGAGAGTGATCCGCAGTGCATCGCGTACAGGCGCAGCGGCGCGGAACTGTCGCCGGAGGCCATTCCCTGGGCTGGCCACCCCGCGGCCAGAACGACTCCGAGAGTGAAAAGGATGTTCGAAACAGATGAAGATGACATCGGTTGCTCCTGGTTCCCGTAATGAACAAGTGCTTGTCACACGCGGCTGAGCTATCGCCTCGCGTTGGCCTGCCGGTATGAAGCGACAAGCATATCGTTGATTACGAGTATCCAGTTGCGATATTAATTCCTATTATTGTCTCTTTTGCGTCTCCAATAGGAATCGTCATGGTAGACCGTTTAACCGGCATCTCCGTCTTCGTCGAAGCCGCGGAATCGGGCGGGTTCTCGGCCGCGGCCCGACGCCTTCATCTCTCCCGTTCCGCCGTGGGCAAGACCATCGCCCGGCTTGAAGCGCGCCTGGGCGTGCGTCTGTTCCACCGCACCACGCGCACGCAAAGTCTCACCAACGAAGGGCAGGCTTTCCACGAACGCTGCAAACGGGCACTGGAGGAGATACGGGCCGGTGAAGCCATGCTCGAATCCGGGAGGAACGAAGTGGCCGGCAGCCTGCGCGTTACCGTGCCCGCGCTGTTCGGCCGCTATTGCGTGGCTCCGGTACTGACTGATCTGGCGCGAAAGCACCCTGGGCTCGAGCTCGAGTTGTCGTTCAACGATCGTAATGTGGATTTGGTGAAGGAGCGCTTCGATCTGGCCGTTCGTAGTGGAATCTCAGGGGCAGGCGACGGACTGATCGTCCGCCGGATAGCCCGGCACCGCATGATTGTCTGTGGGAGTTCCGCTTACCTGGAATCGCACGGCACGCCCCGGTCGATTGCCGACCTCTCCACGCACGACATGATTGTCTATGCCCGCTCGGGACATGTTCGCACGTGGGTTTTTCCACGGAAGGGCGGCGAGCGGACCGAGATAACACCCAGGACCCGACTGCGGTTTGACGACATCGAGGCGATTGCCGACGCAGCCACCGCCGGAATGGGGCTGGCCTGGTTGCCCTGGTGGCTAATCCGCGAACGCGTGCAGGCAGACAAACTGGTCCCCGTACCCCTGGTGGATGGCCCCGAGTACAGCTTTGACATCCACGCGCTTTGGCCGCAAACGCCGCATTTGCCTTATCGTGTGCGCGCAGCCGTGGACACGCTGGCGGACTCCCTGGCGCCGCTCATGGAGAATGAGCCCCTTCGTTCCGGGGCGGAAACACGCAGCGGTGGAGCGGACGGCTGAAACGCCAGATCAGCCCCGGCCATCACTTGGGTCACGGCGCGGACGCATCACTTCCACGAACGATCTCAATCAGGGCATTCAAGGCGTCGGTGGCGGTGAAAATGCCCAGCAACTGGCCATCCTCCTCCTTGACGATCACACTGCCGACCTTCTTTTCCGACATGGCGTACGCCACTTCATCCAAGGGTGTGGTGGCACTCACGGTCAACGGATCGGCCACCATGATGTCGGCAGCCCGCAACTGGAGCTTCTCCGCGACAGACAGTCCCGAGACGAGGCGGACATCCCGATCACTGATCACACCCACTACGGTATCGCCGCTGGTGACGGGGAGGTGGCGGATGCCATGCTGGTCCAGCAATCGCCGTAGATCGTCGATCGTCATGTCTTCGGTCGCGGTGATTGGGTCAGGGGTGGTGAACTCCTCCACCGGCATGGTTGTGGGCAACATGGCAAGTCTCCTGTGGTCGTCCGCAAGAACCGGAGTCTACTACCTTTGACGTTCCATTGAATTAGCCAGCCGCCTGCAACAAACTGCCAACCACAACACTCAGGCACAGAGGCGGGCCGGAATCGCGCACAGTCAGATCTGCTTCTTCGCAGCGTGCGCGACATGTCCGCACGCCCGCTGCAACCGGATGCTGGTCACAGCTCATGCATCAGCGACCACTCTCACCATGCCGCGCGGTCCGGAACCGAGCGAGCTTTTCAGCCCGAGCTCGAGCAGAGCGTCATTGATCGCCTGTGGGGAGATTCTCAGCTTCTTGTAGCTGCTGACCTTCATCGTCCAGTCGTCACCCACCCGTTCGTGGATAACGTCGTAAACCACCACGTATTCGGATTCTTCCTCAAGAAAACAGGTGTGAATCCGATCGGAATCGCTCCGAACCGGGATGAAGCGCGAGGCCCCCGAGGGCAGGCGGGTGTAATCGCGAAAGGTAGCAACGAACCTGCCTGTCGGGCTCAGAGACTCGGCGATGCGCTGCAGTAGCAGGTTGACCTCATCCATGGTTTGCAGGTGGGGAAGGGTATCTCCCATGCACAGGATCAGGTCAGCCTTGCTCGATAAATGCCCCGCAAAGTGCAGCATGTCGTGCTGCTCGACCTGAACATCCAGGCCTGCGCTGTGACGCCGCAATTCGTCGAGCAAGTGGCTGGACGT
This sequence comes from Ectothiorhodospiraceae bacterium, assembly GCA_020831845.1. Classification (GTDB taxonomy): domain Bacteria; phylum Pseudomonadota; class Gammaproteobacteria; order Nitrococcales; family Aquisalimonadaceae; genus LSCE01. The sequence goes on from JAFIFV010000056.1 coordinate 5,453, forward strand.
GTCGAGAGCGAGCACCTTGTACCCCGCCCGAGCCAACGGGATCGTGTGCATACCAAAGCCTGCACCAAGATCCACGGCCGTACCCCCGGAGCCGATGACATCGGCGAGATCCCACTTGCCGAGAGACAGCGCATGGTCCATCCCGCCGGCCATCCATACGTAGATCGACGCCAGGTGATCCTCATAATGTTTTGCTACGGAGGTCATGTCATTCCCTGATGCCCGACAACAGATTGAACCCGCCCGGCGCGGGCCTCCGGTTGGAGTATGGACGCCCTACCGGGAGGCGGGACACCCATTCGCTAGCGCAGCGATACACCCGGGGCAACGGTGAAGCCAACAGGCTTGTTATGACCGTCTCCAATTTCAACCACCGGCTGTACCCCGTTGTTGGGCTCGTCGAACTGAAGCCGCTCGACGCCGTCCAGGTTCACGTGCATCCGGGCGGCCCGCAGATCGTGCACATTCTGCATGCCGGGCGCCGGTACGCCTCCTCCAGAGTGGCGATATCGAGCTTGATCATCTTCAGCATCGCGTCCGAGACGCGCTGTTTCAAGTGCTTATACTGACGCCCGCCTTGCACCGGGGTATCCTGCACGCATCGTGTCGCAGTCGACATCCCGTTCACACCACACCCACGGTCAGCCTGAATGCCACCCAGCCACCTCGCGAGATCCGACGGGATCGACTGGACAATCACCTGGATCAAGCTGGCTGCCAGCGGCGTCAGCCTGACACTGCTGGTTATCGTCGCGGCCTTTGCGCTGTCTCAATATCGCAATGGCGACCGGCAGACCGCCGTAGCCAAGTGCTTTGCGCTGGCCAATCTGTTCGTCTTCGTCTACGTCTCAGCCGACGCCGCCGTCCGGCTTGACGCCTTGCTCGGTAGCCTGGATGGCACACTGGACAAAATTCGTCTCGCCCTGGGAGCCGTCCCGCTGGCAACCATTGCCTACATCCACCTGTTCTGGGTCGTCGCCGCCCGGGGACGACCAATCCGGGGCCGCATAGTGGCGCTGTACGCGGTGGGCTGCACAACGGCCTTACTGCTATGGGTAGAGCACCCCGCACTGTTCATCGCCAGCGATCAGCTGTTCCGCCAGGATCTGTCAGTCTTCCCGGACTATGCTGCCCTGGCGCCGGCTTACTTCGGGTTGATCTTCATTCTGGCGGCAGTCGTCATCCGGCTTATCATCGTGTCACCGTTGCGTCGCACCGACCGAAATGGCTGGCGACTGAGCATGCTGGGCTTCGCGGCACTACTGCTCGCTGGCGCCCACGACAGCCTGCGCGAGCTAGGCGTGTACCTGCTACCCACCTCCACACTGTCGCTGGGGTTCGTCCTGTTCCAGCTGAGCGCCTTTGCCTTTCTCGCACTGCATTACGCCCGCACGTTGAGGGAAGGCCAGCAACAACGGGAAGCGCTGCGCCGCATGACCCAGATGTTGCGCCGCGACCCGGTCACCGGGCTGTTCAACAAGACGCACTTGCAGGAACTGCTGGACGCCCAACCGAAATCCGCTGCAGGCGGCCTGCTGTTCATCGACCTGGACAACTTCAAGACCATCAACGACCGCTACGGCCATCTCTGCGGTGATGCCGTCATCAATGCGCTCGCCACGGCGCTGCGCGACCAGTTGCGCAGCGAGGATCTACCCTGCCGCTGGGGTGGCGATGAATTCCTGGTGTATCTGCCCGGGGCATCGATCGACGACGTGAGCAAACTGGCGGAACGGCTGCGTGTGACGGTATCGGCAACCGTCTTCGAGGGCGCCCCGGATCTCGCGCCATCCATGAGCATGGGCTACGCGCCGCTACGCGATGATGGCTGGCGCAGGGCCCTGTCCCGCGCCGATGCGGCTCTGTATACCTCGAAACGCAGGGGTCGGGATCGACTGACTATTGCCAGCCCGGAGACGAGGGAACAGCCGGCTGTCGCGATGGACGCGGCTTATTGAGCGTGCTTCACCACGGCAGAACGATCAGAACCTGGATGAGCCAACCAACCAAAGCCGTTGCCAGGACAGCCACGCCAACATTCATCCACAACCGCGATCGCCACGATTCGAGCACAAATTCCTTTCCAACGAGCAACGCCGCCATCACCAGCACTAGCGCGGCAGGCACTATGCCCACCAAGACATCGAGAATTGGCGACCCCATCAGGGGCGCTTCCTCGCCGTAAACCCAGGCGCTGCGCTGCTCGTGGAAATCCCTGGCGAAGAAGAATGCGGAAAGGACCAGCAACATCCACGTGGCATAGAACAGCGCAATGCCGTTCACGATCTTTGGCAGAATTCTGGAAGTGATGTTCATGACGACCGCGCTCTTACTCAACCGCGTCCGTTTCCGGATAAAGGTGAGAAGCGCACACCCGCGCCACTTGCGGCAATCTGCATCAAACGTTCCATGCTTATCTCCCTTAGTCTGTTCCATGACTCATGCAGCTAAATTAGTTTGTTGCAACCCAACCCCTCCAGTCAAACCACGAGCTGATCGATCCAGGCCCGTAACGGCAGGGTTTCGTTGATCGTGGTCGCAACCCGGCTCAGCGTATTCTGGCGCTCCCTCCAGAAGCTGTTGTAGTATGCGCACTGCCGCTGTCTATGTGACTACCAAGGTGAAAGTTTCCTTGGTGTCTATTGGAACGGCGCCCTACCGCAGGGGAGTAGTCGCTCCGCCCGTAACATGGCGGAGGCGCACGTCAACATAATTGGCCCACAACGGCCATGGCGTGCGCGGCCTGGTGGCTTGACGAGACCTGTGGCAGTGGATTCCGCCTTCCGCTTGCCGGAAGGTCGCCTGATGGCCGGGCGGAGGAATTCATTGTCACTGGATCTCGCACCTCCGCCCGGCCCGGTTGTTCGCCATGGAACTGTTCTTTCTCTCCACGCTCGCGGTCGGTATCGCCGAAATCGGCGACCGATCACTGTTCCTTGCAATCCTGTTCGGCGTTATCTACCAGCGGCCCTGGCCCGTGTTCTGGGGCATGGCAACGGGTCTTTTCGCCAATCAAGCGCTCTCAGCCCTGGTCGGTGTATGGCTCTTCAGCTTCATCAGCGCGCAGTGGCATGCCTGGCTGGTGGGGGTCGTCTTCCTGGTAATGGCTGTCTGGGTGCTTGTGCCCGAGGCCGATGAACCGAATGAAGGGCGCCCCGCGCGGAGCATATTCTTTGCGGCCGCGGTTTCCTTCTTCCTTCTGGAGATGGCGGACAAAACACAGCTCGCGGTCGTCGCGCTTGCCGGAGGGACAGGCAGCATCGTCCCGGTCGTTCTCGGAGCCACGCTGGGCATTCTGCTGGTGACCACGCCGGCGCTCGTGCTCGGACACCGCTTTGCGGCTCACCTTCCGATACAGGCCCTGCGAGTGGTCGCATCCCTATTGTTCGGATTACTTGGCGCATGGACGCTGGCTGGTGCGATGGGCTGGTTACCGGAGTCAGCCGTATTCGATCCCGCGCAGTACCTTGAGTGGTTGAACAGATGACTCCCTCGCATGGACTTCCCATGGCGAAGCGTCTACTCCGAGTTGAGGGGGCCGATGCTGTCGACGAGTACCTGGCAGCGGCTAACGCCCGCCATCACCGGCGACAAAACCGAGGCGAAACGGAGGGTTTGGCATCCGGTGGATGGCCTGGTTATGGGCTGTTTCAGGCCGCAACAAGCTTCTTCACTTTGAGCTCTTTGCGATGTTGTTCAGCATGCCAGAGCTCATATTGGGATTGCTGATTCAGCCAGCTTTCTGCCGAGGTATCAAAAGCGATAGAAAGCCGGATAGCCATTTCGGGACGAATACCAGCCTTGCCGTTCAACACGGCACTCAGTGTTTTGCGGCTAACGCCCAGAGCCTTTGCAGCCGCTGTAACAGAGAGGCCGAGAGGCTCAAGGCAAAGCTCTCTCAATACTTCGCCGGGGTGAGGAGGGTTGTGCATCAACATGGGGACACCTCAATGGTAATCTTCGTAATTCACTATCTCGGCATCTCCGTCCTCGAACCGGAACGTCACTCGCCAGTTACCACTAACTGTCACTGACCAGACTCCGGTGCGATTGCCTGAGAGTTCGTGCAACCCAAGTTCGCATCTTTACTGGGCTTGTTTAGTGTAAACCAACTTCCATGTCACCAGTCGAGCTCCTCGTCGCATTCATCCACCGGGGTATCCATCCCCTCACGGATAGACTCACGCATGCCCGGCACAGAGAGCAGGTAAAGCGTTTCCTGGATGGCAGTCCAATCTTCTTCTGAAACGAGAACAGCTTTGTTCCGCTTTCCCGTAATGACGATCGGTTGGTGGGACTCGGCGGCTTCATCAATCAACCGATAAAGGTTGCCGCGCGCCTCAGTTGCAGTAATTCCGCTCATGACGCACCTCTTGCATGTTTAACATTTGATCACGTGTACGCCTTCAGGTACGTACGTCAAGACGAACGTACCCTGTCACGTTCGAAATGAGCAGCAGTTGAAGGCAGGCCAAACCTGAACTTGGCGGGGCAGGGTCAGGGCAATGGAGCCGCCGGCTGAAGCCCCGGCTGGTTCAACCTTGGGGCATCCTCGGAGGGCGCATTCGCACGAGACTAATCAGCGCTTCCCTGTCGCCGCCAGCTCCACGCAGCTATTCGCCGTTTTCCATGCCGAAAGAGAAGAAAGCCTACTAACGTGACAATAGATGTGGCCACAAAACCAAGGATCAGCGCCACGAGCAACTCGACATCCGCGACACTCTCGCAGCACGACGCATTGAATACCTCAATGAGAGACTGCCAAACCGACTCGGGTAAGTTCAGGAAGGCCAGCTGATCCGGGTTTCGTAACCACCAAGCCGCAAACAGACTGCTCGCTACTACCATCCAGATGCTAAGCACACCAATACCGATGATCCTCTTCATATGACCGAGACCCTACCCCAAGCCATGAGCTCCACTCCCTCCAAGGATGACCAACAGCAGCACCGCCAGGAAGCCGGCCACGGTATCAGTAATTGCATGTCTCCAGTGCCGGGGTTGACCGGATCAGATCGGCGAGCGCGGGGTTGAGCTTGGGGAGATGCGGCGCATCAGCACCGTAGATAGCTGACTTGGCGTTGGTGGCCCAACCCACCAGATGGTGGCGAATTCCGTGAGCGGCGGCAATGGCCCAATCGGGCCGCTGCATAACGGCAGACATGCGTCATCCTCCTTGATGCGGTGTTGCGTCCTGCACTCCAGAATTACACAATACCCGAGAAAATCAACCCCATGGAATGGATACGGACACCTCCGTACAGCGTATGGGTGCCCTCCATTTTTCCACTACTTTCACTCTATGGGTGTCCTCTGCTTTCGCTTCCGATGCGGCTCTGTATACCTCGAAACGCAGGTGTCGGGATCGACTGACTATTTCCAGCCCGGAGACGACGGAACCGTCGGCTGTCGCGATGGACGCGACTTATTGAGTGTACCCCACCCCGGCAGAACGATCAGAACCTTGATAAGCCGACCAACCAAAGCCGTCACCAAGACAGCCATGCCAAAATTCATCCGCAATTGCGAACGCAGCGAATGATTTTCCGAATATAGCAACTTATTATGCTTTGTTATTGGACAATATAGCGACACCAAAACCCAAGAAAACACCCCCAGTAATGCGATTAAACCAAAGCGAAACATTCTCTTTCTGCAGATAGATCTTTAATTTACCAGCCACAAACACATAAGCCATCAAAGCGGCAAAAGAACATATGGCAAACGTAACTGACAACAAGACGAACTGTGGGAACACTGGTTCGTGCAAGTTAATGAATTGAGGAAACAACGCCGTGTAGAAAGCAATGGCCTTTGGGTTGCTTACACCGATAAAGTAGGCCTCGCGAAACAAAATTGATTTTTTTGGCGAGACATTCGCATATGTTTCCTCACCTTCATTGATGGGCCTCGAAGCTGAACAAAATATTTTTAAACCAAGATAAATAAGATATACACCACCAATGATTTTTATTGCGGTATACAGAGTTGAAGAGGCTAGTATTACAGCGCCAAGCCCAGCGGCTGAAATTGAAGCCAACGTAAGCATCGCCAAGACGTTACCATACACCCCCACTAGCGCTTTTTTTGTTCCAGACTGGAGGCTGTTTTTTATTGCCAGAAACACAGCCGGACCAGGGCTGATGGTGGCAACAACACAAATCCCCAAGAAAACAATATAGTCGATCATCCGCAATTCCCGAATCAAGGTTCACTGAAAGCATAACGCTCCGGTTCAGCGGCGGCCACACAGTGACCTTGACCTTGCCCGCTGCACCGGTTGTTAGCCGCGTGCGCGCCGGTAGTGCATGGCGACCGCGCCGCTGCGGAGCGGCTTCGCCGAAACAAATTCGAGCCGTCGCGTGCTGGACAGCCCGCTCTGGTACAGGGTCGGGCCGTGACCGGCGATCCTGGGGTGGACGAGGAACTTGTACTCGTCGATCAGATCCAGCCGGTCCAGTTCGGTCGCGAGCTTGCCGCTACCGAGAAGCACGCCGGCCGGGGTCGCGTCCTTCAGCTTCTGCACGCCCGTGCGCAGGTCGCCAGCGATGTGGTGACTGTTGGTCCACGGGAAGTTCTTTCGCGTCGACGACACGACGTACTTCGACTTTGCCTCCAGTTTGACCGCCCACTCGCGCATCGCTGGCGGCGCCTCTTCGTCGCCCCGAGCGACCGCCGGCCAGTAGCTCTCCATCATCTCGTAGGTGACACGGCCCCACAGCATCGCCCCTCTCTCATCCATGAGGTGGGTGAAGAAAGCGTGTGTCTCATCGTCGGCGATTCCCTCCTGGTGGTCGACGCATCCGTCGAGGGTGACATTGATGCTGAAGGTCAAGAGTCCCATGGCGAGGAGTTTACTCCGATTTGGGTGTGCCGCTGGACTGTCACTTGTCGACGAGACCTCGCAGCGGCTAACGTTAAATGGACACTCACGGAGCGAGGCGGTAGCGTCGTGGAG
>JAFIFV010000058.1 GCA_020831845.1 Ectothiorhodospiraceae bacterium
GTCGCAAGCCACCACAGGTAGAACCACTACCTGCGGCACCTTGCTCCTGGCCACGAACGAAAACCGGTCTCGAGCGCGACAGCGCGAATACTTCAGCGCTCCCTTAAGGAGCCTCTGATAGATCAGAGGCTCCTTAACGCACCGTTATCAGTACCGGGCGGGACCGTTCCGGGCGGAACGGCGACTCCACGTGGAAGGCATAACGACCCGCCTCCATGGGCCACTGGAACGCCTGGTCGGGGGCGAGTACTGCCTGCGGCCGGCCGTTCACGTACCACACCAGTTGGTCGATACCCGGATCGACCTCGGCCCACAGGCGTATGCGATCCAGCCCCTCGGGCGTTTCCGGATTGCGGAAATACACGGTGCCGGTGGCGGGCGAGGCGATGCGCAGTGACAGTTCACGACGTTCCACCAGATCCCGCTCCGGCAGCGGGGCCAAGGTCGCCGTCGCAATGCCCTCCTCGTGCGCAGCCCGCACCCATTCGGTCGTCACCGCCGGACACCGGGTCAAGTCCCTGGAACCGGTGTGCAGGCAGAGCGAAACCGGGGCGTAGCCCTCCGGCGGCGGGAATGCCCGCGCCTGGCGCGGAGCGCCGGGCAAGGCATAGAGCCCCAACAGCACCTCCCGGGCCAGCTCGGCAGCCGCACTGCCGCGCATGCCATCGTGCATTGGTGCGCCGTCACTGCGTCCCGCCCACACGCCGACCACATAGTCACGCGTGTAGACCACCGTCCAGGCATCGCGGAAGTCCTGGCTGGTTCCTGTTTTCACAGCCGCGGGGAACGGGTATTCCAATGCCCCCATGCGGGAGAAGCTCGGCAGACGTACCATGGGATCCGACAGGAAGGCGGTGACCAGCCGGGTGCTGTCGGCCCCCAGCATCCGGGCCGTCGGTTCTTCCGGCGGGGCGTCCCGCAGCCAGCGCAGCGGCTGCAGTTGCCCGTCGTTGGCGAGAATACCGAAGGCCTGTACCACGTCGCGCAGCGTCACGTGCAGCGTACCCAGCGTCAGGCCGGCCCCGTAGTGCTCCGCCGGTCTTGCATCATGATGCAGGCCGGCCTGCTCCAGAAACCGGTAACTGGTCTCCAGGCCCACCTCCTGCACCAGCTGCGCCGCGGGCACGTTGCGGGAGTTGGCCAGGGCCTGGCGCGGCAGCATGGGACCGAGGAACAGCCTGTCGGCGTTGCGGACCCCGGACGCTTCCCTGGCGCGGTCCCAGAGTATGGTGTCCGGCCGGATGACCTGTCGCTCCAGCGCCAGCGCGTAGACCAGCGGCTTCAACACCGAACCCGGCGAGCGCGGCCGGCGCGTATAATCCAGGGAGCCTCCGCTCGCATCGAAGTAATCCCCGGAGCCCACCAGCGCCCGCACCGCCATGGTCTCCCGGTCCACCGCCATGACGGCCACATGTTGCACGGCCTGCTCGGCATGGGCATGCAGCCAGCGCTGGCTGGCCCGATAGGCCATCTGCTGGCTGGGAAGATGCAACGACGTCACCGCCACTCCCGCCGGCCGTGCAGACCACTGCAGTTGCCGCTCCAGTTCGAGAATGGCGTGCAGCCCGCCCGCCGGTCGCTGCGGCCGGGATCGGAGGCCAAGCCGGCCGATCTGGCGTTCGGCCAGCTCCAGCTCTGCCGCGTCTATCACGTCAAGCGCGTGCAGGGCGTGCAGGATGCGCGCACCCCGGGCGGCAGCCTGCTCGTGCCCGCCGGGACGGACTGGGTTCAGCCGATGGGGGGCATGCGGGATGGCGGACAGGTAGGCGATCTCGGCCCAGCTCAGGTCGTCCACCGGCTTGTCCAGGTACCACTGGGCCGCATGGCCGATACCGTGGCTGCCGTTCCCGTAAGGCACCAGGCGCAGATACTGCAGCAGGACGGCCTCGCGCCCGTAGCGCAGGGTGAGAAACAGGGCGGTCAGCGCTTCCATGCTCTTGTTGCCCAGCGTGCGTGGGGCCGGGTTCTGCAGGCGGGCCACCTGCATGGCGATGGTGGACGCCCCGGAATGCACGCAACCACAGCGCAGGTTCTGCCAGGCCGCCCGCAGCAGGGCCAGGGGATCCACGCCCGGATGGCTGTGGAAGCGCCCGTCCTCCAGCGCCAGAGTGGCCGCCGCGACCCGCTCGGGCACCCGCTGCAGCGGCCAGTAGCCGTGATCTCCCGGCGCCGGCCCGCCGACATCCGCCAGGTAGCTGCCGTGACGATCGGTCAGCAGATGACTGGCCGGCGGCTCGGTCAGCTCGGCCCGCTGCCAGGCTGCCACCAGCGGCGGCAGAAGCGCGGCCGCCAGGACCAGCAGCGCGACGCTAGCGGCTTTCCGCACCATCCGACTCCACCTGCTCCCGGATGATCTGGATGGCCGCTCCATGACTCTGGCCGCGCACTGCCTCCTGATACATCAGCTCGGCCACCGCCGGGGGCTGGGTGTACTGCCCGGGAATCTGCGCGCGCAAGCGGAAGGCGAAGTCGTAGCTGCCCGCGGGCAGCGTTTCGTAGTAGAAGGCCACCTGGTGGTCATGGTAGGCGACGTAGTCGGGCGGCCGGCTCAGGGGCCGGGACGGCGTCGCTTCCGGCGGGGCGGTTTCCAGCGTCGGGTTCAGCGGCTCCATGCCCGCGGCGAGCGGCATGACCACCGCCACGTGGTGACGCTCTTCCGGATTGACCAGCGTCAACCGGTCTTCCACCACCTCGCCGACGGCAAAATCCACCACCCGGCCCGGCGAATCCAGCGCGACAACACGTTCCCGGTCCCGGACGACGCGAACCAGGCGCCGATCCACGGCGAAGCCTCTGGCATGAGACGCGGCCTGCGAACCCGGTGCTGCGGGCACGTGACTTTGCCGCAGCAGCACGCCCAGCGGCTGGTCGCCGTCCTGGCTGAGTTGCAGCGGGCCGCCGTGTTCCAGCGGCAGACGCAGCAGCGGTGCCTCCGAACCCAGACGCTGCCGCCGTTGGCCGTCTTCCTGCGCAATGACGACCGTCACGTCGGCGCCCGCCGGATCGATGCGGGTCAGGCTCTCCGACAATGCCACGATGGCCTCCGCGTTGCTGTTGGTCGTCCCCCAGCCGTTGCCCCGGCCGAGTTGCACCAGGATGTCCACCAGCGCCTGCTCTCTCTCCGCCGCTCCGCCCGAGGCCTGCACCGCCTGCAGGACCTGGGCGATGGTGCGGGTCTCGGAGGGAAGTATCACCGGTGAACGGTCCGTGGCCTGCTCGCGAAGACCGGCGTAGATCTCCTCGCCATCGTGCAGGCGGAAAATCAGGCTGCCCCACAGCATCTCGTTCAGGCGTTGCAGCATGGCCTGTCCGGGGTTGCTCTCGGAGGCCAGCGCACGGGTGACGCGGGCGCTGGATTCGGTGTCCAGGAATTGGGTGCGCCGCGCCAGCTCCGCGGCATAGCCGCTGTCCAGCTCGCCGTCGGCAGCCAGCGCCGTCAACGCCATGGTGCGCTCCAGGTAACGGCTGTAATAGCGGCCATGGCCGCCGCGCAGGCCCCGCCGCAGCGCGTTCTTCACCCGCTGTCGAAGTACCGGGTCAACGGTGAAGCCGGCCGCCTCGGCCTCGATCATCAGGTGCAGCGCCCAGGCGGTGACCGCCACGTTGCCGTGGCGGGCGCCGGGCCAGAAGCCGATGGAACCGTCCTCCGCCGCGGCATCGGCCAGATAGGCCAGCGTGCCGTTGACATGGTGGTCCAGCAACGCCGTCCCCTGCTCCGGATACAGCAGGCTCAGCAGTTCCCGCGCCGCCAGCAGGGCACGTGCCCTGCTGATGCGCTGCTCCGCGCATCCATGGGGATAGTGCAGCAGGTAATTCAACCCCGCGGCCGTCTCCAGCACGCCGGCCTGCCGCGACAGCAGCAAGGACCGCTGCAGGCTGCGTTCCCGTACCGGCTCGTCGATGCCGTCCAGCGCGAGTGTCTCGCCGGGGCCGAGCCGCCGGCTCAGGACCGTACGGACCGCTTCGCGATCCGGGTACAGGGGCAGGTTCACGGAGAAGGCGTCACCGGCGCCGTCCGACTGCCGGCGGACACCCACCGTGATGCCGACATCGGGCCGTCGGGACGGGGCCTGCGGCCCGTGTTCCGGCATCGGCACCGAGACCGGGTATTCGATGCGGTGGGCACCGGTCCCCGGCCAGCGGAACTGCTGCTCCGCGGCCGAGCCGGCCTCCAGCCCGCGGAGTTCCAGCACCGCCTCGCCGGCGCCGGATTCGCCGTCCACCACCCTGCTGGTCGCGGACAGCGTGAACCGGTCACCATAGCGCAGGAACCGCGGCAGCGACGGTTGCACGATCACCGGCAAGCGCACGGCCATTCGGCCGGTGCCGTGGCCGAAGCGGTCCGGGCCGGCGACTGCCTTGGCCCGCAGCATGAAATTGGTGAGGTCATCCGGCAAGGTGATGGTCACGCTGGCCGTGCCGTCCGTGCCCACGGCAATGCCATGCTCGAAATACGGCACGGACTCGAACCGCTCCCGCACCGTGAGACCGTCCAGTATCTGCTGGGCACTGTCCATGCGGGCGGCGGCATCGCCGCCAGGCTCGGTGAGAAAGGGCAAGGTCCCCACGGCGCGGTTGCGTGTATCCCGGATGGCCGTCCGCACGGGGCGCTCGCGAATGAAATCGCGCAGCGGGTCCAGCGGCTGTTCCTCGCCGAGGGCAAGCACCGCCTGATCCACCAGCCAGAGACTGACCCGGCCGGCCAGCGGCCTGCCCTCGCGATCGGAGAGACGGATGCGCAGGGTCACATCCTCGCCGGGCCGGGTCTGCGCCGGGTACTCCAGCGCCACCTCCAGACGGTGGTCGTCGTCCGCCACCGTCACCGTGGCGGTCGCCGCCATGGTGACCGGCTTGCCCAGGTCCAGTCCGTGACGGTCGACCGGTCCGGCTCCCTCCAGCCGGCCGCGCATCAGCACGAAATGCACCGGCACGCCGGGCATGAAATCCCGGGTCACCGGCAACTCGAAAACCGCCTTGCCGTTCTCCACCGCCAGCCAGTGATAGCTGTTGCTGCCATCCGGGCGCTCCACCATCGCAAGCACACTGGCGGCGGCCATCGGGCTCTGCAGGATGAAGCGGGCCGTGTCGCCGGGCGCATAGCGGTCGCGCTCGGTGGCCACATCAAAGGTGGCGGCCGGCGGCCGGGGCCAGGTGGCGCGGCTTTCACCGTTGTTGAACAGGTCCAGTTCCACGTGCTGGCTGCGGCCGAGGGCATCCCGGGCGGAGACTTCCAGCACGTAGACACCGGTATCGTCCAGCGGCAGGCTGAACGCCAGCGGCTCCGCGGCGCTGGTCAACGTGCGCTCCGCCAGCGGCTCGTCGACGACCTCGGTGCGATAGGCCGGCTCGCCGTCCGTGAAGTCCGAGGCCTGCAGCCGGGCCGCCCAGCGGCGCCGGATCAACCGCACCGTGATCTCTTCGCCGGCAATCAGCTCCTCGTCGGGGCCCACCATGATCACCGAGGCATCCAGCGTGTCCGCGCGCTCCAGGTAGCGCGGCGCCTTCAGCCCCAGCACGAACGGCGGCAGCGCCAGCACGTCCAGCGTATCCGTCACCGTCTGGTCGTCGTCTCCGACCACGGTGGCCTCGAACACATAGCGGCGAGGCTGGGCCGTGGGCTCACGCGTGGGATCCACGGCCAGGGCGGCCACGCCGTCACCGTCGGTGCGTCCCTCCTCCGACAGCGCGGGCCGGGACTCGAACCGGGCCATGCCCGAGTAGCGGGCATCGGAGGAAAACAGATAGCCATCCCGGCCACGGGGTTGCCAGCGATAGGGAAACTGGGTCACCCGCCAGCGCACCGGACGCTCCCGAACCATGCCGCCGGCATAGTATTCGGCATCCAGCCGCACCTGGAAGGGTCGATCCATGGGCGTCCGCGCCGGGCCGTCCAGCCGCACTTCGAAGCGCGGGATGCGGTAGGCGGTGCGCTCCACCGTCACCGTGCCGCAGGGCTGCAAGCGCTGTTCGCTGCCGTAGCTGGCGGTGATGCGGTATTCGCCGGTGGCCTGGGTGTGTTCGTCGAACAGGCTGTAGAAGCCACCGTGGTCGTCCAGTTCGGGCCGGTAGCGCCACTCGCTGCCATCCGGCCCGGTAACCACCAGGCTGACGCGGTTAGGCCGGTTCTCGATTTTCCCCCGGTGCACCTGACGCAGATAGCCGGCCATGTGCATGGCCTCATCCGGCCGGTACACCGGCCGCTCGGTGTACAGATGGCAGCGCCAGTCCGGCGATTCCGGACGCCCCGCCAGCGCGGCGGGGGATGCCACCCATTGCAGCCAGCCGCCCTCCCGGGCCAGATTGCCGCGGAAGTAGCGCTCCGGCGGGCTGGAGCGGACATCCACCACCAGTGTGTCGTCGCCGTGGGTGACCACGATCCGCTCCGGCGGCAGTTCACCCCGGCCCGGGCGCGGCTGCCAGACATAGGCCCCGGACCGGTCGGTGAGGCCGTCGGCACGGTTCACCAGCAACTGGCCCGGCTGCCGCCGGGCGTCGCCGGCATCCACCCGCACCCGTGCCCCTGCCACCGGTTCGCCGCTGCGCAGCGAGGTGACCATGAAGCGGATCTGCCGCTCCTCTTCCACCACCGTCAACGAGAGGTCGGTGACCTGCAGGCGCACCCAGTGACGCTGATCGCTGTCGTCCAGTCGCCGCAGACCCACCAGGTAGGTTCCGGGCCGGCCTTCGCCGGCGATCCGGTCCAGATGCCCGGACAGATCCAGACCGAACCGTGCCACGCCCTGGTGATCCCCCAGCGGCAACCGCACCAGCTCGGAGACGCTGGGCGAGCCCAATGCGTGGATGCGGGCGGCCAGCGCCTGGGGATCCATGCGCAACTGCGCCCGCGCCCCCGGCTCCTCGCCCGGGCCGGGCGGCCGTGCGTCATCGCTGACGACCACGGGGCTGTCCACATAGGGCCAGAAATCCAGGTCCTCCGGATCCACGGCATGGATGCGCAGATCCACCCGGCTGTCGCCCCGGCCACGCAACGGCAGCATCCGCGGACCATGGCGCTCCATCAGCACCCGCCCCTCGCCACCATTGACCGACAGGAAATCCTGCGGCGCGGGAAATGCGAAATGCAGGCTGCTGGCACCGCCCAGCTCCAGCGGCCGGCCGTGCACGTCCTCCAGGCCGGCGGGGGTGACCGTCATCCGGTAGACGGTGTCAGACCGGAAATCGCCGCTGACGCGCAGACGGTTACCCGCCACCCGGTAGCTGAGGCCGTCCACGGCCGGCTCGAAACTCATCAGGTTGCGGCCCTGCACCGGATCCACCGGTGCCGGTTCTTCGGTGAAATGCACGTCCAGCGAGCGGTGTTCCTGCCGACACAGCGTCACATCCTCCGCCGGATAGGCGGTACCCTCCTGGGTCACCGCCCGCAGGGACTGGGGACAGCCGAAACTGACCGGGCGGAACGGCCGCCGGGTGCGGAAATCGATGGTCTGGAAGGCCTGCTCGGCGGCGTCATCCAGCGAAAGGCGCAGCCGGACCACCGCGCGCATGCCCTCGCCCACGGGGTCCTGCAGCCGGAGACGGTAGCGGGCCGGTGCAGCGCGGTCCGCCCGCTCCAGGGCCTGGAGACTGAAAGCCTCGCTGCCCAGCGTCCGCAGCGGCTCGGCATCGATTCCGGGCTGGCGGTAGACATCCACGCGAATCATCCGGGCCAGGTCGTCTTCGGCCACGGGTTCTCGGAAACCGAGGATGATGGTATCCACCGGCGGCAGGTTGTCGGCACCATCGGCGGGCAGGCTGAGTATGGCCGGGGCCATCAGCGTGGACAGCGTCCGGCGGTGGTCGCCCACCTGCCAGCGGATCCCGGCCAGCGCCGGCCAGGGATCGACCGGCCGGAACTGCAGCGTCCGCGCATCCAGCCAGCGGTAGACGCCGGGGTGCTCGGGCGTCAGATGCACATGGCGTTCGGGCTCGGTTTCCAGCCCTCCTTCCGCGGGGCCGCGATCCTCGTCGAAGAAGATGGTGACCGGGTCCCAGGCCCGCAGAAACCGTTCGGGAACCATCACCGCGCCGTCCGGCCGCGCCGGCACCGCGTCGGCCAGCGCCGGGGCGCAGACCAGGGCGAACAGCAACAGCAGCGCCAGGCCGACGAGCTGCCGGCAGAGGCGGGGCCTTCGAGGGAAGAATCCTGTTGCTCGCATTCCTTACTCCTGTCCCTGGCCGCTGAGCCGCCGACGCACCTCGTCCGGAACCAGATCCTCCGGTGCTTCCGAACCCACCAGCGCGGCGCGCACCAGCACCGGCGCCTGATCCGGCGGCAGGTGGGCAATCAGGTAATAGTTCCCGGCCGGCAGGTCCCGATGCAGTTGCACGACGCCCTCGCCCAGCACCTCGCCGTGGGCGTCCATCAGGCGCCCCTGCACCACGTCCTGGTCCGCCCGCAGGCCGACGCCCACGGTGCGCTCCTCGTCCAGCCGGAAGCCGAACACCCGGCTTTCGCCCGGCGCAAGCCGCACGGGCTCACCCAGCCCTTCCGGCATGGGGTCGGCGGATGCCAGCCGCCATTCCGGCACCCCGCCTGTGCCGGCCAGCGCGAAGCGCAGCCGGTGCTCGCCGGCAGGAAGCAATACATCGACCGGATGGGCGGCATCCAGCCAGTAATCCCCCCTCTCGCCGACTCGGGCCACGGCCGCAGCCGGGCTGCGCAGGCCCAGCAGCGCCGGCGTGGCGGTGCTGATCGTTGCCGCTTCCGTCCACTCCGGGCCATCGTCAGCCTCGATCCAGACGCCGTAGGCCCCGGTGCCGTGGGCGAGATGCAATCTTCCCCTCGAGGCGTTTCCCACGGCGATCATCCCGTTCGCCGACCGGATCATCCGGCCGTCGCCGGTCAGCATGTAGGCGAGACCCAGATCGCCACCGAGGCGGATGACGGCATCGGGTTCCAGGCCGCTCACCGACACGATGCGTTCGCCGCGGTGGCCCTCGGCCAGATGCAGCATCCGGCCTGGCTCCAGGTGGCGGTGTGCGCCAGCCGGCAGCAGAGACAGGCTGATCCCGGCGCTGCTCTCACCGGCGTTGGCCAGCCAGAGCACGCCTCCCCGTACCGGTCCCCGGACCGTGCCGGCGGAAAGACCGGTCCAATGGACCTGGCCGTCATTGCCACCGCCGGTGATAGCGGCAATACCTGCCGGCCCGGCCAGCCGCAGTTCATGCGCCGCCCCGTCCGGCAGCACGAACTGCGCCACGGTGCCGGCCTCCAGATGAACCTGGCGACGGGCATTCACCGCCAGCGCCCCGTGATCTTCCACGGCCAGTGTGCGTTGCTCCAGGCGCAGCGTTGCGGGCCGGTCCACGCCGTCGGCCCGCCGCACCTCCAGCAAGGCCACTTCTTCGCCAGGCAGGGCCACCGCCACCGCGCTGCGTCCGGCCACCGTCCACCGGCTGTCGTCGCGCTCCGCGGCGCGAACCACGGGCGCCGGCCCCGCGCTCTCCGCCAGCCAGAGCCGGAAGGTCGTCTCGTTCCCGGCACGGTCGTCGACGGGCAGTCGCACGGCCGACGCCACCGGAACGTCCAGCCGCTGCCCTGCGCGCAGCCGCGGAGCAGTCAGCGTGACTGGCGCCGGTTCGCGATCACCCACCAGCCAGAGCACCGGTTCCGTCGCCGGGATCCAGCCCCGGGCGGCCGGGCGGAATACACCTCCCGGATGAGCCCACAGCAGGTCATCGGCGCCCTGCGCCTGTTGCAGCGTGGCGACCGGCAACCGGCTCGACGCCAGCGTCATGCCGGTACCGGGAACAGCCCGAGGCTGGACCATCAGGGTATCCCCGGCCCCCGGCTCCTCCAGCAGGCTGTCCGGAGCCGTGCCTACGGCGATCTGAACGGGGGCCTGACCGTCATCCAGCGGCCAGACCTGTAACCGGTGCGGCGCGGCATCCGTGCCCGCAAGCACCAGCCCGGCCCGGTTGGTACGCCCGGTGACCGTGTGCAGCACCTGCCAGCGGTCGCCTTCCAGCCGCTCCAGGGACAGGCCGTGCGTGCCCCTGGAGCGGGTCTCGACGAGCAGGGGGTAACCCTGCTCCGGCACGACGTCAGGCAAGGCCAGCGGATAGGCATGCACCTTCCGCTCCTGCTGCTCGGCATCGTCACCGGCTGCCAGCGCCGGCTTGTCCCCTCGTTCCAGCCAGGCCAATGCGATGTCGGCCTCGCCATCACGACCATCCGCGGCATTGAGTTCCAGGCTGTAGCGTCCAGCCGGCAGATGCCGGCTGATCAGGAAGTTCCAGTCGTCCGGCCGGCTGTCGCTGAAGGCCACACGATGACCATCCGCATCCCGCAGGGTGGCCTCCACATCCAGCCCGGACAGGGACCAGAGCTGCACCATGCCGTCCTCGGCCAGGGACAGCGGCACGGAACCGGGCACAGCGACCCGCCGGCTCTGCCCGAACGGCAGTTCACGGGTGCTGACCGCCAGGCGGTAGCTGCGCCGGTCATCCCGGCGGGCGGCGCGGACCAGCAAGCGATGGTCACCGGCTTCCAGGGCATGCCAGGCCGGCTCCACCGCCCCACGGATGCGGGCGACCGGCCGCCACGCCCGGTCGTCTCGCCGTTGCAGTTCAGCCTCCATGGCCGGGTGCAGATCCACCCGCACGTCCATGGGCGCGTCCAGCGCGAACTCCCACTGGTCAGGATGACGCTCGCTCTGCCCGTCACCGGGTTCGCGCCAGAGGTGGCTGCGCCGCGCGTTCAACGGCAACGGATGCGGCCCGTGCCCCTCGGTCTCGACAGCAGGTTCCGGCGGCGCGCGGACCCGGGTGACGGCCCGCGCGGTAACCGCTTGCGGAATCACCGTCAGTGTGTGCTCGCCGGGCTCCAGCCGGACGGTCAGCGGCGTGCGGCTGCCGGGAACGATCACGGGCCAGCCATCCGGGCCGTCCAGCTGGATGGCGAAATCCTGCTCCAGACCGCGCACATGTATACGGTGTGGGCCCGGGCGGCTGACCGGGACGGTGTAGCGGATGGCGCCCTCGGGGCTCAGCGTGGCCCGGCCCGTGGTATCCGGCGGCAGCAGGCCGCCGTCATCGATCGGGGTGCGCGCCAGGCGCACCGCCATCGGCCCGGCGCTGCGCCCCTGCACGCCTGTCACCAGACGGTATTCACCGTCCCGCAGGTAGCGCTGGATGAGGAAGTTGCGGCCGCTGCCGCCTTCCGTCGAGGAAGCCAGTTCCAGCGTGGTACGATCACGCAGCTCACCGCGGGTATCCAGCAGGCCGGTGGATTCCAGCCGGTACAGCGCCGGCTCCGTCACGCGCAGCAGCAGGCTCTGACGGCTCTGGTGAGGCAGCGTAAGGCGCACCTCACCGTCCTGCGGCAGCTCCGCCGGCGGCTGGATGCGGCTGGCCAGAACCTGCTGCGGCAATACGTCCAGATCCGCATGGGTGACCACGGCGGGTGGTTCCTGCTGCCAGCGCAGGTGGAAGTTCACCGGCCGATCCGCGTCATTGCGGACGTAGGCGGTAAACGGGCCATCCCTGTTGACCGGGATGGCGCTGTCCCACGGCCCCTGCCGGCGCGCGGCGATCGGCAGCAGGCTTCCATCCGGGGCCTCGGCGACCAGGGTCCGGCCGCGTACGCCCTGGACCGGGAAATCCCGGATGCTGCCGCCGGCCTGAGTCACCGGCAGCACCTGTTCCAGCCGCAGCGGCGTCGTGCGGATGACCAGCCCGCCACCGCCGTGGTCGAAGTCGTTGACCTCGGCAATCCGGCTCCTGCCGCTGTCCACCAGCCGCAGCATACCGGCATCGCGAACCGCGACCGCTTCGGCTTCGTCGACGTGATCGTCGCCATCCGGCCCGATGCGCAGCTCGGCGATACCGGGATGCCCGGCGGCCGGACGCAGGGACAAGCGGTAGAGCCCGGCATTGAGCTCCCAGACATGGCGGCTGCCGGCTTGCCAGTCGGTGCCGGCCGTGTGCGGCGCGGACTGATACAAGGGCTGGATGCGAAAATCGGCGATGGCTTCGGACTGTTCGGTCAGTTCGGCCCGATAGGTTCCGCCGTCCTCCACCTGCAGCAGCAGGTCCACGGGCCGCAGCAGGTTGAAGCGGTCGCGCCAGGCCTGCCGCTCCGAGACGGTCGGCAGCTGCCCCGTGAGCAGACCGCCCACCCCCCGGCGCAACAGTTCGTGGTCGACCACCGCGACGGTGGCCTGGACCGAGTCACGCGGATCGCCAAGACCGGCAATGCCGATCCACTGCGCCTCGGTATGTGGACGGTGCAGGGAATACCGGGTGCCGTGGTGCAGGTAGGCCAGCCGATACGGCTGTCCGGGGGCGTGTTCCACGGTGATCAGCCTGGGCCGATGGCCATCCCCGTCGCGCACGGTC
This sequence comes from Ectothiorhodospiraceae bacterium, assembly GCA_020831845.1. Taxonomy (GTDB): domain Bacteria; phylum Pseudomonadota; class Gammaproteobacteria; order Nitrococcales; family Aquisalimonadaceae; genus LSCE01. The sequence goes on from JAFIFV010000058.1 coordinate 12,340, forward strand.
ACTTCCGGCAGGCGGGCATCGCGGTCCAGCACCGCGCTGCTGAGGCGGACACCGAACGGGTCCGCGCCCTCCGCCAGCGGGCCTACGCTCAGCCGGGCGGGCTCGGCCTCATCCAGCTTCAGCTGGTACACATTGGCCGTGGTATTGACCCGCCATCTGTCCACCCCGAACGGGCTGGTCCGGTGCTGCCACCAGCCGTAGGCCGGCAGTTCGGGGATACCCTTGCGCAGGTACAGCGGTGCGCCCTCGGCCTCTTCCGCCCAGCGCTCGCCTTGGCCGCCGTAGACGGTCAGCCGGTAGATGCCCGGCTGCAGCCGGGTGTGGACGGTGCGTGCCTGCAATGGCCGGCCGCTCTCCGGCTCGATGCGACGACGATCTGGCACCACGTCGGTAAGCCATTCGCCATCACGCCAGAGGCGGACGTCATCCAGGTAGCGGCCGGCCAGTTCCAGCGTCATCCAGCGAGGCTCGTCCACCACGACCCAATAGGAACGCTGCTGGAAGTCCTCCAGCGTGGTTTCCAGCAGACGGGCTTCGGTCAGGCGGGGAAACGGCGCCTGATGGAGTTCCCGGTACGGATGGACGCGGAAAGCGACCTCGCCCTCGCCATCGGGGTGCAGCACGGCCTTGACCAGACCGGCGCCAAAAATACGGTCGTGCCGATGACGGCGGGTTTCCAGCGGCCCGGCCATGCGGTCGACCAGTTGCACGCCGACCGGCATGTCGCCGTCGGCAATGAAGGCATGGCGTCCCGGCTCGGACACCAGGATTTCCCGGCTGTGCCGGCCGGATACCGACAGCGTCTGTTCCACCGGCTCCGACGCGATCTCCAGGGTCGGGCTCACCTCTGCCGACACGCAGACGCCTGCCGAAAGGAGCCCGGCCGCAACGGCAACGCATGCCAGCCGGCAGCGTAGCGAATCGGACGAAAAACCACCCCCTGGAGCACCGGCGAGGCCTGCCGCCGAGCTTGTTGCTGTCGTCACCGGTTCCCTCGGCCATGTTGTTCTTCGTAGACCCGCGACATCCTGCGAGTGCTTTCAGGAAGCGCTGCGCGCCACGCTTGGCATCGGGAACAGTCTGGCTGCAACGCGACGGCGTGAAGACTTCAGCGCTTCCTTTGTGCCGAGCATACGCAAACAGGCTGTCGAGGGGAACGGCGAAGCATTCCCGCGAGCGCATGCGATTCGGCGATCGTTGCCGGTGGCGGGCAGGACGCCGCAGAAAGTTCAGTCGTCCGGCACGAACAGCATGGTGCCGTCATCCAGGCGGTAGGTGGTGCCGGCACGAACACCCTGCCCCTCGCCGATCTCGCCGCTGGTTTCGAAGCGCTCCAGCCGCTCCGCGGCGTCCGGGATGATCTCGCCCCCCTCGTCACGGGCGGTCTGCTGCAGCGTGGTGGCGGCGCTCTGCGCCACCATGATCAGCAGCATGACCACGATCACCAGGAACACATCCACCACGTTGACCACGGACAGGATGGGATCGTCGGCTTCCTCGGACTCCAGAAAACGACTCACGCCCGCGCCTCCTGCTGCTCAAGGCTCTTCAACGCGGACAGCAGCCAGCGACGGCGGACGGTGAGCACCCAGAAGGTGATGGAGGCCGTGATCAGCGCCAGGATAACGGCGGCGAAAGCCACCACCAATTGTTCGCCGACGGTGGCCAGGTCGCCGTCGCCAAGAGCCAGCAGCGCCGGGCCCAGTGGGATCATGGTCGCCACCAGTCCCAGCATGGGCGCGGTGCGCGACACCACCCGCAGCGGTTCCAGCCGACGCAGGATGAGCAGTTCCAGCTCTTCGCTGTCCGCAGGGCCGTGGGCGGCCTGGTGCGCCCTGAGCGGGCAGTGCTGCCGGCCCCGACGCCGTTGCCAGGCGTCCATGGCGAAGGCCCCCAGGGCATAGAAGGCATAGGCGAACAACAGCAGGATCAATACCAGCACCGGCATCAGGAACAGCCGGCCCAGTTCGTACATGGCGAGTTCGAGTGCGGTCATGCGGGAAATCCTCGATCCGGATGAATGGAAGCGCGCCGGGCACGCCAGCCCTGGTGGCCGACGCCCAGCAGGAAGCAGAGCAGCAGGGCAAGCAGGTAGAGCAGTGTCAGCCAGTCGCGGGCGGATTCCGCGCCGGCCTCGCTCACCGGCTGCATGACCTGGCCGGTCACGGTGACGGGTTGCGCCGCGCCGCCGGGCATGGCGGCGTTCATGCCGAATCCCGCCGCGGTTTCCATGATGAATTCATCCCGCGCCGCACTGTCGTTGCTACCGCCGTGCGCCTCGGTCCAGTCGTGATGGTGCGCCACCAGCGCCTCCAGCACGGCATCGTCCGGCGTCCAGTGGCCGGTGCGAACGGCATCCAGCATGCGCTCGATGATACGGGTCAGCGCTTCCGGGTTGTGGCTCTCGAACCACTCCGCCAGCCCCAGGTCATAGGCGTCGTCCACATAGATGTCGAAGAACCGCGTCCACTGGTCGTCACGCACCATTTCCGGGGCCGTGGCCTGCCAGCCCCAGAAATTCTCGATGGTGGCCTGCAGCGTGGTGGTGCCGGAGTAGCCCTCGTTCACCATGCTCTGCAGCCAGCGCGGGTGGTGATAGCGGGTACGCAGTTCCCGCGACAGGAACCGGTCGGCGCGCTCGGTCTGTGCGCTGGCGGGGTCACGCAGGTTGCTGATATAGAGCGTCGGCCGCTCGCCGCCGGCCACCTTGGCACCCAGCGACAGGCCGCCCAGGTACTGGAAGGGATCATCCGAGCTGAGCAGACCGTACAGGTTGGAGCTGCGCGCGAAGATTGCCGCATCCACGGTGGCGAGCTGGGTCTCGAACAGGTTCAGACCCGGTACGGTCTCGCCCCAGTGCTCCGGATCCGGCCCATAGGCATGCTGCAGACGGTCGAGGAAAACCCGGCCCAGGTAGGCTTCGTCCAGCACGCTGCCGTTGGACCAGGCATCCACATCGGCCACGGCGCCGTCCAGGCCCAGACCGTACTGGCCGATGTCCGAGGAGAAAGCACGGGTCCGGCTCAACCGCTCCACCGCGTCGGCATCCAGCCCGGCGGCGGCCAGTTGCTCGGCCAGGGCCCGGGTCATGGCCCGGACCGGGTTGTCCGGTTCATCCTGCCCGGCGGCCAGCGCGGCGGCTTCCGCCAGGAGTTCCAGGGTGCCGGCGAAGGCGTCGCGGTAGAGGCCGCTGGTCTGCAGCAGCACGTCTACGCGCGGGCGGCCCAGTTCCTCCGCGGGAACAACTTCCACGCCGGCCAGTCGGCCGCGATCATTCCACACCGGTCTGACGCCCAGGGCGGTGAGTACCTGCCCCTCCACCACGCCATGGTGGCGCATCACTTCCATGGACCAGAGCGTGAAGGCCAGCCGCTCGGGCGGCCTGCCATGCTCGGCCTCGTGATCGGCGATCAGGCCCTCCATCAGTTCGGCGCCGGCCTCGAACGCCGCCCGGGTGGGCACGCGGGAGGGATCGAAACCGTACAGGTTGCGGCCGGTGGGCAGCGAGTCCGGGTTGCGGATCGGGTCGCCGCCCACCGAAGGTTGCACGAATCGCCCCTCCAGGGCCGCCAGCAGGGCCGACAGCTCCTGCTGGTCCCGCAGCGCCTGCATGTAACCGGCTCCGCGCTCCAGCTGTGCGCGCAAGGCGTCGGGGGCATCGTCCGGTGGCGAGTCCTCCAGCAGGAAATCGTGCAGCACCCGGTACGGCCGCGATTCGAACACGGCGGTCTCGTGGTCGCCGGCAAACAGTTCTTCCGGGTCGGACGAAACCAGTTCCAGGAAATCATCGGCCAGCATCTGCATCACCGTGGTGACCAGGTGGGCGTCCTCGGCCGGCCGGCCGAAGGTGTGCAGGCCGATGGGCTCGCTCTGCTGCGCCATGGCATGGATATAGTTGTGCAGCTCGTGCAGGTAATGATGGAAGTGATGACCCAGCGTGTGGTCGTCGAAACCCAGGTCCTGGTGGATATCCAGCTCCCGGCTGACGGCGATGATCTGCGCCTGTACCCGGTCGCGGGCAGCACCGTCGTCCATGGTCTCCCAGTCGTGCACCAGATGGTGCAGGTCCACCAGTTCGTGGTAGAGCGCTGCCGGCGCGAACGGCGGCGTCTGGTGGGAGATCATCGTGGCACGCAACCGCCGCTTTGCCAGCGTGGCCTCGGCCAGGTTGTCGACGATATACGGATAGACATGGGGCAGTTCACCGACCACGGCATGCGGATCGTCGTCCAGCGCCAGGCCACGGGTCTTGCCGACGCCGAATTCGGCTGAACCGTGGGTGCCGAAATGGATCAGAGCGTGTGCTCCATGCGCCTCATGCAGCCAGGCATAGCTGGCCAGGTAGTCATGGCTGAACGGCAGATCGGTATTGTGATAACTGCCCTCGCGCTCCGGATCGCCGCGCGGCGCCCTCGGCGGCTGCGACAGCAGGGCCACGTTGCCCAACCGCAGACGCGGGACGACGAAATACTTGCGGCCATCACGCTCCACGACCGTGCTGGCGGATTCAGGCTCGCCCCATTCCTGCAACGTGCGCTGGACCAGGGTGTCGCCCCTGCTGGCCAGCCATTCCCGGTAACGGTCCAGCGGTAGCAAGACCGCAAGCCCGTCTTCCAGCAGGCCCTCCAGATCGGCATCGGGATAATAGGCGCCCACCAGCCGCTTGCCGGCCTCGGTGACACCCTCGACATCCGCCTCCGGCACGTCGTAGCCGGCCCGCTCCAGGGCCTGCAGGGTGGCCACCAGACTCTCCGGCACATTCATGTTGGACGCGGAGAAATTGGTGTCGCCGGAAGGGTAGTTGTAGATGTAGATACCCAGGCGCTTGTCGGCATTCGGCATGCGCGCCAGTTGCGCCTGATTCATGGCCCGCCGGACCAGCCTGTCCAACTCCGGTTGGACAGGCACTACCTGGCCGTCACCCTCCCTTTCGGCGGCCACCACGGTGGGATCGGTCGCACCGGCCATCTCCGCCATGGCGAAGTAGAACGGCGTACTGCCCCGGGGGAAACCCACCGGATCCGCCCGCCAGGCGGCTTCATCGCCGTCCCTGTAGATCAGCCCCTGCAGCACCGGGACACCGAGATCGCGAAAGTCCTTCCGCCGGCCTTCCGGGTTCAGTGCCACACGATAGAACAGCAGCGCGTCAATCACAGGGTCGCCGTCGGGCGCGACCACGGCAGGCAGGCCTTCCGGATCGTTGACCGGCACGTAGAAAACCAGCGGCACACCGCCGGCGGCCTCGATGCGCTCCGCGGTGGCGTCGATCCAGTCGGTCAGCGTGTGACGGATGTGGATGTCATGGACCAAGACACCGATGACCGGCTTGCCGCCGAAGTCACCGTACCAGTTGCGGTAGCTGTCCAGATACGGGAACACTACCCCCTCGTAATCCGGGTGGTAGACGCCGCGCTCGGGATAACGGATCGGATCCGGCGCCGTGCCCGCGTGCAGGCCCAGCACCGGGCCGGCGATGTGGCGGTAGAGGGCGTCGAAATTGCGAGCGCCGCCCTCGGACAGATACAGGCCCAGGCGCTCGCCCAGGGAGGTTTCCAGCCCATCCACCTCGGTACGCTCGCGGTGAACGATCACCATCGGCGTTCCGCTGGCGCTCAGCGCCTCCCGCAAGGCCTGCACGCGTTCCGGTTGCGCAATGGCGTGACTGGGCGCGAACACCACGACCAGATCATGCCCTTCCACCAGCGCCGCATCCGGCTCTGGTGGAAGGGTCTCGACGTAACCGGTTTCGGTTTCGATTCCGTGCTCCCGGCCCGTAAGCCGCAGCTCGGCCAGCAGACCTGGACGAACCGTGTCGTTCCCCAATAGCAGGATGCGCGCGGGAGCATCCGCCGAAGCGCCTGACGGTACGAGTATGCACAGCGCCAGCACGATGAGCCCCAGCAGCCTGTGGGCCGTGTGCTTCCCTCCTTCCATGCTTAGAACTCCCAGGCGACGGAGGTGTAATAGAAGCGGCCGCGGATTTCGTTGGTGTAGGCCTCGTCCAGATCGGCCAGACGCTGGTCGGTGAGATTGTCGATCCCGGCTCGCAGGAAGAAGCCGCTGCCCAGCGCCTGGCTGACGCCGATATGGAACAACGTGTAGTCCCGGGTCCAGTTGCCGCTGCGGCGCTGGGAGCCGATGTACTCGGTGCGTACATGCGCGCTTGCGCCAGGCCAGGTGGGCGTCTCCGCCAGCAGGTTGAAGCGGTTGCGGGGGCGGCGTTCCAGCGCCTCGCCGCTATCCCGGTCCCGGGCGTCCAGGTAGGTGTAGTTGGCCCGCAACAACATGCCGTTGTCCCAGCGGTGCGCTCCCTCCAGTTCCACACCCTGGGTGCGCGCACGATCCACGTTGCGATAGGTGGAGAGCACCAGCTCGCCTGCCGGCGGATCACCGGGTTCGCAGTATTCGATACACTCCAGATCGATCAGGTCCTTGATGTCGTTGCGGAATACAGTGACCGCAGCTCGGCGACGGGCGTCCTCGAACTCAAGGCCCAGGCTGTAGCTGTCGCTGCGCTCGGGCTCCAGATCGGCGTTGCCGATGATGCGCCGAGGCAGCGTGGCGAATGTGAAGTCGTAATCGCCGGCCGCGCGGCGGAGGTCCGGAGCAGCGAAGCCCCTGCCGTAATCGGCTTTCAGCCGGGTGGTTTCCGTGAAGGCGAAAACGGCTCCGACCCGGGGACTGATCTCCCCGGTGTAATTGGTGTGGTCGTCGTAGCGGGCGCCGACGGTCAGGATCAACTGATCGTCCAGCAGGTAGCTGCGATTCTGCACCAGCACGCCACGGTGGCTCACGGTCTGGTCCAATTCCCGACTACCTTCCCGGTCGCGCCAGAAACGCTCCCGACGGTAATCCGCACCGATGGTCAGCGTCTGTCCTCGCCCCCAGTAACGCGAGCCGCTCCAGTCCACGATATCGTCGGTGTGCTCCTCCTCCCGATCCACATGGTGTGCTTCGGAGTGACTGCGAGACCGGTACACATCCACGCGGGAACGCCAGTCGAGGCTATCGAAGTCGTACCGCACACCGCTGCTGTAGCGGAAGATGTCCATCTCACGGGTGTCGGCGCTTCCGCGCCTCGCCCGGCGCTCGTCGTGGGCGCCGTGGAAGAACAGCTCCAGCTCGTGACCGGGTGCCGGGCGGTAGAAGAAGCTGCCAAGCCCGGTGAAGGCCTCCCGCCCCTCGATCTCGTCCAGGCCCGGCTGATCCGGATTGAGCGAACCGTTCCGGTCCAGGTACTCCACGCTCAGCAGCGCTCCGGTGTTTTCTGTCACCGGCCCGGCCGCATAGAAAGACATATTGCGCTCCTCGCCACCACGTCTGGGATCCGTGGCGCCAACCCTTGACTGAACCCGACCCGTCCAGCTGTCCCCCGGCGGACGAACAATGACGTTGACCACGCCGCCGAGCGCGTCGGCACCGTACAGCGACGAGGTGGGTCCGCGCACAACCTCGATACGATCAATGGCGGAGGTGGGGATCTGGGTGAGCCGGAAATCGCTGTGCCCCACCAGTTCATCGGTGTTATTGACGCGCCGGCCATTGATCAGAACCAGCGTCTGCGCCGGCTCGAAACCGCGAATACGGACCTGCCCCCGTCCGTCCTGTTCGTTGTCGGCGGCAACGCCAGGCAGATCCCGCAGCAGTTCGCCCAGGGTGGATGCCGGCTTGCGTTCAATATCCTGCCGGGTAACTTCGGAATAACCGGCCGGGGCCTCCTCCCGGCGGATATGGCTTCGGGTGGCAGTGACCACCAGCGGACTCAGTACTTCAGGTTCCGTCACCCGGGTCGCTGCTTCCTCGGCTCCAGCCTGTGCCCAAACGGCCATGCCGGCAAGCAACAAGCACGGCACCCCCCGTGTGTATGCGTGCATGAGTCTGTCCCCCCCTGAATAAAAAGATAACGTTATAACATAACTCTTCATGGCAATTGCAAGCCTGGGAAAGCACGTGCGCTCAACCCATTGTTGCGAATAATTCTCATTTCTGTTTATCATCATAATAGGTTCTACCGATAACGAATCGGATCAGGGGAAGACCGACGACCCACACCGCTGCGCTCGACCTCGGTTTCCTTTGCGGCAGCAGCAAGGCGCCGCCGCGAGGCAGGACCCGTTGAGCGCGCGGATTTACAGCGGACAGGGAGTGAATTTGCTGTGAGCGGCAGGCGCGAACCAGTGAATCTGGTGTGGTGGCTACTGGCAGGAGGCATTCTGCTGGGCATACTCATCGACAACCCTCTCGATTGGGATGCGGAGTTGCTGCGGGAACGCGAGAGCCGCAGTTTGCAGATGCACTCCGAGCCAGCGCGGGTCCGGGAACCATCCGTTCTGCTTTCCAGTACTGCAACCCCGTTCATCACGCCCAACCACAGGAATCAGCATGTCGAGATCGAGCCCACGCAGAGCCATTTTCCATGGCACACCGGAACACCTCTCCTCCAGGAAGCCGGCAGCCGGTGAAGCCCCCCGTATGCCCAACGCGCAAGTGATCGAGATGATCCGCATGGGAAATCTCCAGGGCATCTGGCGCCCTTTCCTGATGGCGCTGCGCTCGGGATACGTGGACACAGGCTATCAGCGGCTTGCCGCGGACGGCACGCTCCGACCCACACTGCTGACCATGATCATGATCAAGGCGCCGATGGAGGTTGTCTCGGCCGCTGTGGAGGCGGGTGCGCGCTGTGACCCCGACCACCTGATGGGCGCGGCGGCCTCGGGAGAGACCGCCAAGCTGCAATGCCTGCTGGAGCGGGGCCTCCTGCCTGAAGGCATGTCCATGGCGCCGGAGTTCCTGTTGCTGGCGGCAGCGAACAGCGGCAGCGTGGAGATGTTGACGCGCATCTGGTCGTTGCCCCACCGGTGGGACGCGGCGCGCGCTCGCGAGGAAGTCAGGGTCTTCGATTGCGTGGTGCAACGGGAGCATGCGGAACGCGTGATCCCCTTTCTGCTGGAACGCGGCATCGGCCCCAGCGGGCGCTGGATGGCCGAAGGAACGCACCGCCAGCATCTATCGGCCGGTATTGCGCGCCAGCTCCTGGCCAGGGGCTGGCAGTTGCCCGCCGCACAGGTCTCCGGTGGAAACAGCGGCGCTCACCGCGCTTCCGAAATCGTGCACTGACAGTCCGTCACCGGGGGGCGGTTGATCGCCCTCTCCATCCGTGCTGATAATGCCGGTACATCAGGTACCGGCAGGCTTCATGGCACAGAACGTCGACAACAACAGCAAACGCGGGCGGCGTTACCGGGGCCGTACCACCGAAGAACTCAGCGAGGAAAGACGCCAGCGCCTGCTTGAGGCAGGCCAACGCATGATCGCCCGTGAGGGTTACGCCCAGATCTCCATCGAGCGCGTCTGTGCCGAGGCCCACGTCAGCACCCGGCACTTCTACGAACACTTTCGCTCCCGCGAATCGCTGCTGGTCGCCCTGTTCGAGCTGTTTCTGCAGGACATGATGCGCGTCGTCATCAGCAGCTTCGAGGCCTCCGGCAAGGCCGAGCGGGACCCGATGGAACAGGCCCTGGACGCGGTACGAGCGCTGGTACGATTCTGCATGGAGCACCCTGCCCGTGCCCGCATCGCGCTGGTAGAAACGGTGGGCGTAAGCCGGGACATGGAACGACATCGCCGGCAGATCATCCGCGAGTTCGCAGGTATCGTCGCCGGCCTGGCGGACCAGCTCGCCAAAGCCGAAGTCATTCCCCAGGCTGATTATCACCTGCCCGCCATTGCACTGGTCGGCGCCACCAACGAACTGCTGGTGGAATGGCTGAGCGGGGAAACCCGGTTGGACAGGGAGCAGATGGAGAACCAGATCGCCGCCATCTACAAGGCCATCATCGAGGGTGCCATCGTCCGCGAGCGGCGGCGTCAGTCCAGAGCCACTCGTCAATCCTGACGGCCCAACCGGGCAACCTCCTACAACAGATCCAGACGACCGCTCAGATACCGTTGCTCCCGCGCCGGGTCGGCAAGCACGAACGCCACCCAGGGTTCATCGGGCTTGCGCAGCAACACAGCCTCCCCTGGCAACAGCAGCGGTCGTTTGAAGACCACATCCAGTTCAACGGCGTCCGCCGGTTGTTGCCCCAACAACTGCCCGGCGCAGCGGGCGAACGACCACATGCCGTGTGCGATCGCGCGGGGAAAGCCGAACAGCCTTGCCAACGTGGCATTGAGGTGAATCGGATTGATGTCGCCGGCGAGCCAACCGTAACGCCGGCCGATGCTCCCAGGCACTGCCCAGCCCGCCAGTTCCTCATAGCCGCCCAGGTCCGGCTGCGTGAACGAGGCTTTCCCGCTGCGGCGGGCCCCGTTACGCGCCAGCATGGTGCTGTCGCTTTCCCAGATCAGCTCGCCGTCCGCCCCCAGGACACGGGTCTGCAGATCGAACTCCAGCCCCTGCCCCACCTCCCGGTGTCCATCCACTCGCACGTCCAGGTCCAGAGCCTCCGTCAGCGAGATAGCGCGATAGCGCCGCACCCGGTTCGCCACGTGCACCAGTCCCGGTAGACGCAACGGGAAATCGGCATGGGTCATCAAGGCCAGATGCAACGGTGCCGCAAGCACGTGGGGGTAAGCCAGCGGCAGCCTTGTCTCCGCCTGATCCCCGCACAGCGCAGCGTAGCGGCGAACATGCCTGGGGTCCGGTCGAAAACCGCCCAGCCTGGCGTGCATGGCCGGTATGGCCCCGCCCCGTGCGAGGCCCCGCTTACGCCCCAATCCTGCACGGACGAATCCGAGCAGCGTCGATGGCATGCGATCGAATTCCAACTGGATCCGCGCCATGGTCAGGCCCCGATCAGCGATTGACCGCAGACCCGGATTGTCTGCCCGGTGACGCCCACGGCGCCCGGCGATGCCAGGAAGGTGACCAGTTCCGCCACATCCTCCGGGTGCCCACCCTGGGATAACGCGTTCATCCGTCGTCCGCCTTCCCGGACCAGAAACGGCATCGCGGCGGTCATCTGCGTTTCAATGAAGCCCGGCGCGGCCGCGTTGAAGCGTATGCCACGTTCGGCCAGTTCCTCGGCGCGTGCACGAACATAGCCGATAAGCGCCGCCTTGGTCGTAGCGTAGTTGGTCTGGCCCACGTTTCCGGCAACGCCGCCAATGGAGGACAGGCAGACCACCCGACCACCGTCGGTGAGCTTGCCGGCAGCCAGCAGATGCGCGTCCAGCCGCAGGATAGCCTTGAGGTTCACGGCCAGCACGCTGTCCCATTCGCCTGCGGACATCTTCGCCAGCGTGCGGTCGCGTGTGATCCCGGCGTTGTGAACCAGTACGTCCACTCCGCCGGGCAGCGCCTCTGCGATGCGCTGCGGGGCGTTCTCGGCGGTGATATCCAGCGCCAGCGACGTGCCGCCCACGCTCGCCGCCACCGCGTCGGGCTTGCCGCCGGGCATGTCCAGGCACACCACGTGCGCGCCCTCCATGGCCAGCCGGTGGGCAGTGGCCGCTCCAATGCCCCGACCCGCACCTGTCACCAATGCGGTCTGCCCTGCCAGCACCTGCTCCACCGGCGCTTCGTCCAGGGCATTCACCTCCGTGGTCACCCGCATCACCTGGCCGTCCACATAGGTGGAATGGGGCCCGAGGAGAAAGCGCATCGGCTGCTGCAACCGGCGCTCCGCACCCGGCTCCAGTACCAGCAGGTTGGCACGGGCGCCGCGGCGCCCCAGCTCTTTCGCCAGTGAGCGCAGGAAGCCTTCCACGCCACGCTGGACCGAGGCCATGACCACGCTCCCGGCCGCTTCCGGCAGGCTGCTGATAATGACCACGCGTCCTTGCGGTTTCAGTTGCCGGACCATGGGGTGAAAGAACTCGTAGAGCCCGCTCAGCGACTCCGGCTCATCGGCAGAGGTGCAATCGAACACCAGGGCGTCCACCGCCTCGCCGCCGGCCTCCGGGCCGGCCCAGGCGGTCGCCTCGGCACCGGTCTCCGCCAGTAGTGACGGCAGCAACGCGCTGACCGCACTCTCGCCACAGGCACCGACGACAACCCGCTGCCCCTCCAGCGGCCGGGCACGATAACCGTGATCGGGTCGCGACAGCGCCAACGGCTGCGGCATACCGACCGTGCGGACCAGTCGCCGGGTGACCGGATTCTGGCCCAGTCGTATCAGATAGTCACTCATCTCGCGGGTTCCTGTTGATTGAAGGACGCACAATCCGCATCACGCTCCAGGATGGCCACCACTCCCTGTCCACCGGCAGCGCAGACGGAGATCAGCCCACGGCCTTGCTCCCGTTCCGACAGCAGTTTTGCCAGCGTGCCGACCACGCGTCCGCCGGTAGCGGCAAACGGATGTCCTGTCGCCAGGCTGCTGCCGTGAACGTTCAGTTTCGCCGGGTTGATACTGCCCAGCGGCGTCGGCAGTCCCAGCCGGTCGCGACAGAAGGTGGCATCCTCCCAGGCTTTCAGCGTGCTCAGTACCTGGGCGGCAAAGGCCTCGTGAATCTCGTACAGATCGAAATCCGCCAGCGTAAGGCCTCGCCGCGCCAGCATACGCGGTACCGCATAGGCGGGCGCCATCAGCAGGCCTTCGTTCTCATTACGGAAATCCACCGCTGCCGTCTCGCCGGTAACGAACCAGGCAAGCACCGGCAGGCCTTGCCGGCGCACCCAGTCCTCGCTGGCAAGAAGCACGCATGAAGCGCCATCGGTCAGCGGCGAGCTGTTGCCGGCGGTGAGGGTGCCGCTGCCCGCCCTGAACGCTGGTTTCAGCCGGGCCAGCTTGTCGGCACTGGAATCCGCCCGCAGGTTGTTATCCCGCTCCAGGCCCCCGCAGGCCGTCATCAGGTCGTTGAAGAAGCCGCTGTCGTATGCCTGCGCCAGGCGCCGGTGGCTTTCGGCGGCCAACGCATCCTGCGCCACGCGCGTCACGCCCCAGCGCTCGGCGGTGATCTCGCAATGCTGCCCCATGGAAAGGCCGGTCTGCGGCTCGCTGTTGCGCGGAATCTCCGGGACCATGTGGGCGGGGTTCAGCATGCGGGCAAACGCCTTCAGGCGGGCACCCCGGCTACGCGCCGCGTTGAAATCCATCATTGCCCGTTGCAGCCCCGGGTTGACGGCAATGGGTGCGTCCGAGGTGGTGTCCACGCCGCCGGCGATGCCCGCATCAATCTGCCCCAGCGCGATCTTGTTCGCCACCAGGATGCAGGCCTCCAGCCCGGTGCCGCAGGCCTGCTGGATATCGTAAGCCGGTGTTTCCGGCGCCAAGGCGCTGTTCAGAACCACTTCCCGGGCCATGTTCCAGTCCCGGGCGTGCTTGAGCACAGCCCCGGCGACGAACTCGCCCAGGCGCTCACCCTCCAGCCCGGTCCTGCGGACCAGCCCGGCCAGCGCCGTCCCGAGCATATCCTTGTTGGACAGCGATGCGTACGCGGTTCCGGAGCGGGCGAATGGTATGCGGTTGGCGCCAACCACGGCGACGCGGCGCAGGGTTGTGTTTGTCACGAATGGATCTCCTGGGTAAGCACTGAAGTATTCACATTGCCGCGTTGCGGTCGGATTCTTCGCTATGCAGGCGCAGTGCGAAGAATCCGACCGTAACGCCTCGGGGCACTAGAGCGTCAGCTTGCGTTGCCGGATGGCCTGGCACATGTCTGCCGTCAACGGCTCGTAGCCCTGTTCGCGATCCCGAAGCACGTAAACCGGCTCACTCACCGCCTCGGGATCAAAGCCCTGCCGCTTCAGGTCGGTCTTGCGGTACTTGAAGGTGGAAGTGGTCTCGTGGCCATTGCGCATGCGCAGGAACAGCGGCACGGCATAGGCTGGCAAGGCATCCCGAAGATGCCGCGCCAGCGCTGCACCGTCCAGGTGTCCATTGCCGTGTCTCAGGGTCACCGCAGCCATGCCGGCGCGGCCCTCGTGGCCCGGCACCTCCACCCCGTAAACCACGGCTTCGTCCACCATCGGTGCCGCATGCATCACCTGCTCGACCTCCGTGGTGGCGACGTTCTCGCCCTTCCAGCGGTAGGTGTCTCCCAGGCGGTCCACGAACTGCACGTGCCGGAAGCCCATCGGACGCACGAGATCGCCGGTGTTGAACCAGCAGTCGCCCTTGCGGAACCCGTCGCGCAGCAGTTTCTTCTCGCTCTCCCCCTGGTCGGTATAGCCATCGAACGGCGACAACCGGGTAACCCGGGACAGCAACAGGCCAGGCTGGCCCCGTCGCACCTTCAGCAACCGGCCACGCGCGTTGCGCCGCGGCTGTTCGGTATCCGGATCGTACTCCACCACCGCATAGGACAGCGGACAGAAACCGCAGGATCGGGAAATATTGAAACTGTTGGTGAACACCAGGTTGCACTCGCTGGCACCGTAGAATTCGTTGATGTGCGGGATGGCAAAGCGCTGCTTGAAGCGGTCCCAGAGCTCCGGTCGGAGACCGTTGCCCAGACAGACGCGGATGCGGTGGTCGCGCTCCACGGGGCGCTGCGGCTGTTCCAGCAGATAGCGGCAGAGTTCGCCGATGTAGACGAAGGCGGTGGCGTCGAAATTCCTGGCTTCATCCCAGAAACCACTGGCAGAGAATTTCCGACCGATGGCCAGCGTGGCGCCGGCACCGAGCACGGCCCCCCAGGACAGGGTCAGCGCATTGTTGTGATAGAGCGGCAACGGGCAATAGAGCACATCGTCATGGCGCATGCGCATGGACGCCAGCCCCACGCCGTACATGGCGCGCAGCCAGCGACCGTGGGACATGACCGCTGCCTTGGGCATGCCGGTGGTACCGGAGGTGAAGATGTGAAACGCCGCATCGCTGGTGGTCACCGCACCGGTGGTGGCGGGATTTCGAGCGGGCTCGGCAGCGCTCTCGCCTGCCAGGTCCCGCAACCCTTCGATGGGTTCATGCTCCCCGTCGGCAAGCCAGAATACGCGGTCGCCCAGCGATTCCGGCAGGTGGTCACGCACGGTCTCGAAGGCATCGCGACATTCCGTGCCCACCACCAGCGCCCTGGGCTCGACCAGGGACAGACTGTGCGCCAGCACGTCCCCGCGCTGCTGATAATTCAGCATGCCGGCTGCGGCCCCCAGTTTGACGCTCCCGGTGACCAGCGTGATGACCTCGACGCGGTTCTGCATCAGCACCGCCACCACGTCGCCGGCACCGACACCGCAGCGGGCCAGCAAGGCTCCATGGCGATTCGCGGCGGCGTTGTACTCGCGGTATGTCAGCCGCTGCCGATGGTCCTGCAACGCAATCGCATCCGCCCTGCGCCGGGCCCAATGCTCCACAAGCCGGCCGATGGAGCGGCGCTGCCCGGACCGCACCAGCGGCAACATGGCCAACCCCTTGTTGGCGATATGCAAGCGCGGCGTGATCGCCACCGCTCCACGCAGCAACTCCAGCACGCTGACCTTGGCTTCCTTATTCATCACGCCCCCTCCGTTTCACGTTATTGTCTGCGCTCAGGACGCAGCGCGTGCACGCTCCCGCGTCTTTTCCATCTCGCGACGGTAACCGACCGGATCGCGCACGTAGGCGGGATCGAAATCGTCGGTGAGAATGACCTCTTGGCGCAGAACGTCGTAACGGCGGATGGCCTCCGCCTCGTCCGCGGAGAGCAGGCCGTGGTCCCGGGCGGACTGCAATTGCTCGTCCAGCGTGGCCCCCTGGATGCGGCCACGGGACACGTCTTTCAGGAAACGGTCATAGACGGGCCCCATCTCCTGCAGCAGTTCGAAGGCATGCATCAACTGCGCATTGGGATCGTTGTCGGGATCGCCGATGAACACCTGGTCCCGCACCTGGCGGGTCAGGTCGTTCATACGCATCATCTGCCCGGCAACCTGCGCATTCAGGTGATCCGAAGGCGCCCGCCATGGGTTGCCGAAGGGCAGCACCACGCGCCGGAGCAGCCGGCCCACCAGCGGTCGCGGAAAATTGGCGCAGAAGGCGTCCAGCGCACGACCGCTTTCGTGCAGCGCGTGATCCAGCGCCCAACGGGCATGCGGCAGATGGTCTTCGGAGCTCGCCCCGTAAGTGGCATGAAACTTCAGCACTGCGGTAGCGATGTAGAGTTGGGAAAGCACATCCCCGAGACGTGCGGAGGTGGATTCCCGCAGCTTCAGTTCACCGCCGAGCACGCCCATGGAGACATCGGCGCAGAAGGCCAGCGCTGCCGACAGCCTCTCCACCTGGCGATAATAGCCGGATAGCGGCCCCTGCTCCGGGCTACGCGCAAGCCGGGCACCGCTGAATGCCAGGCCGACGGCACGCACGCCACGGTTCAGCGTGTAACCGATATGCCCCCAGAACAGGCGATCGAAATCCGGCAGATCCCCCGCCCGGGCGGCTTCCATTTCCCGATAGACGTAGGGGTGGCAACGGATCGCCCCCTGACCGAATATGATCAGGCTGCGGGTCATGATGTTGGCGCCTTCCACCGTGATGGCCACCGGCAGCAGCTGCCATGGAATGGCAAGGTAGTTGCGGGGTCCCATGATGATGCCGCGCCCACCATGGATATCCATGGCGTCCACCAGAACACGACGCATCATCTCGGTGCTGTGGTACTTCATGATCGCCGTGACCACGGACGGCGCGCAGTGATCCACGGCACTGGCGGTCAGTACACGACAGGCCTCAAGCGCATAGGTATGGCCGCCGATCCTGCCCATGGCCTCCTGCACCCCTTCGAAACGACCCACCGGCAGGTTGAACTGCCGTCGAATCGCGGCATAGGCGCCGGTGGAGCCGTAGATACCCTTGCCAGAGGCCGCCGCCAACGCCGGCAACGAGATGCCGCGTCCGGCGGAGAGACACTCGACCAGCATCCGCCAGCCCTTGCCGGCCATGTCCGCTCCCCCGATGATGGCGTCCAGAGGAACGAACACGTCGCTGCCCCGGATCGGGCCGTTCATGAACGCACCGCCGGGGTAATGCCGCCGGCCGATTTCCACACCGGGCGTGGATGCCGGCAGAAGCGCGCAGGTGATGCCGTAATCGGTCCTGCCGGAATCACCCAACAGCCCGTCCGGATCCAGCAGGCGGAACGCCAGACCGATCACGGTGGCGACCGGCGCCAGCGTGATGTATCGCTTGTCGAAGGTCAGGCTTAGCCCCAGGACCTGCTCGCCGTCGACCTCCCTTCGGCACACCACACCGGTATCGGGAACCGCACCAGCATCCGAACCGGCTTCCGGGCCGGTGAGACCAAAGCAGGGGATTTCCTCGCCACGGGCCAGGCGCGGCAACCAGTAGGCTTTCTGTGCATCAGTGCCGTAGTGCTGAAGCAATTCACCAGGCCCCAAGGAGTTGGGCACCATGACCGTGACCGCAGCCGTTACCGAACGGGTAGCGATCTTGGAGACAACGCAGGATTGGGCATTGGCGGAGAAACCGAGCCCGCCGTTCTCCTTGCTGATCAGCATGGCGAATAAGCCGCTGCCACGGATGTAGCTCCAGACCTCCGGCGGCAGGTCGCGCTGCTCGAAATGCACCTCCCATTCATCAATCATGCGGCACAGCGTTTCGGTCTCATTGTCGAGAAAACGCCGCTCCTCCTCCGTGAGTTCCGTATACCGGAATGCCTTCAGTTGATCCCAGTCGGGTCGGCCGCGGAACAGTTCCGCCTCCCACCACGTGTCGCCAGCCTCGAGCGCTTCCTTCTCGGTGGAGGACATGGCCGGCAGCACCCTGCGGAAGGTATTGAAGACCGGTGCCGTCAACAGGCGGCGGCGCAGTGGTACCACGTTGAGCAGTACAGCGGCGGCGCCCCAGGCGGCAATCAGCACACCACCGGGCCAAGGGGACAAGACGCCACCCAGCGTCAGCACCAGCAGACCAAGGCCCGATACCGCCGTCGCAACAGAAAGGGACACTCCCCGGTAGGCCAGAACCAACAGCAGGGCGATAAATCCCGCCAGAAACAGGGTTGACATCACAGCACCTCCAGTTAGGAAATTATTCTTTCCTGTTTAAACGCCAAACTCTGCGGGCGGTCCTTCCTCAGGGAAGGCCTGATTGATTCCCGCGCTCGCGTTACGGTTTCACTGCCCGATGACGGCGTGTCATCGGGCCATTGCGAATAAAGCTGGCGGCGCTGGTGGCCACCGGTTTTTCCGGGTCACCGTCGTGAACCACGCAACGCACGAACACGATCTGCCGGGTGATCCGGTAGCAATGCGCTTCCGCGTAGATCGCACGTCCGCGGCCGGCGGCACGCAGGTGGTCGATACGCAGATCCAGCGTTGCCACCACCTCCAGCGGCCGCAGGCTGAGACTGGCCGCGGCACCGCTGACCTGATCCACCAGCGTGGTGATAACCCCACCATGGAGTTGCCCGGTGACGGGATTCCCTACCAGGTGGGGTTGCCAGTCCACTCGGGCCAACACACGCCGCGCATCCACCCGCAGCACGCGCAGTCCCAGTTCGCGGCAGTGCGGGGTTCCCCGGAAGAACCGGACGCCGGCGTAGTGCCGGATCCGGCGGAACCGGAACAGGAAGCTCCAGAGCCGCCTGTTACCGCCGCTTGCCAGGTCTCGTGCCATGTCAGCGCTGCTCAGAACGCATAATTCACCTGTGCGCCCACACTGTGCAGATGGCCATCGTAATCACCTTCCATACGGTGCTGCGATCCTGCCGGGTTCTCTGAGTTGTTGATTTCCGAACTGCGGAAATGGGTGTAGGCATATGCCATGTCCACACTCAACCGCGGGGTCGCCTGCCACCCCGCACCCACGGCGCCGATGATGCGATCACTGTCCGGGCCACGCGGTGTGCGGCGTTCCGCGTCGGGCACGGGGCTCTCGTCATAAGCCACGCCCGCGCGCAGGGTCCAGGTCCTGTTCGGACGGAAAATCACCCCAACCCCGTAGCGCCAGGTATCCTCCCAGGCGAAGGGTTGCACCAGATCCCGGCGCCGCACATCGTCGCCGCCTCCCGTGTAGTCCTCTCCACCACGGTCAGTGGAATCCGTGTAGGTGAATCGCAGTTCCTCGATTCGGCTCCAGCGCGTCCAGGTCACACCGCCCGTGAGCGCCCAGCGAGGTGTCAGATCGTGGTAGAAACTGAGCGTTGCCGTCTCCGGCATATCAACCAGCAGCCCTATCCTGCCGCCAGCGGCACCGAGCGGCCCCACCGCCCTGTCGGCTCCATCCGCCGCGCTCTCCGGCTGCTGCGAGCCGATGGTACCCACGGGAATCCATAACCCCAGGATATTGGCTTCCAGCCCAAGCCCGGCGATGGTCGATTCAAGGTTGTCGCGAAACTCCGCGTCCGTGGTTTCCGGACGATCAGCGCGGCCTTCGGCCGAATGCCGGATCCGGCTCTGGAAGTTGAAGCCGATGCGGGTGGCGTCGGTGGGCTCCCAAAGCACACCGAAGTTGAACCCGTAGGCCCAGCTGTCCACCTCCATGGTGTTGTCCACATCATATTGATGTGCCAGCGCGTCGACCGCTGCCTGTTCGCCACCTTCCAGCCGCACCTGGGCGCCTGCCGGCCCTTCGGTTTCCGCGATCTGCTGGATGACCTGATCCGCCACCAGGTAACCCAGATCGATCTTGTTCCGAAACTCGGCATCGAGGTACTGAACCACCGCCCCGGCGCCGATCGAAAGCGTCGATGTGGGCTGCCATGCGAAGACCGGGTTGAAGTTGATCGCTGTGATATCCGTCTCGGTGGCGTGATAGCGTCCGGCCCAATCGCCGGGATAGTCGGTGGTGCTGCCGAAGGGCGCGTAGATCCCGAAGCCGACCGCGGCATTATCCGCGATGCGCTGCGCATAATAGACATGGGGTACCAGCGACGTGGCGGAGATGCTGCCATCCGACTTGCCCGGCACCGTTCCGCCGACCCCCTCCACCAACTCGCGATGAACCTCCACATCGTAATCGAATCCGGACCTGATCAGGGTAAGGCCACCGGAGATGTTATGTCCCTCCAGACGCATCAGCCCGGCAGGATTGTTGGCTACCGCGCTTGCATCCTCCAGCAGCGCCGCCGAACCGGTGTAAGCCACTCCCATCTCCTTGATACCTCGTTGCGGAACCTCGAATCCCGCGCTCCCCGCCTGGCCGGCACTGATGATGAGTACCAGGCCCGACGCGCCGCCGATAGCCCGGCGACCTGCAGCCGTTGTCCATGCCTTCACGCTTGCTCCCCCTCCGTTGATGCAGGCGGTTCCGTGTCTGGGGGGCCGGCGAACAGCTTGTCCACGCCAACCGCATTGCCGGCAAACCGGCTCCTGGGCCACCGTGGGACAGATCTTGCGCGACCTCCTCCATGACGGGCTGCCTGCCATGAGCCCGTCGTAAGCAGCGTTTCCCGACGCATCTCAAATCAGGAACGCATTCTTTTCTGTTTATGGGTATTTTTTAACAGGAAGTCGCGGCGGATGCTTGAACGAAACGGAAACGGGATCCAGGCCACCGCAGCACCGCGGTCTCCTGCCTCTGCGGTTGCGGCAGCGGGCACGCGGGGCTCACTCGACAGACCTGTGGACCCTCCGGAACCGCAGGGTGCGCGCATGACGCAGCCAGTCCGCAGGCGCCAGGCCAAACAGCCTGCTGAAGGTCCGGCTCAGATGGGCGAGATCGGCGAACCCGGCTGCAAACGCGATATCGGTCAGGGTTCTGTACTCCGGGATGCGATTTGCCGCGGCCTGCAGTCTCTGCCAGAGGATAAACCGTCGATAGCGCAGGCCGGTCTGCTCCTTGAAAAGCGATTGCACGCGCCTCGGAGAGAGCTCAAGGCGCGCGGCAAGCTCGGTGAGCGCAGGCGGCGATTCCTCCGGGCTATCCAGCAGGGAAAGCAGGTCCCGGCTTCCGTCCGGCGCCCGGGCCTGCCCGGGGATGTCGAAAGCAGCGGCCAGCCGCTGCACCAGGTCGTTCCCGGACGGTAGTTGCCGGTACGCATCGTCCAGGACCGGGAGCAGCAACTCCCCGGATTCGGCGATCTCACTGACGACATCGCCGTAACGACGGCGCAGGCGCGGATACAGGGGGTTGTCTGCGCCCAGCAGGATCGCAGCGCCGGGGCCGCCGCCGGGGTCGAGTTCCGGGACGGCCATTTCCGGCGGCGCGTACAGCGCTCGCAAGGATCCGTCAGCCGTGGTGAAGCCCTGGCCAAGGCTGACATAAAGTCCCACTGCCGGGTGCCGGTGGGGTCTCAGCACCGGGGCGGGCCCGAGATAGACCAGCCAGCCGCAACCGGCATAGATCACGCCATTCCTGTTCTCGGTCGCAACTCGCACCACACCATTCCCTGTGCCGCTCACCCGGATGAGAGATAGGCCCGCCGCTGAACGAAAACCTGCGGGCTCGCCCCAGTCTGCCACGGCCCGGCCATTTGCACCTACCGCCAGCTCATCAGCGACTCATCGTTGTGTTAACGTTGACCCAGCGCCGCCAGAGAAACACCAGCGAGCCCCCACCGCCGCGTTGCGGCTGCCTTGCCTGCAAGACACAACGGGTGGGGACGGGGGTCCAGCCTCCGACAGACCTGACTCGAGCGCGACGTTGAGATGACTGCAGCGCGTCCTTGAAACAGCACAGGGAAAAGACGAGCGCCATGGACCAGCCCAACCCGCAGATTGCCGACATCGAGCCCGGTTTCGCCGCAAACCTCTCCGACCAGCCCCCGGTTTACATCCTTTCCCCGCAGGCCGAGGAGGCCGCCGAGCTGGCAGCGGAACTGCGGGAACTGGGTTTCCGCACCCGGCATTTCGTACGCGCCGATGTGCTTGTGAATGCCGCCCGCCAGATCGCGCCCGGTGCGCTGGTGGCGGACTCCGGCCTGCTGGCGGAGGAGGCAACGCGGGACATGGTCCAGACGCTGCGCGAGGAACACCCCTGCTCCCTGTTCCTGCTCAGCCACCGGGACACGCTGAGGGACAGACTCGCCGCCGTCAGGCTCGGCGGAGACGCCTTTTTCCTCCGCCCGCTGAATGTACCCGTACTTGCCTATCGCCTGCAGCACCTCGCCACCGGCCTGGACGCTCCCTGCACGCTGGCGGCGCTGGATGACGGCGAGAAGCTGAACGGACTGGCGCGGGAACTTGAACAGGCAGGACACCCGGTAAAGCGGCTGACGACGCGACCGGACCTGCTTGCGACACTTACCGACGATCTACCGGATCTCTTGCTGGTCAACGGGGACATGACCGGACTGAATCCACTGGAACTGCTTCCGGCGCTTCGCCAGTACCCGGGGCTCTACAGCCTGCCGGTCTTGCTGATGACGGCCGGCGACAAACGCCGCTTCGACGGCATCGCCGAACGGGCAGCGCTGGACGGCATCGTGGGCAGTAACATCTCCAGCGTGGACCTGGCGGGAATCATCCGCAGCCGTGTGCGGCGGGCACGAGGACTGCAGGCCTCGTGGCGCTATCACAGCCGGCGGGATCCGGCCTCAGGTCTTCACAGCCGCGCGCACTTCATGGACGAGTTGCGCCAGGCGATCACGGTTGCCCGTCAGACCGGCGGGGGCGCCACCCTGATCTACCTGACCGCCACCGCCGCCGGGAACAGCCCCGACCCCAGTCCACAGGCCTCCCTGGTGGCTGTCGCCGGATTGCTTCAGCGGCTGCTGCCACCCCCGGCAGTGGGCGCCCACCTGCAACAGGGGCAGTTCGCCGCGATGGTCTACACGCGGGACGAGCACACGCTGGACACTCTGATCACCGATCTGCGCCGGCACCTGGGCGAGGGAATAAGAATCCCGGGCAGCCTGCCCTTGTGCTTCGATGTTCAGTTGGGGACCACGCTGCTGGGCAGCCAGATTTCCTCTCCGCTGCAGGCCCTGGACCAGGCACGCCGAGCCGCCGGGGAGCAACCGGAAGCCGATACCGGCGACGCCGCCGCGCCGCTCATGGAACGGGAGTGGAAGAGCGAGCTGGGCCGCGCCTTGAAGGAAAACCGGTTCCGGCTGGTCTATCAGCCCATTGCCAGCCTCACCGGCCAACCGACCAATCTTTACGAGGTCTTCGTCCGCATGCTGGACGGGAACGGGCAGGATCTGCTCCCACAGGAATTCCTGCCGCCCGCACAACGCCTCGGGCTGAACCGACATATCGACCGCTGGGTGATCCTCCGCGCACTGAATGTGCTCGCCGAACAGCAGAGTCGGCGGGAAAAGCCAGTGTTCTTCATCAAGCTGTTCGCCGAGACACTGGAAACCCGGGGCTTCGCCCTCTGGCTTGCCGAACAGATCCGTTCAACGGGAGTTGCGGCCGATCATCTGGTGTTCCAGCTCTCGAAGCAGGCAGCCTCACACCGTCTGCAAACCGTCATCGACGCCTTCCGCAGCCTGCGGGACATGGGTTGCGGACTGGCCCTGGAACACTACAATCCGGCGGACGATCACCAGGATCTGCTTGCGCAACTACCGCTGGATTACGTGAAGATTTCCCCCGAGTTGACACGTGACATGCTGACCAACCCCGATCACCTGCGCGATATCCAGGGTCTTGCCAGCCGTGCCCGCAAGCATGGCCTGCGCACCATCGCCGCCCTTATCCAGGATGCCAGCGCCATGTCCGGCCTCTGGGGGGCGGGAATCGACTACATACAGGGATACTTCATGCAGCCCCCTGCCGACGTCTTCGGGGGAGAAGAACTGGCCCACGGAACCGACGACCAGCAATGAACACGAACAGCCCTTTTGCCAATAGCCGCGAGGGCAGCCTCACTCGGGAGATGGTGGAAACGCTGTTTCCCCTTTTCGAAGAAGCCAGCGCCGGCGCCATCGCGGTGGATGCCAAGGCACGCATCACCTGGATCAACCAGAGCTACGCCCAAGTACTGGATATCGGGGACCCGGAATCCGTGATCGGCAAGCCAGTACTGGACGTGATACCGGCCTCCCGCATGCACGAGGTAGTCCGCACCGGCCGGCCCATATTGCTGGACATCATGGAGTTCAAGGATCTCCACCTGGTAGTTACCCGCCTTCCCGTCCGCGCCGAGGACGGAACGGTGATCGGCGGAGTCGCCTTCGTTCTGTATGACGATCTCCAGCCGCTGACACCGCTGATCTCGAAATACCGGCGACTGCAGAAGGAGCTGAGCGCAGCGCGCAGGGCGCTGGCGCGACGAACGACCCGCTACGATATGTCCGATTTCGTGGGTGTCAGCCCGGCGATGCTGGAAATCAAGCATCGCGCCCGCCTGGCGGCGGGCAGGAATACACCAGTACTTCTCCTGGGAGAAACCGGAACCGGCAAGGAGGTCCTGGCCCAGGCAATTCACGCGGCATCGGCGCGTGCGGATCAACCCTTCGTGGGCGTCAACCTTGCCGCCATACCGGAAAACCTGTTGGAGGCAGAGTTCTTCGGCGTCGCGCCAGGCGCGTACACCGGTGCGGACAAGCGCAGTCGCGAAGGGAAGTTCCAACTCGCCAATCACGGCACGCTCTTCCTCGACGAGATCGGCGACATGCCACTGCAACTGCAGGCAAAGCTGCTGCGGGTCCTGCAGGAAAAGGAAGTGGAGCCGCTGGGCTCGAACGCCACCCACAAGGTGGATGTCCGTGTAATCGCGGCCACCAGCCGCGATCTCGAGGCGATGATGTCCGAGGGAACCTTCCGCTCCGACCTCTACTACCGTCTCAACGTACTGCAGATCCGCATCCCACCGCTGCGGGAACGCCTGGGGGATCTGGGGGTGCTCTGCGAAGCCATTCTTGGGGATATCGCGGCGGACGGCGAACCCTACGCGACTATCTCCCCGGAGGCTGTCGGCCTGCTGGCGCATCACGCCTGGCCCGGCAATGTGCGGGAACTGCGCAACACGCTGGAGCAAGCGCTGACCCTCAACGAGCACTGCAAACGGATAGACGTGGCCGAACTGGAACCGTTGATTCCCAGCGCTCCCCGACTCAGACCAACCCGCACCGGAGCACCTGCGCGTACGGTAAGACCGCTTCAGGAGGTTGTGATGGACGCAGAGCGGGAAGCACTGATGAATGCGTTGAACCTGACCGGCGGAAACCGCAGCAAGGCTGCGCGCCTGCTAGGGATTTCCCGCTCTGTTTTCTATGAAAAGCTGGAGCGAATGTCCGAAAAAACGGACACTTGACCGGAAACTCGGACAGAAAAACCAGCTTCCGAGCAATCATGTCCTAAAACCCGGACATTCATCCTGCCCTTCTTTTCAGAACAATACTCAACAGATTGATTAAAAAAGATAAATTATAAGTGGCATCGGATGTGCAAAGAACGATGCAGATGGCGGCATCAAGACCGCCAGCAAAGAATGCAGTGCCGGAGGAGCCAGACAGCCGATCAGCAGTCGTACTGCCTTCGCTCCCCGTTTGCTGCCCTGCTTCTGCGGTCGACCTGACCGGAGAACGGTTCGGCGTGTGCTGCCGGCCGACGTCTTCCGTTTGGGAGACACAACGACAAAGAACCCAATCGAGTGGAGGAGTCCCATGGACCTGACAAGCGGTCTGACCAACGTCGCCCGTAAAACCGCCGTCGGCGCTGCCGCCACGGCATTGCTTGCCGGCACTGTCCTGACCAGTACGGCACACGCCCAGGAGCGGGTGCGCTGGCAGGTACCGATTGCCTTCCCGTCGCACCTTGTGGGGCTGAGCACCCCGATCAAGCACCTGACGGAAACGCTGTCCGCCATTTCCAACGGCAACATGCAATTGCGCTACTACGAACCGGGAGAACTGATCCCTCCGTTCGAAATTCTCGATGCGGTATCTGAGGGTCGCTACAACGCCGGTTTCACCTGGATCGGCTACGATCAGGGCAGCATCCCTGTCTTGCCGCTGCTCTCGGGCCCCCCCTTCGGCATGGAACCCCCGGCATTCATGGCCTGGCACTACTTCGGCGGCGGTAACGAACTGCTGCAGGAAGTGTACGAGCCCTACGGAGTCCACGCCCTGCTCTGCGGCGTGATCGGCCCCGAAGCCGCCGGCTGGTTCGCCGAGCCGCTGGAGTCGCTGGACCAGATCGACGGCCTCCGCATTCGTTTTGCCGGGATCGGCGGCCGCGTGATGGAAGAGCTGGGCGCTTCGGTGACAATGATTCCGGGCGGCGAACTCTACCAGGCGATGGAACGTGGAACCATCGACGCCATGGAATTCTCCGCACCGGCGGTGGACCGCATCCTGGGGATGCAGGAGATCGTGCAGAACTACACCCTGCCCGGCTGGCACCAGACCTACACCACCTCCCATCTGCTGGTGAACCAGGATGCGTGGGATGGCCTTTCCGATACCAGCCGCGCCATGCTGGAAGTCGGCTGCCGTTCGGCGACGCTACACGGATTCTCCGAGAGTGAATGGGAAAACCCCCAGGCCCTGCGCGACTTCGAGGCAGAGGGCGTACAGTTGCAGGTCCTGCCGGAGAGCCTGCTTGCCGAACTGGAAGAGGTTACCATGCGTGTGCTCGACGAGATGGCCTCGGAGGACGAGATGTTCGGCAAGGTTCTGGAGAGCCAGCGCGAATGGATGAAGGTGCACGGAAACTGGCATCACAAGGGGCATCTGCCACGCTCTTACTATGCGCCGCGTGACTGACCCGCTTCAATAGGGCCAACGGCCGGGGCGTGGGCATACCACGCACCCCGGCTCTATCCTTGCGGGGACGGCCGTTGGCGGCCGTCCCCGTGATGTCAAAGCATGGTTCGGAGCATTCGCGATGAGCGATCGTAGCAACGCATCTCCCGAGGACCGGGATGCGAGCCCGGCAACGGGATTCTCCAGCGGAATGGAACTGCCCACCAACCGTATAAGCTACCACGTCGACGGCGGCATCGAGCTGTTCGGCAAGCTGGTTTCCTGGCTCTGGATCGTCACCCTGTTTGTGGTTCTGACCAACGTCGTCAACCGATTCATACTCGGACGCGGTTCGATCGGCGTGGAGGAACTGTCCTGGCACCTGTTCGGGACCACGATGATGCTCACCCTGGCCTATGCAGTGGTCACCGACTCTCACGTCCGGGTGGATGTGCTGCGGGAGAAGTTCTCTCTGCGCACCCAGGCCTGGATAGAGTTGCTGGCCATCGTGCTGCTGCTTCTGCCGGTGCTCTACTTCGTCGTCGACGAACTCATCCAGTATGCCTGGCGTTCATACCTGCGGGGTGAGCGCTCCCAGGCCCCCAGCGGGCTTCCGTACCGATTCATCATCAAGAGCATGCTGCCGATCGGCATGCTGCTGGTGGCCATCGCCATCGCCTCCCGGGCTCTGCGCTGCTGCACGCTGCTGTTCGGTTTCCCCAGAGTCTATCTGCACCCGGGAAACTCAGACGGCAACGAAAAGGCCGGGTCCTGATAATCAGACACTGAAGAGGCGCGCATCTCGTGGGTACGGAAGAATTACTGGTCATTGGCATGTTTGCCACCTTCATGGGGCTGTTGCTGCTGGGCTTCCCGGTCGCATGGTCCCTGGCCGGCGTCGGTTTCCTGTTCGCCATCATCGGTCATGTGCTGGTGGAGTATTTCCAATCGGATATCTGGTTCACCTGGGGCGGCACCATGGGGGTGCTGGACAGGCGGATCTACGGCATAGTCGCCAACGAGCTGATGGTGGCCCTGCCACTATTCATCTTCATGGGCATCATGCTGGACCGCTCGGGCATCGCCGAGCGCCTGATGAATTCCCTGGTCACCGTCCTCGGGGGGCTGCGTGGCGGCTACGCAGTCACCGTGGTGATCGTGGGCGTGCTGCTGGCGGCCTCCACGGGCATTGTCGGCGCATCCGTGGTCCTGCTGGGCATGCTGTCCCTCGGCCCCATGATGGCGGCAAAGTACAACAAATCGCTGGCCGTGGGCACCGCCTGCTCGGTGGGCACGCTGGGAATCCTCGTCCCTCCCAGCATCATGCTTGTACTGATGGCCGACCGGCTGGGCACACCGGCAGCCTCCGTTGGCCGCCTGTTCATGGGCGCCCTGGTACCCGGCATCATGCTGGGGCTCATGTACATCGCCTACATCGTCATCGCCGCTTACCTGAAAAAGGATCTGGCTCCCGCGCCGGCGAACCGCAAGCGCCTCGATCTGCGGGCGTTCCTTGACGTGTTCATTGCCGTACTGCCTCCTCTCGGCCTGATCGTAGCGGTATTGGGCTCCATCTTTACCGGCTTTGCCACCACAACGGAGGCCTCCGCCGTCGGGGCTCTGGGCGCGCTGCTGCTGGCGGCCTTCAATCGCAGCCTGAACTACCGTGTCCTGGCTGATGCGGTTTACCAGACCAGCCGCACCACGGCATTCATTTTCGCCATATTCATCGGTGCGACCATTTTCGCCTCGGTGCTCCGGGGACTCGGCGGGGATGACGTGGTGCGCGCCGCGATCACTGGCCTGCCTTTCGGCGAAACCGGTATCGTGCTTACCATATTGTTCGTGGTGTTCCTGTTGGGGTTCTTTCTTGACTGGGTCGAGATCACGCTGATCATCCTGCCGCTGGTCGCCCCCGTGGTCTTCAGCCTCGGAGTCGATCCCGTCTGGTTCGCCATCCTGTTTGCCATCTGCCTGCAGACATCGTTCCTCACCCCCCCGGTGGGCTTCGCGCTTTTCTATATCAAGGGGGTCTGCCCACCGGGCATCAGAACACGGGACATCTACATCGGCGTCGCCCCGTTCGTGGCACTGCAACTGCTCGGGCTGATGCTGGTGTTCTGGTTCGAACCACTGGCTACCTGGCTGCCGCAGGAAATGTACGGCGGCCGATAAAGGGTTCACTCTAGGAGGCTACATAGATGCGTTTAGCGAACAAGGTCGCCCTGATCACCGGGGCGGGTCGAGGCATTGGTCGCGCCATCGCGGAAGCGTATGCCCGCGAGGGCGCCAGGGTGGCAATCGCCGATCTGGATGCCGCGACTGCTGAAGAGGCGGCGGCGGCGATCCGGGACGCCGGCGGGGAGGCCCTGGCAGTGGCCATGGACGTCACGGACGAGGCCGCCGTTCAGGAAGGTGTCGCCACCACCATCGACCGGCTCGGCGGCCTGGATGTGGCAATGGCCAACGCAGGCATCCAGCACATCGACCCCCTGGACAAGCTGGAATTCGCCAACTGGCGCAAAGTCATGTCGGTGCACCTCGACGGCGCGTTCCTGTTGACCCGCGCGGCCCTGCGCCACATGTACGCCAGCGGCAGGGGCGGCAGCATGCTTTACATGGGGTCGGTACATTCGAAGGAAGCCTCACCGCTGAAGGCGCCGTATGTCGCGGCCAAGCACGGCCTGCTGGGCCTGTGCCGGGCGGTGGCAAAGGAGGGTGCCGCCCACGGCGTGCGTTCCAACATCATCTGCCCCGGGTTCGTCCGCACACCGCTGGTGGAAAAGCAGATTCCGGAG
This sequence comes from Ectothiorhodospiraceae bacterium, assembly GCA_020831845.1. Taxonomy (GTDB): domain Bacteria; phylum Pseudomonadota; class Gammaproteobacteria; order Nitrococcales; family Aquisalimonadaceae; genus LSCE01. The sequence continues at coordinate 41,598 of JAFIFV010000058.1, forward strand.
CAGGCAAAGGAATTCGGCATCTCCGAAGACGAAGTGATACGCAACATCATGCTGCGAAACACCGTGGACCACGAATTCACGACCCTGGAAGACGTGGCGGAACTGGCGGTCCACCTCGCCGCGTTCCCGACCAACGCGCTGACGGGCCAGTCCATCGTGGTCAGCCACGGCTGGCACATGCAGTAAGCCGAACCAGCGAGACAGAGACTTATGAACGAAAGCAACCCGGTGCTATGGGAACCCGGTCAACAGCAGCTTGAACACAGCCAGATGGCCAGCTACCAGCGCTGGCTGGAGCAGCGGGGCATCGGCCCGTTTCCTGATTACCAGGCGCTGCACGCCTGGTCGATCAGCGACCTGGAAGCGTTCTGGCAGTCGGTGTGGGATTTCGCCGGCCTGCACGCCGACACGCTGCCCGAGCGAATGCTGGGCAGCGTGGACATGCCGGGCGCGCGCTGGCTCCCCGGGGCAAGACTGAATTTCGCCCGCAACCTGCTCAAGCACGCTCTCGAAGGCGACCTGGAACAGGAGGCGGTGGTCGCCTATGCCGAGGGGCGCCAGGTGGTACGACGCAGCTACGGCGAGCTGCTGGCGGACGTGGGCGCACTGGAGGCTTTTCTGCGCTCGCGCGGCCTACAAGCTGGCGACCGCGTTGCCGGCCTGGTATGCAACAGCTATGAAACACTGGTGGCAATGCTTGCCACGACAAGCCTCGGAGCGGTGTGGAGTTCAGCCTCGCCGGACTTCGGTTCGGAGGCAACACTCGATCGTTTCGGCCAGATCGAACCCAAGGTGCTGATCGCCGTGAACGGCTACGGTTACGGCGGCAAGACCTTCGAGCGCCGGGAGCAGATCGAGCGGTTGAGCAGCCAACTCCCCGAGCTTGCCCACACGATCGTGATCCGGCACCTGGAGAACGCCCCGCTGCCAGAGGGCGACCGATTCACCGCCTGGGACGATGCACTGGCCGCCGGCCAGGGCCAGACCCCGAGCTTCACGCCGTTGCCGGCGGACCACCCCGTCTACATCCTTTATTCCTCCGGCACCACCGGTAAACCGAAGTGCATCGTCCACGGGGCTGGCAACATCCTGCTGAACCACGCCAAGGAGCTGATGCTGCACGGCGATGTGGCGGGCGCCGGCGACCGCTTCCTTTACTTCACCACTTGCGGCTGGATGATGTGGAACTGGCAGGCATCCGTGCTGCTGACCGGCGCCACCCTGATTGTCTACGATGGCTCTCCCGCGCAACCGGATGCCGGCATGCTCTGGCGGCTGACGGCGGACGAGAAACTGACCCACTTCGGCACCAGCGCGCGGTTCCTCGCCAGCTGCAGAAAGCTCGGCTTGACGCCGGGGCGGGATCTGGATCTGAGCCGCCTCAGGGTGGTTTTCTCCACCGGCTCACCATTGCTGCCCGAGGACTACGACTGGTTTTACGACAATGTTTCCCGAGACGTGCTGCTGGGCTCGATAGCCGGCGGCACGGATATCTGCGGCTGTTTTGTGGGTAGCAACCCGTTGCTCCCCGTCCGCCGCGGTGAAATCCAGTGCGCCATGCTGGGCGTGGATGCAGTGGCATTCGGCGAGGACGGACAGGCCCTGGTCCATGACCGCGGTGAACTGGTCTGTCGCAAACCCTTGCCTTCCATGCCGGTCGGGTTCTGGAACGACGAGGACGGCAGCCGCTACCGCGATGCCTATTTCGAGACCTTCCCCGGCGTCTGGGCGCATGGCGATTTTGTCCGTTTCACCGAACACGGCGGTGCGATCATCTACGGGCGTTCCGATGCCACCCTGAACCCCGGCGGGGTCCGCATCGGTACGGCGGAGATCTACCGGCAGGTCGAGACCATCGACGAGATCAAGGACAGCCTGGTGGTGGGCAGGCCGGTGGAGGGCGACGTGGAAGTGGTACTGCTGGTCATGCTGAAGGAAGGCACGACACTGGACCAGTCCCTGAGCCGCACCATCAAGGACCGTATACGGCGCAATGCCAGCCCGCGTCATGTACCCTCGCGGATCGTTGCGGTCGACGACATCCCCTATACCCGCAGCGGCAAGAAGGTGGAAATCGCCGTTGCCCGCATGCTTCAGGGGGAAACCAGGGCAGGCAACCTGGGGGCGCTGGGAAACCCGGAATCCCTGGATGCCATCCGCCATCGGCTGCAGGAGGCGAAACTGCTACCGTGAGCCCGTGCCGAGGGCACTCCGCCGTTGCGGGACTCGTTGCCGGCTTCTTCAGCAGCGAGTAACGAGGCCCGCAATCAGCACCACAGCCATGGCCCGGACGGCGCCATGCATGCTCCCCAGGGCAGCGACCAGACACCCGCGAAGGTTGGCAATTCGCGGTCCACGTCACAGTCCGGGCCATTCTCCCTTGCTATCGTTTCGCTCAATGAATGCGATAGTTTATATTGCGTTCAACTGCCTGCAGCCCCCGACAGTCGCGAGCCACCCCGGTAACCGGGGTGACGATGGTCCGCTGTCCCGGAGGGCACAGCAGCGGCGACGACAACAAGACGAGCAAATTGAATGGCGATTGCGAATCCGACAATCAGGCTCAGCGGTCTCGCCGGCCGCCTGGTCAGGGACGGACTGCTCGAAGAAGAAGCGGCAAAGTCCGCCATTGACGCCGCGCGCAAGGCCAAGCAGCCCCTGGTTGCCCACCTGGTTGATCACAGGATCCTCTCGGCCGCCGATCTCGCGACGGCCGCGGCAGCCGAGTTCGGCGTGCCCCTGCTCGATCTCAACTGCATGGAACTGGACCCTGCCGTCACCGGCCTGGTCAGCGAGAAGTTGATACGGCACCACCATGCCCTGCCCTTGTTCAAGCGCGGCAAGCGACTGTTCGTCGCGGTCTCCGATCCGACCAACCTGGACGCGCTGGACGAATTCAAATTCCACTGTGGGCTAACCACGGACCCGGTCCTGGTGGAGCAGGACAAGCTGACCCGCGCCATCGACAAGGCGATGGACGCCCAGGACACCAATTTCGGGTCCGAGGAACTGGACGAGGATCTGGACAACCTCGCCATCTCCGGCGGCGACGAGGTGGAAAACGCATCCGGCGACGTCAGCGAGAGCGAGGCCGACGACGCGCCGGTCGTGCGTTTCGTCAACAAGGTTCTGCTGGACGCCATCAAGAAGGGTGCCTCGGATATCCACTTCGAGCCGTACGAAAAGAGCTTCCGGGTGCGTTTTCGCCAGGACGGCATGTTGCGCAACGTGGCCAGTCCCCCACTGGGCCTGGCGCCGCGTATCTCCGCCCGACTCAAGGTCATGTCGAGAATGGACATCGCGGAGCGGCGCGTGCCCCAGGACGGGCGTATCAAGATGAAGCTCTCCAAGAAGCGGGCCATCGACTTCCGTGTGAACTCCTGCCCCACGCTGTTCGGCGAAAAGATCGTACTGCGCATACTCGACCCGAGCAGTGCGATGCTGGGCATTGATGTACTGGGCTATGAGGAAGTCCAGAAGGAGCGGTTCCTGGAAGCCATCTCCAAGCCGTACGGCATGGTGCTGGTCACCGGTCCGACCGGCAGCGGTAAAACGGTCTCGCTGTATACCGCACTGAATATCCTGAACACCGAGGATCGCAACATCTCCACCGTCGAGGATCCGGTGGAAATCAACCTGCAGGGCATCAACCAGGTCAACCTCAACGTCAAGGCGGGGCTGACTTTTGCCTCGGCACTGCGTTCCTTCCTGCGCCAGGACCCGGACATCATCATGGTGGGGGAAATCCGCGACCTGGAAACCGCGGAAATCGCGGTCAAGGCGGCTCAGACAGGGCACCTGGTGCTGTCTACGCTGCACACCAACGACGCCCCGCAGACGCTGACGCGACTGGCGAACATGGGCGTACCGCCCTACAACATCGCCTCCTCGGTGCATCTGATCATCGCCCAGCGCCTGGCCCGGCGACTCTGCAACAACTGCAAGGAGCCCATCGACGTACCGCGCGAGGCGCTGCTCGAGGAGGGGTTTACCGATGCCGATCTGGCGGAGAACCCGACCTTCTACGCCCCCAAGGGCTGCGACCAGTGCGCCCTCGGCTACAAGGGGCGGGTGGGTATCTATCAGGTGATGCCGGTATCCGAAGAGATGGGACGCATCATCATGGAAGGCGGAAACTCCCTCCAGCTGGCCGAACAGGCGAAGAAGGAGGGCATCAACGACCTTCGGCGCTCGGGCCTGATGAAGGTACTGCAGGGCATGACCAGCATCGACGAAGTCAACCGCGTCACCAAGGACTAATCAGCAAGGGATAACAACAATGGCACAGAAGGCGGCCAAACTTCCCACTTTCGTATGGGAAGGCACGGACAAGCGGGGCGAAAAGGTCAAGGGAGAGGCTCAGGCGGCCAATGTGACGCTGATGAAGGCGGAACTGCGACGTCAGGGCATCGCCCCCAAGGCCGTCCGCAAGAAATCGGCGCTGGCCTCCATGGGCAAGCGCAAGAAGAAGATCACGGCCGGCGACATCGCGGTCTTCAGCCGCCAGCTCGCCACCATGATGGGAGCCGGTGTGCCGCTGGTACAGGGCCTGGACATCGTAGGACGCGGCCACGAAAACCCAGCCATGCAGGACCTTGTCATGGCGATCAAGGCAGATGTGGAAGGCGGCACCAACCTGAGTGAAGCGCTGGGCAAGCACCCACGCCATTTCAATGAGCTGTTCTGCAACCTGGTGGAAGCCGGTGAATCGGCCGGTGTGCTGGATACGCTGCTGGACAAGCTGGCAACGTACCTCGAAAAGACTGAATCCATCAAGAAGAAGATCAAGAAGGCCCTGTTCTATCCCGCCGCGGTGCTGGTGGTAGCCTTCGCCGTGACCGCAATCCTGCTGTATTTCGTGGTACCCCAGTTCGAGTCGCTGTTCACCGGTTTCGGGGCCGACCTTCCGGTATTCACCCAGTTCGTACTGCGTCTCTCCTACTTGATGCAGGACTACGGCCTGTTCATGCTGATCGGCCTGGTGGCAGCCATCCTCCTGTTTGCTGAGGCCAAGAAACGCTATCCGGCGGTGACGCACTTCCTCCAGCGGGCAGCGTTAAAGCTGCCGGTGATCGGAGAAATTCTGCACAAGGCCGCCATCGCACGCTATGCACGCACGCTATCGACCATGTTTGCGGCAGGGGTGCCGTTGGTTGAGGCGCTTGAATCCGTGGCCGGTGCCACGGGTAACGTGGTGTACTCCGAAGCCGTCCTGGAAATGCGGGAACAGGTGGCCAGCGGCCAGCAGTTGCAGATGGCAATGAAACTGGCCAACCTGTTCCCGAACATGGTGATCCAGATGACCGCGATCGGCGAGGAATCCGGATCCCTGGACAGCATGCTGGCCAAGGTGGCGGACTTCTACGAGGAAGAAGTGGACAACATGATCGACAGCCTGAGCAGCCTGCTGGAGCCGATGATCATGGTCATCCTCGGCGTGCTGGTGGGGGGCCTGGTGGTGGCCATGTATCTGCCGATCTTCCAGATGGGTCAGGTGATCTGATTTGCTTGAGCTGATCACCGCGTCTCCGACGCTGCTCATCGCGCTGGTCTTCGTGCTCGGCTTGCTGGTGGGCAGCTTTCTCAACGTCGTCATCCTGCGATTGCCCCGCATGCTGGAACAGGAATGGCGGCAGCAGGCCCAGGAGACCCTGGGCCTCAACGAGCACGCTCCGGCGACACGGATAGGGCTGGCCCGTCCTGCCTCCCATTGTCCTTCCTGCGGCCACCGCATCAGGCCGTGGGAGAATATCCCCGTGGTCAGCTGGCTGGCGTTGCGCGGGCGCTGCAGCAACTGCAACGCCCGCATCAGTGTTCGTTATCCTCTGGTGGAATTGCTGACTGCCTGCCTGTCAGCCATCGTGGCCTGGCAGTTCGGGTGGGGCTGGGAACTGGTCGCCGGCCTTTCCCTGACCTGGATACTGATCGCACTTTCCGGCATCGACTTCGACACACAGTTGTTGCCTGATACCATCACCCTTTCTGGTTTATGGCTGGGGCTTGCATTCAGTCTGGTTCCCGTCTTCGCTGACCCTGCCGAAGCCATACTGGGCGCCATCGCCGGCTATCTGAGCCTGTGGCTGGTGTTCCACGGCTTCCGTCTGGTCACCGGCAAGGAGGGGATGGGTTATGGCGATTTCAAGCTGCTGGCCCTGCTCGGCGCCTGGCTTGGTTGGAGCGCTCTGCCCGTGATCATACTGCTTTCCGCACTGGTCGGTGCCGTGGCCGGTATCACGATGATCGCCGCCCTTGGGAGGGACCGCCAACTGCCGATCCCGTTCGGCCCCTACCTGGCCGGTGCCGGTTGGCTGGCATTGCTGTGGGAGGACGCCCTGGTCGGTGCATACCTCCGTTGGTCAGGGCTCGGATAATGTCGCGCCGTGTTTATACGGTCGGGCTGACCGGTGGCATTGCAAGCGGAAAGACGGCAGTCTCCGACCGTTTGAAGGCCCTGGGCGCGGACATTATCGACGCCGACGTGGCTGCACGGGCGGTGGTCGAGCCGGGAGAGCCCGCCCTTGAAGAACTCACCCGGGAATTCGGCCCCACCATATTGCAGGCGGACGGCACCCTGGACCGCGCCGCGCTGCGGCGACAGGTTTTCGGGGATACCGCCGCACGCAAGCGCCTCGAAGCCATACTCCATCCGAAGATTCGCGAATGGCTAATGCAGCGGCTGGAAGCCTCTCCCGGCCCCTACGCCGTACTGGTGGTCCCGCTGCTTGTGGAAGGTGGGCTCGTGGACCTGGTAGACCGCGTCCTGGTCGTCGACGTCCCCGAAACGGTACAGCTTGAACGCCTGGTCCGGCGTGACGGCAGTGATGAACAACAAGCGCGGGCGATCCTCGCCGCCCAGGCCGGCAGGGACCAACGTCTGGCACGCGCCGACGACGTCCTCGACAACACCGCCCCTCTGGAGGATCTGGACGCCCGTGTCGAGGAACTGCATCGACGCTATCTGGCGCTTGGCGGTTGGTAAGAACGGTGAACGTGCGCGACAATGGGCGAAATGGGCACTGAAGGATGACTGATGGGCGGAGGCCAGATCGACGAACACGCAATGCGCTTCGAGCAGCCTTTGAGCGAGCGCATCCGCACGATGATGCGACTGGAGTTCCTGTTCGAGCAAAGTCGCTTCGCCATCGCCGGTGACGAGGAATGGCACAGCCGCCTCGCCATCGCGACGCTGGCGGAAGTGCTGGAGGTGCTCGCCCGGGGTGATCTGAAGTCCGAGTTGATCAAGGAACTGGAGCGGGTCACGGGTACCCTGCAGCAGCTGAAGGACAACCCCAGCGTTGATTCGGACCGCCTACAGTACGTGGTCGACCAATGCAATGACCTGCTGGAGCGCCTGCGGCTGCACAATGGCCCGCTAGGGGCGGCGCTGCGACAGGACGAGTTCCTGGCCAGCATCATGCAGCGCAGCGGCATCGCCGGCGGCACCTGCGCCTTCGACCTGCCGGGTTACCATCGCTGGTTGCAGCGCCCCGCGGAACAACGTCGCCAGGCACTGGAGAACTGGTATTCGGCACTGGAGACCGTCCGCCTGTCCTCGCGGTTGATACTGCAACTGATTCGGGACAGCGCCGCGCCCCGCAACCAGACGGCCCGTGACGGCACCTACCAACGCAACCTCGAGAAAGGCAACAGCTACCAGCTCATCTGTGTGGAATTGCCACCGGACAGCCCCTATTTCGCCGAGATCAGCGGCAGCAAACACTTCATCACGGTACGTTTCATGGAACAGGCGCCAAATGGGGACCGCCCGTCCCAGACCGTCCGCGACGTGGATTTCCTGCTTCGCTGTTGCGGTCTCTGAACCAGGCGGCGCCACCAAATTCCGTATCGGGTTGAAGCGATGACGCAGATAATTCACTGTCCTACCTGCAGGGCTCCGGTCGAGTGGAGCGAACGCGCCCGCTGGCGGCCTTTCTGTAGCGAACGCTGCAAGCTGATCGATCTGGGCGCCTGGCTCAAGGAAGAAAACACGATACCGGGCATCGAGCTGCCGGAGGAACTGCTGGAAGAATTCAAGGATGAGGAACCACGCCGCTGAGCGGCAGCCGCTCCCTACCAGAACGCGGATATCGCGGCGATGCCCTGGCCGCGTGCCCTGGACACAGCCGGCAGGTCACTTTCGGACATGCCGCCCAGTGCGTAGACGGGGCGTGGGAAATCCCGAACCAGCCTCGCAAAACGGTCCAGGCCCATGCCTTCTTCACCAGGGTGACTGCGGGTGGACGAGACGGGGCCCAGGACGACGAAATCCACATCAATGCGCAGAGCGTGCGCAAGTTCCTCGGCACCGTGACAGGACGCCGCCACCAGCGAACCCTTCGGCAACGGCCTGGCGGCAAGCGCCATCAGGCGGTGATGATGCAGATGAACCCCGACTCCGAGCTTCCAGGCCAGTCTCGGATCGGCGTTCACCAGAAGCTGAGCCCCGGCAGCCCGGGCAAGTTCAGCTGCGCGCTCGGCCACCGTCCGGTAGGCAGCATCGTCCAATTCATGGGCGCGGAGCTGAACCAGCCGATGACCTTCTTCCAGCCGCTGCTCGAAGGCCGCGAGGAACGTTGCGGCATCCGACAGGGACGGCGTGATCAGGTAACGCTCCGGCAACTGCAGTGCCTGAGTGATCGGCTGATTGGCAACGGGAAAGACGTACTCGCCCAGCGCCGATTGCGGCACCCAGCGCAGAGGTTGCTGCTCCAGCCCTGACGGCTCGCCGCTGAAACGCTTCACCCGCCAGACATCCAGCAGCACCCGCTTGTCACCGTAATCATGCGGAACACGGATCAGCGGCACCATGTCGGTGGGCTCGATACCGATCTCTTCCAGCAATTCCCGCCGCAACGCCTGCTCAACGGTCTCGTCTGCCTCCAGCTTGCCTCCAGGGAACTCCCACAGGCCACCCTGGTGTGCGTCATCGGGGCGGCGCGTAATCAGTACCCGGCCCTGATCATCCTCCACCACCCCGACTGCGACATGCACCGTCATGAGATCAACTTCGGTATTCGGCGTTGATGCGAACATAATCGTAGGAAAAATCGGTGGTCCAGACCACGGCTGCGCTCTGGCCGCGCGCGAGATCCACCCGAACCGTGACTTCGTCCCTGTTCATGCGGGCGGCCGCCTCCGCTTCCAGATAGCCGTCCGCCCGGCCGCCCTGCTCGGCAATCAGGTAGTCATCCAGCCAGATCCGCACCGCGGAGACATCCAGGTCGTCGATACCCGCTCGACCGATGGCCGCTAGAATGCGTCCCCAGTTCGGGTCGCCGGCGAAAGCCGCAGTTTTCACCAGCGGCGAGTGGGCGATGGTATAGGCAACAGCTTCACACTCCGCCTGGCTGGCACCGTTTTCCACCTGCACGGTGATGAATCTGGTCGCGCCCTCGCCGTCACGCACCACGGCCTGGGCCAGTTGGGTACAGATGTCGGTCAGCGCATCGACGAAGGCCCGATACGCCACCTCGTCCGTCACCGAGACCTTGCCGGTGGCAATGAGCACGCAGGCGTCATTGGTGGACGTGTCCCCATCCACGGTGATGCGATTGAAGGAGTAGCGCACAGCTTCGGTCAGCGCACGATCCAGCAGTTCCTGCGGCAGCTCCGCATCGGTGGCAATAAAAGCAAGCATGGTGGCCATGTCCGGACGGATCATGCCCGCCCCCTTGGCGATACCGGTCAGCGTGATATCGGCCTCGCCCACACGGACCCTGCGGCTAGCCCCTTTTGGCAACGTATCCGTGGTCAGGATACCCGACGCCGCCTCGCTCCAGCCACTGTCCGCCAGCGATTCCAGCGCGGAAGGCAAGGCATCAAGAATACGTTGCGACGGCAAGGGCTCACCGATGACGCCGGTGGAGAACGGAAGCACCGCCTGCGGCGACACCCCTGTCAGCTCGGCTAGCCGGGCACAGCAATCGCGGGCATCTTCAAGCCCGCGCTGACCCGTACCGGCATTGGCATTACCCGTGTTCACGAGCAGATATCTCGGAGCAGCCGCTCCGAGATGCTCACGCGCGACAGTGACTGGGGCGGCGCAGAAACGATTGCGGGTGAACACAGCCGCAACCCGCGAGCCTTCACACAACTCGAATACCACGAGATCCCGGCGACCCGGTGTCTTGATGCCTGCGCTCGTCGTGCCCATGCGAATCCCGGGCACCGGATGCATCGCGGGAAGCGGCCCCAAACCTACTGCCATGAAACGCCTTCTTCTGCTGTGCTGAATTCGCTTTTCTTGATCAGTTCAAGCGACCGTGACACTGCTTGTACTTCTTTCCCGAGCCACAGGGACAGGGGTCATTCCGTCCCACTTTCGGTCCTTGTCGCACAAAGGTTCCGTCGCTGCGCTTGCCTTCGCCCTCATCGTCTTTCTTGTTATCCATGGCGCTGGCATTGGCGTGCTGGAACTCCAGTTCCTTTTCCTGTTCCTTGCGCCGGCGCTCCAGCTCTTCCACTTCCTCACGGCTGCGGATGCGGACCTGTTGCACCAGGCGGACCACCTCGCGCTGCACCTCGGCGAGCATTGACGTGAACATGGAGAAGGCTTCCCGCTTGAACTCCTGCTTGGGATTCTTCTGGGCATAACCGCGCAGATGTATGCCTTGCCGAAGGTAATCCATGGCCGCCAGGTGTTCTTTCCACTGACCGTCCAGCACCTGGAGCATCACAGCCTTCTCGAACTGGCGCAGTACATCGGCACCGGCCTGGTTCTCCTTCTCCCTGTAGGCTTCCAGCACCGCCTCGTGGATACGCTCGCGCAACGGCTCTTCATGAAGGGCGTCGTCCTCGTCCAGCCACTGTTGGATGGACAATTCAACCCCGAAGTCGCGCTCAAGCACCTCCTCCAGGCCGGCAACGTTCCATTGCTCCTCGATGCTGCCCGGGGGGATATGCTGGTCGATAACGCCATCGATCACCTCATGGCGCCACGCATCTATGGTCTCGGAAACATCGTCGGTTTCCAGCAATTCCCGGCGCTGGGAGTAAATGACGCGGCGCTGGTCGTTGGCCACGTCATCGAACTCCAGCAGATGCTTGCGGATATCGAAGTTGTGACCTTCCACCTTGCGCTGGGCGTTCTCGATCACGCGCGACACCAGTCCGGACTCGATCGCCTCCCCTTCCTGCATGCCCAGGCGCTGCATCATGGAGGAGACACGACCGGAGGCGAAAATACGCAACAGGCTGTCTTCCAGAGACAGAAAGAAACGGCTGGAACCCGGGTCACCCTGGCGACCGGCACGGCCACGGAGCTGGTTGTCGATTCGCCGCGATTCGTGCCGTTCCGTACCCAGCACATGCAGGCCGCCGGCGGCCACCACCTGGTCGTGACGCTCCTGCCATTCCCTGCGCATGCGCTCGACGGTGGCCTCGTCCGGGTCCTCGAGCTGGTCCACTTCCACCTCGATATTGCCGCCGAGCACGATATCCGTACCACGGCCGGCCATGTTGGTGGCGATTGTTACCGCACCGGGCCTGCCTGCCTGGGCAATGATCAAGGCCTCACGATCATGCTGCTTGGCGTTCAGCACCTCGTGGTCGATCTTCTCCTCGCGCAGCCGATTGGAGATCAGTTCGGAGACCTCGATGGACGCGGTGCCCACCAGGACCGGAGCCCCTTTCTGCTGGTGCTCGATGATGTCCTGCACGATGGCGTCGAACTTTTCCTTCTGTGTCAGATAGACCAGATCATGGTGGTCCTGCCGGGCCATCGGGCGGTTGGGCGGAATAACCACCACTTCAAGACCATAGATATGCTGGAATTCGTAGGCTTCCGTATCCGCCGTGCCGGTCATGCCCGCCAGCTTGTCGTAGAGCCGGAAGAAATTCTGGAAGGTGATGGAGGCCAGGGTCTGGTTTTCCTGCTGCACCTTCAGGCCTTCCTTTGCCTCTACCGCCTGGTGCAGACCATCCGACCAGCGGCGACCAGGCATGGCGCGCCCGGTAAACTCGTCAACGATGACGACCTGGCCGTCCCGAACAATATACTGGTCATCCTTTCTGAACAGGTGATGTGCCCGCAGCGCAGCGTTGAAATGATGCATGAGGGCGATGTTGCCGGCGTCGTACAGCGATTCGTCATCGCCAATCAGGCCCTGCTCCGACAGCATGTTCTCCACTTTCTCGTGGCCCGATTCGGTCAGGTAGACCTGCCGTTGCTTCTCGTCAAGCCAGAAGTCACCGGCGCCCTCTTCTTCCTCCTGGCGTACCAGCTTCGGCACCAGCTTGTTCACGGCTTCGTATAGCTGGGAGCTGTCCTGCGCCGGGCCGGAGATGATCAGCGGCGTGCGGGCCTCGTCGATCAGGATGGAGTCCACTTCGTCGACGATGGCGAAATGCAGATCCCGCTGTACCCGGTCTTCCTTGCGGAAGGCCATGTTGTCCCGCAGATAGTCGAAACCGAACTCGTTGTTCGTGCCGTAGATGATGTCGGCGGCGTAGGCCTCGTGCTTCTCTTCCCGGGTCATTCCCGGAACGACCACCCCGACACTCATTCCAAGGAAGCGGTAGATGCGTCCCATCCAGTCGGCGTCGCGGCGGGCGAGATAGTCGTTCACCGTGACCACGTGCACGCCCTTGCCGGAAAGCGCATTCAGATAGACCGGGAGAGTGGCCACCAGCGTCTTGCCCTCGCCGGTCTTCATTTCGGCGATCTTGCCTTGGTGCAATACCATGCCGCCGATCAACTGCACATCGAAATGCCGCATGCCGAGCGCACGCTTGCCGGCCTCACGCACGGTGGCGAAGGCTTCAGGCAGCAGGCTATCCAACGACTCCCCCTTGCCGATGCGGTCGCGAAACTCGGCCGTCTTGGCCTGCAATTCGGAATCAGACAGTTCCTGAAGCGAGGACTCCAGGGCATTGATCCGCTCCACCTGCTTGAACAGGCGTCGCACAGTCCGGTCATTGCGGCTACCGAACACCTTCTTTGCAATTGCACCTAGCATACGAACCTTCTCAGAAAACCTGTCGTGTCTCGACGGACCCGGCGCTCGAAGCCGTTAGCGAACAGCGACCGCGCCAGACGCCCGGGCGTTGCGGTGGTCAACGGGCCACGGACCTGCATCCACTCTTGTCGGATTGCCCGGAAAGCTGCCAATCATAACCTATTCCCCTTAGAATTATTAGGATAGGTCGAGGCCTCCATGCTCGCTTCAAAGGGCGCACTGCAATGAGCAATCAATCCCGTTCACCACGCCCGCTGTCCAGGACGCTGGCCAGCGGTGCGGGCAAGCTGGCCGGACTGGAACAGCGCGTGGCGACTCTGCAGCATTGGCAGACCATTCTGGCGCGGGTACTCCCTCCAGAAGCAAGGGGACACTGGGGGTTGGCGCGTATCGATGCCGACGGCATGGTGCTGGTGGCGGACGGCTCCGCGTGGGCCAGCAAGCTGCGCTTCATGTCCACTGCGATGGCCCGCACGGTGGCGGACGCGGGAGGGGTGCAACCAAAGCGAGTGATCGTCAAGGTCGGCTCACCCAGGCCTGTCGACAAAAAGCGGACGCCCCGCCAGCTCAGCGAGCAGGCGAGGCGTCATTTGATGGCGGCTGCGTCGACGGAAGACAACGCCGCCCTGCGAGCCGCCCTGCAAAGGCTCGCGAGGCGGAGGGGTTCCTAGGCTTCAGCCTCAGGCGAGAGCCGGTACCGGCACCGACTGATCGAAGGAGATCGGCGCTTTCGCCTCGTCCTCGAATGTCACCTCTTCCCAGGCTGCTTCATCCTTCAGCAGTTCACGCAGCAACTGATTGTTCAGTGCGTGGCCGGACTTGCTGCCGGTAAACTCGCCGATCAGGCTGTGACCCAGCAGATACAGGTCGCCGATGGCGTCCAGGATCTTGTGTTTCACGAACTCGTCGCGATAGCGCAAGCCGTCTTCGTTCAGGATTCGGTAATCATCCACGACGATGGCGTTATCCAGGCTGCCGCCCAGCGCCAGCTTGCGCTGCTGCAACGCCTCTATATCGCGCATGAAGCCGAACGTGCGGGCACGGCTGACTTCCTTCACGAAACAGGTGCTGGAGAAATCAACCGTCGCGGACTGCGAACCTTCCTTGAACACAGGGTGGTCGAAATCGATCGAGAACGAGACCTTGAAGCCTTCGAAGGGTTCGAATTGAACCCAGCGCTCGCCGTCCTCGACACGAATCGGTTTCTTGATACGGATGAAACGCTTGGGGGCGTCCTGCTCCTGGATACCAGCCGACTGGATCAGGAACACGAACGGACCTGCGCTGCCATCCATGATCGGAACCTCGGGCGCGCTCAGCTCCACGTAGGCGTTGTCGATACCCAGCCCTGCCAAAGCGGAGAGCAGATGCTCCACCGTGGAGACACGCACGTCATCCTTGACGAGACAGGTGGAGAGCTGAGTGTCGCCAACGTTCTCCGGATGAGCGCGGATTTCCACCGGCTCGTCCAGATCAACGCGGCGAAACACGATCCCGGTATCAGGCGCGGCAGGCAACAGGGTGAGGTAAACCTTCTCCCCCGTATGCAAACCCACACCTGTGGCGCGGATCACGTTTTTCAAGGTGCGTTGCCGAATCATTGTGCCTACCTAACTCCTTGCGCCCTGGAATGAACCGGGCAGCATGGTCTGAATCCGCCAACGCCACCGATACGGCGACGTATGGACCAAATAGCGTCATTTTACTGTAATCAAGACGCTTTGCATACTGCAGTGCAACATACCTGCGGCATGCGGTCCCACCCTGCCTCAGCGCGATGATGGTAGCCCACGTCACACCGACCCAGTGCGACGTCTGTCACAAAACCGCCATCATGCGCACTGCGCCGTCAGTCAGCCTGACGGCGCAGAAACGCCGGGATATCGAGATAATCCATATCGCCGGTGTCGCCGTACTTATCGTTAGCAGCTTTCTTTCGAACGGTGGCCGGTGTATCCAGCTTTCCGTAGTCCACTTCGCCGTTCGGCTTGCGCGGCGCACTCACAGCCTTCAACTGTGGCTTCTCCTGCTGCATGGCCGGCCTGCCAAGCCCGGTCGCCACCACAGTGACCCGCAGTTCGTTCTCAAGTTCCGGATCAATAACGGTGCCCACCACCACCGTGGCATCATCGGAGGCGAATTCCCGAACGGCCTGGCCAACCTCATCGAACTCGCCGATGGACAAGTTTAGACCAGCGGTGACATTCACGAGAATGCCGTTTGCACCGGCCAGGCTCACATCCTCGAGTAGCGGGCTGGCAATAGCGCGTTCCGCCGCTTCCCGCGCCCGGCCTTCGCCAGAGGCGGCCCCCGAACCCATCACCGCCATGCCCATCTCGGACATCACGGTGCGGACGTCGGCAAAGTCCACGTTGATCAGGCCCGGACGGGTGATCAGTTCGGCGATTCCCCGGACCGCACCCAGCAGCACGTCATTGGCGGACTTGAAGGCATCAAGCAGGGTCAGATTCTTGCCCAGCACGCTGATCAGCTTCTCATTGGGAATGGTGATCAGCGAATCCACGTGGCGGGACAGCTCCTCGATACCCTGCTGAGCCACGCGCAGCCGCTTGCCGCCCTCGAAGGGAAACGGCTTGGTGACCACGGCCACGGTGAGTATGCCCAGTTCCCGGGCGATCTCCGCCACCACCGGGGCCGCGCCGGTGCCGGTGCCACCGCCCATGCCCGCGGTGATGAACACCATATCCGCCCCGTCCAGCACCTCGGCGATGCGATCCCGGTCTTCCCGCGCGGCGTCACGCCCCACCTCCGGGTTTGCCCCGGCGCCCAGACCCTTGGTCATGTTGCTGCCCAACTGAAGCACGGTTTTGGCCGCCGTGTTCTTCAGCGCCTGGGCATCGGTATTGGCGCAGATGAAATCCACGCCCTCGATATCGGCCGCCACCATGTGCTGCACGGCATTGCCGCCGCCACCGCCGACGCCGATCACCTTGATTACTGCGTTCTGACTGAACGAATCCATCAGCTCAAACATTGTCGTGTCTCCTATGGATGCTTCCTTCGATCCAATCGTTGCTGCATGAAAACTAGAAATTGCCCTGGAACCAGCTCTTCATTCGGGCCCAGATCGCGCTGAACCCGTTTTCGGAGTCGTACTGCGTCATCTGTTGTCCCCGGTTGTTGGCACCGAAATAGAGCAACCCGACACCGGTGGAATAGATCGGGTTGCGTACCACGTCCGACAGGCCGGTCACGTTCTGGGGAACCCCCAGCCGCACCGGCACATGAAACACTTCCTCCGCGAGATCGATGGCCCCTTCCATCTTGGCGCTGCCGCCCGTGAGCACGATCCCGGCAGCGATCAGGTCCTCGAAGCCGCTGCGCCGCAGCTCCTGCTGCACCAGCGTCATCAGTTCCTCGTAGCGTGGCTCCACCACCTCGGCCAGCGTATGCCGTGAAAGCCGACGCGCCGGCCGTTCCCCCACCGAAGGCACCTCGATGGTCTCGTCCGCACCGGCCAGATGGGAGAGCGCACAGGCGTACTTCACCTTGATTTCCTCGGCATGCTGAGTCGGTGTCCGCAACGCCACGGCGATATCGTTGGTCACCTGGTCACCGGCAATCGGAATAACGGCGGTGTGCCGTATGGCGCCCTCGGTAAACACCGCGATATCGGTGGTGCCGCCGCCGATGTCCACCAGGCAGACCCCCAACTCCTTTTCGTCATCCGTCAACACGGCGTAGCTGGACGCCAGCTGCTCCAGGATGATGTCGTCCACCTCCAGCCCGCAGCGACGTATGCACTTGACGATGTTCTGTGCAGCGCTCACCGCCCCGGTCACCATGTGGACCTTGGCTTCAAGCCGCACCCCGGACATGCCGATGGGCTCCCGCACCCCTTCCTGGGCATCGATGATGAATTCCTGCGGCAGGATGTGGAGGATCTTCTGGTCCGCCGGGATGGCCACGGCCCGGGCCGCGTCGATGACACGATCCACGTCCGCCTGGCCCACCTCCTTGTCGCGGATCGCGACGATGCCGTGCGAATTGAGGCTGCGAATGTGAGAGCCCGCGATGCCGGCGTAGACGGAATGAATCTGGCAGCCGGCCATCAATTCCGCTTCTTCCACGGCACGCTGAATGGACTGGACGGTGGATTCGATATTCACCACCACGCCCTTTTTCAGTCCGCGGGAGGGGTGCGAACCCAGGCCGACAATCTCGACGATGCCGTCCTGTCCGACCTCACCCACAATCGCGACCACCTTGGAAGTGCCGATATCCAGGCCGACCAGCAGGTTTCGCTCCGTTCTCTTCGACATCCTCCGTTCCTCTTCCATCAGTCTCAAAAAACCCGTAGCCCTATTCACCGCGCTGTGCCCAGCGCAGCGCGAAGCCGTTCGGGTAGCGCAGATCCGCCGAGGCCAGATCCGCCGATTGCCGGCGCTGGATCGCCGGCCAGGCACGCACGAATCGTTGCACGCGCGCGTCCACCTCCTGGCGACCGAGCTTCACCTCGGCGCCCCCATCCAGCGTGACCTGCCAGGACTCCCTGGCATCCATGCTCACGGCAACCACCGCCTTGCCGGTACCGCCGAAAGCGCGGTCGAATTCCCGGTACCGTTCGCTGACCCGGTATGCCCGACCGTCCGGGCCGTGCAACCGCGGCAAGCCCTCCGGCCAGGTCGCCTCATCAGGGGAGAACAGATCGCCAACGGGATTCATCAGCGCCTCCCCGTTCCAGATCGCCACCGCTTCCTGTTCACGGATGGTGATGCGCAGAGTGCCGGGCCAAACCCGGCGCACGGACGCATCACGAACCCACGACAGGTCTTCGATAGCATTGCGGATGTCCTCCACGTCCAGGCCCCAGAAACCGGCGTTCAGTCGACCTTCCAGAGCGTCCCGCAGGTCGCTTTCGCGTACCTTCTCCAGCCGACTGTCAAAGTGCACCGCCTGCAGCGGGAAGGTGTCCGGAGAGGTGAGGTAGCGCACGCCGTACCCGGCACTGCCGACAACCACCACCAGCAACATGCCGATACCGGCAATGCGCCCGGTCCGCGCCAGCGCCTCCCGCCGTCGTGCACGGCGCGCTGGGTCCGGCGCCGCCTTCCGGCGCTGCAGCGGTCGCGCTCCGCGTCTGAGCCTGGTGCCTTTCACTCGTCCGCTCCCAGCGTGGTCTGCAGAATCCGCCAGACCAGCTCGTCGAAATCCATGCCTGCCGCCTTGGCCGCGATGGGAACCAGCGAGTGGTCCGTCATACCCGGCACAGTGTTGACCTCCAGCAGCCAGAAGCTGCCATTCCTGTCACGCATCAGATCCACTCGCCCCCAGCCGGATGCCCCGACAACGCGGAAGGCCTCCAGGGCCAACGCGTTCAACTCCTGGACTGCCTCCTGCGGCAAACCACAGGGGCAGTGATAAATCGTGTCGTCCGCCTCGTACTTGGCCTGGTAGTCGTAGAACACGCGGGGCGTTTCCAGTCGGATGGCAGGCAACACCTCGTCACCCAGCACCGACACCGTGTATTCCTCACCGGCAATGAACTGCTCGGCGAGCACGTCATCGTCATATCCGACAGCGTCCTCGAAAGCAGCCTTCAATTCGCCCAGGTTCTGGACCTTGTGCATGCCGATACTGGAACCCTCGCGCGCCGGCTTGATCATCAGCGGAAAGCCCAGCTCGCCGGCCACTCGCTCCACCGGTATCTCCGACCCCATGACGAGGTACTCCGGCGTCGGCAGGCCAGCCCCCTGCCAGACCCGCTTGCTGCGCAGCTTGTCCATTCCCAGGGCGG
Source organism: Ectothiorhodospiraceae bacterium (assembly GCA_020831845.1). Lineage (GTDB taxonomy): Bacteria > Pseudomonadota > Gammaproteobacteria > Nitrococcales > Aquisalimonadaceae > LSCE01. Next base: position 60,312 of record JAFIFV010000058.1, read on the forward strand.
AGCCCAGCACTCCGCTGCCGGTATAAGGCAGCCCGATGAGTTCCAGCCCACCCTGCAGCACGCCGTCTTCGCCGCCGCGCCCGTGCAAGGCGATGAAGACCCGGTCATAAGGCCCCTCGGCCAGCACCTGCAACACGTCCCTGCCGGCATCCACTGCATGGGCATCGACACCGCGGCGAAGCAGCGCCTGCAGCACCGCCTGCCCGCTCTTCAGAGACACCGGGCGCTCGGCGGACCAGCCACCCATGACCACTGCAACGCGTCCGAACCGTGCTGCGTCAACTGTCACAGTCTTCCTCCCCGATCACCCGCACTTCCGGAGTCAGCTCGATACCCGTCCCGCGGGCGATGACGTCCCTTATGTGGGCGATCAGCCGTTCGATATCCCGAGCGCTCGCGGAACCATCGTTCAGAATGAAATTCGCATGCTTGTCGGACACGTGCGCGCCGCCGATGCGACACCCCTTGAGTCCCGACGCCTCGATCAAGCGCGCGGCATGGTCCCCTGGCGGATTCCGGAATACGGAACCGCAACTCGGCTTGCCGACGGGCTGCGTCGCCGCCCGCTGGCTCAGCAGAGCGCGGATTTTCTCCATCGAACGCTCACCGTCGCCTTCCTCGAGTTGCAGACGCACGCCGGTGAACCATTCCTGCTGCGGTCCCTGCACATGGCGATAGCCCACCTGAAAGTCCGTCGGCGTCCGTTGATGCAACCGGCCCTGGCGATCGATGGTCTCCACCATCGCCACGCGCTCCCAGGTCTCGCCGCCCCACGCACCCGCGTTCATCGCCAGGGCGCCCCCCATGGTGCCGGGGATACCGGCCAGGAACTCCGCACCGACCAGATTCTGGCGAGCGGCGAAGCGCGCCACCTTGGCGCAGGCCGCTCCCCCATCAGCCCAGAGCGTTGTCTCCCCGTCCCGGTGAAGTCCGGCAATCCCCGGATGCAGAAAGATCACGGTGCCGCGCAGACCGCCATCCCGAACCAGCAGGTTGCTTCCCAGACCGCACCAGTAGAGCGGCTCGTGATCCGGCAAACCGGCCAGGAACATCGCCAGATCGTGACGATCGGCAGGCTGGTAGAAACGATCGGCAGGCCCACCGACTCGCCACGTGGTGTGCCGGGCCATGGGCTCGTGCTCACGGAGTTCGCCGCGCAGGTGGCTGGTTTGCCTGGCTGCCATCACTGCCCGCCTCCCGTCAGTTGTTCCCGCAGACGTCCCGCCACGCCGCCGATGCTGCCGGCACCCATGGTCAGCAGGATGTCGCCGTCGCGCAGCACCCCCGGAAGGGCTTCTATCAGCTCGTCCACTCCCTGGACGAACACCGGGTTGACCTTTCCGCGAGCGCGAATCGCACCACACAGGGCACGGCCGTCCGCGCCGGCGACAGGCTGTTCACCCGCGGCATAGACGTCGGTCATCACCAGGGCATCAACCTCGGTGAGCACGCGGGCAAAGTCCTCGAACAGGTCTCGTGTCCTGCTGAAACGATGCGGCTGGAATGCCAGCACCAGCCGTCGCTCCGGCCAGCCGTCCCTGACGGCCCGCAGGGTGGCCTGTATCTCGCTGGGATGATGACCGTAATCGTCCACCACCAACGCAGACCCGCCCCCAGGCAGCGGCAGGTCGCCGTAGCTCTGGAAGCGGCGACCGATTCCCTGGAACTCCGCCAGTGCCCGCACGATATCCGTCGCTGCCAGTCCCAGCTCGCGACCGATGGCGATGGCGGCCAGGGCGTTCTGCACGTTGTGGCGGCCGGGGAGGTTCAGATCCACCTGCAGCGGTTCTTCACCATTGATGCGTACCGTGAACCGCGTACGACCGCCTTGCTGCGATACATCGAGCGCACGCACATCAGCCTCTTGATCGACGCCGTAGGTACGCACGGGACGGGTGATCTCCGGCAACAGGTCCCGGACCACGGGGTCGTCCACGCAGACCACCGCGAGCCCATAGAACGGGAGGTGATGGAGGAATTCCAGGAAAGTACCGCGCAGGCGCTGGAAATCGCCGCCGTACGTACCCAGGTGATCCGCATCGATATTGGTCACGGTGGCGATCACCGGCTGCAGATACAGGAACGAGGCATCGCTCTCATCCGCCTCCGCCACCAGGAAGCGGCCCTCGCCCAGCCGCGCGTTCGCGCCCGCACTGTTCAGTCTGCCGCCGATCACGAAGGTGGGATCCAGTCCCCCCTCGGCCAGCACGCTGGCCACCAGGCTGGTCGTCGTGGTCTTGCCATGAGTACCGGCCACGGCGATGCCGAACCGAAACCGCATCAGCTCCGCCAGCATCTCGGCCCGCGGCACGACCGGAATGCGGGCGTCCCTGGCCGCCTGCACCTCCGGGTTGTCCTCACTGACGGCACTGGAAATGACCACGGCGTCCGCCTTCGCCACATGACCGCCGGCATGGCCAATGCGTACCGTGGCACCCAGCGACTGCAGACGACGGGTCACCGGGTTCTCCTTCAGGTCACTACCGGAGACCCGGTAACCCAGGTTGATCAGCACTTCGGCGATGCCGCTCATGCCCGCCCCGCCAATACCGACGAAGTGTATGCGCCGAACGCGGCCCATGCCGTCCGGCCGGGTGTGGTCCCAAATCTGTCTGGTCTCAGTCATGCGGCCTCCAGGCAGGCGTCGGCCACGTCTTCGGCGGCGGCAGGGCGCACCAGGTCACGGGCGCGCTGTGCCATTGCCAGCAAGGCGCGACGCCCGTCTCCGTACTCTTCCAGCAGTTGCGCCAGATGCTCCGGGCAGAGTTCCTGCTGAGGCAGCAAAAGCGCCGCCTGTCGGTCCGCGAGGAAGCGTGCGTTGCCGCTCTGGTGGTCGTCCACAGCGTGCGGCAGCGGGACCAGGCACGCCGCCACCCCGGCGGCCGCCAGTTCACTCACGGTCAGCGCGCCCGCGCGGCAGATCACCAGGTCCGCCCAGGCATAGGCGGACGCCATGTCATCGATAAACGCGGTCACATCGCCCTCGACCTTGTGTCGCCGATAGTTCTCCAGCGCCACATCCAGCGTGCGCTCACCCGCCTGATGGCGAACGAGGGGCCGTCGATCCTCCGGCAGCCTGGCCACCGCCGCTGGTACGCACTCGTTCAGCACCTGCGCGCCAAGGCTGCCGCCGATCACCAGCAGGCGAAGCGGCCCTTCGCGGTCCTGGAATCGTTCCTCCGGCGCGGGCAGGGAGAGGATGGCGTCCCGAACGGGGTTTCCCACGACCCGCGCGGCGACCCCCTTGGGGAAGTCCGCAGGAAAGCCGCAAAGCACCTGATCTGCCACACGCGACAGCATTCGATTGGTCAGGCCCGGCACGGCATTCTGCTCGTGCAGCACCAGGCGATACCCGGCCAGCCGTGCCGCAAGCCCGCCGGGCCCGGCGACATAGCCTCCCAGGCCCAGCACGGCCCGCGGCTGATGCCGCCGCAATACGCCGAGGCTCTGGCGCACGGCCGCCGCCAGTCTGAACGGAGCCAACAGCCAGCCACGAACGCCCTTGCCACGCAGACCGCGGATGTCCAGCCACTCGATGGCCAGGCCGGCATCAGGCACCAGCCGTGCCTCCAGGCCAGCCCTGGTACCCAACCAGACCACTGGAACGCCTCGCTCCTGCAGCACCTGGGCGACGGCAAGCCCCGGGAACACATGCCCTCCGGTTCCGCCCGCCATAATCAGCACCGGCCGCGTCTGGCGCACACTCATGTCCGCCCCCCCGGGCGCGACCGCGCGCCACCCTCTGCCAACCGGAGTTCGTGCGCGGCGCGCAGCACCAGCGCGAGAGCCACCACTGTCATCAACAGGCTGCTGCCCCCGTAGCTCATCAACGGTAGTGTCAACCCCTTGGTGGGCAGCAGCCCCATGTTCACGCCGACGTTGATGAAGCCCTGGATGGCGAGCCAGATCCCCACGCCGAAGCAGAGATAGGCGGCAAACGGTCGACCGGCGTACATGGAGGCAGCGCCCGTGGCCATTACCCGCCAGCAGATGTAGCTGTAGAGCCCAACCAGCACCAGGATGCCGATCAGCCCCAGTTCCTCGGCCATGACGGCAAAAACGAAATCGGTGTGCGCTTCGGGCAGGTAGAACAGCTTTTGCACACTGCCACCCAGACCCACACCGAAAAGTTCACCGCGGCCGATGGCAATCAATGACTGGGTCAGCTGGAACCCACTGTTGAAGGGGTCGGCCCAGGGATTGGAGAAGGACAGCAACCGCTCCAGGCGGTAGGGGGACGCGAAGATCAGCGCCACCCCGGCGCCCACCGCGCCGGCCAGAAGCACGGCGAAACGCCACAGCGGTACGCCGCCGAGGAATAGCACACCCATGCCGGTGCCCACCATCACCACCGCGGTACCGAAATCCGGCTGCATCAGCATCAGCAGGCTCAAGACGACCAGCAGCGTCAGGGGGATCAGGAAGCCGCTCATGCTGCTGCGGACCTGCTCCCCCCGACGCACCAGGAAAGCGGCCAGGTAGACCATCAGCGCCAGCTTCGCCACTTCAGAGACCTGCAGATTGAACACCCCCAATGGGATCCAGCGGGTGGCTCCGTTGACTTCACGACCGACCCCGGGGAGAAGCACCAGAACCAGCAGCGCCAGGCCGAAAAGCATCAGCAAGCCGCTCAGGCGCCGGACGGTCTCAAGCGGCGTGCTCAGCACCAGCCAGCCCATGGCATACGCTATTGCCACGAACAGCACCTGACGCTGCAGGTAGTAGAACGGTGCGCCCAGATTCCGCTCGGCCAGCGAGATCGATGCCGATGCCACCATGACCAGGCCGAAAAGCGTCATTGTCACGATGGCGGCCAGCAGCCGGCTGTCCGTCTCCGGGAGCAGCACGCCGGACAGACTGGAGCCGAACGTCGGACGCATCACCGCGCTCATGCTGTCAGCCTCCCCACCGCCGCAGCGAACGCATCACCACGGGCCATGTAGTTGCTGTACATATCCAGGCTGGCGCAGGCGGGGGACAGCAGGACCAGATCGCCGGGCCTGCCCAGCTCGGCGGCACGCTTCACCGCCTGCTCCATATCGGCCACCCGCTCGACCGGCAGTACCGGCGCCAGCACCTGCTCCAGCAACGGCGCGTCGCGGCCCAGCAGTATTGCGACCCGGGCGCGCTCCGCCAGCGCCGTCGCCAGCGGGCTGAAATCGGCACCCTTGCCGTCGCCCCCGGCGATCAGCAGCAATGGCTGTTCCAGCCCCTCCACTGCAGCCAGCGTCGCGCCAACGTTGGTCGCCTTGGAATCATTGATCCAGTCCATGCCTGCCCGACGCGCCACCCACTGCATACGGTGCGGAAGGCCGGCAAAGTTCCGCAGCGCGTCCAGCGCGGCACCGCGTTCCACTCCGGCGTGCTCGGCGAGCGCCAGCGCCGCCAGCGCATTCACGAGGTTATGCTGCCCCCGGATGCGCAGCGCACCCGCCGGCAGTAGCATGTTCTGGCCCTGGCATAACCAGATCTCCTCTTGCCGGCGGCGCAATCCGTAGTCCCTGGCCGAGACTGGCTCGGAGGCGCCGAAGGAAATGCTGGCCCGGCCGGGTCTGGCCATGCGCCGTACCAACGGGTCGTCCCGGTTGAGCACCATCAATCCCTCGCCGGCGTAGACACCTGCCTTGATCGAGGCGTAACGCTCCATGTCGCCATGACGATCCAGGTGATCGGCGCTGACGTTGAGCACGGTGGCCGCCACCGGCCGCAGGCTGGAGAGGGTCTCCAACTGGAAGCTGGAGATCTCGAGCACGTAGAGATCGGGCTCCGGCTCCCGGAAAAGCTCCAGCGCCGGTGTCCCGAGATTCCCGCCCACTGCGACATCGAGCCCGCCCCGGGCGGCCATCTGGCCCACCAGCGTGGTTACGGTGCTCTTGCCATTGGAGCCGGTGATGGCCACGACCGGCGCCCGCGCCACCCGTGCAAACAGTTCCATCTCGCCAACCACTGGCACGCCGGCCGCGACGGCCGCGACCACCGCGGGATGGTCCGGAGCGATTCCCGGGCTCAACACAACCTCGGCGGCGGATCGCAGCAACGCTGCATCGATACCGCCCAGGTGCAGCTGAATATCGGAACCGAGCGCACGGACGCTATCCGCGCCCGGAGGCTCGGCCCGGGTATCGGTCACCGCAACGGGCACACCCTGCCGGCTGAGATAGCGCGCAGCCGCGAGCCCGGAAGCCCCCAGCCCCACGATCACCGACCTGCCGTTGCCTTGTGCGCTTTCTGCCATCATCAGCGGATCTTCAGCGAAGCGAGACCAATCAGGACCAGAATCACGGTCACAATCCAGAAACGGACAATGACACGCGGCTCCGGCCAGCCCTTGAGTTCGAAATGGTGATGCAACGGCGCCATGCGGAAGATGCGCCGCCCGGTCAATTTGTAGGAGGCGACCTGGAGAATGACGGAGACGGTCTCCATCACGAACACGCCCGCCATGATGAACAGCACCAGCTCCTGTCGTGTCACCACTGCCAGCACGCCCAGCGCGGCCCCCAGCGCGAGCGCCCCCACGTCGCCCATGAACACCTGCGCCGGATAGGCGTTGAACCACAGGAATCCCAGTCCCGCACCAACGAGCGCACCGCAGAAAATGACGGTCTCGCCGACTCCCGGCACGAAGGGGATCCCCAGGTAGTTGGCAAAATTGAAGTGCCCCGATAGATAAGCAAACACTCCGAGCGCACCCCCCACCAGCACAGTGGGATTGATAGCCAACCCGTCCAGCCCGTCGGTGAGGTTCACCGCATTGCTGGTCCCGACGATGACGAGATAGGCCAGCGGAATGAACAGCCAGCCAAGCTGCCAGGAAACATCCTTCACGAAGGGCAGGATCAGCGTGGTCTCGACCGCGTTCTGCGCGCTGAAATACAGGAAGCAGGCCGCGGCGATGCCGGCCACTGATTGCCAAAAGTACTTCGAGCGGGCCGACAAACCCTTGCTGTTGCCATACCGCAGCTTGAGATAGTCGTCCCAGCCGCCGACGGCACCGAAAGCCAGCGTGGTGAACAGCACTACCCAGACATAGCGGTTGGTCAGATCGGACCACAGCAGCGTGGCCACGGCCACTGCCAGCAAGATGAGCGCCCCACCCATGGTGGGCGTCCCGGCCTTGGAGAAATGCGACTTCGGACCGTCCTCGCGAATCTGCTGACCGATCTGATACTGGCTAAGCCTGCGAATCAGGAAGGGCCCGAACACGAACGACACCACCAGCGCCGTCAGCACCCCCAGGATCGCCCTCAGGGTGATGTACTGGAACACCCTGAAGCCGCTGTGGAATTCTTCGAGCCAGCCTGCCAGGTACAACAGCACTAGGCGCCCTCCCCGTTATTATTCTGCTTCGCCAGCGCCGTCACCACGCGCTCCAGGCCCATGCTGCGCGAGCCTTTCACCAGCACCACCACGCCTCCGCCGATCAGCGGCCGCAACGCATCGATCAATTGCTGGTGATCGGCGAAATGCATTCCGCCGTCGCCGAACGCCTCCACCGCGGCGCGGCTGAGCGTGCCGACAGCGAACAGCCGGGTCACGCCCAGGCGACGCGCCTCGCGCCCTGCGCGCGCATGCATTTCCTCACCTTCCGCGCCGAGTTCCCCCATGTCGCCCAGTACCAGCCAGGGCTCCCCAGGCTGTTCCAGCAGTACGGCCAACCCCGCCGACAGCGACGCGGGGTTCGCGTTGTAGCTATCGTCGATCAGCCAGCCGCCGCCCTTGGCCGTCACACGCTGCAGTCTGCCGCCGGCAGGCCGGAACCGTTCCAGCCCAAGACGAATCCGGTCCGGCTCCACGCCCAGCGTCACCGCGACGGCTATGGCGGCAAGTGCGTTCATCCGGTTATGCCGGCCAGCCACCGGCAGGCGAACATGCAGGGGACCGAGCGGGGTTTCCACTTCGAACACGTCGCCGCGCACGGTCTCTGAGCCACGCACGTCCGCGTCCTTCGAGAAACCGAAGCCCACAATCCGCCGGCCAGCGGCGTATCCCCGCCACAGATCGGCATAGGTGTCATCCACATTGATCACCGCCGCGGCCCCCGGTCCGAGAGCGCGAAACAGCTCCCCCTTGGCCCGGGCCACCCCGTCCAGGGATCCGAACCCTTGCAGGTGCGCCGGTCCGGCGTTGGTCACAACGGCCACATCGGGTTCCGCGAGCCCGGCCAGATAGGCGATCTCCCCGGCGGCACTGGCCCCCATTTCCACCACCGCGTAGCGATGTTCAGAGCCGATGCGACTCAGCGTCAGCGGCACGCCCAGCTCATTGTTGAGGTTGCCCTGCGTTGCGTAGGTGGGAGCCACCTGCTCCAGAATGCTCTGCAGCATCTGTTTGACGGTGGTCTTGCCGTTGCTGCCCGTGATCCCGACCACCGAACAGGACTGCTGCAGCCGCCACCAGCGACCCAGCCGCCCCAACGCCTGCCGCGCGTCGTCCACCAGCAGCGCCGGCTCCGCCTCCTCGACCGGGCGTTCCACCAGGACGGCGGAGGCGCCGGCGGCCAAGGCAGCGGCGGCATAGTCATGCCCGTCGAAGCGCGGACCGGTCAGCGCCACGAACAGATTGCCGACCTCGATGCGCCGGCTGTCCAGGGCCACCCCCCGGAATTCGGCGTCCTCACCCTGTAGCCCGGCCCCCAGCACGGGCAGCACCTGGGACAATCGCGCCCGGATCATGACGTCCCCCTCGCCATCAGCGCGGCCACCGTTTCACGATCGCTGTAATGCGTTCGGCCACTGGAGGTTTCCTGGTAATCCTCATGCCCCTTGCCGGCCACCAGCACCACATCACCGGGGGACGCCTGCGCCACCGCATGGGCGATAGCCTGTTTGCGGTCCCGGATGACCAAGGCCCTGTCCCGAATGAACCCGTTCAGAATGTCCTGCACGATGGCATCCGGGTCCTCGCAGCGCGGGTTGTCGTCGGTCACGATCACCGCGTCGGAACCAGCCTCCGCGGCGGCCGCCATAAGCGGGCGCTTGCCGCGATCGCGTTCGCCACCGCATCCGAAAACACACCAGACCCGGCCATTGACGTGCTCCCGAAGGGCGGCCAGGGAAGCGCTCAGCGCTCCGGCCGTGTGCGCGTAATCCACCACCACCAGCGGGTGACCGTCGGCCGGAAAACGCTCCATACGCCCGGGGACCGGGCGAATCCTCGCCACACCGCGAGCAATGGCGCCCGTTTTCCAGCCCAGCCCGCAAAGCACGCCAATGACAGCCAGCACGTTCTCCACGTTGAAGCGGCCGAGCAACGGCAAGTCCGCCTCCACCAGGCCCACCGGCGTGATCACCTCCACGCGCATACCCTCTTCATGCAGGGAGAGGCTGGTGCAGACCACCTCCGCATCGTCGTCAGACTGCATGGAGTAGCCAATGCAGCGCACACCCTGCGGCAGCTGCCGGTGAATCGAGCGCCCCAGTCCGTCATCCATGTTCAGCACGGCAGCCTGCAGACCCGGCATTGCGAACAGCCGGCGCTTGGCATCGGCGTAGGCTTCCAGAGACCCGTGATAATCCAGATGGTCCCGACCGAGATTGGTCAGAACCGCGGTATGGAAACGCACGCCGTCGACGCGCCCCTGGTCCAGGCCATGGGAGGAGACCTCCATGCTGACGCAGGAAAGCCCCTGCCCCCTGAAATCAGCTAGCAAACCCTGCACCCGCGCGGCATCCGGCGTGGTATTGGCAAGCGACTGCAGCTCGCCTGGCCGGCCATGCCCAAGGGTACCGATCACCCCGCAGGGTTCCGCCTGCTGCAGCGCCTGGGCCAGAAACTGGCTGACCGAGGTCTTTCCATCGGTTCCCGTCACCCCGATCACGCGCAGGTCCGCGGAGGGGTTCTGAAAGGCCCGGGCAGCCAGCGGCCCGAGGTGTGCGCCCAGCCGCGGCACCGCCACCGCAGGCAAACCTGCCTGCCCGCAACGCTCGATCACCAGCCCTGCATCAGCATCGCCCGAGGGCTCCCACAGCACCGCGGAGGGCTGGGCCGACAGGGCCTGATCCAGAAACCGGAGTCCGTGCTGCCGTTCACCGGCGCAGGCGGCGAAAACCCATCCCTGTCGCAGCTCCCGGCTATCCGCACTGAGTCCGGTCACCGGCACATCGGCGGCCACCGCCTGCTGAACCACCTCGCTCAACATGACCCGGGGGATGATGCGTTCCGCCGCCATCATTGCCCCCCTCCCATGGCCGTCAGGCCAGGCACTTCGGAAAGCCCGTCCGGCGGCAGGTTCAGCAGCCGCAGCGCAGCGGACATGACTTCGCCAAAGACCGGCGCCGCCACCTGCCCCCCGTAGAACGCCTCGCCACTGGGTTCATCGAGCATCACGACCATAACCAGGCGCGGATCGCTGGCAGGCGCCATTCCGGCAAACCAGGCGACATAGTGATCGTCCGAATAGCTGCCACCCACCGCCTTGCGCACCGTCCCGGTCTTGCCAGCCACCCGATAGGAAGCCACTCGCGCGCCGGTCCCGGTCCCCCCGTCCTGCACCGCCAGTTCCAGCATGTCCCTCAGAGCACGGGCCGTACCGACCCCCATCACCGACTCACCCTCAGGAGCCTCATCCAGGCGCACGAAGGATACCGGCCGCATGACCCCGTCGGCGGCAATGGCTGAATAGGCCTGGGCCAGTTGCAGCGGCGTGGCCGCAACACCGTAGCCAAAGGCCAGCGTTGCGCGGTCCACCCGTGAACGCGGCGCCTGCGCCGCCAGCACGCCGGCGGATTCACCCGGGAAGCCGGTGCCCTGGGCACGACCGAAACCCAGGCAAGCGAGCATGCCCCAGACCGCATCCTCCGGTAGGTCGAGCGCCAACTTGGCGGCGCCCACATTGCTGGACTTGGCAATCATGGTGGTAACGTCGATACGGCCGTAATCCCGGATATCCCGCACGGTATGCCCGGCGACCCGCATAACGCCGGGCTGCGTATCGAGCATGGAATCCGGTGTGTACTCCCCGCTTTCCAGGGCTGCGGCGACGGTGAACGGTTTGATGGTGGAGCCTGGCTCGTAGTAATCGGTCACCGCGCGGTTGCGATGCACGCCCCCGGCCATGCGGCTGCGATTGTTGGGATTGAAGGTGGGCTGGTTCACCATGGCGAGAACCTCGCCGGTGGCCGAATCCAGCATGACGAGAGAGCCACCCCGTGCACCATTCGCTGTGACCGCGCGCTTCAACTCCCGGTAGGCCACGTATTGCAGCCGGCGATCCACGCTAAGCGCGAGATCGCGGCCGGGCCGGGGTTCGCGAATCTGCTCCACATCGCCGATGACGCGCCCGAAGCGGTCCCGCAGCACGCGCTTGGAGCCCGGACGGCCGCGCAGCCAGCTCTCGTAGGCCAACTCCAGACCCTCAAGCCCCACGTCATCAATGTCGGTAAACCCGAGCAGATGTCCGGCCACCTCGCCAGCGGGGTAGAAACGGCGGAACTCGCGCTGCACCGAGACGCCGGGAAGTCCGAGATTCAGCGCCCGGCGGGCCATGTCCGGCGACACATGGCGACGCAGGTAGACGAACTCGCGCCCCTGTCGCGCCTCCAGCCGCTGTGCAAGTGAGCGCGCATCCAGCCCGAGAATCTCCGCAAGCTCCGGGATACGGTCAGCCGCCTCCAGCAGGTTGGCCGGGTGCGCCCAGACCGAATCCACGGGTGTGCTGATTGCCAACGGCTCCCCAGCACGATCGGTGAGCATGCCCCGGTGGGCGGGAATGGTCATGGTGCGCAGATGGCGGGCGTCACCCTGGTGCTGGAGAAAATCCTTATGCACGAACTGCAGATCGACCGCTCGCCACAACGTGCCAACCGCGAGACAGACAAACACCACCAGCACCAGCGCATAGCGCCAGCGCATGAAGGTCTGCTCCGTGTTGTTCCGCTGTCCCGTCACCGGCACTCTCGCCATTGTCGACCCATCATTGCCGCACCACCTCAACCTCGTCCCGGTCGGGCAGTTTCATGTCCAGTTGCTCCCTGGCGACGCTTTCTATCCGCCCATGGGTGGCCCAGGCCCCCTGCTCCAACTGCAGCATTCCCCACTCGGCGTCCAGCGCATCGCGTGTTCTGTTTTCCTGCTCCAGCTCCGAGAAGAGCCGCCGGCTCTCGTGCTTGCTGTACACCACACCCACGGCGCTGACAGCGACGAGGCCGCCCAGCACGAGCGCGGCCACCCCTTGCACGTTCACTGCAAACGCTCCGCAACCCGCAGCACCGCACTGCGGGCCCGCGGGTTGATGGCCACTTCCTCGTCACCGGCCTTCACGGCCTTGCCGATGGTGCGCATCCGCGGCCGCAGCCCCTCCGGAATGATCGGCACTTCCGGCGGCAGATCCCGAACGCCGCCCGCGCGTCGCATGAACTGCTTGACCATGCGATCCTCCAGCGAGTGGAAGCTGATCACCACCAGACGGCCGCCCGGGGCCAGGCAGTCGCAGACGTTACCCAGGAACTGCTCCAGCGCATCCAGTTCGCCGTTGACGGCGATGCGCAGCGCCTGAAACGTGCGCGTCGCCGGGTGCTTGTGGCGTTCCTTGCGCGGCACTGCGGCGTCCACCAGCCTCGCCAGCTCTCCGGTGGTCCAAGGCAACTCACCCGCCTCTCGGGCGGCGACGATACGCCCTGCAATCCTGCGGGCGAAGCGCTCTTCTCCATAGACCTTAAGAACCCGCGACAGCTCCCGCTCGTCCACCGTGGAGAGCCAGTCCCGGGCGCTGACTCCCTGCTCGGGATCCATCCGCATATCCAGCGGGCCTTCCCGTAAAAAACTGAAACCGCGCTCGGCGCGGTCCAGTTGGGGGGAAGAGACTCCGAGGTCCAGCAAGACCCCGTCGAGCCGCCCGTCGAGCCCCTCCTCCTCCAGCCAATGCTTCAATTCCGCGAAAGACCCCCGGCGAAAACGACACCGCGGATCCCCCCCGAACTTCGCCCGCGCTTCGGTTTCCGCATCAGGATCCTTATCCACCATCCACAGCCGCCCTTGCGGACCCAGCAGCCCAAGGATGGCCGCCGAGTGCCCGCCGCGGCCGAACGTTCCATCCACGTAGAAGCCGTCATGTCGCACCTGCAGCCCCTCCAGCACTTCGGCCAGCATGACCGGCCGGTGTGCGTCTTCGCGCTGATCACCGGAACTCACAGCGACAGGGACTCCAGCTCTTCCGACAGCTCGAAGTCCTCCGCCGCCTCGGCCAGCCACTGGTCGCAGTTCTCGGCCCACACCGATTCGTCCCAGAGCTCGAACTTGTTGCCCTGCCCGGTGAGTACGATCTTCTTGTCCAGCGACGCGAAATCCCGCAGCGGCGTGGGAAGCAGGATCCGGCCCGCACCATCCAGCTGCGTCTCGGTGGCATGCCCGAGCAGCAATCGCTGCAGCCGCCTGGTCTGCGGCTTGAGGCTTGGCAAGCGGATCAGCTTCTGCTCGATTTGCTCCCACTCGGGCATGGGATACACCAGCAGGCATCGATCAGGGTCCACGGTCACCACAATCTCGCCGTCACAGAGCTCCATGAGCTTCTCCCGATAGCGGGAGGGGAAGCTCATGCGCCCCTTGGCATCCAGATTGAGATGAGTGACACCCCGAAACACGATTTACCCTTTCGCCCCCTGATAATCCATTTTTTTCCACTTTGTCCCACTTCGGCACACTATAGGTAGCGGAACAAAGTATTGTCAAGCTGGAGGCCTCGTAAATCTTGCTTTTGCAACAACAACTTACGGAAAACTTCGCTGTCGTTGGCGAACGACAGGCAAAGCGAAAGATCTTCTTAATACAAATCAGCGCCTTAGGGGATTGTTCTTAGAGCAACGGAAGGAGAGTGGCCATAACTTTATGTTAGAAATAGAAAAACCAGATAACGGCCACGTATCTGATGTAAACAGCGAGTAAAGCCCTCAAGAAAAACGCCCCGCCACGGACGTGGACGGGGCGCGATGGTGAAGCAATGGAGACAGCCGATAAGCCGGGTTCTGTCTGGGACAGCCATTCATCTGGGACGCGCGTCACCGCGCGCCTCAAGCGACCTACCCGGAAGCGGCGCGGGCCACGCCGATGCTTCCCTATTTGGTCTTGCTCCGAGTGGGGTTTACCGTGCCGCGGAGTGTTACCACCCGCGCGGTGCGCTCTTACCGCACCTTTTCACCCTTGCCGGCGCCAGCAGGCGCTTAGGCGGTCTGTTTTCTGTGGCACTTTCCGTAGGCTCACGCCCCCCAGGTGTTACCTGGCACTCCGCCCTGTGGAGCCCGGACTTTCCTCCACCGGAAACCGGCAGCGGCTGCCTGGCCGTCTCCGGGCGCGATTCTAGCAGAACGCGTGTCGGAGCGCTGATGAATCAGCGCTTCCCTAGATCGAGGGCCAGTCGATAGAGCGCATTCTTCGACTCTCCGGTGATCCGGGCAGCCAGTGCGGCCGCCTGTTTCACCGGCAGTTCCGCGAGCAGCAGCCGCAGCAACGATTCCGTCTCCAGGGTAATGCTGCCCCGGGGCCTGGGGGGCGCGCCTTCCACCACCAGGGTGAACTCTCCCTTCTGCTGGTTTGCATCCGCGGCGACCCGCTCGCGCACTTCCGCCAAGCCTCCCCGCAACAGGGTTTCATGCTGCTTTGTCAGCTCACGGCCCACCAGCACCAGACGGTCCCCGCCGAGCACTGCGCTCATGTCATCCAGGGAAGCCAGGATCCGATGACTGGACTCCAGAAACACCAGCGTGAACGACTCCGCCGCCAGTTCCTCCAGTGCACTGCGGCGCTGCCCCTGTCTTGCAGGAAGAAAGCCGTAAAACGCGAACCTGTCGGTGGGCAGCCCGGCCACGGACAGGGCCGCAATAACGCTGCTCGGCCCAGGGATCGGGGAAACGCGGACACCCGCTTCGTGGCTGGCACGCACGAGCCGATAGCCAGGATCACTGACCAGCGGGGTACCGGCGTCACTGACCAGCGCGACGGACTCACCGGCCAGCATGCGCTGAACCAGGCCCGGCACACGCTGCTCCTCGTTATGCTCGTGCAGACTGAGCATGGGCTTGCGCAGACCGAGGTGATCGAGCAATACTCCGGTACGCCGCGTATCCTCGGCTGCCACCACGTCCACTGACGCCAGCACCTCCGCCATCCGTCGGCTACCATCACCGAGGTGGCCGATCGGCGTTGCCACAACGTAAAGCATGCCTGAATTCGGCAACACGTTTTTCCTCTAAACGGAAGTTGCTAAACTGCCGGCTGATTCCCCTCCCGCAAACGGACCGAGACCCCATGCCGCAGGCGACACCTTATCGACTCTACAGGATCATCGCCATACTGGCGCTGGCCGCGCTGCTGGGGGCCTGTGCCGTACGCCCGCCGGAACCCGAACTGCCGGAAGAGGTGGAATCGGCCCGGGAGGCCGTTCGCGAAGGTGAGCTGGAAATCGCAGCACGGCTCTACCTGCAAGCCGCCGACCGGGAGGAGGAACCCGAGCGTAGCCTGTACCGGCTCTACGCGGCGGACCTCTATGTTCAGCAGGCGGACGCGGAACGTGCACGGGAGATCCTCGACCAGGTCCTGACCGAGGAGCAACCCCGGCAGATCGACGACTGGCATGCGGCGGTGCGAGCGGGTCTGCACCTGCTTGATGATGCGCCGGAAGAGGCACTCTCCATCGTGGACGAGCGACTGCCCAGCGAGAGCGACGCGGTGGCCAGGCTGCTGATCGTGCGGGCCGACTCACAAAGGATGATGGGGCAGTTGTTCGACAGCGCGGAAACCAGGGTGTCCCTGGACCATCTGCTGGTGGAAGGCCAACCGCAACTGGAGAACCGCCTGGCAATCTGGGAAAGCCTCAGCCAGGTGCCAATGAAACAGTTGCGCGAGATCATGCCTCCGCCGCCCGACACCTACGGCGCCTGGATCGAGCTGGCTTTCCTGATCCGCTCCCAGCACCTGGACCCGCCAGCCCTTGAGGATTCACTGCGGCTCTGGCGCCAGCGCTATCCGGATCACCCCGCGGATGAACGCCTGGTGGATCGCTTCATCGCCGAACAGCAGGACACCGGCCGGTACCCCCGGCATATCGCCGTGCTGCTGCCGCTTTCCGGGCCGCTGGCCGACGCCGGCCGCGCGATCCGCGACGGCATGCTGGCCGGTTATTTCAGCCACGACGGCAACCGCCCGGAACTGCGGTTCCATGACGTGGGCGAGAACGGCCCTGACCCATGGGCCAGTTATCTACAGGCTGTCCAGGACGGCGCGGAACTGGTGATCGGCCCGCTGAGCCGCGATTCCGTGGAGATCTTCGCCGGCGAGCGCGCCCTGCCGGTTCCGGTTCTCGCGCTGAACGGCGTACGCTCCACCATGCGCCCACCCTCGGGGCTGTACCGTTTCGGACTGCTGCCGGAGGATGATGCGCGCTCCGCGGCACGGCGCGCCTACGCGGCCGGCCACCGGCATGCCGTCGTCCTGACGCCCTCCAATGACTGGGGGCGGCGCGTGGCTTCCGCGTTCCGGGAGGCATTCGAGGAAGCGGGAGGCGTTGTGCTCACAGGGGACACCTACGCACCGGACGCCAGAGATTTTGCCGGACCGATACGCCGCGTACTGGAACTGGATCTCAGCGACCAGCGCGAGCGTCGCTTGCGCCGCACCATCGGGCGCAGCGTGGAATTCGAGCCGCGACGGCGACAGGACGTGGATCTGGTTTTCCTGGGCGCGTTTCCCGAACAGGCCCGTCTGCTGAGACCGCAACTGCGCTTCCATCACGCCATGGCATTGCCGGTTATCGCCACCTCCCATGTCTACGGCGGGGAACTCAATGACGCGGATCGTGATCTTTCCGGCGTGCTGTTCACGGATACCCCCTGGACGCTCGGCCTGCCGGTGCCGACACCCGGGCAGCGGGACCTGGAGCAGGCGCTGAACCTCGACCCACGTTCCGGTTCCGGCGGTCTGCATGCCCTGGGGCTGGACGCGTATCGGCTGATTCCTTACCTGGCCTCCATGCGCGCGGATGGATCCCTGCAACTGGAGGGAGCGACCGGCATGCTTTCCATCGATGGCTCCGGCCAGGTTCACCGGGACTTGCCCCTGGCGCGGATTCGCGGCCGGAACGTGGAGCTGATGGAGCCGAATCGGGAGAACTGAGGCGATGAATCGCGGCAAGGGATTGCTGGCCAGACTGCGCGGGGAACGCAGCGAGCGTCTCGCGAGAGGCTACCTGGAAGCACGGGGGCTAACATTCGTTGATGCCAATGTCCACAGCCGCGGCGGGGAAATCGACCTGGTCATGCACGAGGGCGACACGCGGGTATTCGTCGAAGTCCGTTACCGCAGCCGCGCCGACTGGGGAACGGCCGCCGCCAGCGTCACGGCAACCAAACAGCGCAGGCTGATCCGTGCCGCCCAGTATTACCTGCTGAAGCACCCGTGGCCCGGCCCGTGCCGTTTCGACGTACTTGCCGTGGAGGCGGGTGACACGGTGGAATGGATCAGGAACGCATTCGAGTGCTGATGCTCTGGAGCGGGCGGCACAGACATGATAACCGGAGACAGACACATCTATGGACACCCATGACCGGGTCATCCGCCATTTTCACGACAGCATCCACACCAAGCAGAAGGCCATGGACCAACTGGCGCCGCAGATCGTCCAGGCGGCCAGGATCATGGTCGATTGCCTGGCGAGCGAGGGCAAGATTCTGAGCTGCGGCAACGGTGGCTCAGCCGGGGATGCGCAGCATTTTTCCTCGGAGCTGCTGAACCGCTTCGAGATGGAGAGACCCGGACTGCCGGCAATGGCACTGACTACCGACAGTTCCACCATTACCTCCATCGCGAACGACTACGCCTACGAAGAGATCTTCTCGAAGCAGGTACGGGCACTGGGCCACGCCGGGGATGTGCTGCTGGCCATCAGCACCAGTGGCAACTCCGCCAATGTGGCGGCTGCCGTTCACGCGGCCCATGAACGCCGCATGCACGTGGTTGCACTGACAGGCAAGGACGGCGGGGCAATGGCGGGACTCTACCAGGAGGGCGATTGCGAGATCCGGGTACCGTCCCCGGTAACCGCCCGTATTCAGGAGGTCCACCTGCTCGTGATCCACTGCCTGTGCGATCTCATCGACAACACATTGTTCGGGGCTGAATGACCATGGCGGGAAGACCGCGCTCACTCGGCCCACTGCTGGCGATCGCATTTGCCACGATGCTGGCCGCCGGTTGCGCCTCCCCCGGCGCACCGGAAGCGGAGGCCGGACGCAGCGTCGAGGGCAGCCGCTCGTTCAGTGGCGTCATCACCGACCAGCGGCTGCGCGGCCGTATCCAGGGCTTCATCCTGCAGGATGACGAGCTGCTGCGGGAAAGCAACGTCTCGGTTACCGTATTCAATCGTGTCGTGCTGCTCACCGGCGAGGTATCGGACGCGCCGGCGGGTCGGCGTCTGGCCGCCTTCGCCCGGGATCAACGGGAGGTGGAGCAGGTTTACAACGAACTGGTGGTGGCTCCGCTCAGCTCGGTCATGTCTCGCAGCCGGGACCGCATGATCTCCACCTCCGCGGGCGCCCGAATGCTCACGCTGGACGACGCCCCCGACAGCTTCGACGCGGACCGCATCAAGATCGTCACCGAACGCCAGCGCATCTATCTGCTGGGCCGCGTGACCCGGGATGAGGCTGACGCGGTGACCGAGTCGCTCCGGCGCATCCGTGGCGTGCGGGAGGTAGTGAGGATGTTCCAGTACATCGACTAGGCGGGAATCCTGGCTGCCTACTTCACCACTCGCAGATTGGGTCGCCCACTGCGGCTGGGCCCATCCACACCCTTGCCATTGTCGCCTTCCGGGGGGGAAGGTGGTTGGTCGTCGGTGTCGCTGAACAGCATGCCCTGGCCATTCTCGCGCGCGTAGATCGCCAGTACCGCATGGATGGGCACCCGCACATCCAGCGCATGGCCGCCGAAACGACCACTGAACAGGATATCCGTCTGGCCCAGATCAAGGTTACGGACGGCCCGCGGGGAAATGTTGAGCACCAGCCGGCCATTGTCCGCATATTCCATCGGCGCCTCCAGCCCCTCCTTGCCAGCGTCCACCAGCAGATACGGGGTCAGATCGTTATCAACGATCCAGTCATAGAGGGCACGAACCAGATATGGGCGGCTGGACGTCATCGTTGCCGACATCACGAAATACTACCCCTCGGCTCAACCGCGCATGGTGCGTTCGGCGTCACTCAGGCTCTGCTGGAATGACTCCCGCTGGAACAGACGTCGGGCATACTCGGCAACGCCGGATGCATCGTCGCCAAGCTCGATACCGTAACGCGGAAGCCGCCACAGCAAGGGTCCGAGTGCGCAATCCATGATGGAGAATTCCTCGCTCAGGAAATATTCCTTGAGCTGAAACAGTTCGTCGCTGGCGATCAGGCTCTCAGCCAGGGCCTTGCGGGCCTTGTCCGCCGCCTTGCCGCTAGCGTCCAGTTCCCGCAACAGGCCGTACCAGTCCTGTTCGATGCGGAACAGGGCAAGTCTGGCCTTGGCGCGGGACACCGGATCCACCGGCATAAGCGGGGGATGCGGAAAGCGCTCGTCCAGGTACTCGACGATGATGCGGGTGTCGTACAGGGAGAGATCCCTGTCCACCAGCGTTGGCAATGTGCCGTAGGGATTGAGATCAACCAGGTCTTCCGGCTGCTGGTCCATGTCCACGGTATGTATATCCGCGGCAATCCCCTTTTCCGCCAGCACGAAGCGAACACGGTGACTGTAGACGCAGGTCGCGCTGGAGAACAGGGTCATCACCGAGCGTTTGTTGACGGCCGCCATCTGGGGCTCCCTTGATGAAGCAGACGGCGGGGGCCAACGGCGCCCCCGCCTGGAGAATCAATGGACGTCCTTCCAGTACTCGCGCTTGAGTAGGTAGGCCACGACCAGGAAGATGAAAAGAAAAATCAGGACCCGGTAGCCCAGGCGCTCGCGCTCGGCTTTCACCGGCTCCGCCACGTAATCCAGGAAGTTGGTCAGGTCACGCATCATGGCCCGATACTCGGCCTGGCTGACGCTACCGGCGGCCTCTTCGGGCACATCGGTACCGACCAGCACGCGATCACCGTTGCTTTCCTCGTAGACCGGTTCCGGCATGCCCTGCAAGCTCTGCAGCACATGCGGCATGGATACGCCGGTGACCACCGTGTTGTTCACGCCCCAGCGCTGGTTGTCGTCGCGATAGAAGCCGTTCAGGAACGTATACAGACGATCAGGGCCATGCCGGCGGGCATAGAGGGTCAGATCCGGTGCTGGAGCGCCAAACCATTGTTCGGCGTCCTCTTCGGTCATGGCGTTGGTCATGACGTCATGAATCTGTGTATCCGGCGTGAAGATCAGGAACTGTTCCACCAGATCATCGCTCAGACCCAGGTCCTGCCCGATGCGCTGGTAACGCATCAGGCTGGCCTCGTGGCAGGCCATGCAGTAGTTGGCGAACAGCTTCGCGCCTCGCTGCAGCGACTGCTTGTCATGCGGATCCACATTCGCGCTCATGTAGTTGCCGCCCGAGGGCGCGGCCAGCAGCAATCCCGGCATCAGGGCAAGTGTCAACGTCAGAAGAAACTTTCTCATTTCATCGTCACCCTTTCCGGAACCGGCTTGGTTTTCTCCATGCCGAAGGCGGTGTAGACAAACAGGAAGATGAAGTAGCCGAAGTAGATCACGGTTCCCACCCTGGACCACAGCGTGTTCAGCTCGGTGGCAGGCTGCGTGCCCAGATAGCCCAGCAGCACGAAACCGGCGGCGAAAATCATCAACGCAATCTTGAAGGACAGGCCGCGATAGCGGATCGAACGCACCTTGCCCCGATCCAGCCACGGCAGCACGAACAGGATCGCGATCGCCGCGCCCATCGCCACCACACCGCCGAACGAATCGGGAATGGCACGGAGAATGGCGTAGTAAGGCGCGAAGTACCACACCGGAGCGATATGGTCCGGAGTGACCTGCGGGTTCGCGGGCTCGAAGTTGGGCGGCTCGATGAACAGCCCGAAGAAGTCCGGCATGAAGAACAGCACGATCGAGAAGAAGATCAGGAAGACCGCAACGCCCACCAGATCCTTCACCGAGTAGTACGGGTGAAAGGTGATACCGTCCTTCGGATGGCCGTTTTCGTCCTTGTTCTTCTTGATGTCGATGCCATCGGGGTTGTTGGACCCAACCTCGTGCAGCGCAAGTATGTGCGCAACCACCAGGAAAATGATCGCCAACGGCACACCGACGACGTGCAGGGCAAAGAAACGGTTCAGCGTGATCTCCGAGATCACGAAGTCGCCTCGCACCCATTGGGCGAGATCCGGGCCGATCACGGGGATGGCGCCAAACAGGTTGATGATGACCTGCGCGCCCCAGTAGGACATCTGGCCCCACGGCAGCATGTAGCCCATGAAGGCTTCCGCCATCAGCGCCACGTAGATCAGGCAGCCGAAGATCCAGAGCAGCTCCCGCGGCTTCTGGTAGGAGCCGTACAACAAGGCACGGAACATGTGGAGATAGACGACAACGAAGAATGCCGATGCGCCGGTCGTGTGGATGTAGCGAATGAGCCACCCCCACTGCACGTCGCGCATGATGTATTCCACCGACTCGAAAGCCTCGGCGCCGGACGGCTTGTAGTTCATTGTCAGCCAGATCCCGGAGAGGATCTGGATTACCAGTACCAGCAGGGCCAGGGAGCCGAAGTAGTACCAGAAGTTGAAGTTCTTCGGGGCGTAGTACTGCCCGACGTGCTCGTTCCACATCTTGGTGGCGGGAAAACGATCGTCGATCCACCCCATCAGACCACCGCTTTTGGTCTCGCTCATCAGGCAGCTCCTTCTTCTTCACCGATCAGCACGGTGTCATCGTCGATGAAGTAGTGCGGCGGCACTTCAAGGTTCAACGGGGCGGGCACGCCGGTATACACACGGCCGGCCAGATCGAAGAACGAGCCGTGGCAGGGACAGAAGAAACCACCGAACCACTCCCGTTCCATGCCCTGCGGACGGCTGTCCGGGCGAAACAGCGGAGAGCAACCCAGATGCGTGCACAAGCCCACCAGAACCATCACATCGGGTTTGATCGACCGGTGGAGGTTCCGCGCATACTCGGGTTGCTGGGTCTGTTCGGAGTCCGGATCACGGAGCTGGTCCGCCAGCCGCTCGAGATTTTCCACGGTCTCCTCGGTGCGCCGGAAAACCCAGACAGGGTTTCCCCGCCAGGAGACATTGATCAACTGCCCGGGCTCGAGCTGGCTGATATCGACCTCGACCGGGGCACCGGCCGCCATTGCTTTGGCGCTGGGCCTCCAGTAGGAGATAAATGGGACTGCCAAGAAGGCCGCGCCAACACCGCCCACCACGGTCGTGGCCGCGGTCAGAAAACGGCGTCTGCTCGTATCCGCGCCATCCTGATTCATCTACGCCCCCTGAATTGGGTTATACCTGGAACTGGATTCTGAAGAATTACCGATTGCGGAAGGTTACGCATTTAAGGAAACACTGATCAATTCTCATGTTCGCGCTCGAGTCCGGTTTTCGTTCGTGGCCAGGTGCAAGATACCGCAGTCAGACATTCTACCTGCGATGGCTTGCAACACCGCCGTGGGCGAAAACCGGCCGAGCCCCAAGGATTGCGGCCGGTATTGTTGCGCTGCGTTGTTGCGGCGCTTGCCCCGTGGGGCCACCACGGCGCTGCGCCCCGCGCCTTGCATCGCGAAAAACTCCGGCCGCAACGCGAGCGCGGGAATCGATCAGTGTTTCCCCAAGCGGGCACAAGTCACCCGGCACCCCGCCGGCACGGCGCACAAGGATCCAACATCAGACAGGAGAGGTCAAGCCAGCATTGCCGCAGGGCTTCCATACTGTCCGTGTGACTTCGGGCGCGTAACCAAAGTTCCGCCGTCTACCGGCCGCCGGCAGGAAGCCTCAAGCGGGGCTGGGGACATCGACGAAACGGTGGTCCAGCCCGAAGCACTCCGCCAGATGCGTACCCAGTGCCATGGCACCATAGCGTTCGGTGGCATGATGACCGGCGGCGAGATAGTGCAGGCCCCGTTCGCGCGCGACATGCACGGTGGGCTCCGAGATCTCGCCGGATAGATACGCATCCACACCACAGTCCGCGGCGCGGTCTATGAAGCCCTGAGCTGCGCCGGTGCACCAGGCCACCGTGCGAACCGGGTGTTCCCCGCCCGAGACGGTGACCGGCGCCCGGTCCAGTGCCGCCGCCACGCGGTCGGCAAACGCCTGCAGCGGCTCCGCCCCGGGCAGCCGACCCACCATGCCCAGCGCCACCGGGGTGCCTGTGTCGAAACTCCCGGTCACTTCCAGGCCGAGACGTGAGGCGAGTTGGGCGTTGTTGCCGAACTCCGGGTGGGCATCCAGCGGCAGGTGGTAGGCAAGCAGGCTGATCCCCGACTCCAGCAAGGTCTTCAGACGGCGCGCCTTCATCCCGGTAATGCGGGGGTCCTCGCCCTTCCAGAAGTAGCCGTGATGCACCAGGATGGCATCCGCGCCCCACTCCACCGCCTCGTCCAGCAGTGCCTGGCTCGCCGTCACCCCGGTCATCAGTCGCTTCACCTCCTCACGGCCTTCCACTTGCAGGCCATTGGGGGCGTAGTCCTGAAATCGCTGCACGTCCAGCAACGCGTCGATATGAGCAAGCAGTTCCTGCAATTGAGTCATGGGTTTTACCGTCAGCATGGGAATTCCTCAGTGTTTCGCCTGCAAATTGATCCTGTCAACCGAGCCAGATGGGTTAGAATAGGCGCCTGACCGAGCGATCATGCGCACAGGACGTCGACCGTGAATACCCGCCGTTTCTTCCGTTTCCTGCTTTTCTACTTCGCACTGGGCATTGCTGCCGCAGCCGCGGTGATGTGGCTGTTTCCGAGCATGCTGGGGCAGGACGATCAACTGCCCCAGCGTGTGGTGGAGGTTCGCGAGGCGCCTCCGACCCTCAGTGGCGAGGGGCGCGTGGTCAGGGAGTACGGGCCGGTGTCCTACGCGGACGCTGTGGACGCCGCTGCTCCGGCTGTGGTCAATGTCTTCACGGAGAAGCGCGTCACCCGGCAGCGCCACCCGTTCGAGGATGATCCCTTCTTCCGGCGCTTTTTCGGGGAAGGCTCCGGCGAGCGCGAGCGGACCGAGAACAACCTGGGCTCCGGCGTCATTATCTCGTCCGACGGTTTTGTACTGACCAACAACCACGTCATCGACGGCGCGGACTCCATTCATGTGGCTCTGAATGACGGCCGCACCACCCGCGCCCGGGTGGTGGGCACCGATCCCGACACCGATCTCGCCGTACTGGAGATCTCGCTGGACAACCTGCCAGTGATCACGCTGGGACGCTCGGAGGAAATCCGCGTGGGCGACGTGGTCCTGGCCATCGGCAACCCCTTCGGCGTGGGCCAGACAGTCACGCAGGGGATCGTCAGCGCCACCGGCAGAAGCCAGCTGGGGCTGTCCACCTTCGAGAACTTCATCCAGACGGATGCGGCCATCAATCCCGGCAACTCCGGCGGAGCGCTGATCAATGCGCATGGGGACCTGGTCGGGATCAACACGGCGATCTTCAGCGGCTCCGGCGGCTCGCACGGCATCGGTTTTGCCATTCCCGGCCGGCTGGCTCGGGGGGTGATGGAAAGCATCATCGAGCATGGACGTGTAATACGCGGCTGGGCCGGGGTGGAGGTACAGAACATGACCACCCAACTGGCAGAATCCTTCGGCCTGGACTCCCAGCATGGCGTGGTGGTGGCAGGCGTGATGCGCGACGGGCCCGCTGCGAGCGCGGGGCTCGCACCCGGCGACATCATACTGGCCATCAATGGCGATCAGGTGGCGAACGTCCAGGACCTGTTGCACAAAGTCACCGAACACCCGCCCGGGGAGACCATTCGGATGAAGGGACTGAGCGAAGGCGAACGCAGGGAGTGGGACGTGACTGTACAGGAGCGGCCGGCGGCACGGGAACTCCGGCGCTAGCACAGCGGCTCTGGAGGATCAGGAGGGGGCGGTGACCCTGCCCCGGGCGACGCACGAATACCGGCTTCGGACGGGACAGCGTGAATGCGTCAGCGCGTTCCCAGCGCCCGCTCCAAGGCCTCCAGGAAGGCCGCATTCTCCTCCGGCGTACCCACGGTCACCCGCAGGCAGTCATCCAGCATCGGGTGCGACCCGTCCAGCTTCTTGATCAGTACCCGCTCTTCTCGCAGGCTCTGGTGTATTGCCCCCGCACTGCCAGTGGGGACGCGGAAGGTAATGAAATTCGCCTGGCTGGGCCAGACCTGCAGTTCCTCAATTCCCGCGAGCGCCTCGAACAGCCATTGTCGATCCGCGCAAATGCGCGCGGTCTGCTCCTCGAACACCGCCACATGGTCCAGTGAAAAACTTGCACTGAGCTGGGTGAGCACGCCGATGTTATAGGGAAGGCGGCATTTTTCCAGTTGCTCCAGCCATGCCGGGTGCCCCATCAGATAGCCCAGCCGCAGACCCGCCAGGCCCATTTTCGACACCGTGCGCATGACCAGCAGCTGGGGGTATCGGGCCAGCTCATCGCTGAAGCTCTGGCCACAGAAGGCGTAATAGGCCTCGTCCAGCACCACCACCCCCGGTGCCGCCTCGATCACGGCCTCCACGTCGTCGCGATCGAAGGCGTTGCCGGTGGGGTTGTTCGGATAGGCAAGATAGACGATGGCGGGCTGATGCCGCCGAATGGCCGCCAGGGTGGCGTCCCGGTCAAGTCCGAAGTCGCCGGGGCGCAGCGGCACCTCCACATAGTCCATGCCAGTGAAACCCGCAATGATCCGGTACATGGCGAATCCCGGACCAGGCGTGAGCACGCAGCGATCGTCTCCCCCCAGCGCCATGCCAAGCAGCTGGATCAGCTCATCGGAGCCATTTCCCAGCAACAGTTCCGCGCCGTCGGGCACCTGCAATGTCCGGCGCATGCGCGCCTTCAACAGCGTGGCGGAAGGGTCGGGATAACGGTTCAGCGGCGCACTGCCCACTTGTTCCAACCAGTCCTGCAGCAGCTCTTCCGGCCAGCCATAGGGGTTTTCCATGGCGTCAAGCTTGATCATGCCGGTGGCCGGGGGTACGTGATAGGCCTGCATGGAAAGCACTGCCGGCCGCACCAACCGACGAATCAGCGCACCGGGATCATTCACCCTGCTTGTCCTCCACCCGGTACTCTGCCGACCGCGCGTGCGCGGTGAGGCCTTCGGCCCGGGCCAGCACGCTGGCCTGGCGGCCCAGCACGGCCGCCCCCTCGGGCGAGCAGTGAATCAGGCTGCTGCGCTTCTGGAAATCGTACACTCCCAGCGGGGAGGCAAAACGTGCGGTTCGGGATGTCGGCAACACGTGGTCCGGACCGGCGACGTAATCGCCCACCACTTCAGCGGTGTGCCGCCCCATGAAGATGGCTCCGGCGTGACGGATGCGCTCGGCCATTTTCTCCGGCTGCGCCACCGACAACTCCAAGTGTTCCGGCGCCACGAAGTTCACGATCTCCTCCGCTTCCACCAGATCGCGCACGCAGATCAGCGCGCCGCGGCGCGTCAGCGAGGTACGGATGATCTCGGAGCGCTCCATCTGGGGCAGCAACCGCTCAATGGAGGTCTGTACCTGGTCCAGGTAGAGCGGCTCGGGACACACCAGAATGGCCTGGGCATCCTCGTCATGCTCGGCCTGGGAGAACAGATCCATGGCAATCCAGTCCGGGTCGGTCTGGCCATCGCAGACGATCAGGATCTCCGACGGACCGGCGATCATGTCGATACCCACGGTGCCGAATACCCGGCGCTTGGCTTCCGCCACATAGGCATTACCGGGCCCGACAATCTTGTCCACGGCCGGAACGGACTCCGTTCCGTAGGCCAGTGCGCCGACCGCCTGGGCGCCGCCAATAGTGAATACCCGGGTCACACCGCCCAGCCAGGCAGCAGCAAGCACCATGGGGTCGAGATCGCCGTCGGGAGCCGGCACCACCATGATGATCTCCGGCACGCCTGCTACCGTGGCGGGCAAGGCGTTCATCAGGACGGACGATGGGTAAGCCGCCTTGCCCCCGGGGACATACAGGCCCACCCGGTCCAACGGCTGTACCTTCTGACCGAGCAGGGTCCCGGTATCGTCCCGGTAGGACCAGGACTCCGCCTTCTGCCGCTCGGCGTAGCTGCGGATGCGGTCGGCAGCGAACCGAAGCGCCTGCTGCTGCTCGGCGGGCAACGCGTCGAATGCCGCCCTGAGGCGCTCAGGCCCCAGCTCCAGTTCAGCGACGGAGCTGGCCTGCAGTCGGTCGAACCTGGCCGTATAGCGCAGCACCGCCGCATCCCCCTCACGCCGGACGGCGGAGAGGATTTCGCTCACCGCGCTCTCCACGCGTGATTCGTGCTCCTGCTCCCAGGCGGTCAGCGACCGCAGGGCTTCCCAGAAGTCCGGTTGCGTTGTGCTCAGACGGCGAATATCCAACATGATCAGACCTCGAACTCACTTATCTTCAACGGCGGCGGCCAGGCTATCGATCAGCGCCTTGATGCGGCGATGCTTCATCTTCATGGAAGCCCGGTTGACGATCAGCCGTGAACTGATGTCGGCGATATGCTCCAGCGGCTCCAGCCCGTTCGCCTTCAGCGTGTTGCCGGTGTCCACCAGATCCACGATCAGGTCGGACAGGCCCGCCAGCGGTGCCAGTTCCATGGATCCGTACAATTTCACGGTCTCCACCTGCCGGCCCTGCTCGGCGAAGTACCGCCGGGTGATATTGACGAATTTGGTGGCCACGCGCAGCGCGCCGTGGCCGTGATTCGAGCCGGGTTTGCCGGCCACCATGAGCCGACAACAGGCGATCTTCAGATCCAGCGGCTCGTAGAGATCCTCCCCGCCGTGCTCCATCAGCACATCCTTGCCGGCCACGCCGACATCGGCGGCGCCGTACTGCACGTAGGTGGGCACGTCGGTTGCGCGGAGGATCACGATATGGACGCCGTCCTGGGTGGTATCCAGCACCAGCTTGCGGCTGCTGCCCGGATCCTCCAGTGGCTCGATACCGGCCGAGGCCAGCAGCGGCAACGTGTCCTCGAGGATGCGTCCCTTTGACAGAGCAATGGTCAACGTGTTGCTCATGTTCGCCTTCCCGTCATCGCTCAGGCCGGCACCCGGCGGATTTCGGCACCCAGCTGCGCCAGCTTTTCCTCGATACACTCGTAGCCGCGATCGATATGGTAGATACGATCCACCACTGTTTCCCCCTGCGCGACCAGGCCCGCCAGCACCAGGCTGGCAGAGGCGCGCAGATCGGTGGCCATGACCGGCGCGGCCTCCAGCACCGGCACGCCACGGCAGAAGGCGGTGTTGCCCTCCAGCTTGATATCTGCGCCCATGCGCTGCATCTCAAGCACGTGCATGAAACGATTTTCGAACACGGTCTCGGTCACGGTGGCCGTGCCCTCGGCCACCGCGTTCAGGGCACAGAACTGTGCCTGCATATCGGTGGGAAACGCCGGATAGGGTGCGGTGCGCAGGCTGACCGCTTTCGGTCTGCGGCCGTCCGGCATTTCCAGCGAGATCCAGTCTTCCCCCACCTCGATGACGGCACCGGCCTCACGCAGCTTCTGCAGCACGGCATCCAGTATGTCCGCCCGGGTGTCCCGCAGCAGCACCTTGCCCCCGGTAATCGCCGCCGCCACCAGATAGGTGCCGGTCTCGATACGGTCAGGCAGCACCTCGTAATGCGTGCCTTCCAGCACGTCCACGCCGTCGATGGTGATGGTATCGGTGCCGGCACCGGAAATCCTGGCGCCCATGCGGTTCAGGCAGTTCGCCAGATCCACCACCTCCGGTTCGCGTGCGGCATTCTCGATAATGGTGCGCCCATCGGCCAGCGCCGCCGCCATCATCAGGTTCTCTGTGCCGGTCACGGTGACCAGGTCCATGACGATACGCGCCCCTCTCAGCCGTTTGGCGCGCGCACGGATGTAACCGCCTTCGACATGGATATCGGCTCCCATCGCGGCCAGCCCGTCGATATGCAGATTCACCGGCCGGGAACCAATGGCACAGCCGCCGGGCAGTGATACGTCGGCCTCGCCGTAGCGTGCCAGCAGTGGCCCCAGCACCAGAATCGACGCCCGCATCGTGCGCACCAGTTCATACGGGGCGAAAAAACTGTTGATCGAACGCGGATCCACCTCGATGTTCATCCGTTCGTCCACGGTCAGACGCACCCCCATGCGCCCGAGCAGGCCCATGGTGGTGGTCACGTCATGCAGATGCGGGACGTTGCCCACCGTCATCGGCCCGTTCGCCAGCAACGTGGACGCAAGTATCGGCAACGCCGCATTCTTGGCGCCGGAAATGCGAATGCTGCCTTCGAGGCGGCGCCCGCCGAGTATTGTCAGTTTTTCCATGGATATCGGCCTGGATCGAGAGAATCCGGCAGCCCGGGCCTGGATCAGCCCTGTGCCGCCTCCCACTGTTCGGGGGTCAGGGTCTGCATGGACAGCGCATGCAGTTCATCAGAATGGATATGCTGTTCCAGCACGCTGTAAACCAGCCTGTGCCGCTGCAGCAGGGGCTTGCCCTGAAACGCGGGGCTGACGATCACCGCCTGAAAATGACGACCGTCTCCGGAAACCTCCGCCCTGGTTTCCGGTAGGCCGGCTTCGATAAGTTGCTTGATCTTGTCGGGTTCCATCATGATTCGGGTTCCGCCTTTGCTTGCACGAAGCCTTGCCCGCCACGCCATGGGCAACACACTGCATGTCGCCGCCGGCAAGTACTACCGGGCTTCGGCCTCGTCTCCCGGCCGGCCCAGCGAAAGCAGGGATTCCACGCCGCAGACCAGCGCCAGGTTTCTGAGTTGGGCGGGTATGTTAACAAAGCTGAGGGGTTGTCCGCTCGTTCGCGATTCCCGCGTCCAGGCAACCAGCACCGCCAGCCCGGCGCTGTCCGCCCTGACCACCTGCTCCAGATCCACCGTCATCGGTCCGGAAGCCAGTTCCTGCAGGCCCTGCTGCCAGAGTCCGCGAGCCGAACGCAGGCCAAGCTCCCCCCGCACGCGGAAGTGCCGGCCCCCATCCGTTGATTCCAGCACGGCGTCCGGTGCGGTCGCGTCAGTCATCACTTTCTCCCATGGAGGTCAGGAACCGACCGATCAGCCGCTCGAGCACCAGCGCGGACTGGGTCAGTGCGATCTCGTCGCCGGGCTCAAGGAACCAGTCCGTGCCTCCGGGGTCGAGCGCGATGTACTGCTCCCCGAGCAACCCGGAAGTATAGATGGCGGCACTGGTGTCCTCCGGGATCCGGTCGAATCGCTCCTCGATGGTAATCGTCACCACCGCGTCGTATCGCGCCGGATCCAGTTCTATGGACTTGACCCTGCCGATACGCACACCGGCCATGGTGACGGGCGCGCGCACCCGCAGCCCACCCACGTTGTCGAAGCGCAGATGCACGTCGTAGCCCTGCGTGGTCTGGAACACGGGAATGTTGCTGACCTGCATCGCGAGCCCGAACAGGGCGGCGAAACCGGCTGCAACGAAGATTCCCACCCAGATTTCAATAATGCGCTGCTTTGCCATCCAGGCCCCCTGTATGGACAACCCGAACCGTCCCCGCGGCGACGCGGGGACGGTTATCAACCAAACATGACCGCCGTCAGCACGAAGTCCAGCCCCAGCACCGCCAGCGACGTATGCACGACGGTCCTGGTCGTGGCGCGGCTCACCCCTTCCGAGGTGGGCGTCGCGTCACAGCCCTCGTAGACGGCAATCCAGCTGGCCACGAAACCGAACACCAGGCTCTTGATGACGCCGTTCAGCACGTCCTCGCGGAAATCCACCGCCGCCTGCATCTGCGACCAGAACGAACCCTCGTCGACTCCCAGCGCGAACGCACTCACCACATAGGCACCCATGATGCCCAGAAAGCTGAAGATGGCGGCCAGCAGCGGCATGGACAGGAACCCCGCCAGCAGGCGTGGTGCGATAACCCGCTTGATCGGGTCCACCGCCATCATCTCCATGCCGGAGAGCTGCTCCGTGGTCTTCATCAGGCCTATCTCGGCGGTGAGCGCCGAGCCCGCCCGGCCGGCGAACAGCAGCGCCGTGACCACCGGCCCCAGTTCGCGCAACAGGGAGAGCGCCACCAGTACGCCCAGCGACTGCTCTGCGCCGAAATTCACCAGCGTGTTGTAGCCCTGCAGCGCCAGCACCATGCCGACGAAGGTCCCGGACACGACGATGATCAGCAGCGACAGCACACCGATGGCGTAGAGCTGCTGCACGACCAGCCCCGGACGCAGCACCAAGGCCGGCACGCCCACCAGCGCCCGCAGCAGGAACTGTGTACCGCGGCCCAGCCGCCCCAGACTGTTCAGCGTCTTCTCGCCCAGCAGACCGAACAGCCGCAGCATCAACGCCTCCCCAGCAAGTCGTCTTCCAGGCTCGGGCCGGGATAGTGGAATGGCACCGGACCATCCGGCAGCGCGTGCATGAACTGCTTCACCCAGGCCGAATTGCTGTCCGCAAGCTCCCTCGGCGAGCCTGATTCCACCACCCTGCCCTCGGAAATCACGAAGATACGGTCGGCGATCTGGGCGGTCTCCACGACATCATGGGAAACCACCACGCTGGTCAACCCCAGCGCGTCGTTCAGGCGCCGGATCAGCGACACCAGCACGCCCATGGAGATAGGGTCCTGGCCGGCGAACGGCTCGTCGTACATCATCAGCTGCGGGTCCAGCGCGATCGCGCGGGCCAGCGCAACGCGGCGGGCCATGCCGCCGGACAACTCGCTGGGCATCATGTCGCGCGCGCCGCGCAACCCCACCGCTTCCAGCTTCAGCAGCACCAGGTCGCGGATCAGCGGTTCCGGCAGATCGGTGTGTTCCCGCAACGGGAAAGCGACGTTCTCGAACACCGACAGGTGCGTGAACAAGGCGCCGCTCTGGAACAGCATGCCCATGCGCCGACGCATGCGGAACAAGGCGTCCCGCCCCAGGCGCGGAACGTCATGGCCGAGTACGTGCACGCTGCCGGCATCGGGCTGCAACTGGCCGCCGATCAGCCTCAGCAGCGTGGTCTTGCCGGTGCCGCTGGGCCCCATGATTGCGGTGACCTCGCCGCGCCGGATCTGCACATCCACGCCGTCGAAGATGACCCGCTCGCCACGGCGAAAGCACAATTGGCGAACGTCCACCAGGACGTCTGGATCGGCATGGGAAACGCTGTTGGTCATGAGGTCTGGAGCCCGGCACGGAAGGCATCTGATTTTGGTGGTCGAGTATCAGTGAAGCCTTCGGGTGAGTCAAATTGACCCCATCGGGGGACAGACCGGCCGGGACCGCGCTTCCGGGGCCGCTCTCGCATGGGCGACACCATCCACGAGAAGGCCGCCGCCTCCACCGACGACGTGTGTTCTACCTGCCAGTGCCTTACCATTCCCCCGGGGAACGGCGAATCAGATCCCGAACGCCGGCTGATCCGTGTCCCACCTGTGTTTCCGGCCACCGTTTTCTGCGATCCAGCGAGAACCCGTCTGCTCCATGACCATCGCCCTGCACCTGTTGCTGATCCTGCTTTGCTTCCTTTCCCTCGCCTGGAGCGCGGACCGCTTCGTACTCTCCGCCGGCAAGCTGGCGCTCAGGCTGGGCATGGCCCCGGTACTGGTGGGCCTGGTGATCATCGGTTTCGGCACCTCGGCCCCCGAAATCCTGGTATCTGCCCTGGCCTCCATGAACGGCAACACCGGCCTGGCAGTCGGCAATGCCCTGGGCTCGAATGTGGCCAATATCGCCCTGATTCTGGCCTGCGCCGGGCTGATAACGCCGCTGCTGGTGCGTGAAAGGGACGTGCGACGGGAACTGATTGCGCTGGCGGTGGCAACTCTGCTCGTTCCCCTGCTCCTGCTTGATGGCATCCTGGGTCGACTGGAAGGCGCCCTGCTGATTGGCGGATTGCTCGGCGTGCTGGCGTGGCTGATTCACGCGAGCCTGAACGATCCCGCGGCGGTCCCCACGGAGGAACTGCCGGAGACCGCCGGCGAACGCCTCCCTCCCGTACTGCTATGGATTGCCGGGAGCTTGCTTGTACTGCTGGCGAGCGCCCAGCTACTGGTCTGGTCCGCCGTGGAGCTGGCCACGCTTGCCGGGGTGAGCGATCTGGTGATCGGTCTGACCATCGTCGCACTGGGTACCAGTCTGCCGGAGCTGGCCACCGCAATCTCCGCCGCGCGACGGCGGGAGTACGCCCTGGTCCTCGGCAACATCCTCGGTTCCAACCTGTTCAACCTGCTGGCGGTACTCGGCACCGCGGCGCTGATCCACCCGGCCGTGCTGCCCGCTGAAGTGCTCTACCGCGATTACGCGGTGATGGCGGCGCTGACCCTGATCGTGACCCTGGGAATTGCCCTGCGCGGCCGTATCGGCAGACCGCTTGCCCTGCTGCTTCTGGCCACCTACCCCATCTATCAGGTGCTGGTATTTACACTGTAAACTGCGGGCCTGAGACGCTCCGGATGCCTGGACCATGATCGATCAGCGGTTTGCACATCACATCAGCGACGACAAGCTGCGCCAGCTCGGCCGCCGCGTGCTGGAACTGGAAGCAGACGAAGTGCGGGCTCTCACCGCCCGCATCGACGAAGCCTTTGTGCGCGCCTGTCACTACCTGCTGCAATGCGAGGGCCGCATCGTCGTCCTTGGTATGGGCAAGTCCGGACACGTGGGCAGCAAGATCGCAGCCACGCTGGCCAGCACCGGTTCGCCGGCGTTCTTCGTTCACCCCGGCGAGGCCAGCCACGGCGACCTGGGCATGATCACCCAGAAGGATGTGGTGCTGGCGCTGTCCAATTCCGGCGAGACCGATGAAATCATCACCATCCTGCCCCTGATCAAGCGTCTGGGCGTCCCGCTGGTCAGCATGACCGGCAAGCCTGGCTCAACGCTGGCCAAGGCGGCATCGGTCAATATCGACGTTGGGGTGCGGCAGGAAGCCTGTCCGCTGAACCTGGCCCCCACCGCCAGCACCACCGCCGCGCTGGCCATGGGCGACGCACTGGCCGTGGCCTTGCTGGAGGCTCGCGGCTTTACTGCCGAGGACTTCGCCCGCTCGCATCCGGGCGGCCGACTGGGTCGCCGCTTGCTGCTGCTGGTGGACGACCTCATCCACCGCGACGATGCGCTGCCCCGGGTGCCGCCGGACGCCCCGCTGCGCGACGCGCTGGTGGAAATGAGCCGCAAGGGGCTCGGCATGACCGTGGTCATGGACGGTGGAGACCGGCTGCTGGGCATCTTCACCGACGGCGATCTGCGCCGTAGCCTCGACCGGGGCATTGATCTGCAGAACACGCGCGTGGAAGAGTTGATGACGCGCAACCCGCGAACCATCCGGCTCGGGGCGCTGGCAGCGGAAGCGCTGCAGTTGATGGAGAGCCACAAGATCAACGCCATCGTGGTGCTGGATCATGAAGACCGCGTCGTGGGCGCGCTGAACATGCACGACCTGCTGCGGTCCGGGGTGGTGTGATGAATCTGCCTGTCACCTTCGAGATGCCCGGCCAATCGGTACTGGACCGCGCCGCCCGCACGCGCCTGCTGGCGCTGGACGTGGACGGCGTACTGACCGACGGCAGCGTCTGGTACGGCGAGCAAGGCGAAACCCTGAAACCGTTCAATATCCTGGACGGGCTGGGGATCCGGCTGCTGCTGGAGAACGGCATCGCCGTGGCCGTGATCACCGCGCGCCGATCGGCGCCACTGCTGCGCCGGACCGAGGACCTGCGCATACCCCACGTACTGACCGGGGTAGGCGACAAACCGCAGGCCTGGGCCGGCCTGCTTGCCGAACTGCACCTGGACAGCGACGAGGCCGCCTTCATGGGGGACGACCTGATCGACCTGGCGGTGCTCCGCCGGGCCGGCCTGGCAATGACCGTACCCAATGCACACCCGCTGTTGCTGCAGGAATGTCACTGGCACAGCCGCCGCCCGGGCGGACAGGGTGCCGTGCGTGAAGCCAGCGAGCTGATCCTGCACGCCCAGGGGCGGCTCCAGGCGATCCTGGAGCGTTATCGCCATGGGTAAGCGCTGGGTCTTCCGCATCGCCGCCGCATGCATCATCGCCCTGGCGGGCTGGTGGATACTGGACGAGGACACGGTCGCGCCCCCGCCGCCGGACGTCATGGACGCGGAAACCCGGCCGGACTACTTCGTGGAAGGGTTCACGATGGATGCCACCAACGAGGACGGCGTGGTTACCTACCGGCTTGCCGGCGAGCGCATGCTGCATTTCACGGGCGACGACCTCTGGACCCTGGAAACGCCGGTCATGACCTTCATTCCGGAGACCGGGGAACCCTGGATACTGCGCTCCGAAAGGGGCCGCGCCTGGAACAACGTGACCGAAGCGCAACTGGAAGGCGAGGTGACCATTCGGCGCGCGCGCGGACCGGACAACCTGGAAGCGAACGTGGACACCAGCGAAGTCTACGTGCTGCCCGCAGAACGCTACGCGGAGACGGACGAATTCGCGGTCTACTATCGCGAAGGCACGCGCATCAGCGGCACCGGCGCCCGCGGCTACCTGGAGCGGGATCAATTCGAACTGCTTTCCGAGGTGAAAGGCAACTATGTTCCGTCGCAAGCCCAGAATTCAGACTAGTTCCGCGCCGGGGATGCGAGGCCCCGGCCGGCACCTCGCCCAGACGGCGCTGCTGGCCGTACTGGTGGGCGCCTCGCCGCTACTGCAGGCCGACGCCAGCCGCCAGCAGCCAATTACCCTGGACGCCGATCATGCCGAAATCGACAACGTCACCGGCATCAGCATCTATACCGGCGACGTGGTCCTGACCCAGGGTCTGCGTGAGATCACCGGTGACCGGATGACAGTCCACACCCGCTCCGGCGGGCGCGAGCTGGATCACGTCGTCGTCGAGGGCGCCCCTGCCATCTACACGCAGACCCCCGACGGCGACGGCCGGGTGGTCAGGGCGGAAGCCCCGCGCATGGAATACCATGCGGCCGGTCCGGAACGGGTCATCCTGCTGGAAGGAGGCCGACTGACCCAGGGCCGGAACGAATTCACCGGCGAAACGGTGCACTACAACCTGGAAACCGAAGTGGTCAACGCCCGGGGCGACCAGGACACCGGCCGCCGGATCCGCATCACCTTGTTCCCGGATGACGAGGACGAATGAGCACACTCAGCGTTCAGGGCATCAGGAAAAGCTACCGCAAGCGTACGGTGGTCCAGAGCGCTTCAATGGAAGTCAGCAGCGGAGAAGTGGTAGGTCTGCTGGGCCCCAACGGGGCAGGCAAGACCACCTGCTTCTACATGGTGGTGGGCCTGATTCCCGTGGACGATGGCCGCATCCTGCTGGATGAGGAGGACATTACGCGGTTGCCCATGCACGTCCGCGCACGCAAAGGGGTGGGCTACCTGCCGCAGGAGGCCTCCATCTTCCGCAAGCTCAGCGTGGCGGACAACCTGATGGCCATACTGGAAACCCGTCCGGAACTGAGCCGGGAGCAGCGGCGCGAACAGGTCCAGCAACTGCTTGAGGAGTTCAATGTGGCCCACCTCCACGACCAGATGGGCATCAGCCTGTCCGGCGGCGAGCGCCGGCGAGTGGAGATTGCCCGCGCACTGGCGGCCAATCCACGCTTCATCCTGCTGGACGAGCCGTTTGCCGGGGTCGACCCGATCTCCGTGCTGGATATACAGGGCATCATCCGTCATCTGGCGGAGCGCGGCATTGGCGTGCTGATCACCGACCACAACGTCCGGGAAACGCTGGGCATCTGCCAGCGCGCCTACATATTGAGCGGCGGCGGCGTCATTGCAGAGGGCAGTTCCGAAGAGGTTCTCGCCAACAAGCAGGTCCGGGAGGTCTACCTGGGCGAGAGCTTCCGACTGTAGCGCGAGGCCAGGAACGTGAATTGCCCAGCAAATCCTGGGCCACTCTGTTCTATCGCTACGACGTTTGGGCTAGGATGGTCACAGTAGTCAGTTGCCGAACCCGGGGTTCCAATCGTACCCGAGGGCTTCCGGTTTTCAGCGGTTGTCCGGTGGCCACCAACCAGATCACGCCACCGGATCCTGATCAGGAACGACCATACAGCGTTTATGAAGCAATCCTTACAGCTCCGTCTCGGACAACAGCTCACCATGACGCCGCAGCTCCAGCAGGCCATCCGCCTGTTGCAGTTGTCGACGCTGGAGCTGCGCACAGAGATCCAGCAGGCGCTGGACTCCAACCTGATGCTGGAGCCGGCCGAGGGCGCCGAGGACGATCTTGACCTGAGCGAGGAGACCGACAACCCTGAGGTGGATGCCGCCACCACCCAGACCGACGAGAGTGTGCGCGAGGCGGCCGAACGCGAGGTCAGCGAAACCGATTCTACCGCCCCCGACGACATTCCCGGCGATCTGCCGGTCGACTCCGACTGGGGTGATATCTACGACGGCAGCACCAGCTACAGCGCCCCTGACAGCGAGGAGCAGCGCGAAGCCTGGGAGGCTCGCACGCATACCGGCATCAGCCTGCAGGACCATCTGCGCGAACAGGCCCAGTTATCCCGCCTCAGCGGGCGCGACATGGCCATCGCCGAAGCGGTCATCGACGCGGTGCGCGAAGACGGCTACCTCTGCATCAGCATCGAGGACATCCTGGCAGCGTTGCCCGAGGAATGGGAGGTGGGACTGGACGAAGTGGAAGCCGTGCGCCACCTCATCCAGCGCTTTGACCCGCTCGGCGTGGCCTCGGTCAACCCGCAGGAAGCGCTGAGCCTGCAACTGGACACCCTGCCCGAGGACACCCCCTGGCTGACGGAAGCGAAAACGCTGGTGCGTGACCACCTGGAACTGCTCGGCGCCCGGCAGTTGGCTCAGCTCACCCGGCGCATGAAACTCAACCAGGAGGAGCTGCAGCAGGTGCTGGCGTTGATCCGCACGCTGGACCCCCGACCCGGTTCCCAGGTCAGCAGCGCCGCGGCCGAATACGTGACACCCGATGTCTACGTCCGCCGCACCAAGGAAGGCTGGCTGGTCGAACTGAACCCGGACTCGACCCCACGCATCCGCGTCAACAGCTACTATGCCAGCCTGGTACGTCGCGCCGACTCCAGTCAGCAGAACACCACGCTGCGCCAGCACCTGCAGGAGGCCCGCTGGCTGATCAAGAGCCTGCGCAGCCGCAACGACACCCTGCTGAAAGTGGCGAACTGCATCGTCCGCCACCAGCAGGACTTCCTCGAGCATGGCGAGGAGGCCATGAAGCCGCTGGTTCTGCGCGAAGTTGCGGAAGAAGTGGAGATGCACGAATCCACCATCTCCCGCATCACCACGCAGAAATACATGTACACCCCCCGCGGCACCTTCGAGTTCAAGTATTTCTTTTCCAGCCACGTGCATACCGTGGACGGGCAGGAGGCCTCGGCAACCGCGATCCGGGCCCGCATCAAACGGTTGATCGGCGACGAGGACAGCCGCAAACCGCTCAGCGACAGCAAGTTGGCGGAGATTCTGCAGAAAGAAGGCATTAACGTCGCACGTCGCACCGTGGCAAAGTATCGGGAGTCCATGTCCATCGCTTCTTCGAATGAGCGCAAACGCATCGCATAGGGTCATCCTGCGCGCCGGCGTCGCCGACGAACAGGTGGTCCGCCAGCATAGGAGAGTGTCATGCAAATCGATGTGACCGGTCATCATGTGGAACTCACGGACGCACTGCGCGATTATGTTGATGAGAAATTCCGACGCCTGGATCGGCATTTCGGTAATGTCGTCGACGCGCACACGGTGCTGACCGTGGAAAAGCTGGATCACAAGGCGGAGGCCACCATGCAGATCAGCGGCGCCCGGCTGTTCGCGGACTGCGTGGCCGAGGACATGTACGCCGCCATCGATGGACTGGTCGACAAGCTGGACAGGCAACTGAAGAAGCACAAGGAAAAGCTGACTGATCACCATCGCACCGAGGGTGCGCAGGCCAAGGGACTGACGGAGTGAACCCAACGGCCCGCCGCGCCGCCCCGCCCGCCCGCCGGTGAAGAAAACGCGGATGTACGGAACCCAATGCTACCCCCGGGGGCACCCCACATGCCCGG
>JAFIFV010000061.1 GCA_020831845.1 Ectothiorhodospiraceae bacterium
AGGGGATAGCTACCGGCTGAAGGAGAAGCGCAAAGCAGGCGTCGTCAAACCCGCAGTGACCGTTTAGAACAGCGCTGGGTGGGTCAGTTTTCGATTTCCGAATCACCGCCCAAGTGGGTCAGTTTTCAGTTGCCGTTGACACTGGAGCATCTGGCCCTCGATCTCGACCGTATTGAGCGCCTCCCCGCGCCTTGGAGCAGCGAGCGCCCGCCCTTAGAGAGGTCTACACGCTCTCGCAGTTTGAAGGCGTGGTAATTCGCGTGAGAATCTTGGCGCGTTCCAAGTCAGCAAACATGTCACCTGGCACAAGCTCACGACTCTGGTAGTAACTGTCCGGATCATTTGGCTGCAGGACGCGAAGGCGATCGCGTATCGTCAGGCCGGGCGCCACGATCAGAAAACCCCGAGTGAATCTCTTGTTCTGCGGATGACGGACGGCATCAATGGTCTGCCACGCAGTCAGCATCGTCATCACAATGGTCTTGCCGGCCCCCGTCGCGAACTTTAGCGCGACTCGCATGAGCTCGGGATTGGCGTCGTTATTCGCGTTAGCAAGGTGTTCGATGAATCTCTTGCAGGCCCTCCCCGCACTAGGCGCAACCTCCACAGCCAGATCGCCTTTTCGATGGCCTCCCCCTGACAGAAGAAAGGGCGGATGCCGCTGAAATTGTGGTGCCTCAGGTGCTGGAGCAAGCGCGCCGTCTCCGGTGTTACTTGCCACTGAGCTGGATTCGGCAACTGGCGCCAGCGATCGACCTCCTGGCGAACGCCATTGATGATGGCGGTATGGTCGTACGCTTGATCCCCGGTTGGGAGCGCCCTCCCCTCGTCGAACAGCAGCGCGCCCTGCACCGCCGAATCCTTCCGCTTCCTGGGCTTGGGGATCGGGGTGAGGAACTCCGCCAGCCGACGCGCTTCGATAATTTTCCGGGTTGGCTCGCCCGGCTCGTCGAGTTCCCAGTGACGCTATGGATATTCGTAGGGCGAGTTCAGTATCAGCTGCTCGAAATAAAGGCTAGCCAAACCTTGCTCCGATCAGGCTTCCCCAGGTGCGCGCAGAATACCGCCCGCGTCCCATGCTTTGCCCTTCGACCTGCTGTTTTCACTCTTAATGCAGGCAACTGTAACCGCAAATCTACAGCACGCCCAAGTGGTCGCACACAGTGAACCGCCCCAAGCAGGTTTGGCAAATCGAGCAGCCGGGCGGGCCCGCCGGCTAGCCGCAAGCTCAGACATGCGCACCGGCTTCCCCTGCGAGCAGGCTTTCGAAAGCGATCTTTTCGCTCCCTGGCCGCGGCACCAAGGTGATCAGATTCGGCTTGTCGTCCTTGGCGATCCGCGGGGGAATCCGCTCCCAATGCACGGAGAGGTAACGCGCGCGGTCCTTCGTCGCTGCGGTGAAGAACACGAACCCGTCGCGTTCATTGAAGTAGAGCGAGGGCATTCTCTTGCCGTGCTTGAGCGTTTTGCCTTTCGCCGGCGCGACGAAGCCGAGCTGTTGAAACAGCAGGCGGTAGTCATCGAAGCCCCAGCGCCCCTGCTTCGGGGCCGCGGATCTTGCCGACTTCTCCAGAGCCACGGCTCTCAAGTGCGGGACTTGCTCGATGTCGCTGCGTGCGGCCGACCGCAGTGTCCGCCTCACCAAGTTCGCGACCGCCGCTCTGTTCTCCTGGCGTTGCTGGGTCGATAGGCTGCGCTGGCGATTGATGAACGCGCTGGGGATCCCGCGCCTCTTGAGCTCGGCCTCAACCAGCTGGTGCGACCACTTGCCGATGCACACCACGATGCGGGGCCCCAGCCAATCGAGCCAGCGCTTGAGGTGGCGCGTCACGCATTCCGCTGCCATGGGAGCTGGAGGCGCTGCATTGGCATGTGTTCGACAACGCACGGCGTTGGTGTAGGCAATATCCTCCAGCGTCAGGCCCGACTCGATTAGAGGAAAATGCATACCTACCGGCCAAGTCGGCACCACACGCAAATGAATGCGCTCAAGGTGCTCCAGCGCGTCAGCGTTTTCCTCCCGCGCAAGGTCAGCCAAGGCATCCGCCATCTGCCTGTCCTGGCTGTTGAAGCGATCGAGCGATACGCCAGGGTTTTGCCCCAGCAACAAGACCCGATTTTTCCAATAGTTCGGCCCGATATACCCCGGCCAAGGGAAGTTGAAGTCACCATCCCGGAGCACCTTCGGCAAGCCGCGACGGGTGCAGACATCGCAGCTGATGACAGAGCAGAATTCACGTACTTTTTCTTGGATGTTCATTCGTGTTCCTCGTACTTGTGAAAAAT
The DNA here is from genome assembly GCA_020831845.1 of Ectothiorhodospiraceae bacterium. Taxonomy (GTDB): domain Bacteria; phylum Pseudomonadota; class Gammaproteobacteria; order Nitrococcales; family Aquisalimonadaceae; genus LSCE01. The sequence goes on from JAFIFV010000061.1 coordinate 2,287, forward strand.
CATCCTATGCGCCGGTCGTCGCCAGACGCTGCGTATCCCGCGTCTTGAGAAGGTGACGTCAAGCTTCGCCGTCACCGTGGCGTTCCAGTCCCTCGAGAAAGCGCTGCTGCGCCGCATTCAGCGAACTCCTCACGGAATTCTCCAGCCGCTCGAACGTTGCGCGAATCCGCAGCGCATCCTTCTCGAGCTCGGCGATCAGGTGACTGCCTGCGCCCTCGTCGAGGAAATGCAACTGGAGCGCGCAAGCGGCGGTCGATGGGGGCGCCAAAGTCGGCATCATGCTGTTGAGGGGCAGCTCGATGAGCTCGTCCACTTCAGCAAGCGCGGGGCAGGAGCTAAAGGTATCGGGATAACGAAAGTCGAGACTGTATGGCTCGGTATACAAAGCATCTCCCAGGGTCTGCTTGACCACAACGTCATTGACCGGCAGCACCCACCAGGGCCCGTCGCGAAGATCCGTGCGGAATCCGAAACTGTCGTAGGACTGTTCAGCGCTCACTTCGCCTAGGGCGCCGACTTGAAGCTCCTCCTCGTGGAACCACTCTAGAAACTGCTCCGGCAGGGAGGCGAGCCAATCAGTCGTGGAGTCCGAGCTCTCCCAGATCTCGCCGCCCTCGTCATCATCGCCGTACATCAGCAATGCCCTGAGCAAACCGGGCTTGCTGCCCAGCCAGAGCACCTGGTCACGGCCCGCCTTCGGCTCAGCGGTAACGGCAGGCCGGATTAGAAGGCACGCCCGGGTCAGCGCTGGCGTCGCGTGGTCGACGGCATCAGGCATGATCGCGAGCCAAGTTTCCAGGCGGAAGACCAGCCGCACGCTCGAAACAGCAGGTTCCGGTGGTGCGCTCCACCCTTTACATCCAAACGGCGAGCTAAGGCGCATGCGCACGTCCACCGCGCGAACCTCGGTCATCAGTTGAACACGGGGCACGAACAGGGCATCGCCGCACCATGGAGTCCCGTCCTCGGTTCGCGACAAGATTCGGTAAGTGTCCTGCTCCGAGGGCGCGAGATGCCATATGGAAAGCTTGTGAAACGTTTCCGACAGCCATGACGTAGGCAGAAAATCCGGACTCCGGGAGTTATCACTCGCGAAAATATTCGCCTCATCCATTCGGTCGAACAGCGGCCCAAGCTGGTTGCGCCGTGCAACAGCATCACATACCGCGTTTAGCATGGCGGCGAGCTCAGCGGCCCACTCCGCTGACTCCTCCCTCCTTCGTGATTCGCCCCCCAGGCGGGTATCCCGGAACAGGCGCGCCATGAAGTGATTGGGATCCGTTTCAACCCGGGAGCTTGTTACCAGCTCTCCGGCTGCGCGCGCTACCGAAATATACTTGCTTACGTACGGGGTGAGACGTCGCGCCAGCTCTGCAGCAGCCTCGGAACGAGAGGGACTAATGGCGACCCGGGTTACGTACTTGTTCGCGTCGCCCTTGGCAGCCGAATCCGGCCCCTTGGCAGCCTCAAGAGCATGCGCTCTCGTGCCGTGGGGCAGCTCGGCTAGGATCGCGCCCAGGTTACGCGCCAGTTGAATCAGGCTAGCTCGCTCCTCCGGCGACCTCTTGCGGAGCTTCCAGCCAGCCCAGTTCGGGCCGTACTGGCGGCGCTTCTCCTCGAGCCACTGCACAGTCCTCCCGTTGGCAGTCTCGCCCGACGCTCGGGCCCTCTCCTTGGTCGATCCGTCTATCGGCCGCCGCAAGCTGAAGTCGATGATGTTCGCCATGTGGCACTCCCTCCGCAGTCAACAGACAGGAATCAGATCGCCCGTCTCTCCGGGCCGTCGCGCCTGACGCCGCGTTCGCGGGGTGGTCACGAAAGGGGTTTCTCCGCCCACCCTGTCGGTGTTATCTGCGCGACCGCCGACTGCGCGCTGGCTGCACACGGAAAAGCACCGCTGCTAGGCAGACACTTTAAGCTGATAGGTAAATGACGTCCCCTTCTTTTTTGCGCTGGATAATTGCGCTGTAAATAACATATTTTTTGAGCTACATATTATCGAATTAATGAAGGGGTTCCTGGCATGGTCTGCGCTGCTCGCGAGGATTGTTCCAGAAAATGATTAGGAGACAGCGGGAGAAGGACGAGTTCGAGCTCCGTCTGGACGCGGGCGACTAAGCAGCTGGGGCCGCGGCGAACCTCCGCCACACTACCAGCCAAATACACATTGCCGACGAGCAAGTGACAAAGGATGTACCGCACGCATTGTTCCTGACACCTGGCCTCGCACAGAACTTGATCGCCAAGGGATAGGCAATCACTGGGTCGGCGGTTCGAGCCCGTCCCGGGGAGCCAAATCAGAAAGGCTCAGGTTCTCCTGAGCCTTTTTTCGTTTCTGCTCAGTCGCTTCGGCCGCGTTTTCCCTGCTTTCCCGTCACCGCCTCCAGCTCGCGTTCCATCTTGATAACGCGACGAAACATGTCATCCAGTTGCGTGAAGCGCACCGTGTTGCGCCGCCATTCCCGCACCGGCTGTGCGGGCAGCGGGGAGGAATAAACGCCGGGCTCGCGGATGTGATTGGTGACGCCGGTCATGCCGGTGACCGTGGCACCGTCGACGATCTGGATATGGCCGGTGATGGCGGAGGCACCGCCGATGACGCAGTTGCTGCCAATGGTGGTGCTGCCGGCCACCACGGTACAGCCGGCGATCACGGTGCGCTCGCCGATGTGCACGTTATGGGCGATGTGCACCAGGTTGTCGATCTTCACCCCGGGACCGATCACGGTATCTTCCAGCGCGCCGCGGTCGATGGTGCTGTTGGCGCCAATGTCCACATCATCCCCGATACGCACGGCCCCCAGTTGCGGGACCTTACGCCATCCCTGCGGTCCAGGAGCGAAACCGAAGCCGTCGGCGCCGATGATGACGCCGGGGTGGATCATGACGCGATCCCCCAGAGAGCAGTCGGCACCGATACTGACGCCGTTCGCCAGCCAGCAATCCTCCCCCAGGCGCGTGCCATCGCCGATGAACGTGCCGGGGCCGACCTCGGTTCCTCGTCCCAGCCGGACGCCGGCGCCGATGACTGCATGCGGGCCGACGGCGACGCCTGCCTCCAGTATGGCGTCAGATGCTACGATCGCGGAGGGATGGACGCCGGGGGCGGCTCTCTCGCGAGGATGCAGAGCGCTGGCAATGGCAGCATAGGCGTAGTACGGATCATCGACCACCAGCGCGGCAGTGGGGCAATACTGGCTGTGTTCTTCGCGAACCACCGCCGCACCCGCGCCTGTGGAGCGCAGTTGATCCAGGTAACGTGCACTGGCACAGAAGCCGATTTCATCCCCAGTCGCCTTCCCCAGCAACCCGACGCTGCGTATGCGGCGGCCAGCATCGCCAAACAGTTGGGCACCCACCAGCTCGGCAAGCTCTCCCAGGGTTCTGGAGGGTTGTTCAACCATTCTCGCTTGTCTCCTCCCACCTGCCGTGTCGGGGATAGACTCATTCAAACCAGCCACAGGCTCCGCCAACGGCCGATGATAATCGTATTGGCTGTCAGTTTGTCATGCGCCGGCTAACGGGTCGGCCGATGCGGCTCATGCTTCTCTGTAAACTACGCCGGGGCGGAGTGCGCAGTTCCGGGAGGTAGCGGCGGCGCGGCTTCAGTCCGCCTGGGCGAACGCGGGCAACCGTTCCAGGCCCGATGTGGACACCTCCGCGGCAATCGCATCGATACGGCCCGACCAATGCCGCTTCCGCGACGAAACCATGAAAGAGGCCTGGATGGAATTGCGAGCCAGCTGGCAGATGTCGTCCGTGGAAAGCCCAAGCGCGCGTTGGGCGGCCAGATAGTTCTCCGCCACGTAACCGCCAAAGTAGGCAGGATCGTCGGAGTTCAACGTCACCAGAAGCCCCGCCTCCATCAGCCGCTTCAGGTTATGATCCTCCATGCGGCTGAACACGCCCAGTTTTATATTGGAAAGCGGGCATACCGTGAGCGGAATCTGCGCCTGCGCCAGCCTCCGGCAAAGGTCGGCGTCTTCTTCACAGCGCACTCCGTGATCCACCCTGGAGACGTGCAATTCATCCAGCGCCTGACGGATATATTCCGGCGGCCCCTCTTCACCGGCGTGCGCCACGGTGAGCAAGCCCTCGGCGCGGGCCCGGTCGAACACTGCAGTGAACTTGCCCGGCGGATGCCCCTGTTCCGAGGAGTCCAGCCCGACAGCGAAAATCCGGTCACGGTAGGGCAACGCCTGCTCCAGGGTTGCCATGGCTTCGGCCGCGCTCAGGTGGCGTAGAAAACAGAGAATCAGGCGGTAACTCATGCCCCATGCCCGCTCGGCCTCATCGAGCGCACGGGATATGCCCTCGATCACGGTGGAAAACGCCACTCCGCGCCCGGTGTGCGTCTGCGGGTCGAAAAAGATTTCCACATGCACCACGCCATCCTGTCTGGCGCGCCGCAGGTAGGCACTGGTCAACCGGTAGAAGTCATCCTCATCCCGCAGTACCGAAGCGCCCTGATAATAGATATCCAGGAAATCCTGGAGATCGGAGAACTGGTACGCAGCCCGCAAGGCCTCGACGGACTCGTACTCCAGGACAATGCCATGCTTCCCCGCCAGTTCGAAAAGCAGCTCCGGCTCCAGCGTACCCTCGATATGCAGGTGCAGTTCCGCCTTTGGCAGAAGACGAACCAGGTTTTCGTTCAAGTCCATGTGCAATCTCTCGTTGTATGGCGGACAAGTGCAATCAGCGGCCCGCAGAGTCGTGTCTACCAAGGATCGCGGTTCCGAACATCATCCGCCAGTACGCAGAAGTGCACGTCCCGGAAATTCCTGCTGACGGGCGTCTGGGCGCAGTCACTCACACAGAAAAGGGGGCGCAAGCGCCCCCTTTATAATTGACGATGCATCTCACGCCCGTCCGGGAACGCCCCCGGCGGGCGTGGACCGTCAGTCCACCAGGATGCGATCCCGGTTGTTTTCCACGGTCGATGCACCGATTCCCGGCACATTGCTCAGCTCGTCGGCACTGGCGAACGGACCGTTGCCGTCGCGGTATTCCACGATGGCGGCGGCCCGTGCCTCGCCCACCCCGGACAAGGCAGCAGCCAGCGCTTCTGCATCTGCAGTATTGATGTTCACCGGTCCTTCGGCAAACACCAGACCACACCACAGCAGGGCGGCAGACAGAACGAACGTACGTACCTTGGGAAACGTCATAGCATGCTCCTTTTGCTTGAGGTTCAGGCTTGAAGCCTGGCCCCGCCATCCCGGCAGGGCATCTAGAAAATAATCGTTCAGGCTCCCGCTGTCAAAACCTGCCCGATTTCGCGATTGATCTGCTCCAGCGCCACGACCGGATCCTGCGCCCGGGTAACGGGGCGGCCTACCACCAGAAAGCTGGAGCCCGCCGCAATGGCGGCCGCGGGCGTCAGGATCCGATGCTGATCCCCGCTCTCCGCTCCGGCAGGGCGGATTCCCGGAGTAACAAGGAGCGGCGCCTGGCCCAGCACCTCGCGCAGTTCGACCGCCTCCTGCGCGGAACAGACCACACCATCGAGCCCCGCATCCGCGCTCAACCTGGCCAGTCGGAGCACTTGGCGGCCGACATCGGTATCCGCCCCGGTTTCCGCCAGCACCTGGCTGCTGCTGCTGGTGAGCACGGTGACGGCGATTAGCAAGGGACTGGATGCCCCTGCGGAATCCACCGCCTCCCGGGCCGCCTCCATCATGGCGCGCCCCCCGGAGGCATGAACGTTCACCATCCAGACGCCCAACTGTGCAGCAGCCCGGCACGCGCCCGCCACAGTATTCGGTATATCGTGGAACTTGAGATCCAGGAACACCTCGAAGCCCCGACCAGTCAGTTTCTCAACCAGTGCCGGTCCCGCCCGCACAAACAGTTCCTTGCCCACCTTCAGGCGGCACTGGGTTGGATCCAGCTGATCGACCAGCGAAAGGGCATCGCGGGCCTCTTGGAAATCAAGCGCCACCACGACACGGGGGCCTCGCACAGCGGGTATGTTCAACTCACTCACCTTCCACTCCGTGAATCGGCTTGATCGTGCTCCAGGACCGGCAACTGGGGCAGTGCCAGTGCAGCGTCCGCGCGGTAAATCCACAGCGGCCACAGGCATAGGAGGGCTTGCTCTTGAGCAAGGTCTCGAACAGTTCCTGTAGCACCGGCAACGGTTGATTCTGAGCCGGCGCCTCCAGCACATCCCCAGCCAGGTTGAGTTGGATCAATCGGTTGAGACCGCGCACCGATGGCCGCTGGCGCAGTTGCTGCTCGAGGTAATCCGCCGCTGCCTGGTCCCCATCCCGGAGGCGGATCTGCTCAGCCAGAGCCAGCAGCAACGAGGCGCCATGGTAATCCTGCTGCACCGCCTGCAGATAAGCCAGGTAGTCCTGCGGACGACCGAGTTCGCGGTAGCAGGCCTCCATCGGCTCCAGGACCTCCGGCAGGTATTCCACGTCCTGGTAGCGCACGCGCTGGTACGCCTTGAGCGCCTGCTTGTAGTTGCCAGCATAACGTTCCAGTTGCCCCTGCAAAAGGCTCGCTCGCACGCAGGAGGGATCACTGGTGAGTGCGCGCTTGAGCAGATTCCGCGCCCGGTTGCGCTCCCCGGAGGCCAAAGCCGCCTCCACCTGCTCGCAGTAGAACTGCGCGATCATGGTCGCCATGGGCTGGCCCGAACGGGACTCAAGCCGCGCTGCGGCACTGATCGCTTTGGTCCATTCCTTTTCCTGCTGGTAGACATCCAGCAGGTGGGACAGGGCGGGCTCCACATGGGCATCGGCCTGTACCACTTCCTCGAACAGGTTCTCCGCCCTGTCCAGCAGGCCAGCCTTCAGATAGTCTTCGCCCAGTGCCAGCAGCGCCTGGATGCGCTGTTCCCGGGTCAGCGACGGCCGGGCAATGAGATTCTGGTGAATCCGTATGGCCCGATCCACCTCACCGCGCCGCCGGAACAGGCTGCCCAGCGCAAAATGTGTTTCCACCGTGTCGGCGTCCACCTCCACCATACGGGTGAACACCTCGATCGCCTTGTCCGGCTGCTCGTTCAACAGGTAGTTGAGCCCCTGAAAATAGGCGTCCTGCAGCCCTTCCGACGAACCGGAACCTCGGGTGTTGCGCCCCCGCCGACCGATAATCCAGCCGGACAGGGCAGCAACGGGAAGCAGCAGCCAGAACAGCTCTACCATGATCAGGGTTGGTCTTTGAGGGGAAGTCGCCGAAGTTCGTTCAGTTCCTTTTCCGTTTCGGCCAGGCGGCGACGCACGGAACTGATCTCACGCCGCCGTCGGATCATCATCGTCATGGTCGCCAGGACGCCCAGAACCGCCCCGACGATGAGCACCAACACCACCAGCAATGACAATGGCATGGAGACGCTGCCGAAGTAATAATCGAGTTCTGCGCTACCCGCATTGAGCAGGGCAAAGCTCAGCCCGAGCAGAACCACGAGTAAAAGCAGGAACAGCCCGAGGACTCGGCGCATGCATGAACTCCTTCCACAAGATGATGTTTGACGAGATCGGCCCCCATTCAGCATAGGTTACCGAAAGGTCAGCAATCCAGTCGGGCATGGGGCGGGAAGACGGCGGCTCCCGGAGCTGTTGAAACAAAAAAACGGCGCATTCAAGAGAACGCGCCGTTGATGCCATTCAGTTTGCCGAGTCGGCTTCGCCGTTCACTCGTTGCCGCATCTGCTTGCCGGGTTTGAAGTGCGGTACGTATTTCCCGGGCAGCGCCACCGGATCGCCGGTCTTCGGGTTGCGCCCGATACGTGGTGGCCGATGGTGCAGCGAGAAACTCCCGAAACCGCGAATTTCGATGCGCTCTCCGGTGGACAGCGACTCGCTCATGTGCTCGAGCAATGTCTTGACTGCCAACTCGACGTCTCTGTACGCAAGATGCTGCTGTTTCGAGGCAATCAGTTCGATCAGCTCGGATTTCGTCATCAGTGGTGTCCCCAAGCTTTCCACGCCGGAATCGCCCAGCCCTTTCACTGCGCGTTCGGCCTATTCCAAGGACAGGGGATAACACGGGGCTGGAACAGCCCCGTGCCCGACCAGGAACCGATCAGTCGTTCTGGTTGTCCATCTGCTCCTTGAGCAGATCCCCAAGTGTGGTCGTCCCGGCGCTGCTCGGCCGGCTGTACTCCTGCACTACCTTGGCCTCGTCCTGGAAGTCCTTGGCCTTGATAGAGAGGCTGATCGCGCGGTTCTTGCGATCCACACCCACGAACTTCGCCTCGACCTCTTCTCCTTCCTTGAGATAGTTGCGCACGTCCTCGACACGCTCGCGGGCCACATCGGCAGCACGCAGGTGCCCCTCGATGCCATCCCCCAGGTCGATCACGGCAACCTTGGCGTCAACTTCCTTCACGGTACCCTTGATGATGGAGCCCTTGGGATTCTCGGCCATCCAGTTGGAGAAGGGATCCTGCTCCATCTGCTTGATGCCCAGGGAAATACGCTCCCGGTCCGCGTCCACCGAAAGCACAACGGCTTCGACTTCGTCGCCCTTCTTGTAGTGACGAACGGCTTCTTCACCGGTCTCGTCCCAGGACAGGTCGGAGAGGTGGACGAGGCCGTCGATACCACCGTCCAGGCCGACGAATATGCCGAAGTCGGTGATCGACTTGATGCCACCGGAAACGCGGTCACCCTTGTTATGGGTAGCGGCAAACAGCTCCCAGGGGTTGGCCTGGCACTGCTTGACGCCCAGCGAGATACGACGACGCTCCTCGTCGATATCCAGCACCATGACCTCGATCTCGTCGCCCACGGCAACAACCTTGGCCGGGTTGACGTTCTTGTTGGTCCAGTCCATTTCGGAGACATGCACCAGACCTTCCACGCCTTCCTCGATTTCCACGAAGCAGCCGTAGTCGGTGATGTTGGTCACGCGGCCCATGACCCGGGTGTTCTCCGGGTAGCGGGAGGCGATATTTTCCCACGGATCCTCGCCCAGCTGCTTGAGGCCCAGGGAAACGCGGTTGCGCTCGCGGTCGAACTTGAGAACCTTGACTTCAATTTCCTTGCCGACTTCCACCACCTCGGAGGGATGCTTCACGCGGCGCCAGGCCATGTCCGTGATGTGCAGCAGACCGTCGATGCCGCCCAGATCCACGAAGGCGCCGTAGTCGGTGAGGTTCTTGACGATACCGTTGAGCACCTGGCCTTCCTGCAGCCGCTCCAGCAGCGCTTCGCGCTCGGCGCTGTACTCTTCCTCAACCACGGCACGGCGGGAGACGACGACGTTGTTGCGGCGCTCGTCCAGCTTGATGACCTTGAATTCCAGCTCGCGGCCTTCCAGGTACGTGGTATCGCGAACAGGACGGATGTCAACCAGGGAACCGGGCAGAAACGCGCGGATGTGCTTGAGATCCACGGTAAAGCCGCCTTTGACCTTGCCACTGATCACGCCAGTGACGGTCTCGCTGGATTCATAAGCCTTCTCGAGATGTCTCCAGGCGTGCGCACGCTTGGCTTTCTCCCGGGACAGGCGAGTTTCCCCGAAACCGTCCTCCACGGCGTCGAGAGCCACCTCGACATCATCACCGACTTCAACTTCCAGGTTGCCTGAGTCGCCGAAGAATTCGCTGGCCGGGATCACGGCCTCGGACTTCAGCCCGGCGTTGACCACCACGTGATCGCCCTGGATGGCAACGATCTTGCCGGTGACAATGGAGCCAGGCCGCATGTCGGTCTTGGCAAGGCTCTCTTCAAACAGTTCAGCAAAGCTTTCGCTCATTGGTCAGTCGATCCTAGACTGCGACGGAATGCCGCCGTCTGTGGTTAGAGGTTATACAAAAAACCCTCACACCCCATGGTGTGCGGGCCGCCCAACTTGCATGCAACTCATAATGATAGCCGGTTTTCCAGCAGAGTCATGACCTTGCCTACCACCTGCTCGACGGTCAGGCCTGTGGTATCGATCACCTCGGCGTCGGAGGCCGGCTTCAACGGCGCAGTGGCGCGCGTACTGTCCCGCTCGTCACGCTCGTTGATCTCCCGTAAAAGATCGGCAAGGTTACCATCGACCCCCTGCTCCTTCAACTGCTTATGGCGCCTCAGCGCGCGCTCCTCGGCACTGGCCGTGAGGAATACCTTGAGCTCCGCATCAGGGAAAACGACGGTGCCCATGTCGCGACCGTCGGCCACTAGGCCGGGAGCGGCGCGGAAAGCCCGCTGGCGATCCAGCAACGCCTCCCTGACAGCCGGAATCACGGCCACCTGCGAAGCCAGGTTGCCTGTGCGTTCCTCGCGCAGCTCCAGCGTAACGTCGTCACCATCGACGGTGACACGGATCTGGCCATCGGAATCCGGCTCGAAAGACACGTCCAGATCACGGGCGAGCTGGACGATGCCATCGCCGCGCTGAGGGTCCACGCCGCGGCGGCGGGCGGCGAACGCCAGGGCCCGATAAATGGCGCCACTATCCAGCAGGTGCCAGCCGGTGGCCCGCTGCAGGGCGCGGCAGACGGTCCCCTTGCCGGATCCGCCGGGGCCATCCACGGCCACGACCGGGGCATCCCGGCTCACTGCGCGCCTCCGGTGGCATCCAGGCGCAGTCCGCTGCGCCTGGCGAGTCTGGCGAACCCCGGGAACGAGGTGACGACGTTGTCGCAATCAAGGATTTCGATCGGTGCGCTGGCGCGCAGCCCGGCCATCGCGAACGACATCGCGATGCGATGGTCGTGGTGGCTGTGGACGGTACCCCCACCAATCGGACCACCCTTGATGACCATGCCGTCATCGGTGGGGCGGGCATCCACGCCCAGCGTCTGCAAGCCTTCGGCCATCACCGCGATGCGGTCGCTTTCCTTGACCCGTAGCTCCTCCGCCCCACGCAGCACCGTGGTGCCTTCCGCGCAGGCCGCGGCAATGAAGAGCACCGGGAACTCGTCAATCGCCAGCGGCACCATACGCGCCGGGATCTCGATGCCACGCAGCCGGGCGGCGTGCACACGGATGTCGGCCACGGGCTCGCCGCCGACCGTTTTCCGGTTACGCAGCTCGATGTCCGCTCCCATCAACGACAGGATATCCAGTACCCCGGTCCGCGTCGGGTTGACGCCGACATGCTCGAGCACCACTTCGGAGCCCGAAGCAATGCTGGCCCCCACCAGGAAGAAGGCGGCAGAGGAGATATCCGCAGGCACGTCGATGTCGCCACCCCGAAGGGCATGCCCACCGGCCACGCCGACCCAGCCCTGTTGCCGCAACACCGGATAACCGAAACCCTCGAGCATGCGCTCGGTATGGTCGCGCGTTACCGCCGGCTCGCGCACCCAGGTTTCACCTTCGGCATAAAGTCCTGCCAGCAGCAGACTGGATTTCACCTGGGCGCTGGCCATCGGCATGTCGTAACGGATTCCCCGCAGCGGCTGGCCGCCGCGAATCCGCAGCGGCGCGGTGCCCTGCTCCGTGGTTTCCACGCTGGCGCCCATCAGCGCCAGAGGGTCGGTGACCCGACGCATGGGCCGACGGCTGAGGGAGGGATCACCGGTCAGTTCACTGTCGAACGCCTGGCCGGCGAGCAGCCCGGCCAACAGACGCATCGAGGTGCCCGAGTTGCCCATGTCCATGGGACCCGCCGGGGCCTGCAGCCCGTGCAGGCCCACACCGCGAATGCGCAACCGGCCGGCATCCGGCCCGTCGATCTGCACCCCCATGGCGCGGAATGCGTTCAACGTTGCCAGCGCGTCGGCGCCCTCCAGAAACCCGCTAACCGCCGTCGTTCCATCGGCCAGCGACCCCAGCATGACAGAGCGGTGGGAGATGGACTTGTCCCCGGGCACTCGGAAACGGCCATGAAGCTCACCGCCGGGGTTGGCCGTGAACCGAAGGCCTGCTGTTTCGTGCTGATTCACCTGGTTCATCCTTCAAGCATGGCCAGGAAGCGCTCCCTGGCCTGACGCGCATTGCGGAATACCGCTTCCAGCCGCTCCCCGTCCCGCTGCCTCACGGCCTCGGTCAAGGCGTCGAGGTCCGCACTGTAGCGTTCAAGGGCATCCACCAGGGCCTCGTGATTGGCCAGGCAGATGTCCCGCCACATGACCGGATCGCTGGAAGCAATGCGGGTGAAGTCGCGGAAGCCACCGGCCGCATACTGGAAGATTTCCTCACGGTCGGTCCAGCGTGACAGGCTGTCCACCAGCCCGTAGGCCAATACATGTGGCAGATGTGAAGTGGCAGCCAGTACCTCGTCATGGTGCGCGACGCTCATGGTACTGACCATGGCGCCAGCCACCTGCCACGCACGGCGCACCAGCTCCACGGCTTCGCTGCGGGTTTCGTCCAGCGGCGTCAGGATCACACGGCGACCGCGGTACAGGTCGGGGAAGGATGCTTCCACCCCACTCTTCTCGGTGCCGGCAATCGGATGACCGGGCACGAAATCGGCCAGGCGCTCGCCGAGCTTCGAACGCGCCTCGGCGACCACCGCCCCCTTGGCGCTGCCGACATCGGTAACCACCGCAGCGGCGGGAAGATGCCCGACGATGCGTTCGAACACCGCTCCAATGCTGCCAAGCGGCACCGCAACCACCACCAGGTCCGCGTCCACCACGGCCAGCGCCGGGTCGGTGACGTAGCTATCGATCACCCCAAGCTGCTGTGCGCGTTTCAGGTTGTCCTCATTGCGACCGCAGCCCACCACGTGACCCACCTGGCCGGCCAGGCGCAGCGCCCTCACCCAGGATCCGCCGATCAGGCCAACGCCGATGACGGAGAGCCGGGGTATCAACGGCGCCGTCATGTTTCCCCCGTCAACAGTTCCGACAGCGCATCGATGAACCGCTGGTTCTCCGCCGGCAGCCCGACAGTCACACGCAGATAGCCCGGAAGCCCGTAGCCGGCCACCGGCCGGACGATGACGCCGCGCTCAAGCAGGCCCTGGTAGACCGCATCGGCCCGCGCGCCAACACGAAAACAGAGGAAGTTCGCCGCCGAGGGAAGCACGGTCAGACCCAGCGCCTGCAGTTTCCCGTGGAGCCAGTGGCGTTGCTCGCCATTCACCGCCACCGACTGCCGGATGTAATCCTGATCCGCCAGCGCGGCTTCGGCAGCTGCCTGGGCCACCAGGTTGACGTTGAACGGCTGCCGCACCCGGTTCAACAGCTCGGCGATACCCGGATGGGACAACGCATAACCGACCCGAAACCCCGCCAAGCCGTAGGCCTTGGAAAACGTGCGCGTGACGACCAGGTTCGGGAACGCGGACAGCCACTGGGTGGCGTCGGGATAGCGATCGGCATCGGCGTACTCGAAATAGGCCTCGTCCACCACGACGATGACGTCATCGGGCATGGCTCGCAGAAAATCCTTCAGCGGCTGCGATTCCAGCCAAGTGCCGGTGGGGTTGTTGGGGTTGGCGATGAACACCAGCCGGGTCGCCGGCCCGACCGCAGCGGCCATGGCCGCCAGATCGTGACCGAAGGGCATGTCCGAACCTTCCGGTAGCGCCTTCGCCACGCGCGCGGTGGCACCGACGGCCTGGGTCACGATGGGATAGACCGCGAAGGCATGCTCCGAGAACACGGCTTCACGGCCAGTGTCCAGAAAGGCGCCCGCCAGCAGGGCCAGCACATCGTTGCTGCCATTGCCGATAGTGATGCATTCCGGGGCCACGCCATGGTGCCGGGACAGTGCCAGCTTCAGACTGTAGCCGTTGCCATCCGGATAGCGGTGCACTTCGGTAAGCGCATCGCGCGCGGCGTTGATCGCCCTGGTACCAGGGCCCATGGGGTTCTCGTTGGACGCCAGCTTGACGATGCTGTCCAGTTCCAGGCCGAGTTCCCTCGCCAGTTCCTCGATCGGCTTGCCGGGCTGATAGGGTTGCAGGCCGCGGACACCCTCCACGGCCAGGTCCCGGAACGACGGTCTGATTTCGGTCATAGATTCGCTACCTGGTTTAACGTGCGGCGCGCGGATAGGAGCCCAGCACCCGAAACAGCGACGACTGTTCACGCATCTCCGTCAGCGCCTTTTTCACATGCTCGTCGTCGGCGTGGCCGAGGAAGTCGATGAAGAAGGCGTATTCCCAAACGCCTTGCCGGGAAGGCCGGGCATCCAGGCGGGTCATGTTGACGCCGTGGCGACCCAGCGGCTCCAGCAAGCGGCACAGGCCACCGGGCTGATCGGTCCGTGAGACCACGAGCGAGGTCTTGTCATCGCCGGTTGACGGCGGGGACTGGCGGCCGATGACCAGAAAGCGGGTGGTGTTTCCGCTGACGTCCTCGATGCCTTCGGCGAGGAGATTCAGGCGATAGAGCTCTCCCGCCGCTTCCGAAGCAATGGCGCCGGCGCCGTCCTCGGTAGCAGCCATGCGTGCCGCTTCCGCCGTGCTGCTGACCGTAATGCGTTCGACGCCGGCCAGATGGGTATCCAGCCACGCACGGCACTGGGCCAGACCCTGCGGGTGCGAGTACACGCGCTTGAGGTCGGAGATCGCCTTTTCGCGGCTGACCAGGTTCTGCTGGATACGCAGCTCGACCTCGCCGACAATCTGCAGCGGCGAGTTCAGAAAGCAGTCCAGCGTATGGCTTACGACGCCCTCGGTGGAGTTCTCCACCGGCACCACGCCATAGTTCAAGTCGCCGGCTTCCACCTCGTGGAAGATCGCATCAATGGAGGTCAGCGGCTGCAGATGGATGTCATGGCCGAACTGCTTCAGCGCCGCCGCCTGGGTAAACGTGCCCTCCGGCCCCAGAAACCCCACCCGCAGCGGCTCCTGTAGCGCCAGGCAGGCCGACATGATCTCGCGGAAGAAACGCGCAACGGTCTCGTCCGGCAACGGCCCGGGATTCTCGGTCTGAATGCGACGCAGGATCGCCTGCTCCCGTTCCGGCCGGTAGAAATCGCCCTGCTCGCCTGCGGCCCGCTTGATGCGCGCCACTTCCTGGGCCAGTCGACCCCGTTCGCTCAGCAGCCGGAGTATCTCGCTGTCGACCGTGTCGATCCGGCCGCGTACCTCTTTCAGCAGTTGTTCATCGGACATGATGCGGCCCGCCCTGCGGTTTATCGCTATTTCAGTACCCGGACCGAGAGCACGCCGTCGATACGGCGAATGGCGGTCACCACCGCCTCGGAAATCTCGCCCTCCACGTCCACCAGCGTGTAGGCCAGATCACCCCGGGACTTGTTATACATATCATCGATGTTGAGGCCAGCATCGGCCAGCGTGGTGGACACCTGCCCCAGCATATTGGGCACATTCGCGTTGACCACCGCCATGCGGTCTCCCTTGCCGCCACGCGGCATGACCATGTCGGGGAAGTTCACCGAGTTGCGGACATTGCCGTTTTCCAGGTAGTCCCGCAGTTGATCCGCCACCATGACCGCGCAGTTCTCCTCCGCCTCGCGCGTGGACGCCCCCAGGTGCGGGAGCGTGATGCAGCGGGGGTGCGACTTGGTGAGGTTGCTGGGAAAGTCGTTGATATAGGCGGACAGATGCCCTTCATCCAGCGCCTTCACCGCGGCTTCTTCGTCGACGATGCCCTCGCGCGCGAAGTTCAGCACCACACCACCTTCCGGCATCATGGCAATGCGGTCTGCATTGATGAGGTTGCGGGTGTGGTCGTTGACCGGCACATGCACGGTCACGAAATCCGAACGGCTGACCACGTCGTCCACGCTGTGCGCCTGCTGGACGCCACGGTCCAGCTCCCAGGCCCGGTTGACGGTGATGCCGGGGTCGAAGCCCACCACGTTCATGCCCAGCGCGTGGGCCGCATTGGCCACCTGCACACCGATGGCACCCAGGCCGATGACCCCGAGCGTGCGGCCCGGAAGCTCGTAGCCCACGTATTGCTTCTTGCCGGCTTCCACCTGCTTGTGCAGTTCCGCGTCGCTGCCCTCCAGCCGCCGGGCGTAGTCCCAGGCCTGGCAGACGTTGCGGGCGGCCAGGAACAGGGATGCCAGCACCAGTTCCTTCACGGCATTGGCATTCGCCCCGGGGGCGTTGAACACGGCGATGCCCCGGCGGCTCATGGCGTCCACCGGGATGTTGTTGACGCCGGCGCCGGCCCGCCCGATGGCCATAACGGTGTCCGGTATGTCCATATCGTGCATCTTGAAGGAACGCACCAGGATGGCATCGGGATGACCGATCTCCGAGGCCACCTCGTAGCCGTCCCTGGGCAGCCGCTCCAGGCCCTTGACCGAGATATTGTTCAGTGTCTGGATCTTGTACACGTGGAACTCCTGCTTGCTCGGAAACACGCGCCCGGCAATGCTTGAAGCATGCGGAGCGCGGGGCGGGTTCAGCCGTTGCGGCGCTCGAATTCCGCCATGAATTCCACCAGGCGATCAACACCGGCTTCCGGCATGGCGTTGTAGATGCTGGCACGCATGCCGCCGACACTGCGGTGGCCCTTGAGCGTGGTCAGGCCGGCCTGCCTGGCTTCCGCCAGGAAGGTATCATCCAGCGCGTCATCGGCCAGCACGAACGGCACGTTCATCCACGAGCGGCAGTTCGGGTCCACCGGGTTGCTGTAGAAATCCGAGCCGTCGATGGCCTGATACAGCTTTTCCGCCTTGCGGCGGTTCAGCGTGGCCATGGCCTCCAGGCCACCCTGGTCCTTGATCCACTGGAACACCAGCCCGGCGATGTACCACGCGTAGGTCGGCGGGGTATTGGACATGGAATCGGCTTCCGCCATGGCCTGGTAGTCCCAGATGGACGGCGTGCCCGGCAGGGTTTCACCGATCAGGTCATCCCGCACGATCACCAGCGTGATGCCGGCCGGACCGATGTTCTTCTGGGCGCCGGCGTAGATCAGGCCGTACTTGGACACGTCCACCGGCCGCGACAGTATGGTGGACGACATGTCCGCCACCAGCGGCGCATCCACCTCGGGCACCCAGTGGAACTCCACCCCGGAAATGGTCTCGTTCGGGGTGTAGTGCACATAAGCCGCATCGCCAGCGAGTTTCCAGCTCTCGCGCGGCGGGATGGTCAACACATCATCCGGGCTCGCAGCCGCAACGTTGACGTCACAATAGGCCTTCGCCTCCTTGATCGCCTTCTTCGACCAGGAACCGGTATTGATGTAGTCGGCAGCTTTCCTGCCCCGTAGCAGGTTCATAGGAATGGCGGCGAACTGGCCAGTGGCGCCACCCTGCAGGAACAGCACCTTGTAGTTTTCGGGTATGCCCATCAGCTCGCGCAGGGTCTGCTCGGCCCGGGCAGCAATGGATACGAATTCCTTGCCGCGATGACTCATCTCCATCACCGACATGCCGCTGCCCTGCCAGTCCAGCATTTCCTCTGCGGCCTGCTTCAGCACGGCTTCCGGCAGCATGGCCGGCCCGGCGCTAAAGTTGTACACACGTGCCATTGCAAATGACTCCTCGAAGCAGATTGAATTCAGCGGGAGGCCGCCGGCAACCGAACTGTTCGTGCCACCGCGGCCTCACCCAGCGCAGGGGGCGCTCAATCCTCGGACGGTGCCTCGCTGTCGTTGTCGTCGACATCGACATCCCCGTCCTCGTCCAGCAACTCCAGCCGTTCGAGCCCGACCAGCGTCTCGTCCTTGCCAAGCGCGATCAGTTTCACGCCCTGGGTGTTGCGGCTCATGGTGGAAATGCCGGACACCGGGGTGCGCACCAGCGTGCCCTTGCGGGTGATCAGCATGATCTCGTCGTTCTCGACCACCTGCACGGCCCCGACCACCTCGCCATTGCGATCGCCGGTACGGATGGAGATGACGCCCATGCCACCACGGCCGCGGCGGGGGTAGTCGTCCAGCGGCGTGCGCTTGCCATAGCCGTTTTCAGTGGCGGTCAGAATGTCGCCCTCCCCCAGGATCAGCAAGGCGATCACATGCTGGCCCTGCTCCAGGCGAATACCCCGTACGCCGGCTGCGGTCCGACCCATGGCGCGCACTTCGCGCTCCTGGAAGCGCATGGCCTTGCCGGCGTTGCTGAGCAGCATGATGTCCCGCTCGCCATCGGTGATGCCGACGTTGACCAGGTAATCCTCACCACGCAGGTCCAGCGCGATGATGCCGGTGGAACGGGGGCGCGAGAAGTGGGACAGCGGCGTTTTCTTCACCGTGCCGTTGCGGGTGGCCATGAACACGAAATGCGCCTCGTCGAACTCCCGCACCGGGAGCACGGCGTTGATGCGCTCGCCTTCCTCGAGCGGCAGCAGGTTGACGATGGGCTTGCCCCGCGAGGCGCGGCTGCCCTGCGGCAGTTCGTAAACCTTCAGCCAGTAGCACTTGCCATGGCTGGAGAAGCACAGCAGCGTATCGTGGGTGTTGGCCACCCAGAGCTGGTCGACGAAATCCTCGTCCTTCATCGCCGTGGCGCTCTTGCCTCGGCCACCGCGGCGCTGCGCCTGGTAGGCGGTCAGCGGCTGGTACTTGGCATAGCCGAGGTGGGACAGCGTCACCACCACGTCTTCCGGCGTGATCAGGTCTTCCATGGTGAGATCCAGACGATTTTCCAGGATCTCCGAACGACGGGCATCCCCGTACTGCTCCTTCACCGCCTCGAGTTCCTCGCGGATCACCTGCATCAGGCGATCGGTGCTGTCGAGGATCTCGATCAGGTCGGCGATACGGTCCAGCAGTTCCCGGAACTCGTCCAGGATCTTGTCCTGCTCCAGGCCGGTGAGCCGGTGGAGTCGCAGATCCAGTATCGACTGGGCCTGCGTCTCGGTCAGGCGATAGCTCCCGTCCACCAGGCCGAACTCCCGGGCGAGGCCCTCCGGGCGGGACGCATCGGCACCGGCGCGTCCCAGCATGTCGGTGACCATGCCCGGCGGCCACAGACGATCCATCAGGCCCTGGCGGGCCTCCGCCGGGCTCGGGGATGCCTTGATCAGCTCGATGACCTCATCGATATTGGCCAGCGCAACGGCCAGGCCTTCCAGCACGTGGGCGCGCTCGCGCGCCTTGCGCAGGTCGAAGATCGTGCGCCGGGTCACCACCTCGCGGCGGTGGCGCAGGAAGGCATCGAGAATGTCACGCAGGTTCAACAGGCGCGGCTGGCCGTTCACCAGCGCCACCATGTTGATACCGAAGACCGTTTGCAGTTGGGTGTGCTGGAACAGGTTGTTCAGCACCACTTCCGCCACCTCGCCGCGACGCAGCTCGATGACCATGCGCATGCCGTCCTTGTCCGACTCGTCACGCAGCTCGGTAATACCCTCGATGCGTTTTTCCTTGACCAGTTCGGCGATTTTCTCCAGCAGCCGCGCCTTGTTCACCTGGTAGGGCAGCTCGGTCACGATGATGCTGAGCTTGCCGTTGCGCTCGTCTTCCTCAATGTGCGTCCGGGCCCGCATGATCAGGCGACCGCGGCCGGTATGGTAGGCCTCGTGGATGCCGGAGGTGCCGTTGATGATGGCGGCCGTGGGCAGATCGGGGCCGGGGATGTAGCGAATCAGGTCGTCAACCGTGAGGTCGTCGTCATCGATCAGCGCAATGCACGCGTCCACCACCTCGACCAGATTGTGCGGAGGGATGTTGGTGGCCATGCCCACGGCAATACCGGAGCCGCCATTGACCAGCAGATTGGGAACGCGGGTGGGCAACACCACGGGCTCCCGCTCGGAGCCGTCGTAGTTGTCGTTGAAATCCACCGTTTCCTTGTCGATGTCCGCCAGCAACTCATGGGCGATGCGGGCCATGCGGACTTCGGTATAACGCATGGCTGCCGGCGCATCGCCGTCCACCGAACCGAAGTTGCCCTGCCCATCCACCAGCATGTAGCGCAAGGCGAAAGGCTGCGCCATGCGTACGATCGTGTCGTAGACGGCGGAATCCCCGTGCGGGTGGTACTTACCGATGACGTCACCAACGACACGGGCCGACTTCTTGTAGGGCTTGTTCCAGTCGTTCCCCAGTTCGCGCATGGCATGGAGCACACGGCGGTGGACGGGTTTCAGACCGTCTCTCACATCCGGAAGCGCCCGCCCCACGATCACGCTCATGGCGTAATCCAGGTAGGACTGCTTCATCTCGTCTTCGAGATTGACGGGCAGTATTTCCTTCGCGACGTTCGACATCGACGCTCTCTGCTTTTTTCAGGATCAACCGGTGTGCTGCCGCCGGACGGCGGGACAGGACTCGGGAAAACGCAGGATCATACCACAGCGCCGCCGGGGCGGGCATGCACCGAAAGGCCCTTTGGACATCACGGCGGAGTGACGGCCTCGGCGCTTCCTCTGCTCCCCGACGACGGTGTTCCGGGGCGGCCTATTCCTTGCGATAGGCCCGGGAAACCACCACCGGCTCCCGCGGCACGTTCTGGTGTGGGCCGTGTGAGCCGGTAGGCACCTGGGCGATCTCGTCCACCACATCCATGCCCTCCACCACCCGGGCGAACACGGCATAGCCGAAATCCCGCGAGCCGTGATTCAGGAAGGCATTGTCGTTCAGGTTGATGAAGAACTGCGAGGTGGCGCTATTGACCTGCTGGGTGCGCGCCATCGACAACGTGCCGCGGTCGTTCTTCAGACCATTGTCGGCTTCGTTCTTGATGGGATCACGCGTGTCCTTCTGGTTCATGTCGGCGTCAAAACCGCCGCCCTGGATCACGAAACCGGGCATGACGCGGTGGAAGATCGTGCCGTCGAAGAAGCCGTCATCCACATAGGAGAGAAAATTCTCCACGGTGACTGGCGCTTCATCGGGGAACATTTCAATCGTGATATCGCCGTGGCTAGTCTCGAATACCACCATGGGTACATCTCCTTCGTTGTCGGAATCGGCGGCCCAGGCACTCCCCAGAGACAGGCTGACAGCCAGGGCCAGAAACAAACGTGCAATCACTCTCATGCTTTTCACTCCACAGATGGCCTGCCGGGCTCCTCCGGCAATGCGTGCGGCTCCAGTTCCACCTTCATGACGCGCCTTCCAACCACGTCCACCCAGCCCCGGTAGCGGCGATCCCCCAGGGTGGCAAACTCGAAGCCATACCGTCGGCGCAACCGCATCCAGCCACCGGCACCGCGCTCCAGGCGCCACTGCAGCCGTACCACGCTGTCGTCCAGAAACTGTACCTCAGCCTGCCGACAGGCCCGGCGCCCGGCGGCGCGCGCTGCCTCCAGCGCGCGCGTGGCCTGCAGCCACCACACCACGACCGCGGCCAGGGCCAGCCCCCACCACAGCTCGTTAGGCATCAGGGTTGGCCCACCTGCCGGATGTTGGTGGCCTGCAAGCCGCCCTCCTTGACGGTGGACGGCTGTATATCGAACTCGAACAGCAGCTTGTGGCTCGGCAGATCAGTGCCACGGACACCGTCGGGCAGGTCGCCATCCCGGAAGAAGACCGAAGCATAGGGGGAATCCGGGTTGCGGGTGTCGGTAATCCAGAGCTCGTCGGAGATCCTGCGCAGGAAACGCATGAAGCCGAAACCGTCACTGTTGCGATGGTAGCAGATGCCCCGGACCCGGGATCCCGGCTCCCCCCAGGCCGGCCGTTCCCCGTTGCGCCCGGTGGGCAGCAGATTCGGGACAAGGTAACCGGACAGGTACACATCGGCTTCGCGACGCAGATCCGACGACACATTGTCGAATGCCAGCACCTCCACACGGCAACCCTGATTCTGCAGCGCACGGACCACCTGTACGAAATCGCCGTCACCGGTGGCCAGCAGCACGCGCCCCAGGCTCTGGGACTGCAGCAGCGCATCCACCGCCATGTCCAGGTCCGCATTGGCCTTGGCGTAGGCGTTGCCTTCGTCGTCCTTGTACCACTTGTACTGCTTGATGATCACCTTGTAGCCGAACTCGCGGATGGTGGAGAAGAAGTTGTTCGCCCGCGTGGCGTACTGACGGTCGCGCTTGCCCCGCTCCTCGTCGTAGGTGACATAGGCGTTCAGCCGGATCGGTTCGCCGTATCCGCGGCAGGCGTATTCCCGCAACACGTCGTACTGCATGCCGAACCCGCCGTTGATCTGGATATTGGCGGCATCCACGTAGATGCCGACCGCCGTCCTGTAACCCGCCATGGGATATCCGTTGTTATGGTTGGTGGTATCCGGGGGCGATCACCTGGCATTGACCGGCACCCGGTTGCGGACTGTATCACGCCCGAACAACTCTGCCATGCGTTCGGCATTCGGCGCTTGCACCACACCGCGCTCCGTGACCAGGACATCCACCAGCTCGGCCGGAGTTACGTCGAACACCGGGTTCCAGGCATCGGCCCCGTCGGGAGCCACCCGCCTGCCGGCGATGGACAGCAGTTCTTCCGCGCCGCGATGCTCCAGCGGAATGGCGGACCCCTCACCGAGCTGCATATCCACCGTGGACGCGGGCGCCACCACCATGAATCCGATGCCATGATAGCGTGCCGCCACGGCGAGACCGTAAGTGCCGATCTTGTTGGCCACGTCCCCATTCGCCGTGACACGGTCAGCGCCGACCACCACCCAGGCAACCTTGCCTTGGAGCATCAGCAATGGGGCGGCAGCATCCGCGAGCAATGTGACCGGCACGCCATCCTGCTGAAGCTCCCAGGCGGTCAACCTGGCACCCTGCAGCCAGGGTCGGGTTTCATCGGCATAGACGGCGGTAAGCCGCTGCTCGGCCCAAGCCTGACGGATCACACCGAGCGCGGTCCCGAAACCGCCTGTGGCCAGCGACCCGGTATTGCAATGCGTCAGCACGCCACTGCCCGGGGGGATCAAAGCCGCGCCCAGGCGGCCCATGCGATGATTCGCAGCCAGATCCTCCTGTTCGATGGCCCGCGCCTCCTCCAGCAGGCGAGGCTCCGGGCTCGCAGCCTCGTCCAGCTCCACGGCGGCCATGCGTTCGAGCGCCCACGCCAGGTTCACCGCGGTGGGGCGGGATTCGGCCAGCACGCGCAGGGCCTGCAGCCAGGCCGGCCGGCCGCCGTGGCTCCAGCACTCGCGCGCAGCCAGCACCGCACCGTAGGCCGCTGCGATGCCGATCGCCGGGGCCCCGCGTACCACCATATCGGTGATTGCGCCTGCCACCGCCCGGTAGTCCGCGCACAATACCTCCCTCACCTCTGCGGGGAGCAGGCGCTGGTCCAGCAGGTACAGGCCATCTTCCCGCCATCGAATGGGACGCACGGTGTCGTGGGGTTGCATTGCATCCTCCGTCGAATAGTCGGTGATATTTTCTCACAGTTCGGCGCGTGACCAAGAAAAACACCGAAGCAAACACGGCCTCGGGGCCATGCGCGGTATACTGCGCGCGGAGACGCCAAGGCCTGACACTACCCGCGATAAGGTTCGCCAACATGGAACAGATAGATACGCTGATCAACGCGCGCTGGGTCATTCCGGTGGAACCGGATGGCTCCGTGCTGGAAAACCACAGCGTCGCGATCCGCGATGGCCGCGTTGAGGCGGTCCTGCCGACGGCGGACGCCGACGCGCGTTACGAAACCGACCGACGCGTGGAGCTGCCGCATCACGCGCTGATTCCCGGCTTGATCAACGCCCACACTCATGCGGCCATGAACCTGCTCCGCGGACTGGGCGATGACCTGCCGCTGATGCAATGGCTGCAGGAACATATCTGGCCGGCGGAACAGCGCCACGTCAGCCCCGAATTCGTTCACGACGGAGTGGAAGCCGCTTGCGCCGAGATGCTGCGTGGAGGCGTCACCGCGTTCAATGACATGTACTTCTTTCCGGACGTGACCGCCCGCGTGGCCAATCAGGTGGGCATGCGCGCCTCGGTAGGCATGATCGTGATCGACCTTCCCAGCGCTTACGGCGACGGCCCGGACGACTACCTGGACAAGGGGCTCGCCATGCGCGACCAGTGGCGCGACAGCCCGCTGATCTCCACCGTCTTCGCCCCACACGCACCCTACACGGTAGGAGAAGCCGCCCTGTCGCGTATCGCCATGCTGGCGGGAGAGCTGGACGTGCCCGTGCACATGCACGTGCACGAAACCGCGTTCGAGGTGGCACAGAGCGTGGAGCAGGCCGGCAAGCGCCCGCTGCAGCGGTTGCAAGAGTCAGGGCTGATCGGTCCCGCCTTCATGGCCGTGCACATGACCCAGCTCACCGATGACGAGATCGCAATGGTGGCCCAGGCCAACGCCAGCGTCATCCATTGCCCGGAATCCAATCTGAAGCTGGCCAGCGGCTTCTGCCCCGTGCAGGCGCTGTGCGAGGCAGGCGTCAACGTCGCGCTGGGTACCGATGGCGCCGCCAGCAACAACGATCTGGACATGTTCGGCGAGATGCGGACGGCGGCACTGCTCGCGAAAGCCGTATCCGGCAACGCCGCCGCCCTGCCGGCCGCTGCCGCACTGCGGATGGCCACCCTGAACGGCGCGCGCGCGCTGGGGCTGGAGCACATCACCGGCTCCATCGTCCCCGGCAAGTTTGCCGACCTGACGGCGGTGGATATGTCCGGCCTTGACGCCGAACCGGTCTACGACCCGCTCTCCCACCTGGTCTATGTCGGCAATCGCCTCCATGTCACCGACACCTGGGTCGCCGGGCGACAACTCTTGCGCGAGCGCGAACTGACCACCATTAATCGAGAAACGGTTCTCGGAAAGGTGCGCGACTGGCGAGAGAAGATACTTGCAAGTGATACGCAACGGGAATAGGAAATTTTCGCCAAACACGCTACATTAAGTAGTAGACGTTATCCATTGAATATTAAGGGTCGTCATGAACGCCAGCCCGAACGTCAATCCATCCGAAGTCGCCAAGTTCGAGGCGTCTGCGAGCCGCTGGTGGGATCCGGAGGGCGAGTTTCGCCCCCTGCATGAAATCAACCCGCTGCGACTTGGCTACATCGAGGTCTGGGCGGACCTGGGCGGCCGCAAGGTACTGGATGTCGGCTGCGGCGGCGGCATCCTTTCGGAGAGCATGGCGCTGAAGGGAGCCGACGTCACAGGCATCGACATGGGCGAAGGGCCGCTCAACGTCGCCCGGCTGCACGCTATGGAAAGCGGTGCCACTGTGGACTACCAGCGCAGCACGGTGGAAGAGCTGGCCTCGTCCCGGCCCGGAACGTTCCAGGTGATCACCTGCATGGAGATGCTGGAGCACGTGCCCGATCCCGCCTCGGTCGTTGAAGCCTGCGCGCGCCTCACGGTACCTGGGGGCAAACTGTTTTTCTCCACACTCAACCGCACCCCCAAAGCCTATCTGCAGGCCATCATCGGGGCGGAATACATGCTGGGCATGCTACCGCGCGGCACCCATGACTACAGTCAGTTCATCCGACCGTCCGAGCTTTGCGCCTGGGCGCGGGCCGCCGGCCTGGTGCTGCGCGATCTCACCGGCATGCGTTACAACCCGCTGAGCCGCCGGTACAGTCTCGGCAAGAATGTGGACGTGAACTACCTGGCCTGTTTCGAGAAGCCGGGGGAGGACGAGCACGGTGAACGCTAGCGGTTCCGCGGCCTGGCATCATGCCTGCGGCATCGGCATCCCGCTGATCGCGGCCGAGCCCGCGCCGGCGCCCGTCCGTCGTACCGGGCTGCCCGCCGACACGATCAAGGCGGTGTTGTTCGACCTGGACGGCACCCTGCTGGACACGGCCCCCGACCTGATCCATGCAGCCAACCAGTTACGCGTCGAACACGGGCTTGAACCGCTGGTGGACGGCATCTATGGCCCGGTCGTCTCGCACGGCAGTGCGGCGATGATCCAGCGCAGTTTCAATATCGCACTGGATGACCCGCGCATGCAGCTCCTGCGCAGCCGTTTTCTGGAGCTCTACAGCGCCTCGGTCAGTCAGTCCACGCGGCCGTTCGACGGTATGTTGCCGCTACTGGACGGTATCGAAGAGCGGGGCCTGCTGTGGGGCGTGGTCACCAACAAGCCCGGTTGGCTCACCCACCCACTGCTGCGCGCGCTGGGACTTGAAGAACGATGTGCCTGTATCGTCTCAGGAGATACCCTGCCCTGTCGCAAGCCGGATCCGGCTCCCGTGTCCCACGCCTGCGAACTCCTGGGTGTTCAGCCGTCGGAGGCCGTCATCCTGGGCGACGCGATGCGCGATGTGGATGCCGGCCAGCGCGCCGGAACCGCCACCCTGGTCGCGCTATTCGGTTACATCTGCGCCGAGGATCGTCCCACGGAATGGGGCGCGGACGGCCTCATCGGCCATCCGCTGGACCTGCTCCCCTGGCTGGATTCAAGAGCGGGCGATGCGCTGATGTCCACTGTCGCCGCCGCCCGCTAGGGGACGCCCATGACCACCCTGCCCGACCAGCCGGAGGTGCTTGCCCTGGTTGCCGCCGCCATGCTCCTCGGTGCGATCATCGCCGGCCTGCTGGTACACCACCGCTCCCAGCGCCGTTTGCAGGCCCTCCAGCACGAGAACACCATGCTCCGTTCCCGGCTTGATGCGGAACAACGCATCGCGGAAGAGCGCAATGCCTCGTTCCGGACTGCCCGCGAGCAACTGGCGGAAAGCTTCCGCGCCATGTCCAGCGACGCGCTGCGCCACAACAACGAGGAGTTTCTCCGCCTGGCGCAGCAGAAGCTGGCACAGTTCCAGGTGCAGGCAAAGGCCGAACTGGGCGATCGGGAAAAAGCCGTGGAAGCCCTGGTAAGGCCGATCCGGGAGGCACTGGGCAAGACCGAGGCGCAGTTGCAGGCCATGGAGAAGGAACGTCAGAGCAACCACGGCGCCTTGCAGGAACAGCTCAAGCGCATGACTCAGGACCAGGACCGCCTGCGCGACGAGACGCATAATCTGGTGAAGGCGCTGCGCCGACCCGAGGTGCGCGGCCGCTGGGGCGAACTGACGCTGCGACGGCTGGTGGAGCTGGCCGGCATGGTGGAACACTGCGACTTCACCGAGCAGCCCAGTGTCCGCGGGGAGACGGGCGCCGTGCGCCCGGACATGGTTGTCCGGCTGCCCAACGGACGCGCCGTGATCGTCGACGCCAAGACACCCCTGGACGCCTATCTCGAGGCCATGGAGGCGCCGGATGAAACCAGCCGCAATCAGGCCCTGTCCCGGCATGCCCGCAAGCTGAGGGAGCGCGTGCGGGAGCTGGCAGCCAAGAATTACTGGCAGCAGTTCAGCAATACACCGGATTTCGTCGTGCTCTTCATCCCCGGCGACCAGTTTCTCACCGCAGCACAGGATCTGGATCGCGACCTGCTGGAACACGCGCTGGACCAGCGCGTGATACTGGCCAGCCCAACCACGCTGGTCGCCCTGCTCCGCGCCGTGGCATTCGGCTGGCAGCAGGAGGTGGTCGCCGAACACGCGGAGCGGATACGGGAACTGGGAGAGGCGCTCTACGACCGGGTGGTGACCTTCTCCGAACACATGGAAAAACTGGGCCGGAGCCTGGGCTCGTCGGTCGACGCCTACAACAAGGCCGTGGGCTCGATGGAGCGGCAGGTCCTGTCCGGCGCTCGCCGCTTCACGGAACTGGGGCTACGCCCGCGCAAGGCACTGGGCACGCCCGATGCGCTGGAGAAATCGGTACGTCCGGTGACCGTCGTGACCGCGGAGGACGCCGGCAACTCCTAGAGTGTGCCACCCCGTACATGCTTCCTGAAAGATCATCAAGTGTACCTTTGCGCTGAAGGCGGGCTTGTGTTCTTATCCCGCCACCGGAACAGCTCAGAATTTCCATGCAGCCACTGGACTACTGTCAGGACAAGGCGGCCCCACCGGGCTCCGACCGCTACTATGCGCTACGCATGGCGGCGCCGGACCGTCGTGCCGACCTGCTCGCACTGCACACCTACCACGCGGAAATCATGGCCATTCCGCTGGAGGTCTCGGACCCCGGCGTTGCCAGCGTGAAACTCAACTGGTGGCGGGAAGAGCTGGACCGCATATTCAGCAACCAGGCCCGGCACCCGGCCGGACAGTTGCTGCAGGAGACAGTGCGCCGCCACGGACTGCCACGGGAACCTTTCACGCATATCCAGGAAGCGGCGGCCATGGACCTGGAATACGGTGCCTACCCAAGCTTTCGCGAACTTTCGGTGTATTGCCACCATAGCGGCGGTGCGCTGATGCAGCTGCTGGTTACCGTGAGCGGCTACACCGAGGAGGCGACGCTGGCCTTCGCCCATGACCTCGGCATGGCGCTGACCCTGGATGACCGGCTGCACCACCTGCGCGCTCACGCCCTCGCGGGTCGCAGCTATATTCCCGAGGACGAAATGCGGGTGGCCGGGGTGCATCGCGACGATTTCCTGCAACCTCAGGGCCAGGAACAGCTGCGGGAACTACTCGCGCAACAGGGGGAACGGGTGCTGGAATTCCTGCAGCAGGCGGAGCAACGGCTGCCGCGTGACGATGCACCGGCACAGCGCAGTCAGCTCGTACTCGCGGCCCTGGCCCGTACGCTGCAACAGGAAATGCAGCGGGACGGCTACCCGGTGCTGGAGCAGTCCTACGAACTCACCCCCATCCGCAAACTCTGGATTGCCTGGCGGACAGCCCGGCGAGCCGGCAAACGCTGACAGGAAGCACATCATGACGAACCAAACAGCAGAATCGGTCGGCCAGCTCACTGAGCTGCCGGCCACGCCACCAGCCATCGCCGATCAGCTCAGGGACAGAGTCATCCTGATCACCGGCGTCGCTCGCGGATTAGGCAAGGCAGCCGCCGAGGCCTGCGCCTGCGCCGGCGCCACCGTGATCCTGCTGGACAAGGAGCTGAAGCCGCTGGAAAAGCTCTATGACCACATCGTCGCCCAGGGCTGGCCCGAACCTGTGATTCACCCGATGAATCTGGAAGGCGTGGGGCCCGCCGAATTCCTGGAACTGGCAACGGCCATCGACCAGCATTTCGGCAAGTTGGACGGTCTGCTGCACAACGCGGCGTTCCTCGGCGAGCTGTCGCCGATGATGAACTATGATCCCGAAATCTGGGCCAGAGTGCTGCACGTCAACATCAACGCGCCATTCCTGCTGAATCATGTCTGTCTGCCGCTGATGCAACGTGCGACGGACGCCAGACTGGTGTTTGTCAGCGACGCCGTCGGACGGCGCGGGAAGGCGTTCTGGGGTGCCTACGGCGCATCCAAGGCCGCGGTCGAGAACATGATGGAAACCCTGTCATTGGAACTGGGGCGCGGCCCGGTCAAGGTGATGAGCTTCGACCCCGGCGCTGTCGACACGGCCATGCGCCGCAAGGCATACCCCGCTGAAAGTACGGATGGCCAGCGCCAGCCCGAAGACCTGGCCGCTTGGTTCGTCTATCTGATGGGGCCGGACAGTGGACACCTGCACGGTCGCCGGACGCGGCTCGGGGAAAGCTGACCGACACTGCCATACCTCGGCTTGCGCCCGGAGAAAGGAACCGGTTGCCCAGTCTGGCGCGCTTGTTATGAAGTGTGTCACACTTCGCCAGAGTCAAAACCGATACTGTGCATGCTCAAAGCAGAAATAGTTGCTACATAACTCAATCAAGGGAAGCGCTGAGGTTCTCACACGATCGTGCTTGAGAACATCAGCCCAGGGAACGCGCTAGCAGGATGGCAAACCAATGGTAGAAAGTCTCAGTCTGTCAAATGTCATTGAATCGGAATTCCGCCTGGCCGTGCTGGAGACCGACAGCCCCGAACGCCTGTTCGAGGTCTTCAAGCGGCTGACGCTGACGACCGGCCGCGCGGTGTATGGCTGGTCTCCGGACGACGGCCTCTACCGGCTGGGAACCGAGCGGATCTTCATCCCGCAGACCCGCAGCGTGGGCGATGCACTGGGCTATATCGCCGCCAGCCGCCATTACGGTATCTACCTGCTCCAGAACATCGGCAGCAGCATCACGAAACCGAGCATCCAGCGGGCATTGGGCCGCATCCTGGCCAAGAACGACAATGTCCGGCGCCTGGTGATCATGCTGGACACCAGCTTCGAGGTGCCCCAGGAACTGAAGAAGGACGTCGTGCGCATCAAGCACAGCGTCTCCAATCGTCAGCTCAACGGCCACGTTCCGACCTGACACCCCGGGTCACCGTTGAGGCGAAGCCCCGTCTGCCGGCAACGGCGCGGGGCTTTTCAGTTTCCCTTTCGGTCAGCGTCGGCGTTTCTTTTGACGCGCTGTCGGCTTGCGCGCCGGCCGGTGCCGCAGTTCAGGCTTGCCCACGGGCTGCTCCGGGTCCATCTCGACGCAGCGGCACAACTCCGCCACCGCCTCCCTGTCGAGAAATCGCCATTCCCCGCGCGCCAGATCCTTGGGCAGTTGCACCGGCCCATAGGCCACCCGGATCAGGCGGCTGACCTGCACACCCTGGGACTCCCACAACCGCCGGACCTCACGCTGCCGTCCCTCCCGAAGCGTGACCCTGTACCACTGGTTGCCGCCATCGCCACCGCCCGGCTGCACCGTCTCGAAACGGGCCTCGCCGTCCTCCAGCCGGACGCCGCTCACCAGCCGCTGCAGCTTGGCCTGGTCCACCTGGCCGAAGATGCGCACCGCGTACTCGCGCAGCAGCTGATGCCTTGGATGCATCAGGCGATTGGCCAGTTCGCCGTCATTGGTGAACAGCAGCAGCCCCAGCGTATTCACATCCAGGCGCCCCACACTGACCCAGCGCCCGCTGCCGATTCTGGGGAGGCTGGCAAACACCGTGGGGCGCCCTTCCGGGTCTGACCGCGTGCTCACCTCGCCCACCGGCTTGTGGTAGATAAGTACCCGCCGGTCTGGCCCCGCCAACCGGTTGGTCGGTATCAGGCGGCCATCGAGCTTGATCTTCTCGTGACCGGTGACCCGATCCCCCAACCGTGCCGGTTCGCCGTTCACCAGCACCCGCCCCTGGCTGATCAGTTCCTCGAGCTGGCGACGGGAGCCAAGCCCGGCGCGCGCCAGAACCTTCTGCAGCTTCTCGTCACTCATTGCTGTTCGGTCTCCGCAGGCACGTCCTCGGGGAAGCGGAGGTCCAGTTCCGGGTGCACCTGGTCCAGGTCCTTCAGCTCCATCAGGGTGGGCAACTGGTCGAGGCTCTTCAAGTTGAAGTAATCGAGGAACTGCCGTGAGGTGCCGTACATCGCCGGACGACCGGGGACGTCGCGATGCCCCACGGTACGAATCCAGCCCCGCTCCTGCAGCGTGCGCATGATGGAGGTGCTGACGCTGACGCCGCGGATTTCCTCGATCTCGCCCCGCGTAACGGGCTGTCGGTAGGCGATGATGGCCAGCGTCTCCAGCAGCGCCCGGGAGTAGCGCCCGGGCTTTTCCTCCCACAGCCTGGAGACCCAGTCGGCATACGCCGAGCGCACCTGAATGCGCCAGCCCGAAGCCACTTCCACGACTTCAACGGCCCGGCCCTCGTAGTCCTGCGACAACTCCGCCAGCGCCTCCTTGAGCCGCGGCTTTTCCGGAATACCGGCGGCGGGAAACAGTGTCTGCATGTGATCCAGCGACAGCGGGCCGCCGGCCGCCAGCAGCGCCGCCTCCAGGATGAATTTCAAAGGTGGTTCCGACATCCGGGTTCCTTTCCTCACGCCCTGGCGCGCAGATAGATGGGTGCGAACGGCTCCGTCTGCACCAGCTCGATCAGCGACGCCTTGATCAGTTCCAGAATGGCAAGAAACCCTACCACAACACCCAGCCGCCCCTCCTCGGGATTGAGCAGGTCGGCGAAGGCGGTGAATTCTTCGCTGTTCAATTGCTCCAGCGTGCGTGACATGCGTTCCCGCACCGACAAGGCTTCCTTGCGCACATGGTGGTGGGTGAACATCTCCGCCCGGCCGAGCACCTCGGCCAGGGCGCCCAGCAACTCCCGCAGACTGACCTCCGGCTCCCGCTGGCGCGGTTCGGCGCCAGGAGCCGGGGCGGCGGCGGGGAAGACATCCCTCCCCTGCCGCGGCAGGACGTCCAGGTCTTCAGCGGCGGTCTTGTAGCGCTCGTACTCCTGCAGGCGACGCACCAGCTCAGCCCGTGGGTCGATGTCCTCTTCCTCGTCCACGGGTGGACGCGGCAACAGCATCCGCGATTTGATCTCCGCCAGCATGGCCGCCATCACCAGATATTCCGCGGCAAGCTCCAACCGCAGATCCTTCATCAGCTCAACGTATTCCATGTACTGCTTGGTGATGGAGGCAATGGGAATGTCCAACACATCCAGATTCTGGCGCCGGATCAGGTACAGCAACAGATCCAGCGGGCCCTCGAAGGTTTCGAGAAAGACTTCCAGGGCGTCGGGGGGGATATACAGGTCGTGAGGCAATTCCTTCAGCGGTTCGCCGCGAACGAGTGCCCGTAGCCGGGCCGGATCATCCGCCAGCAGCTCGGCTGCTTCCACGCCCTCGGTCATTACCATCCCCCCGAGCCCGCAGGCAGGCTCGCTGGCTCAGCTGTAGTTGATTCCCATCACGCGCCGTACTTCCTCCAGGGTCTCCCTGGCGGTGCTACGCGCCTTTTCCGCACCCTCGGCCACAATGGTGCGCACCGTTTCCGGGTCCTCCTCGTATTCCCTGGCGCGGCGGCGAATCGGCTCCAGTTCCGCCAGCACGCCCTCGATCACCGGCTTCTTGCAGTCCAGACAGCCGATACCGGCAGTGGTACAGCCCTTCTGGACCCAGTCCCGCGTGTCCTGATCGGAGTACACCTTGTGGAATTCCCAGACCGGGCACTTCTCGGGGGTGCCGGGGTCCGTGCGCCGGACACGCGCCGGATCTGTGGGCATGGTGCGTATCTTCTGTTCCACTTCAGCCGGATCATCGCGCAGGGCGATGGTGTTGCCGTAAGACTTGGACATCTTCTGTCCATCCAGGCCCGGCATTTTCGCGGCCGGCGTGAGCATTGCCTGCGGCTCCGGCAGAATGACCACACCGCTGCCGTCCAGATAACCGTGCAGGCGCTCACGGTCGGCCAGGGTGATGTTCTGCTGGCCCTGTACCAGGGCCCGGGCAACTTCCAGCGCCTCCTGGTCACCCTGCTCCTGATACTTCTTCCGCAGGCCGTGGTAGATCTTGTTGTTCTTCTTGCCCATCTTGCGGGCCGCTTCCTCGGCTTTCGCCTCGAAACCGGGCTCCCGCCCGAACTGGTGGTTGAAGCGTCGCGCGATCTCGCGGGTCAGCTCCACATGGGCCACCTGGTCCTCGCCCACCGGCACGGCGGTGGCCCGGTAGATGAGAATATCGGCTGACTGCAGCAGCGGATAGCCCAGGAACCCATAGGTGGCGAGATCCTTTTCCCGCAGCTTCTCCTGCTGGTCCTTGTAGGTAGGGACCCGTTCCAGCCAACCCAGCGGCGTAATCATGGAGAGCAACAGGTGCAATTCGGCATGCTCGGGCACCTGGGACTGGATGAACAGCTTGGCCAGGCTGGGGTTCACCCCGCAGGCAAGCCAGTCGATGAGCATGTCCCAGACATGATCGGCGATGACTTCACGCTCATCGTAGTGCGTGGTCAGCGCATGCCAGTCGGCAATGAAGAAGTAGCATTCGTGTTCCTGCTGCAGCTTGACCCAGTTCTTCAGGACGCCGTGATAGTGCCCGAGGTGGAGCTTGCCCGTGGGCCGCATACCGGACAGCACACGGTTCTGACGTGATCCTAGCGAACTCAAATGGCCTCCTCGCCGATTCGGGTACCGATACGTTTCGAAGCGTCGGATGATAACGCAGATTCATACGGATCAGGCAGTCTCGCCTTTGCCAAGCCACATCGCGGGAACAGGATGCCCACTGCAGCGACAACAGGACAAGCCGGGGCCATCTGGACGCTCATGTCTCGAAAACGCTGGCATCCCCCTTGCCATGACGTATCACCTCCGGGGCGCCGTCATAGAGGTCCACCACGGTGGAGGGTTCCATGCCGCAGGCGCCGCCATCGATGATCAGGTCCACCAGCTTGCCGATACGATCACGGATATCCGGCGCCTCGGTAAACGGCATGTCCTGCTCCGGCAGCAGCAGACTGGTGGTCATCAGCGGTTCACTCAACTCCTCGAGCAGGGCCCGGCTGATGGGGTGATCCGGCACACGGATGCCGATGGACTTCCGCTTCGGGTGCTGCAACCGCCGCGGCACTTCGCTGGTGGCCCGCAGGATGAAGGTGTATGGCCCCGGGGTGAAAGCCTTGAGCAGACGGTAGGCGGTGTTCTCCACCCGCGCGTAGGTGCCGATTTCCGACAGGTCGCGGCAGGCCAGCGTGAAATTGTGGCGATCGCCCAACTGCCTGATCTGACGGATGCGATCCACCGCCGACTTCTCACCCATGCGGCAACCCAGGGCATACGTCGAATCCGTGGGGTAGACGATCACACCGCCCTCCTCCAGGATCTTCACGGCCTGGCGGATCAGGCGCGGCTGGGGGGTTTCGGGGTGAATGTCGAAATACTGGCTCATGCTCTCTCCCGGCGACCGACCAGCCCCGGGGGGGTGGTCTTGCACCGTCAATCAGTGTGTTAAGCTCGGCTCCGGATCGCAGCGCAGCGCGCCCGCCATCAGGAAACTCCGACCCTGCCGCGGTCGCGTGGACGCTACAGCGTTTCCTCGGGAAACAGTCTGGCACATCGGGGAGTCAATTAACCATGTACTACGCCATTATCTCGCAGGACGTGGAAAACAGCCTGCCGCTGCGCAAGCAGGCGCGTCCAGCGCATATCGAACGCCTGGAGACACTGAAGGCCGAAGGCCGTCTACTGATCGCCGGGCCGTTTCCGGCCATGGACAGCCCGGATCCCGGCGAGGCGGGCTTCACCGGCAGCCTGGTGGTGGCAGAGTTCGCCTCACTGGAACAGGCGCAGACCTGGGCCAACGCCGATCCCTACGTCGCCGCCGGCGTCTACGCCGATGTGACGGTAAAGCCCTACAAGAAGGTGCTGCCATGAGCGAGGCACGGGTACGCATGATCGAGGAGCGGCTGCGCTCGGCGATGGCCGCGGAGCATCTGGACGTGGAGGATGAATCCCACCTGCACGCCGGCCACGCCGGTGCCCGGGACGGACGCGGCCACTTCCGCGTTGTGGTGGTCAGCGACGCGTTTGCGGGCAAGTCCCCGCTCCAGCGCCACAGGCTGGTCTACCAGGCCATGGGGGAGGCCATGGAGACGGACATCCACGCATTGAGCATTCAGGCGCTGACGCTGTCGGAACATCAGAGGGTTTCGGGGGACTAAGGAAACGCTGATCGTTCCCCGAGGTCTTCCCGTAGCCGGACGCAGTTCCGATATTGTCCCTCACGGGAATCGGGCGCCTGGATCCTCCTTCTCCACCCGTGAAGGCGTGCGACAGCGCCACGGATGATGCGGCCGGGTCCGCCGGAAGACCAGCGCGCCGCGTGGCTCCGGCACTAGCATGCCGGCCGGCAATCAACAACAACAGGGTCGTCATGAAGCGATATCTGCTGTCCGTCATCGTGCTTTCCCTGCTTCTGGGTTGCGGGCCGGATCAGGAGCCGGAGCGTCCGGAAACCAGCGCCAACAACCCTGGGCAGCACGCCTCCGACGACACGCCCATCGCCACCGTCAATGGCGACGTGATCACGGAATCCATGCTGGAACTCCACGCGATGCGACGAACCGGTGACTCCGCACGCATGCTGGCCTCGGAGCACCGGGAGATGCTGTTGCTGGAGCTTGTCGAGATGGCGCTGATTGCCCAGGACGCCCATGAACGCGCCCTGGACGAGGACCGCATGCTCCAGGCGCAGATGCAAAACATCCAGCGCGCCCTGATGGCGCAGGCTTTGCTGGAGGAGTTGAAACGCGACCCGGTGCCGGAAGCGGAACTCACCGCGCTGTACCAACAGCATTTCGCCGAACACCGCGAGGAGGAATACCACGCCCGTCATATCCTGGTGGACGAGGAGGCCCAGGCCCGGCAACTGATCGAGGCACTGGAGGGCGGCGCCGATTTCGCGGATCTGGCCCGACAGTACTCCCAGGGACCATACGGACCCCAGGGCGGCGATCTGGGCTGGTTCACCATGGAACAGACCGTTGAGCCCTTCGGCCAGGCCACCGCCGAACTGGATGTTGGTGACCACACCCGGGACCCCGTCCGTACCCAGTTCGGCTGGCATGTCATCCTCCTGGAGGACAAGCGCGTGCGGGAACCGCCAAGCAAGGAAGAGGTCCGCGACCGGCTCGAGAAAATCGCCCTCAAGCGGCGCATCCAGCAGCACGTCTCGGGGCTGCGCGAGCAGGGCGACGTCCGCTTGTATCTGCCCGAGGACTAGGAAGCGCTTTCCTGGCCTCCCAGCATCTCGATCAATGCCTGTTCGTCCAGAACCGGCACTTCCAGAGAACGCGCCTTGTCCAGCTTGGAGCCGGCACTCTCCCCCGCCACCACGTAGTCGGTCTTGCGGGACACACTGCCGGTCACCTTGCCGCCCAGACCTTCAATGCGCTCCTTCGCCTCGTCCCGGGTCATGGTCTCCAACGTGCCGGTCAACACGAAGCTCTTGCCACCGAGCGGCGCCTCATCACGGCGCCCCTGCACCACCGGCCAGCGCACGCCGGCATCGCGCAGGGCCTGGATGACGTCCCGGTTGTGCGGCTCCGCGAAGAAATGGGCAATGGACTGGGCCACCACGGGTCCGACGTCGGGAACCTGCACCAGCTCGTCCTCCGATGCCCGCAGGATCGGATCGAGATCGCCGAAGTGCTCGGCGAGGCGCTGGGCGGTCACTTCGCCCACATGCTGGATGCCGAGGCCGTAGAGGAACCGCGGCAAAGTCGTTTCCCGGGCCTGTTTCAGCGCTGCGATCAGGTTATCCGCGGACTTGTCGCCCATTCGGTCCAGTCCAGCCACGGTCGGATGCTCCAGCGAAAACAGATCGGCGGGCGTCTTCACCAGTTCCCGCTCCACCAGTTGCTCCACGATCTTCTCTCCCAGGCCGTCGATGTCCAACGCCCGGCGGGAAGCAAAATGCAGTACGGCACCGATCCGCTGGGCCGAGCACACAAGCCCGCCCTGGCAGCGGTAATCCACCTCGTCCTCCAGGCGTAGCACCTCCGAGCCGCATACCGGGCAGGTGGTCGGCATCTCCCAGGGAACGCTGTCCTCGGGCCGCAGTTCGAGGTTGACCCCCGTGATTTCCGGAATCACATCCCCGGCCCGCCGCACCATGACCTGGTCGCCGGGACGAACATCCTTGCGCCGCAACTCGTCCATGTTGTGCAAGGTAGCCCGGCTGACGATGACCCCGCCGACCTCCACCGGATGCAGGTCGGCGACCGGGGTAATCACCCCGGTGCGCCCCACGGAGGGGAGAATGGCGCGCACACGCGTGGTAGCCTCCCGGGCCGGCAACTTGTAGGCAATGGCCCACCGCGGCGCCCTGGAGGTGAAGCCAAGCGCTTCCCTGGCTTCCAGGTCATCCACCTTGAAAACCACGCCGTCGATCTCGTAATCCAGCGAGTCGCGCCGCTCGACCAGTTCCCGGTAGTACGCCAGACACGCCTCCACCCCGGACAGGCGACCTATCTCGGCGTTGACCCGGAAGCCCCATTCCGCGAGCAGGTCCAGCACGCCGGCATGACTGTTGCCCAACGGCTCACTGCTTTCACCAACGCCAAAAGTGAAGAAGGTCAGCGGCCGACGGGCCGTCTCGCGCGAATCCAGTTGGCGCAGGCTGCCGGCCGCGGCGTTGCGGGGGTTGGCGAACAGCTTCTGATCGGCCCCCAGGCGCTGGCGGTTCAAGTGTTCGAAATCCTGCTTGCGGATAACAACCTCGCCGCGCACGTCCAGCCGCCGCGGCACCCGCTCGCCGCGCAGCCGCAAAGGGACGCTGCGCACTGTCCGCATATTGGCGGTGATATCTTCCCCCACGCGGCCGTCACCCCTGGTACCCGCTTCCACCAGCACCCCGTCCTCGTAGCGCAGGCTGACCGACAGACCGTCCAGCTTCGGCTCACCGACGTAATCCACATCGCCGTTCAGCGCCAGACGCTCGCGGATCCGGCGATCAAAATCCAGCAGGTCCTGCTCCTCGAAGGCGTTGTCCAGCGACAGCATCGGCAGCGCATGCCGGACCTGACTGAACTGACTTGCCGGTGCGGCGCCGACACGCTGGGTGGGCGAATCCCGCGTGAGCAGATCCGGCCAATGTGCTTCGATCGCCTGCAGTTCCCGCATCAGGCTGTCGTACTCCGCATCGGAAATGGCCGGATCATCATGCACGTAGTAACGGTAGTTGTGATGATCAATGTCCTTGCGCAGCGCTTCCGCGCGGCGGCTGGCCTGGTCTCGCGTCGCTGGCAGCGCTGGGTCGGTCATGTGTGATGCAGTCCTCATGCTTGTCGTCCGGGCAGGAATAAACTCGAAAACAGGGAGCACCGTTCGCCCCTTCCGATACGGGGAAGCGGCGGCCTTTCCCGAGCGCAACAGTTTATTCAAACCGAGAACCGTTTGCGCGTGTGCAGCAAAGTTGCGACGAAAGTTTCATACTAGAAGCGTGACGGTCGGAACTTTGCCAGTGCCGATTCGATCCAAAGACATAGCAAGGATGCGTGCGGCCGCCCCGGCTGAACACCGCCCAGAATAGCCGATTTGCCGGGTCGCTCGGTCGCAGGCAATGGGTCTTTTACCATGGGGGTCCGTATGGTTGATCAGTCCAAGCGCCAGAATTCCTTCGTCGATTCCCTCGTCAGTTACGCGAACGAGCACAAGGCCAAGCACTGGGAGGGCACGTTCGACCAGTTCATGCGGGATATCTTCCCGACCCAGCCGGCTGCGCTCAGCCGAACCAGCCATCAGTACAACTGGGACATGATCCGCTGGCATGGCGCAAAGGAATCGGGCAACGGTGACGACACCGTCCGTTACGGCCTGTTCTCCCGGGACCTGTTCGGCATGGACGAGTCGCTGGACCGTGTGGCCAACTATTTCAAGGCAGCCAGCGAAGGATCGGAGGTGGGCCGGCGCCTGCTATTGCTGCTGGGGCCGCCGTCCGGCGGCAAATCCAGCCTGGTGACGCTGCTCAAGCGCGGCCTGGAGGAGTACAGCCTGACCGATGAGGGTGCGCTGTATGCCATCAAGGGCAGCCCCGTGCACGAAAATCCGCTTCTGCTGATCCCCCACAGCAAGCGCGCCGAGTTCCGCGACACCTATGGCGTCACCATCGAAGGGGAGCTTTCCCCCTACGCACGCGCCATGCTGGAAGAGGATTACGAGGGGGACTTCACGCGCGTTCCGGTGGAACGCATCTTCATCAGCGAGGCCGGCCGGGTGGGCGTGGGCACCTATGCCCCACATGACCCGACCACCGCGGACATCGCTGACCTGGTGGGGTCGGTCGACCTCTCCAAGGTGGCGGACTACGGCGATGAGGGCAACCCTCGCGCCTGGTCATGGTCCGGTGCTGTCTACGCCGCCAGTCGCGGCCTGCTGGAGATGATCGAAATCCTGAAAGTGAAGCGGGAGTTCCTCTACCTGCTGCTGACACTGACCCAGGAAAAGAACATCAAGGTCTCTCGCTTCCCGCTGATCTACATGGATCAGACCATCGTCGCCCACACCAATCTGGCGGAATTCCGCAAGTTCCTGCAGGAAAAGGAGAACGAAGCGCTGCTGGACCGCATGGTCATCATCCAGGTGCCGTACACGCT
This sequence comes from Ectothiorhodospiraceae bacterium, assembly GCA_020831845.1. Classification (GTDB taxonomy): domain Bacteria; phylum Pseudomonadota; class Gammaproteobacteria; order Nitrococcales; family Aquisalimonadaceae; genus LSCE01. The sequence continues at coordinate 41,690 of JAFIFV010000061.1, forward strand.
GCGCTATACCGAGGAAGCGAGGATCTACCAGAAGCTCACCTCATCCACGCCGACCTTCCGTGAGGTGCATCTGGATCCGCACGCCCTGCGCGTGGCGGCGGTATTCGCGGTGCTGACCAGGCTGAAGCCCTCCGAGCGACCGGATCTGGATCTGAGCAAGAAGGTGCGGCTGCACAATGCCGAGGATGTGGAAGGCGTCTCCAGCTCCGAACTGGAGAAGATCCGCAACGAGAATCCGGACGAGGGCATGGAGGGCGTGTCCCCCCGTTTCGTCGTCAACGCCCTGGCCGGTGCCATCAGCAGCAGCGAACGAAAGAGCCTTACTGCCATCGACGTGCTGCTGGCGCTGAAGGACACCATCGAATCCGATGCCCGCATGGACGGCAAGCAGAAGAAAGCCTGGATGGACCTGCTGGTCACCACGCGCAAGGACTTCTACAACCGCTGGGTGAAGGAAGACGTACACAAGGCGCTATTCGTCTCCTTTGAGGAAGAAGCGCAGGAATTGCTGGACAAATACCTGGACGAGGTGGAAGCGGTGCTGGACAACCGCCAGCTCACCGACCCCATCACCGGCGAGGAACGCGACGCCGACGAACGCTTCCTGCGCGGCGTGGAGGAGAAGATCGGCATCTCCGACGCCGGCAAGCACTCGTTCCGGCAGGAGGTGGTGCGCAAGGCCATGGCCGCCTACAAGCGGGGCGAGAGCTTCAGCCTGCAGAGCCATGCGCGCCTGAACGAGGCCGTGGAAAGCTATCTGTTCGAGGAACGCCGGGACGTACTGCGGTTGGTCACATCCTCCGCCCGCCCGGACGACGAATCCCGCCGCAAGGTGTCGGCGGTGCAGGATCGACTGGTATCCGACTACGGGTATGACGCGCACAGCGCCAACGAGGCGCTGAGCTACGTGACCACCCTGTTGTCGCAGGAGTAGGGAGCAGGCATCCGTCTCCGCAATCCCGCAACCGGGGGAGCCAACATGAAGGACGAGGACCGGGCTACCATTTCCGGCATGGCAAGCCAGAACCGCTGGTACGACCTGTTTTCCCGAGGCGCCCGTGACTGGCTGCGGCACAACGAAAAAGTGCGCGAGGCGGTACGGGAGCAGCTTCCGGATCTGGTCGCCGGGGCAGACGTACTGTCCCGACCCGGCGACCGTACGCTGCAGGTGCCGGTGCGCTTTCTCGAACACTACCGCTTCCGCCTCCGCGACCAACATCAGGGCGAAGGCGTGGGTCAGGGTCCCGGTAAGCCGGGAGATGTCTATCGCCGCGGGCAACCCGGCGGCCAGGGTGACCAATCCGGCGGTGGCGGCAGTGGCGGCGGCGAATACCGCTTCATGCTGGAACTGAAGATCGACGACATCGTGGACTGGCTCTGGGAGGAGTTGAAGCTGCCGGACCTGAAGCCGAAATCCACCGATGCGCTGACCGACGAAGCGGTGATCCCGGAAGGCTGGGACCGCCGCGGCCCCCGGGCCAGGCTGGACCGCCGCCGCACCGTGAAGGAAGCGATCAAGCGTCGCAGCATCCAGCCCGACCGACCCGCCTTTACCGACGACGACCTCCGCTTTCGCCAACTAGCCAGGCGCAAGCGTCCCGCCGTGAACGCGGTTGTGGCTTTCGTGCTGGATGTCTCGGCCAGCATGGATCCCGGCCGGCGCAAGCTGGCCAAGGCCTTCTTCTTCTGGGCCGCGCAAGGCCTGCGCCGGCAGTATGGTCAACTTGACACCGTGTTCATTGCCCATACCAACGAAGCCTGGGAGTTCGACGAGGAAGCCTTTTTCCAGGTCACCGCCACCGGCGGCACCGTCGCCTCCAGCGCCTTCCGGCTGGTGAGCGAGGTATTCGCCGACCGCTATCCGCCGGCGCTCTACAATCAGTACGTGTTCTATGCCTCCGACGGCGACAACTTCGCCGATGACCGCCATGCGGCCGAGGCCCTGCTACTGCAACTGGCCTCGCAGGTGAACTTCATGGGCTTTGTGGAGACGCCGCAAAACCGGTTTGAATCGTCACGCTCCGAAACGGGGCGGCTGTTCAAGTCGCTGGAAGCGCGCAATCACCCCGTATCCAGCTTCACCGTGCATGGCGACAGCGATATCTGGGAGGCGATTCGCGCCTTCTTCCAGCAACAGGCGTCTTCAGCCGCCTGAGCGGGGTACGACAACCGCAACAGGAGCCGAATCATGGGGCACCACCACGATCACGCCGACTGCCCGGCCACAGGCAATGACGCCCTCTCCGACTATGTTCCGCGACTGGAGGGCATGGCGCGCGATCACGGTCTGAGCTTCTACCCGGTGGACTTCGAACTGGTCCCCAACACCTTCATGATGGAGGTGGCGGTGTACGGGCTGCCGGTACGCATGCCGCACTGGTCCTTCGGCGTCCGCTATATCTATCAGTACGTGCAACACCGCATGGGCAACAGCCGCATCTTCGAGGTGGTGTTCCCCGGCGATCCTAACCGTGCCTATCTGGTCAACGACAACGCGTTGCCGGAGAACACGCTGGTCACCGCCCACGTGCTCGGCCATGCCGATTTCTCCAAGAACAACAGCCTGTTCCACCGCATGCAGCACCAGGTTGGCTTCCGCATCGTGGAACAGGCTGCCGCCCGGGCCAACCGCATCCAGGCGGCCATAGAAGAACACGGCACCTCCCGTGTCGAGGCGGTGCTGGATGCGGCGCTGGCACTGGAGCAGCACATTGACGTCAACCAGGATCTGAACCGCCCGCCCTACCCCGCCATGTACACACCGAAACCGGCGCGCGCCCCCAGGGACAGCTATGAGGCCCGCTACCGACAGTTACCCGGGGAGCACACCGACGACCCGGCACCACGCCCGGTGAAGTCAGCCGTCCCTCCGCGGCCGGAGTACGACCTGCTCTGGTTCATCGCGCGCTACGCGCCGGAGCTGGAAGACTGGGAACGGGACATCTTCCTGGCCGTAAGAGAGGAATCGTTCTACTTCTATCCGGTCTTCGCCTGCCAGATCATGAACGAGGGCTGGGCCAGCTACTGGCATGCCCGGCTGCTCCGCGAGGCCAATTTCCTGCCCGGCCAGGTGTATCTGGACGCCATAAAGACCCACTCGGACGTGGTGCGGCCGTATGGCGGCGGCGAAGCCGTGTCCCTGCAGGTAAACCCGTATCACCTGGGCTTCCGCATGTGGGAGCGCCTGATCGATGACCACGGGCTGGACCGGGCACTGCAGATACGCAGCGAGGAGGATGATTTCGGCTTCATCCGCAATTATCTGGACCAGGACCTGGCCCGCGAACTGGAATTGTTCAACTACACGCGCAGGCCCGGGGCTGGCGGCGAGGAGCGCTTCATGGTCAAGGACCGGGATCTGCGCGACCTGCGCGAGAATATCCTGCTGCCCAAGTTCAACTACGGCGCCCCCCGAATCTACGCCCGCAGCGTGGGCCTGAACGGCAGCCTGACGCTAACGCACGATCATGTCTCCGATGGCCGCGGGCTGGACCTGGCCCGTGCGCGCAAGGTACTGGACTACATACACCGGGTCTGGCGGCGCACCGTCCGCCTGGAGACCGTGGACCACAGCGGCGAGATCAAGGTGCTCGAAACCGGAGAACCCTGACCCCCTTCTCGTTCCGCTCGGCGCGCGAACCGCCGCCAACCGGGATGCGCGCCTCCACCAGGCATCGCAAAGCCAGGTCGCGCATGCGCTCCACCATCGTGCAAAGTCCCCGCAACCTCTGGTGAGTGAACCTGCCCTCCAGGCCCGCCTCGTCGATGAACCGCGGGGGCATGGCCACGATGTCCTCGGCGCTGCGTCCCGAATACACGCTCATGGCCAACGCCATCAGGCCGGCGTCCATGGGGCATTGCGCCGCTCCCAGGTAACCGAACAGCAGGGCGTCGCCGCTGGGCGCGATCCACACGCCGGATGCGCAGCCGGGCACCCTGTAGCAACCCTGGCAACGTGAGGCAGGCAGCGAGGGCATGCGCTCCCCCAGGTCCAGCAGATAGTGATAGCGCTCGTTCCAGTCCGTTAACGCCCGCAGGGTATCGAGGGCGGCAACCTGGTGGCAGACAGGGGTGGGGGTAATCGTGGACAACTGCATAGCTCAGACTCCATTGAGACCATGCAGTCGACTTTAATGCGAATAATTCTTATTTGCAATTATTTATCCGTGCTGTTTCCTTGCTGCCAGGTGAGCCAGCCGACGATACTCTCGCAGCTCCTCCCGGATATGCTCCACCGACTGCTGCGTCAGATCGCAGCGCTGGGCATCCAGCACATGGCCGTCCAGTTTGTCCGCCAGACGCCGCGCGGTCTCCAGCATCTGCTCGAAAGCGGTGAGGCCATCGAACGGCGCCGGCAGTTGCATGAACAGCGCAACCCCCGGTGTTTCCATTTCTTCCACACGGTCGGGTTCGAAGGTGCCGGGCTCCACCATGCTGGCCATGCTGTAGACCGCGACCCGCCCGGAGCGGGTGTCCATGGTGTGATGGAAGATGGAATGCTCCCCGTGGCGCAGCCCGACGCGCTTGGCCGCATCGACGAGCGCGGGACCGGTGAAGCAATAACCGGCGCCGGCCACCACATGTAGCACGACGATCTTCTGGCCGGCGTCCTGAAGCACGTCATCGGTGGGTGGGCGCTCGAAACCCGGCAGTTCCGCCTGTCCTCGCTCCACCGGTTCCTGGCGACCGCCCTCTGGCTCGTCCGGAAGCGAGGAACTGCGCACTCTGGGCGCCGATACCGTCTCGGTGGGGTCGTCGCGAAAACGCCGATCATCCACCGCGTCGTCCACCGGGATGTCCAGATCCACGTCCAGATCGCCGGAAACGGCATCCGGATCGTCGATCACCAGGTCATCAAGATCCTTCAGCGCGCTATCCACATCATGGTCGGGCCGCCTGCGTTTGCTGCCGGAACGTCTGCCCAGCCGCAGGCTGCCGCCATTCTCCTGCCAGCGGTAGTAGCCGTACAGACCGGCAATCACCAGCAAGCCGACCAGTAACAGTATCCAGCGAAGCATATCCATCAGATCGTCCGTCTCATTGATCGGGTCATTATCAAGACTCCCAAGGTTCAACCGTCCCCGGCCGGCTTCCACGAAGGCTCATACTACGCCACCGCCATGTCCGCTGCTTCATCCACGTCCACGGCCACCAGCCGCGAAACGCCGGGCTCGTGCATGGTAACCCCCATCAGGTGGGTGGCCACCTCCATGGTCGCCTTGTTATGGGTGATGAAGATGAACTGCACACGGCTGGACATCTCCTTTACCAGTTGCGAGAAGCGCCCCACATTGGCCTCATCCAGCGGTGCATCCACCTCGTCCAGCATGCAGAACGGCGCCGGGTTCAGCTCGAAGATCGAAAAGATCATCGCCACTGCGGTAAGCGCCTTCTCACCGCCGGACAGCAGATGGATGTTGGTAATCCGCTTCCCCGGCGGACGCGCCAGGATGGTGATGCCGGTTTCCAGCAGGTCCTCGCCGGTCATCTCCAGATACGCTTCGCCGCCGCCGAACAGGCGCGGATACATCCGCTGCAGGCCCGCATTGACCTTGTCGAAGGTTTCCTTGAACCGCTGCCGGGTTTCCCGGTCGATCTTGCGGATGGCACTCTCCAGCGTCTCCAGGGCCTGGCTCAGATCCTCGTGCTGCTGATCCAGATATTCCTTGCGTTCCGCCAGCTGTTCGCTTTCCTCGATCGCCGCCAGGTTGATGGAGCCCAGCCGGTTGATACGCTGCTCCACGTCCGACAGGCGCTTCAGCCACTCCCCTTCGGCGGCATCCACCGGCAGGTTATCCTGCAATGTCTCCAGATCGTAGCCCATCTCCAGCAGTTGCTCCGACTGCGTCTGCCGCCGCACCCGCAGTTCCTGATGCTGCAGTCGAACGGCTTCCAGTTGCTGACGCAACTCCTCCACCGCCTGCTCCGCTTCCAGGCGGCTGCGATCCAGGCTACGCAACTGTTCGTCGATTTCCGACAGCCGCGCTCTCGCCTCGTTCAGTGCGCGCTCCGCGTCCAGCCGTTGAGCCAGCAGCGTTTCCCGCTGGGCAGCCAGATCCTCCTCGGGATCGCCGCGGTCGGACTCCAATGCTTCGCGAAGTTCCTCCGAACGATGCAGCAGCCGCTCCCTCTGCTCTTCCAGGCGGCGCAACTGCTCGCGCAACGATTCGGCGGCGGTGCTAGCGCTCTCCAGTTTCAGAGACAGGCCATGCCGGGATTCGCGGCGCTCCCGCATCGCATCCCTGGCCTCCGTCACCGCACGCTGGTGCTTGTCCCGCTGCTGTTGCAGGACGTCGCGCTGCTCCTCCATTTCCTCGTTGCGCTCCAGCGCGGCCTGCAAGCGCTGGCGAGATTCGCGTACACCGGCAGCGGCCTCGTCAATCTGCTCGGCAAGCTCGCGCACCTCGTGCTCGAGCTGCTGGTGACGGGACTGCTGCTGCTCGAGGCGCTGCTGGCGGTTGCCGATGCCCGCGCGCAGGTCTGCCAGTTGCTCGCCGACGTCTTCCCGGGCCTGCTGCACCGCCTGGCGGGATTCCTCGAGATCCAGCCGCTGTTCCTCCACCCCCTGCTGGCGTTCCGCCAGTTCATCCAGCCGGGACCGCTGCTCGGAAAGCGACTCCTCCAGCGCCTGGATGTCGCGCTCGCGCGCAAGCACGCCCTGGCGGCCATCGTCCGAGCGGCCGGGGAGCCAGCTCCAGCGGGCACCTAGCCAGTAACCATCCCGGGTCACAATGGATTCATGCGGCCCCAGCGCATCGCGGCCGGACAGCGCCTCCGCGAGATTTCCGGCCAGGTGAATGCCGCCCAGCAGATCCGGCAGCGGCCACGGTGCCTCCACATGGTCCATCAGCAGTGGCAACGGGACACGGCCCGCGGGCCACGCACCCGGATCAGCGGAGGTGCCGATGAACATGGGCCGGCCAGCCTCCGGTGCGTCCGCGAGCCAGTCCGCGGAGACAGGCTCGGTAATGCAGAGCGCCTGAAGCCGCTCTGCCAGTACGGTTTCCACCGCCTGCTCGACCCCCGGTTCCACACGTATTTCGTGGGCCAGGCGGGGCAATGCATCCAGCCCGTGACGGGCCAGCCATTCGTTCATGGCCTGATCGGACTCGCCGAGGGCATTCTGCTGTATTGTCTGCAGTGACGTCAGCCGGGCCTCATGCTGTTGCAGGACACCGCGCAGATCATGCAACGAGTCCGTCAACTGATCTTCCTGCTCCCGCATCTCGCCCAGCCGCTGATCCAGCGCGTCCAACTCGCCCAGCAGTTGATCGCGGCGTTCGCTGACCTCGGCTTCCTGCTCGCGATACTGCTCCAACTCCTCCACCAGGGCTGCGGTATCAAGACCGTCCAGTTCGTCCTGCAAACGACGGCGGCGGCGTTCCATGTCCTGCTGACGCTGTTCCAGGCCCTCGATTCGCGCACGTTCCACCTGGGCTGCCTGGACGCTCTCGGCGCTGTCCCGGTTGAAACGTTCCCAGGACTCCCGCCAGGCATCCAGCGCCTGCTGGGTTTCGATCACGCGGTCCGAGGCCTCGGCCTCAAGCTCATCCGCCTCTGCAATCTCTTCGCGAAGCTCCCCCAGCCTCTGCTCCAGCAACTGGAGCTTCTCGCGGTCCTGCTCCAGTGTGCGATCCACGTCGGAGAGCGCATCGGCATTCACCTGCAGATCACGTTCATGACGCTGGCGCAGTTCCCTGCGATGGCTGATCTGTTGTTCGATGCGTGCGATGTCGCTGCCGAGGCTGTAGTAGCGCCCCTGCACGGCATTCAGCTGTTCGGAGTATTCGGACTGCCGTTCGCGGGATTCCACCTGCTGGCGTTCCGCGCCACGCTGCTGGGCCAACCTGGCCTCCAGCGCGTTTTCCTGCTCCTGAATGGCTGACTGGCCGGCCTGCACCTGCACCCCCAGGTCACGCAGTCGCATCGCGAGCAACTCGGCGCGCAGTTGCCGTTCGTCCTTTTTCAGGGTCTTGTAGCGCTCGGCTGTCTGCGCCTGGCGCCTCAGTTTCTCCAGTTGCGAGCCGACCTCGTCCCGAACGTCGTTCAGCCGTTCCATGTTTTCCCGGGTGCCGCGAATCCTGCGCTCGGTTTCCTTGCGGCGCTCCTTGTAAAGCGAGATTCCCGCGGCCTCCTCGAGGTAGACGCGCAACTCTTCGGGCTTGGCCTCGATGATGCGTGAAATCATGCCCTGCTCGATGATCGCATAGCTGCGCGGCCCGAGCCCTGTCCCCAGGAATACGTCGGTGATGTCCCTGCGACGGCAACGGGTGCCGTTGAGCAGGTATTGCGATTGGCCGTCCCGATTGACCACGCGCTTTACCGAGATCTCGGCAAAGCTGGCGTACTGCCCGCCAAGGCTGCCGTCGGCATTGTCGAAAATCAGTTCGATGGAAGCCTGGCTGACCGGCTTGCGGCTGCTGGAGCCGTTAAAGATGACATCGGTCATGGATTCGCCGCGCAGATAACGGGCAGAACTCTCACCCATGACCCAACGCACCGCATCAATTACGTTGGACTTGCCGCAACCGTTGGGGCCCACGATCCCGACCAGACTGCTGGGCAAATCCACCGTCGTCGGATCGACGAAGGACTTGAACCCTGCCAGTTTGATCTTCTTCAAGCGCATCGCAGTTGTCCCCGAGGTCTTGCCAAAAACACCGTTCCGTCGGTCATTCTGGGAATAAGTCCGGCGTTTCCCTGGTTATCGTGAAAACCGGTGTGCTGTAGCGCAAGCGGCAATCATGTCATCCCGGCCCTGCCACTTGGGATCGTTCATTGCTCACGCAACGCCGAGTCACGTTTCCTCGCCGAGAATCACCAGGACACGCCGCCGAGCCTCGCTCCGGGCGAATTCCGACCCGCCGACGGGCACCCTGTTGATGTGACGGCACACCGGCCATTATCCCGGTGACAGCCCCGCTTGGAAAGACACGCGACAGGGAATGGATCCAGTCGCCAATGCCCCGTCGGATCAATGAATAACATTGTGGCGCCGGCACCACATGCTGTCTCCGACCGGCAACGGGATGCCGGCCGTTTCGTCTTCGTCTAGACTCAGTTTTAGAAAGCGCAAGCCCCCGTGGTCGGGAAGGATCTGCCTTGCGCTGCTCTGGAGGGGTCATGCGAGAATCGGAAGATGTCAGGCACTCTTTCCCCAAGGCGGTCATCCAGCAGGAAATCCGCCTGATCCGGGAAAACGGGGAAATGCTGCACGCCCAGAGCGAATCACTGCTGAATGGCGGGCTCGCGATCCAGCTCTGGAAGCCGCTGCTCTCCGGCGAGCAGGTCCGGCTGGAGGCACTGCTGCCCAACCATGAATCACACCGGCTGGAACCGGTCGCCATGACCTGCCGCGTGAGTTACCTGGTGGAACTTACCCATCCTCCCGGCGCGTTACGCGCCGGGTTGTCGATAACCGAAATCGGCGAACAGGACCGGCAACGGCTGCTGCGCTATGCACGCGAGCACCTGCGTCGATTCCGCGCCGGCATGCGTCAGGAACGGGTGCAATCGGACTCGCACGACCAGTACCAGGCGTGATGAGGCGCTGAGGCAACTCCCGCCAGCGCAGCAATCGTTCGGCGCCTCTGATGTGTGCATCGGACCGTTCCCGGCTCCCGCGATAAGGCCGGAGTTCCCGACTGTTGTTGCGTGCCTGCTCTCCGTGGAATCACCATGTCCTGCCGATGGGCGCCGGGCAAGCACCTCCCTTGATCTGCGCGAACACTGACGCACAAAATGGTCATTGCGTCAGCATATTAATCGGAGAGGCATGGCGAGTACTCCGGAAACCCAGGAAATCTATCGTGGCCGCTTCGCTCCCAGCCCGACCGGGCCGCTGCATTTCGGCTCCCTGATCGCCGCCACCGGCAGCTACCTGGAAGCACGCACACGGGGTGGCGAATGGTTGCTGCGCATCGACGACATCGATCCGCCCCGTGAACAGCCCGGCGCGTCGGAGGAGATACCCCGGACGCTGGAACTGTTCGGCTTCCAGTGGGATGGGCCCGTCCACTACCAGAGCAGCCGCACCGAGCGATACCGCGAGGTGGTGCAGACGCTGATCGGCCGGGAACTCGCCTATGGCTGCGGCTGCACCCGAAAGGACATCGCGGCGGCGGGAAAGTCCGGGCCGAATGGCCTGGTCTATCCAGGCACCTGCCGGAACGGCCTGGCCCCGGGCCGCCGCACCCGGGCACTGCGGGTGCGCACCGAGCACCAGCACATTCGATTCGACGACCTGTTCCAGGGCATCGTTCGTTGCGATCTGGAAGGCATGCTGGGCGATTTCGTCATCCGTCGCGCGGACGGCTATTACGCCTACCACCTGGCGGCGGCGGTGGACGACGGGGACAGCGGGATCACCCACGTCATCCGGGGTCATGACCTGCTCTGGTGTACCCCGCCACAACTCTACCTGCAGCAATTGCTGAGACTTCCCCAGCCCCGCTACGGACATCTGCCGGTGGCCGTCAATGCCCAGGGCCAGAAACTCAGCAAGCAAACCTTCGCGCCCGCGCTGGACGTAAGCCTGGCCTCCACCCAGCTTTGGCAGGCGCTGGATTTTCTGCTGCAGTCCCCCCCGGAAGCGCTGGCCGGGGAACCGCTGGATATCGTGTGGGAGTGGGCATTGGCCCACTGGGACCCGGCACCGTTACGACACCGCCAGCAGGCCCCTGCCCCTGACGCATAAGGAAGCGCTGATTCACTCCGGCGCTCATGTTGCGGCCGGCTTTTTCGCGCTGCGCCGTTGCCGCAAGCCACCGCCCATCCGACTGTCGCCTCAGGACAGCAGACGTGCTACCTTTGGTAACAACAATAAATGCGAAGCCCTGTCGCAGGCACTGGCCGGATACCGGAATCGATCAGCGCCTCTCCCGACGTTCGCGGCTATCGCTATGGCTGGAGGAGCCACCATGCCGCAGTCCCAGGATTCTGGTGCGGGCTCGTACAGTGTACTGATTTTTCTGCTGGCCTTGTTCCTGCTGGTGTCGCCATTCGCGCTCTGGTGGATGGGGGCGATGCCACCCTGGTATTTCCCGTTTCTGCTCTGGTTGGGGATCATCCTCCTGACCGCCTTGCTCTCCCGCAGCCTGATCCGCCGCCATGACCCTTGACCTGGGCACGCTGTTCGTCGCGGCGGTCCTCTATCTGCTGCTGCTGTTCCTGATTGCCCATGCGGTGGAGAGCCGCTGGCTGCCCGCGCGGCTCACCCGCCACCCGGCCGTCTACGTGCTCTCGCTCGGTGTGTACGCCACCACCTGGAGCTACTACGGCAGCGTCGGCTTCGCCCAGGATCATGGCCTGAACTACCTGACCATCTACCTGGGCGTGACGCTGGCGTTCGTCCTGGCACCGGTGCTGCTGATGCCGATCCTGCGGCTGACTCGCACCTACCAGTTGACCTCGGTGGCCGACCTGTTCGCGTTTCGTTTCAACAGCCAGGCGGCCGGCATCATCGTCACACTGCTGATGCTCGCCGGCGTGCTGCCCTACGTTGCGCTGCAGATTCGCGCGGTCGCGGAATCCACGGCCGTGCTCACTGGCGAGACTTCAGCCCCACCGGTCATCGCCTTCTGGTTCGTTCTGCTGGTGACCGTATTCACCATCATGTTCGGCGCGCGGCATGTATCACCGCGGGAGAAGCACGAGGGCCTGGTCACGGCCATCGCCTTCGAGTCGCTGATGAAGCTGATGGCATTGGCGCTGGTGGCAATTGTGGCCGTGTGGCAGGCGTTTGGCGGATTGGGAGGCATGCACGACTGGCTGCGGGAAAACCCGGAACATCTGGAGGCTTTCTATCAGCCCGCCATGGAGGGGCCGTGGACCAGTCTGCTGGTGCTGGCCTTCGCCGCCGGGTTCCTGCTGCCGCGACAGTTCCAGATGCTGTTCACTGAAAACATCAAGCCCCGGCATCTCTATACCGCCGCCTGGGCCTTCCCGCTGTTCCTGCTCGCGCTGACACTGCTGATCCCGCCCATTCTCTGGGCCGGCACCGTGCTCAACACCGGAACCTCGGCCGATTACTATGTGCTTGGGCTGTCGCTGCTCAGCGGCTCGCCCTCACTGGCCATCCTGGCGTATCTTGGCGGCATCTCCGCAGCCAGCGCGATGATCGTGGTTACCACGCTGGCGATCTCATCCATGACGCTGAACCATCTGATCCTGCCGCTGGCAGGCCCCAACCCGGAACGCGATCTGTACGGCTCGCTGCGCTGGCTGCGCCGCATCGTCATTGCTGCGGTCATCGCCGCCGGCTTCGGCTTCTACCTGGTGCTCCAGCCCATGGGTGGGCTAGTGGGCTGGGGCCTGATCTCGTTCCTGGCTATGGCGCAACTCCTCCCCGGGATCGTGGGGTTGCTGTTCTGGCAACGGGCGACCGCCACCGGGTTCATTACCGGACTGCTGGCAGGCTCGACGGTGTGGGCATTCACCGTGCTGCTGCCACCGGTGACCGGCAGCAGCGTGATGACCCTGCTCGGCTTCGGCAGCCCCGATCCCAGCATCGGCATGGACCAGTCCGCCACTTTCTGGTCGCTCAGCATCAATGCCTTCCTGTTCGTCATCGTGTCGCTGCTGACCCGCCCGGACAAGCAGGAGCAGGAGGCGGCCGCCGCCTGCCGGGAACTGACACCGGTGCTGCCCATCGGCGATCTGCACGCCCGTTCGCCGGATCAGTTCGTGGAGCAGCTGAGTGCGGTGATGGGCTCTGAAACAGCCTTTGCCGAGGTGGACAAGGCGCTGCGGGAACTGGGCCTGAGCTGGCAGGAGAACCGTCCGAATCATCTACACGGCCTGCGCTCGCAGATCCAACGCAACCTCTCCGGCATCATGGGCCCGGTGCTCGCGCGCATGATCGTGGACGAGCGGCTGGAACTTGACACCGAAAACCGGACGGCGCTGGCACAGAACGTACGTCTGATCGAGGACCGGCTGGAGACCTCGCAAACCCGTCTCAAGGGCCTGGCGGCGGAACTGGACAGGCTTCGCCGCTACCATCGCCAGATCATCGAGAACCTGCCGCTGGGCGTCTGCGCGGTGGCCCAGGGCGGGCGGCTGGTGCGCTGGAACCCGGCCATGGCGCAGATCACCGGCATCCCCATGGCGGAGGTGATCGGCCGCCGCCTGGACGAGCTGGCACCGCCATGGGGGCCGCTGCTGGTGGATTTCGTGGACAAGACTGACAACCATCTGCGCAAACAGCCGGTGGAATCGGAGAACCGGATCTACTGGTACAGCCTGCACAAGGCCAAGGTGGCCCCACCCGGTCGCACGCGCAGCGGCGAGGATACCGTAATCCTCGTGGAGGATCTGACGGAACTGCAGTTACTGGAACAGGAACTGACGCACAGCGCCCGCCTGGCCTCCATAGGCCGGCTCGCAGCCGGCGTCGCCCACGAGATAGGCAATCCGGTCACCGGAATTTCCTGCCTGGCCCAGGAGCTCAAGGAGGAAGCGACGGACAACCGCAGCGTGCTGCACTACGCCGAGGACATCCTGCAACAGGCCCAGCGTATCAATACCATCGTCCAGAGCCTGGTGCGCTACGCCCACGGCGGCAACAACGGGCGGCAGCACCTCGTGCCGGTCGACCTGCACGAGGCGGCGGCCGAAGCGCTGCGGCTCACCATGCTGAGCCGTCGGGCCCAGCGACTGCGTTTCGAGAACCGGGTGCCCGTGGGCCATTTCGCGCTGGGCGACAGCCAGCAGTTGATCCAGGTGTTCGTGAACTTGCTGACCAACGCCGTGGACGCCTGCGGCGAGGACGGAATGATCACTATCCGCAGCCTGCACAGCGGGGACTGGCTGGAAATCAGCGTACAGGACAACGGCTGCGGCATCACCCGTGATGCCATGGACTATGTTCTGGACCCGTTCTACACCACCAAACCCCCTGGCAAGGGCACCGGTCTCGGCCTTCCCCTGGCCTACAACATCATCAAGAACACCGGCGGAGACCTGCAGATCGCCAGCGACGAGGGGGGCACCCGCGTCACCATTCGATTGCGATCGGCGGACCGGGAACGTGCGGAGGAGGTGCAGCGTGCTACGTGACCGACCAGCAACGCCGTCCACAGCGGCACAGACAGCCACCCGCACAACGGCGCTGAGACATGACAACACACTCGAAAAGGTGAGTACCATGGCGCGCATACTGATCATCGAAGACGAAGACATCATCCGCCGCTCGCTGCGGCGCCTGCTGGAAAAACAGGGCTACCAGGTGGCCGATGCCGGATCAGTGGAGGACGCCAGCGAAAACCATCACCCCGGCGACTTCGAACTGATCATTGCCGACCTGCGCCTGCCCGGCGCCGATGGTACCCGCATGCTGGAGCTGGCGCCGGAGGTACCCACCATCATCATGACCAGTTATGCCAGTGTGCGCTCCGCAGTGGAGGCCATGAAGCTGGGTGCGCTGGACTACATTGCAAAGCCCTTCGACAACGACGATCTGGTACTCACGGTTCAGCGCGCGCTGAAGGAGAACCAGTTGCGGAGGCAGAACGCCGCATTGAAGGCGGACGTGGAACGCACCTACCCCGTGGCCGGCATCGTCGGTGAATCCGCAGTAATGAAATCCGTATTCGGTCGGATTGCCAAGGTGGCTCCCACCGGAACGACGGTACTGATCCTGGGTGAGTCAGGCACGGGCAAGGAACTGGTTGCACGCGCTCTGCATGAACACAGCAGCCGCCGTGACGGGCCGCTGATCACCGTGAACTGCGCCGCCATCCCGGACACGCTGATAGAGGCGGAACTGTTCGGCCACGAGAAGGGCGCCTTCACCGGTGCGGTCAGCACGCGCCAGGGATTGGTGGAGGCCGCTGACGGCGGCACGCTGTTCCTGGACGAAATCGGTGAACTGCCCTTCGCCGCACAGGCGCGTCTGCTGCGCGTCCTGCAGGAAGGCGAGATCCGGCGCGTCGGGGCTTCCCGGTCACGCCGGGTGGATGTCCGCCTGATCGCGGCCACGCACCGTGATCTGGAGAAGAGGGTCAGCAAAGGCGAGTTCCGGGAAGACCTGTATTTCCGGATCAATGTCATGGAAATCCGCCTGCCACCGCTGCGGGAGCGCGGCGATGACATACTGCTGCTGGCCAAGCACCTGCTGGAACGTGCCTGCCAGCGCCTGAAACAGCCCCCGCTGCGCTTCAGCAAGGAAGCCCTGAGCAGCCTGCGCAACTACAGCTGGCCGGGCAATGTGCGCGAGATGGAAAACGCCATTGAGCGCGCGGTGATACTGACGGACAGCGCCAGCATCACGCCCGATCTGCTGGGGCTGCCAAGCGAAAACGCGGCGGGTGTCTCGACGATGACGCCGGACCTTTCCCTGGAAGATTATTTCCGCCAGTTCGTGCTGGAAAACCAGGACCAATGCACCGAGACCGAACTGGCGCGCCGGCTGGGAATCAGCCGCAAGGCGCTGTGGGAGAAGCGGCACAGGCTGGGCATTCCCCGCCCGGCTGCGGTCCGCCGCTGAGATGCCGGGTGCGCCAGAGATGTCGCAACTCTGTTACCGACGGTGACATCGTCCTGGCACACACGGTGGCGCGCCCGAGCCGCGGCTTAAACAAAACAATGACTTGCATTTCTGGCAAGGGGTTTGCTTGGAAATCATGAGACACCGGTAAGCCTGCAACAGGGCTTCCGCAGACAGGTCGGCCAGCCGGCCCGTGCGCCGGAAACGCGCACCGGGCGGTTAATCGCCACAAGCCTGCTAGGCTTTTTTTCAGAAGGGGACCGTCCGCACTGGCCGGAACCCCGAGAACAGGAGGAGTTCCCATGTCCGACAGCAAGGTTTACCCCGTGCCCCCGGAAACCGCCAAACAGGCGCTGCTTCGCCAGGAAGACTACCTGCGCATGTACAAGCAGTCTCTGGACGATCCGGATGGTTTCTGGGGTGAGCAGGCGGAGAAGCAACTGACCTGGTTCAAGCGCTGGGACAAGGTCAATGGGTCCGATCTCGGCAAGGGCGAAATCCGCTGGTTCGAGGGCGGGAAGCTGAACGCCGCCTACAACTGCCTGGATCGCCACCTGGACAGCCGCGGTGACCAGACCGCGATCATCTGGGAACCGGATGACCCGAAGGCCGAAGCGCTGCACATCAGCTATCGCGATATGCACGAGCGCGTCTGCCGCTTCGCCAACGCGCTGAAAGAGCACGGTGTGAAGAAGGGTGATCGCGTCTGCATCTATCTGCCGATGATTCCGGAAGCAGCCGTGGCCATGCTGGCCTGCGCTCGCATCGGCGCGATTCATTCGGTCGTGTTCGGTGGCTTCTCGCCGCAGGCCCTGCAAGACCGGGTGCTCAACTCCGACTGCCAGGTCGTGGTGACCGCAGATGAAAGTGTACGCGGCGGCCGTAGCTTCCCGCTGAAAACCAACGCTGACCAGGCGCTGAAGCAGTGTCCGAACGTGCGTACCGTTTTCGTGGTACAGCGTACCGGCGGCAAGATCGACTGGAATGACGGCCGGGACGTCTGGTATCACGAAGCAGTCCAGAAAGTCTCCGCCGATTGCCCCGCGGAGGAAAACGACGCCGAAGATCCGCTCTTCATCCTCTACACCTCCGGTTCGACCGGCAAGCCCAAGGGCGTGCTGCACACCACCGGCGGCTACATGCTGGGCGCAAGCCTCACCCACCGTTACGTGTTCGACTACCACGAAGGCGAGGTGTACTGGTGCACCGCCGACGTGGGCTGGGTCACCGGTCATTCCTATATCGTCTACGGTCCGCTGGCGAACGGTGCGATCAGCCTGATGTTCGAGGGTGTTCCCACCTACCCGGACGCCGGCCGTTTCTGGGACGTGGTGGACAAGCACAACGTGGCCATCTTCTATACCGCCCCCACCGCCATCCGGGCCCTTATGGGCCAGGGCAACGACTTCGTCACCCGCGCCAAGCGCTCCTCGCTGCGGCTGCTCGGGACGGTGGGCGAACCCATCAATCCCGAGGCCTGGGAGTGGTACTACAACGTGGTGGGCGACAAGCGCTGCCAGATTGTCGATACCTGGTGGCAGACCGAGACCGGCTCCATCCTGATCACGCCGCTGCCCGGCTGCACCGACCTGAAACCCGGTTCGGCCACGCGGCCGTTCTTCGGGATCGAGCCGCAACTGGTGGATAACGACGGCAAGGTACTGGAAGGGGTAGCCTCCGGCAACCTGTGCATTGCGCGCTCCTGGCCGTCCATGATGCGCACCGTCTATGGCGACCACAAGCGCTTCATGGAAACCTACCTGTCGGCCTACGAGGGCAAGTACTTCACGGGTGACGGGGCCAGACGCGACGAGGACGGGTACTACTGGATCACCGGCCGGGTGGATGATGTGCTGAACGTCTCGGGCCACCGGATGGGAACAGCCGAGGTGGAGAGCGCCCTGGTGCTGCATCCGAAGGTGGCGGAAGCCGCCGTGGTCGGATTCCCCCACGACGTCAAGGGCCAGGGCATCTATGCCTACGTCACACTGATGTCTGGTGCCGAGCCATCGGAGGAACTGCAGAAGGAACTGCTGGATCTGGTCCGCAAGGAAATCGGCGCGATCGCCAAGCCCGACTTCATCCAGTGGGCGCCCGGCCTGCCGAAAACCCGGTCCGGCAAGATCATGCGCCGTATCCTGCGCAAGGTCGCCTGCAACGAGCTGGACAGCCTGGGCGACACCAGCACGCTGGCCGACCCGGCAGTGGTGGACGAGCTGATAGAACACCGCGCCAACCGGTAAGGCGTTCCCTCCCCGGGCCCGCGCAGAGGGGCACGGGGATACGGAACCCACATTCCCGGCTGTGCCCACCTTTACGCAGCCGGGTCTCTTGTAACTGCCGGGCCGGCGTTACCCTCGGTAACACCCCTCTGCGCGGGGGTAACACCCGGCCAGCGGCATCGAAGGCGAAAGGTGCGGTTCCGGACCGGAGCCGCACAATCAACCAGCCCCGCCCCGGGGCTACTGGAAGCGGCCGTGGCGAAGACCGTGCTTATCGTGGATGATGAACCCAATATTCTGCTTTCTCTGGAATTCCTGATGAAACAGTCCGGTTATGTCGTGCAGACCGCGGAAAACGGGGAGCAGGCGCTGGAGATGATCCGGCAGGCGCCTCCTGATCTCGTGCTACTGGATGTGATGATGCCCCGCAAGGATGGCTTCCAGGTGTGCCAGGAGATCAGGCAGGAGCACGATACCGGGTCAGTCCGCATCATCATGCTGACCGCCAAGGGGAGACACTCCGAACAGGAAACGGGCCTGGGCCTTGGGGCCGACGATTACGTCACCAAACCCTTCTCCACCCAGGATGTGGTCCACAAGGTCCAACGGCTGCTGGGGGACTGAATGCCCGCGCCGTTGACCCCTCGCGCGAAGCTGGGGCTGGCCTTCCTGCTCCTGGCCGGCGGTGTTGCGGCCACCTTTATCCTCATCGGTCTGATCGTGCGGCCTGCGCTGGCCTCCCTGCCTGCACTGCCACTGGTACTGGCAGCCTCGATGCTGGTGCTGGGCCTGCTGCTGCTCGTGGTCTGGGCCGCGCTTGACCGCCGGCTGATCAGGCCTGTCATGGAACTGACGGAGGCAAGCCGGCAGTTGCTGCTCGGCAAGCCGCCTCCCCCCCTTTCACCGCCACGCATCAGCATGCTTGATGAACTTTCGGAGAACATGGGACTGCTGGCCGCCGATCTGCAGCAGAGCAGACAGGACATCAACCGCGCGGTGGCCTCCGGTGCCGCCGGCCTGCAGGATGAGCAGAAACGCCTGCAGGCCGTGCTGTCGGACATGGATGACGGTGCGCTGATCTGCGACCGCGAAGGCGGGATCCTGCTCTTCAACCGCACCGCCGCGCAACTGCACGGCGATGACGTGCGGCCTGGCCGCTCCATTTACGAACTTTGGGCCCGGGCCGCTCTGGAACAGAACGTGCGCGCCTTGCAGAGGCCGCGGGCCACGACCAGCACCGAGGGCCAGCCCGGAGAGCTCTCGGAGTTTCTCTGCGCAACGCTGGAGCGCGGCGAGCTGATGCGGTGCCGTGTGCGGCTGCTGCCCGCCAGCGCCGCGCTTCGCCCCGGTTTTCTGATCACCTTCAGGCCCGCCAGCGACGAGGCAAACGGGCTGATGGACGCCCAGCCCAGCCTGCAAGCGGCAGTGGAAGCCTTGCGTTCTCCCCTGGCCAGCCTGCGCGCCGCCGCCGAAAACCTGGTCAGGGAGCAGGACATGGACGAGGAAGATCGTCAGCGCTTCCAGAGCATGATCGTCCGGGAGAGCCGGGAACTGTCCCAACGCGTGGACTGGATCAGCGAGACCAGCCAGCGCTTCCTGTTCAACCCCGCGCACATGGCTGATGTCCTGACATCTGACATGCTGCTGAGCGTACGCCTGGCACAACAGGACGGCATTCGGTTGCCCCACATACTGGAAACCGGCCACCCCCTCTGGCTGCACGCCGACGGCTACGCGATCAGGCGTTTGTTGCTCAACCTGCTGCACCATCTGCGCGACGACCATCATGTGGGCGACGTCGAGGCCGAGGCGCTGCTGGGCGACCGCCGTATCTACATCGATCTTCGCTGGCGCGGGGAGCCGACGCCAGTCACGGTACTGGATCAATGGCTCGGCGAACCGCTGGCGGGAAGCCCCGAGAACCTGACCGGTCGCATGGTGCTGGAAAACCATGGGTCGGTGTGCTGGAGCCAGTGGGACAGACGCCGATCCGGGATCAGCACGCTGCGTATTCCGCTGCCAGCGGCCCGGGGGCAGCGGAATGCCTGGGCACCGGCCGCTTCCCACACATCGTCCAGCGCCCCCTCCCTGTCCCCCATGCGGCGGGAAAGCGGCGACCAGCGGCCGCGGCCGCTGTCGGACTCTTCCCTGTTCGACCTCGGACACACTGCCCTGGCTGTGCGGTTCACCCCTGCCGACTCTCCGGGCGGCTTGCCGGTGCTTAGCGAATTCGCCGCACGCCGGGTAGTCAAGGGCCGGCGGGTGCCAGGCACTGGCTTGCACCTGTTGCTGGGGGACGGATCCGGAAAAGTGCCGCTGGACGAGGCCCTGCTACGGCTGCATGCCTTCAGTCGCGGCACGGCACTGGTCGGCCACGAAACCGGGCCGATCATGCAGTTCCTGCACATGCATCAGGCCGAATCCGGCGCCCGCTTCGAGCATCCGGTGCTGGACATCGCGCTGCTTTCTGCCCTGCTGCACGACCATACCGCCGATCACTCGTTCGAATCCCTGATCTGGCGGATGGGCCTGGAGCGACCGGAGTCCAGGCCCAGCGTCGCCGATGACGCGGACGGCGTCGCCGACATCTTCTGCCGCATGCTGCCGCTGCTGCGGCAACGGGGTATCGAACGCGTGAGCGAAGCCGTCGAGGCCTGCAGGCAATTAATGACCGTGCAACAGGCAGGAGGTCACCCATGAGCGCCACCCGCGGACAACCCCGCCGCCGGGAGAGACTGATCGCATTGGCGATCATCGGCTTCCTGCTACTGAATTACCCGCTGCTGGCGATCTTTGCGACGGATATCCGTGTGCTGGGCCTGCCGCTGCTCTGGGTCTACCTGTTCGCCGCCTGGGTGCTTATCATCGCCTGCACCGGCTTTCTGCTGCGACGCGGCCGCGGCCCACGGCAGGACGGGCAGCCCTGATGCCGCAGTGGGCGATCCTGCTGACCCCATTTCTGTACCTGGGGCTGCTGTTCGCCATTGCCTACTGGGCCGACCTGCGCGCCCGAAGCTCCCGCTCGCTGGTCAACAACCCCTATGTGTACACCCTGTCCATTGCCGTCTACTGCACGGCCTGGACATTCTACGGCAGCGTCGGCCGCGCAACCCAGGACGGGGTGACGTTTCTGACCATCTACCTGGGCCCCACACTGGCGGCGGTCCTCTGGTGGGTGGTGCTGCGCAAGATCATTCGCATAGCCCATATTCACCGTATTACCTCCATCGCCGATTTCATCGCCTCGCGCTACGGCAAAAGCATGCTGCTCGGCGGCCTGGCCACCTTCATCGCGGTGGTCGGCATCACCCCCTACATCGCGCTGCAGTTGAAAGCGGTCTCCGCCAGCTTCGACGTACTGCTCTACTACCCGGAGGCCACCACCGGGGCCGCCACCGGCGGGCTGCTGGAAGACAAGGCGTTATGGGTGGCCGCGGTACTTGCGCTGTTTGCCATCCTGTTCGGCACCCGACACGTTGACGCCACGGAACGGCTGGAGGGCATGGTGGTGGCGGTGGCTTTCGAGTCGATCGTCAAACTGATCGCCTTTCTGTCGGTGGGGATATTCGTCACCTACATACTGTTCAATGGCCCGATGGATCTGGTGGACCGAGTGGCCGCCGAACCGGCCATGCGGGAAATGCTGAACCCCTCCGGCCTGCCTGGAGGCTACACCAGTTGGGTGGCGATGATCGTGCTCTCCATGGCCGCCATCCTGTTCCTGCCCCGGCAATTCCAGGTCACGGTGGTGGAGAACGTCAACGAAGACCACCTGCGCACCGCCGCATGGCTGTTCCCGCTCTATCTCCTGCTGATCAACCTGTTCGTGCTGCCCATTGCCATGGCCGGGCTGATCTACTTCGGCGACGCACCGGTGGACCCCGACAACTACGTACTCGCCCTGCCCCTGGCGGAAGGCCGTGAACTGCTGGCGCTGTTCGTCTACCTGGGGGGGTTCTCGGCGGCCACCGGCATGGTCATCGTGGCCAGCATCGCCCTGGCGATCATGGTCAGCAACGATCTCGTCATGCCCACACTGCTCCGGTTCCGACACATGCCGTTGATCGAGCGGATCGGACTGCGTCGACTGATCGTCTACCTGCGCCGGCTGATTCTGATCCTGCTGCTGATGCTGGGCTACACTTATTTCCGACTCACCGCGGATGCCTTCGCGCTGGTCAGCATCGGGCTGATCTCCTTCGTGGCGGTGGCCCAGTTCGCCCCCCCCATACTCCTGGGCATGTACTGGAAAGGCGCCAGCCGCGCCGGCGCGCTGATCGGACTGACCGGCGGTTTCATCATCTGGCTTTATACTCTGTTCATCCCGTCCCTGGTTGATCCCGCGTGGCTCCCCGGGATGACACCGGACGGCCTGTTCGAGGGCCTGCATCTGCTCAATCCACAGGCGCTGTTCGGACTCACGGGACTGGACGCCATCACCCATGCGCTGTTCTGGAGCATGCTCTTCAACATTGGCGGCATGGTGCTGGTATCCCTGTTCACCCGGCAAAGCAACATTGAACGCATCCAGGCAGCCCTGTTCGTGGATGTGTTCGAACGATCGGAGCGTGACGCCCGTTTCTGGCAGGGCACCGCCACCGTCGGGGATCTGGAAGCGCTGCTGGCGCGATTTACCGGCGAGCACGAGGCAGCCGAGGCCATCCGCGACTATGCCCGCCGCCAGGGCGCGCCGCTGGAGCCAAACCAGGAAGCCCCCCCGGACCTGATAAACCAATCCGAACGCATTCTCACCGGCCACATCGGCTCGGCCTCGGCCCGGGTCATGATGTCTTCCATCGTCAAGGGCGAGGCGCTGACCTTCGAGGGCGTGATGGAGATTCTGGATGCCACCTCGCGCGCCATCGAGTACAGTCGCCGGCTGGAGCAGAAATCCCGCGAACTGGAGTTGGCCACGGCGGAGCTGCGCGCGGCCAACCAGCGCCTGACCGAACTGGACCGACTGAAGGACGAGTTCGTCTCCATGGTCAGCCACGAACTGCGTACACCACTGACCTCCATCCGGGCCTTCGGCGAAATCCTGCTCTCCGGCAAGGACATCAACCCGGACCAGCAGCGCGAGTTCATGCAGGTCATTGTCAAGGAGAGCGAGCGGTTGACCCGGTTGATCAATCAGGTGCTGGACCTCTCCCGCATCGAGAGCGGCTGGGGCGACTGGCAACTGAAGGACCTGGATCTGCGAGGCGTGGTGGAAGATGCCGTATCGGCCACCTCGCAGTTGTTCACCGACCGCGGCGTGACCCTGGAATGGCGACAGCCAGACCAGGAATGCCCGATCAAGGGCGACAGCGACCGGCTGATCCAGTTGGTGATCAATCTGCTCTCCAATGCCGTGAAGTTCACCCAGCCGGAGCGCGGTCCGGTCCATCTGACACTGCAACCGCTGGACACCATGGTGGAACTGCAGGTCAGGGACTCCGGCCCCGGCATTCCGACGCAGGAACAGCAGCGGATCTTCGAGAAGTTCCACCAGATCAGCGATCAGCAGGCGGGAAAACCCAAGGGCAGCGGCCTCGGCCTGGCAATCTGCAAACGCATCGTCGATCTGCACTGGGGAACGCTGGATGTGGAGAGCGTACCGGGAGAAGGCGCCACGTTCATCGTCCGACTGCCTCTGGCAGGCGGCGATCATTGCGACATCAGCCGGGACACCGAGCACCGGTAGCAGTGGCACCGCGTCGTCAAGGAAGCGCT
Source organism: Ectothiorhodospiraceae bacterium (assembly GCA_020831845.1). GTDB lineage: Bacteria > Pseudomonadota > Gammaproteobacteria > Nitrococcales > Aquisalimonadaceae > LSCE01. The sequence continues at coordinate 65,111 of JAFIFV010000061.1, forward strand.
GATCAATTCCCGTGCTCGCGTTACAGCCGGACAGCTCGCGATGCCAGGCGTGGCGCGCAGCGACGTGGTCATTTCGCGGTCAAGCGCCGCGACAACGTAATGTAAAATATCCGGCTGTAACCCTCTGGGAGTCGGGCAGCTACCGACGACCGACGCGTATCGTCAGCGGCCACCTGGCCGGCCGCTCGGCCGCCGGGTCGCCCCATGCGTCTGTCAGCGCCGGTTTCAGCTCCGCCAGCGGATCCGCCCCGGTGGTGGCCCGGCAGTCCTGCAGTGCCGACCAGCTATCGAGATACGTCAACAGATGCTGCAGGGTCCAGCGCACCTCAAGGCGGTCCGGCAACAGTGGCTGAGGCAGTTCCTGAAACGGGAAACCGAGGTCACGGTAACCGTTCTCCACGTGCCAGCGCTCTGCCGCCCACCAACAACCCAACCGATGGTCGTGAAGCTCTGCCACCAAGGCATCCACAGCGTCGTTGATCCGGATCCGGCCATAACTCCAGACGGCCAGAACGCCGCCGGGGCACAGCACGCGCCTGACTTCCGCGTAGAATGCATCAAGCTGGAACCAGTGCAGGGCCTGGGCCACGGCCACCAGGTCCACGCTAGCATCACGCAGCGGAGCAGACTCCGCCGCCGACTGGATCACGTGGACTCCCGGCGCTCGCGGCAAACGCCGCAATTGTGCCAGGCTCGTATCGGTGGCCACCACAGTGGCAAAATGCTGCTGCAAGCCGCGGGTGGCCTGGCCGCTGCCGGCCCCGCAATCCCAGGCACACAGGCTGCGTGGGCTCAGCGCCGCAAGCCCCGTGAACAGGGCGGACGGATAGCCGGGTCTGGCCTGACGGTAAGCCTCTGCCTGCATCGAGAACAGGTCACGCATGGTCCACGCCTGCTTGCCGTGCCTGAAGACACCCGGGCAGCGATGGCTGCACGGTACACTGGGTAGTAGATTACTTTGCCAGGACGATGATTCACACCGGTCAGTTCACCCCACCAGGCTGGCTGCGCAGCGGGCACGCTCAAACGCTGTGGCCGGCGCTGCTTCGACGCGCGCCCCCCCTGCAACTGCGGGAAGAACTGCTTGAGCTCCCGGATGGCGACTGCCTGCGCCTCGCCTGGGGACCCGCCGCCCCCGGCCCGCTGGTGGTGATCCTGCACGGGCTCGGCGGACACGCACGGTCAGCCTATGTGCTAGGTCTGATCGCCGCGCTGCATCGGGACGGGATGGAAGCCGTGGTGATGCAGTTCCGCGGCGCGGGGGGCGTCCCCAACCGCCTGGACCGGTTCTTCCATGCCGGGGAAACCGACGATCTGGAATGCACGGTTGCCCACGTGCAGGAGCAACGACCGGATAAACCACTGGCCCTGGTTGGGTTTTCAATGGGCGGTATCGTCGGTTTGAACTGGCTGGGCGACAATCCCGAAGCCAGGGGCCTGAGCGCGGCGGTTGCCGTCTCGGCACCCTTGCACCTCGCTCGCTGCGCCCGGCACCTGGACCAGGGCTTCTCCAGGCTTTACCAGTGGGATCTGGTCCGCAACCTGAAACGCCTGGTCCGCACCAAGCATGCACACCGCCCGCTGCAGTTCGATATCAGCGCTCTGCAACGCATCCGCACCCTCTGGGATTTCGATGATCGGCTGACCGGGCCGATGCACGGCTTCGAAAGCGCCGAGGATTACTATGGCCGCTGCGCGCCGGTCAACCGCCTGGGGAACATACGCGTCCCCACCCTGATTCTGCTGGCCAGGGACGACCCCTTCATCCCGCCGCATAGCCTGCCGGATGCCGCGCTCATTCCCGAGGCGGTGCGCTTCGAGCTGAATCCGGGCGGAGGGCACGTGGGCTTTGTCACAGGCACCCCGCTCAAACCGCGGTACTGGGCGGAGGAACGCATTCTGCAGCATCTGCGGGCACACATCTAGGACAAGAAAAAACCCGCCGGATGGCGGGTTTTTTTGCACTGCCGTCAGGTACCGTATCAGCCCTTGAGCTTCTCGGTCAGTTCCGGAACCACCTGGAACAGGTCACCCACCAGGCCGTAGTCGGCCACTTCGAAGATCGGGGCTTCCTCGTCCTTGTTGATGGCCACGATGACCTTGGAGGCTTCCATCCCCGCCAGGTGCTGGATGGCACCGGAAATACCGACAGCCACGTACAGGTCCGGCGCCACCACCTTCCCGGTCTGGCCAACCTGGTAGTCGTTGGGGGCAAAGCCGGCGTCCACGGCGGCCCGGGAGGCACCCACGGCAGCACCCATGGTGTCAGCCAAGGCCTCGATGATGCTGAAGTTCTCACCGCTGCCGACGCCGCGACCACCCGAGACCACGACACGGGCCGAAGTGAGTTCGGGCCGCTCGGACTCGGTCAATTCCTGACTCACGAAACTGCTGAGACCATTGTCGCTGCCAGCATCCACGGATTCGACAGACGCACTGCCGCTTTCCGCATCGGCCTTCTCGAACGCAGTCGGGCGCACGGTCACCACCTTGGTGCTGTCGGTGGACTGCACCGTGGCCAGTGCGTTGCCGGCATAGATCGGCCGCACGAAGGTATCGGCGGATTCCACCTTGGTGATGTCGGAAACCTGCTGCACATCCAGCAACGCGGCAACCCGCGGCATGAAGTTCTTGCCGAAGGTGCTGGCTCCGGCAACGATGTGGCCGTAATCTCCTGCCAGTTCGACCACCAGCGCCGCCAGGTTCTCGGCCAGCGGATGTTCCAGGTGCGCCGCATCCGCCACCCGCACCTTGTTCACGCCGGCGACCTTCGCAGCCTGCTCCGCCACGCCACCGCAATTCGCGCCGGCCACCAGGATATCCACGCTGTCGTCCATGGCCTTGGCGGCGGTCACGGCCGCCAGGGTGGACGTTGCCAGCGCTTCGTTATCGTGTTCCGCAATAACCAGTGCTGCCATGTCAGATCACCTTCGCTTCGTTCTTGAGCTTCTCGACCAGCTCGGCCACGTCCGCCACCTTCACACCACCGGAACGCTTGGGCGGCTCCGCCACCTTCAGCGTCTTCAGGCGCGGCGACACATCCACGCCCAGGTCGTCGGGCGTCATCGTGTCCAGCTGCTTCTTCTTCGCCTTCATGATGTTCGGCAACTTGGCGTAGCGCGGCTCGTTCAGACGCAGGTCGGCAGTCACCACGGCCGGCAGTGTGAAGCTGATCGTCTCCAGGCCGCCGTCCACCTCGCGGGTGAGATTGATCTTGCCGTCATCCAGCACCACTTCCGACGCGAAGGTGCCCTGGGCCCAGCCCAGCAGCGCGGCCAGCATCTGGCCGGTCTGGTTGGAGTCGTCGTCGATGGCCTGCTTGCCCAGAATCACCAGTTCCGGAGATTCCTTCTCGACGATGGCTTTCAACGCCTTGGCGACAGCCAGCGGCTGCAGTTCCGTGTCGGTTTCCACCAGAATGCCACGGTCACCACCCATGGCCAGCGCGGTACGGATCGTCTCCTGGCTCTGGGAAGTCCCCAGGGACACGATCACCACCTCTTCCGCCTTGCCGGCCTCCTTCAGACGCACGGCCTCTTCCACCGCGATCTCGTCGAAGGGGTTCATGGACATCTTGACGTTGGCGGTTTCCACACCGCTGCCATCCGCCTTGACGCGAACTTTCACGTTGTAGTCCACCACCCGCTTAACGGGCACGAGTATCTTCATACCCAACTCCATCCCTTGGTTATGATAGCTGGCGTTCCGCAGAGCGAAACGACGTTTCAAAATATGCGTGTAGCATAGTAAAAGGCTGTTAAGCTTGTCAAAACTGGGGCCGCAAGTAAAACCCGGCCGTTGACGGCTCAACTGGCTTGGTCACCACCGCAATATGGCCGCGCTGAACGACTGGCCATATCCAGCGGCGAAACCTAAGGAAGCGCTGATTAATTATTGCCGGGCTTCCAGAATCAGCAAGCGGTCCTGGTTCCTGATATCCAGCTGACCCAGAAAGGACATGCCAAGCAGAGGCACGGAGGGCGAGCCACCCTGGACGATCACCGCCTGCAGCCCGCGCTGCTCGATCCCGCCCAGGGACACGCGGTCCAGCGTGTAACGGTAGCCCGTGGTCACACCCGCCGCGGTATCCACCTGAACTTGCGAAGCATGCCGATAATCCAGGCCGAGCTGATCGGCCAGCCTGCTGCTCAGCGCAATGACGTTAGCCCCGGTATCGACGAGAAAATGCACCGGAATCCCGTTGATCGCCCCCTCCCCCCGATACATGCCACGGGAGTCGGGGTACAGCCGCACCTCGCGCCGGGCCCGATCGGCATACGTGCCGCCGGCACGGGAACTCAACCCATGTTCCAGACGCTGGCCCTTGTACTCGAATACGGCGACCGCACTATCCGCGGAGATCAGCCGCAGCCCTCCGGGCGTGCTTTCTCCTGCCCGCAACACGGTATGCTGTCCATCCACCAGTGCCACCACCTGCCCGGGAAACAGCCCCTGGACATGAATGGACGGTACTCCTCCCGCCTTGCTGCTGGCGGCGGCTACGCAAAGCAGACACAGAACCACGATTCGCGCCAGATACACCTCACCCTCTCCCTGACGAATACTGCACGGTGCGCAGCTTCCTTAACGAAGCGCTCAAGCATTCACGTTTTCGCGCTTGAGACCGGTTTTCGTTCGTGGCCAGGAGCAAGACGCCGCAGGTAGTGGTCCTACCTGTGGTGGCTTGCGACACCGCCACGGGCGAAAACCGGCCGAGCCCCGAGGGGTTACGGTCGGGTTTTTTTCGGGGGGGGGTTTGGGGGCGTGACCCGGGGACCCCCACCGCGCCCCGCCCCCCCCCGGG
>JAFIFV010000069.1 GCA_020831845.1 Ectothiorhodospiraceae bacterium
TGGTGTAATGAGGCCGCCGTGTTCACCGTGCGGCGACCGCTGCGGACGAGCTCCGTACGGATCTCCGCGTCCTCACCGGCCATGCCGGGACGCAGGTAGTGGGTGGTCACGGTCACCGGATCTTCCCGTCCCGCCAGTCGCGCCATGGCGCGGATCAGGCTGGCGGCGGCGTAGCCGCCATTTGGCTTGTAGCCGATGTTCCATGCGGGGTGCAGATGGGTGCGCCAGTGCCCGGATGATTGCTCCTCCACCGCGGTTTCGACGTCGAATTGCCACTGTGTCATATCGGTTCCTGTTGTAGGGTCGGGCTGGTCAGCCGTTTTCCGGCCCGGCCTTGTCCATGATGTGTATGCCCTTGCCGAGCAGCGATACGGTTGCCTCCGCTCCCGGCGTCAGCCCGTTGCGCCGGGCCGCGTGGGTGGCCACGTTAAGCCGCAGGCTGTCATCCCTGTGCCGGCAGCGCAGGGTGACCGAGGTCTGGGCTCCCAGGGGCACGCATTCCGCCACCGTGCCCTGCACCGGGTTCTCCCGCTCCCCCATGGAAGGTCGGTCGCGCCGGTGCAGCACGATGTCCGAATCGGGAATGTACCAGCTCACTGTGGTGCCGTGGGGCAGATCCGTCGGCTGCTCCAACTCCAGACGCAGGGCGCCCCAGGCCAGCCGCTCCTCGCCGTCGGCGCGGACGACACTGCCAGTGAACACGTTGTGCCGGCCGAGCAGGCGTGCGACATGAGGACTGGCCGGATGACGAAACAGGGTGTCCGGAGTGCCGGTCTGCAGACTGCGGCCGTTGTGCAGCACGCAGATCCGGTCCGCCAGTCGCACCGCCTCCTGCAGGTCGTGGGTGACCAGAATAATGGGTATGCGAATGCTGCGGCGGAGCAGAGCCAGTTCCCGCTGAAGCCGCTCGCGGGTCATCATGTCGACGGCGGAAAATGGCTCGTCCAGTAGCAGCACCCGGGGGCTGCGGGCCAGGGCCCGGGCCACGGCCACCCGTTGCTGCTGGCCCCCGGAGAGTTGTCGGGGCAGCCGGTTCTCCAACCCCTCCAGCCGCACCCTGGCCAGCAACTCGCGGGCCTGTTCCCGGCGCAACCGCGGGCTACCCGAATCAATGGCCAGCACCAGGTTGTCCAGTGCGCTCAGGTGCGGGAACAGGGCGTAATCCTGGAAGACCAGCCCTACCCGGCGCTGCTGCGGCCGCAGACGGATGCCGCGCTGGGTACAGAGCCAGGTCTCCGTGCCGCAGCGGACGAAGCCGGCTCGGGTGCGATGCAGGCCGGCGATGGCACGTAGGACCGTGGACTTGCCGCTGCCGGATGGCCCCACCAAGGCCAACAGTTCGCCGCTGTCCACCTGCAGATGCACATCCAGCGGAATGGGCCTGCTGGCCTGCAGTTCCACCACCAGGGAACTAGCGGACACTCACCACCTTCCTTCGGCCTGCCAGGCCGTACACGATGGCGATGGCGACGAACGAGACGATCAGCAGCAACAGGGACATGGCTCCGGCGGCTTCGTCATCGAAGGCCTGAACGCGGTCGTAGATGGCAATGGCGACAGTCTTGGTCTCGCCATCAATGGCGCCGCCCACCATCAGGACCACGCCGAACTCGCCGACGGTATGCACGAAGGTCAGCACGAAGGCGGAGATCACCCCGGGCCAGACCAAGGGCAGTTCGATGCGCCAGAATGTCCGCCAGCCGGAGAGCCCGGAGCACCAGGCGGCCTCCCGCAGATGCATGGGTACGGTCTCGAAGGCGCGTTGTACCGGTTGAACCGCGAAAGGCAGGTTGAAGATGATCGAGGCCAGCACGATCCCGGCGAAGCTGAAATTCAGGCCGCGGCCGGTGAGGCTCTGCCAGAGCTGGCCCACCGGCATGTCGGCGCTGAAGCTCACCAGCAGGTAGTACCCCAGCACCGTGGGCGGGAGCACCAGGGGCAGGGCAATCGCCGCCTCGACGAAACCCCGTCCGCGGAAGCGGCTGTAGGCCAGCCAGCGTCCCACCAGCAGACCGATCGGAATCAGGATCGACGTGGTCCAGGCGGCCAGTTCCAGGGAAAGGCGGAATGCCGTCCAGTCCATGAGCCCTCAGTCCTCGTCCGGCGCCACGAAACCGTAGGCGGCCAGCGTCCCGCGTGCGGCGTCCCGCTGCAGGTAGGCATAGAAGGCCCGTGCCGTGTCCCCCGCCCCCCGCACCAGAGCCATGCGCTGGCGCAACGGCTTGTGGAATTCCTCCGGGATCAGGGCATAGCTGCTGCGCTGGTCGATCCTGGGTGCCCGCGCCAGGGAGTAGGCCACGATACCGCCATCGGTTTCGCCGGACAGGGCGTAGCGGGCCGCCTGGGAGACGTTCTCGCCGAAGATCAGATAGGGCTGGATCCGTTCCCACAGCCCGGCGTTGCGCAATGCCTCCATGGCGGCGACGCCATAGGGCGCGTGCTCCGGATTGGCAATGGCGAAGCGGCGTATCTCGCCGGCTTCCAGTCGCTCGCGCAATTGTTCCAGGCTGCCGTCGACGATGCCCGCCTGATCGTCGGCGCCGGTGAGGATGACGATTCGGCCGATGGCATAGAGTACGCCGGCATCCTCGGTGTGGCCCTCGCGGTGCAGGGCTTCCACGTAGGACTCATCGGCGGACAGGTAGAGCTGGAACGGTGCCCCCTGTGCGATCTGACGGCGGAAGTTACCGCTGGAGCCGAAGTTGAGCCGTACCGTTTTCCCGGTTTCATCCTGGAACTGTTCGGCGATTTCCTCCAGCGCGAACTGCAGGTCCGACGCGGCGGCAATGATCGGCCGGTCCGCCTGGGCAGGCAGGCAGAGCAGCAACGCAGTCAGGCCGGCGAGAACCCGCCATCGCCATCGGCAGCGCCCCCGGAGCATAAACTGAACCCCCTTTTCCGAATGCGGCACATGGTACCACCATGCATGGGCGATGCCTGCCGTCGCGTGTTGCCCTGACGCTGGTGCGGGGCTAAGGTGGCAGAATTATTTCACGTATAAGCAGAATAACCGCGGAGGAGTACGGGCATGCGATTCGGAGCGCAGCACCTGTTCCATGGCTGGA
>JAFIFV010000071.1 GCA_020831845.1 Ectothiorhodospiraceae bacterium
GTCGATGAGAGGGACCTCATCGACAAGCCCCCAGGGATGGGTTCACGGCGTGTCCGCAGGCACATCCCCTCCACCGGCCGGAACGAAACCACGTTACGTAAACCAGCCACCAACGGCGGGCATCGCTGCGCTCTGGGCACCCGACGGTCTATCCCCGCCCCCCCGCTGCGTGGCATCATCCGCCCCCATGGAGAAACCCCCTCACCGGCCACGAAAGCGGTTCGGCCAGAACTTTCTGCAGGACTCCACCGTCATCGACCGCATTCTGGCGGCCGTGCGCCCGTCCGTGGACGACAGGCTGGTGGAGATCGGCCCCGGCCAGGGGGCGCTCACCATGCCGCTGCTCGCAGAGGCCGGACGACTGGTGGCGGTGGAGATGGACCGGGATCTGATCGATCTGCTGCAGCAACGGTGCGCGCCGCTGGGGGATCTGACGCTGATCCAGGGGGATGCGCTGGACTTCGACTTCCGCCAGGCGTGGCCGGAGGCGGAGCAGATCCGTGTGGTGGGCAATCTGCCCTACAACATCTCCACACCGCTGCTGTTCCACGTCATGGAGGCCGCGGACCGTATCCGGGACATGCATTTCATGCTGCAACGGGAGGTCGTTGAACGCATGCGCGCGCCCCCTGGCAGCAAGACATACGGCCGTCTGTCGGTCATGGTGCAGTACCGCTGCGCGGTGGAACGGCTGTTCGTCGTTCCACCGGGCGCGTTCTTCCCCCCGCCCAAGGTCGAATCCGCCGTTGTCCGGCTGCGCCCCAGAGCGCCGGACGTAGTGGCGGCTGACGAAACGCTGTTCGCCCGCCTGGTGGCACAGGCGTTCTCCCAGCGCCGGAAAACGCTGCGCAATACCCTGCGCGGCCTGGCGGATGAACGCGTCATGGAAGTTGCCGGGGTCGACCCCGGGGCACGGCCGGAGCAGTTGTCGGTCAGTGATTTCGTGGCGCTGTGCAACGCCGCGGGAACGATGGGCTGATCCCACGGTATAATGGACAGACTCTGGCGCGTTCTGGAGGCTTGGCAATGACTGACGCCCTTCCCTACCGGCGTATCCTGCTCTGCGTGGACTTCAGCGACGATGCCGACAAGGTCTGCGCACGCGCCGTGCAACTGGCCAGACAGCATGAAGCGGAACTCTGCCTGTTGCATGTCGTGGAGCATATTCCCATCGACAGCGTGGGGGATTTCCTGGGGCCGGCCCAGGTGGACGTGCACGAGGATCTGCTGCGCAACGCGGAATCGCGCCTGCACAGGGTGGCGGAACGGCTGGGCGTGGAACGGACGCGCTGTACGGTCAGTGCCGGCTACACGCGACAGGAAATCGTCGAACATGCCGGCGCCATGGACTGCGACCTGATCGTGGTCGGCAGCCATGGCCGTCACGGACTGGCTTTGCTGCTGGGATCAACGGCGGGCGCCGTCCTGCAGGGCGCCAGTTGCGATGTGCTCGCTGTGCGCGTGTAGCGCGCCGCTCTCCGTTTGGTAGCTCGCGACCCGGTGTTTGCTCAAAGCACCGTAATCAGTACTGCAATGCCCACGGTCACGGCGAGCAGCAGCAGCGGATCCGGTTTGCGAAAGCGTTTCTGACGGTTTGACATGGTTTCTTCCCTGCCTCGTCGACAACTGGCCCGCGCCTCGAGGCTTTTCTTTTGTGTGCCTGACACCGCAAATTCCAGCGGTAGGCTACTGATTATTCCAGCGTTCCTTGCTTGGAAACGCCATACAGTTAACAGTTTTCGAAGAAAAATGAAAGACTGCGGGATGCCGCAGCCGCCACAGCAGGCGACCGATCCACGAAAACGAGGCGATACCCGCCCCCGCGGCCCCTGCCCCCCTCGCCGGGCTTCGTCGCGGGAGGCTATCACTTTCATGCAATGCACGAGTACCGGTAAACTATCTGCCGTCTACTCCGAAAACGCCGGCTCCAGGCCGATCAGCCCACGGGGCCCGACGTTCGGCAAGCATTGCGGCCGCTGGTACAGCGGCGCACCCTCGGCCCGCCCTGGCGGGTACGCACACACGACGGCAAAGGTCCACGCATCATGAGTACCGCCAACCCGCTGCAGCGCCTGAATGCGCTGGGTCAAAGCATCTGGTATGACAATATCCATCGCGACATGCTGGACTCCGGAACGCTGGAGCAACTCGTCCGCGAGGACGATCTGCGGGGGATCACCTCGAACCCGACCATTTTCGACAAGGCGATCTCCTCCGGCGATCAGTACGATCAGGCCATCGCCCGTGTGCTGCGCGACCAGCCCGACATCAATGCGGCCGAGCTGTTCAACCATCTGGCCGTCGCCGACATCCGGGACGCCGCGGACGTGATGCGGCCGGTCTACGAGCGTACCGGCCAGCAGGACGGCTACGTCAGCATCGAAGTCTCCCCGCGACTGGCGCATGACACCGAGGGCACGGTGGAGGAGGCGCGCCGGCTGCACGCCTGGCTGGATCGTCCCAACGTCATGATCAAGGTACCCGCCACCCGCGAGGGCATACCGGCCATCGAGACGCTGATCAGCGAGGGCATCAGCATCAACGTCACCCTGCTGTTTTCGGTTGAGCGTTATCGCAAGGTGGTGGATGCCTTCATCGCCGGCCTCCAGGATCGCGCCCGACGCGGGCTCTCCGTCAGTGGCATCAGTTCGGTGGCCAGCTTCTTCGTCAGCCGGGTGGACAGCGCGGTGGACCCGCAACTCTCCCGCAGCCATGCCGACAAACAGGGTAAGGTGGCCATCGCCAACGCGAAACTGGCCTATCGGCATTTCCTGGGGGTATTCGACGGTGAGCGTTTCCGCCAACTGCGTGAACTTGGTGCCCAGGAACAGCGCCTGCTCTGGGCCAGCACGGGCACCAAGAATCCGGCGTACAGCGACGTGCTCTACGTGGACTCCCTGATCGGCGAACGAACCGTCAACACGGTGCCCCCGGCTACCTACGAGGCCTACCGTGATCACGGCGACCCCGCCGTGCGGCTCACGGAGGATTTGGACGCAGCAGTTGCACTGATCCAGGCCCTGCCCGAGGCCGGCGTCCAGCTCGCCGACATAACCGACCAGTTGGAAGTCGACGGCGTAAAGGCGTTCGCCGACTCCTTCGACAACCTGCTGGCGGGGCTGGAACGGAAGGCAGGCGCGATTGCGCGCGACCGTCGCGCTGCCGGATGAGGCAGCGAAACGGGCAACGATCGACAACCCGGGAACACCATGCGGAACAGTGAACGCTACAGAATCCAGGTGGAGGTCGAGCCCTGCTACCTCGACCACGAATCGGCTCCGACCGAGGACCGCTACGTGTTCAGCTACACGGTCACCATTCGCAATGTCGGTGAAGTCGCCGCCAAGCTGGTAAGCAGGCGATGGGTCATCACCGACGCCAACGGCGAACGCCGAGAGATCAGTGGCCAGGGCGTGGTGGGCGAACAGCCGCACCTGGATCCGGGCAATCACTTTCGCTATACCAGCGGGGCCATGCTGACGACCCCGGTGGGAAGCATGGAAGGCAGCTACGAGATGCTGGCGGACGACGGAACATCCTTCCAGGCTCCCATCGCCCCGTTCACACTGGCCATGCCCCGCACACTGCACTGAGCGACACGCAGCCCGAAGGAGCCGACCAAGGTGGCAGTGTACTGTGTAGGTGATATCCAGGGTTGTCAGAGCGAGTTGCTGGCGTTGCTGGACAACGTCCGGTTCGATCCCGCCAGCGACCGTCTGTGGCTGGTGGGCGACCTGGTCAACCGTGGCCCGCAATCCGTCGACGTGCTGCGCTTCGTCAAGTCGCTGGGCGACAGCGCGGTCACCGTGCTGGGCAATCATGACATCCACCTGCTGGCGGCGTGGAACGGTGCGGCGCAGCTAAAAACCGCAGACACCCTTCAGCAGGTGCTGGAAGCGCCTGACAACGAGGAACTGCTGGAATGGCTTCGTCGCCGGCCCCTGCTGCATCATGATGCCGAGCTGGGCTACGTGATGCTGCACGCCGGGCTGCTGCCCGCCTGGACACTGGACGACGCCATCGTCTGCGCCAGGGAGGCGGAGGCGGCCCTGGCCGGGGAACGATTCCCGGCTCTGATGGAGAATCTGTACGGGGATGAACCGAGCACGTGGTCACCCGAACTGCAGGGCTGGGACCGATTGCGGTTCATCATCAATGCCTTTACCCGCATGCGCTACTGCGACAGCAAGGGGAGATTGCTGCTCGACTACAAGGGGGCGCCGGGCAGCCAGCCGCCCGGCTACCTGCCGTGGTTCGAGGTACCACAGCGCGCAGCACTGCCGGGCGGCCTCACGCTGGTCTCCGGGCACTGGTCGACGCTCGGCTTCCATGAGCAGGAAGGCCTGGTGACGCTGGACACCGGCTGTCTCTGGGGTGGCCAACTGACGGCGGTGCGGCTGGACGGACCACGCCAGCGCTTCAGCCTTCCCTGCAAGGGGTCCATGACGCCAGGTCCAGGCTGACGACCCGGGCTCTTCCGGTCCAGCGCGGATGCACTGGCGCCCTCCCCCTCAGTTCAACACCCCGATCAGCGTCAACACGGCAAACGCCACCAGCCAGAGCATCAGCGTTCTGCGCAGCAGGCGACGCGCCTCCACCAGCACTTCGCCTTGCGCATCCCTGTCAACGGGGCTGATCTCCAGCCGCAGCGCACCGACCATGGCGCCAGTCAACGCGGCGCGGTTGCCATCCTGCTCGCCGGCACGCGCCAGCTGCCAGTGGCGCATGGCATCGGTGAGGCTCCCCATCAGTCCCAAGCCAAGGGCGGTCAACCTGGCGGGCAACCAGGCAAGCAAGGCGTGCAACCCCACCACCAGCTCCCTCCAGGACACAGCCACATTCGACGCCCGCTGGCTGCGCGCACGCTCCAGCTCGGTCAGCCGGTACAACACCGCCCCGGCCGGCCCCAGCAAGGCGAACCAGAACAACAGCGCGTAAAGATTATGATGGGCACGCACGCCGGCCTCGCGCACCGCAAAAACCAGCCGGGCGGGCTCGTCCTCCGGCGGCTGCTCACCCTGGGAGAGCGTGAGCAGCAACAGGTTCTCCTCCGCCTGGTCACCGACCCGCCACGCCCGGGTCAGCGCACGCAGCGTCTGTTCTACACGCATCTCGGGAAGGCAGGCCAGCAATACCGCCAGCGCCAGCAGAAAGGAAACCGCGCCGAACAGCCAACCGGACACCAGCCACTGCAGAATACCCACCAGCACCACCGGCGGCACAAGCAGACAGAACAGGCCCAGCCAGGCTGTCCGACCGTGCCTGAACCACCCCTCACAGACTCGCTCCTGCCAGGGAGCGAAAACGCGCGGCGCCCGCCACTGCAGACGTTCACTGGCGAACCGGCTTAGCCACAGCCCCAGCAGCATCGCGATGAGATGCATGGATCCCCCCTTGATTCCTTTTCTTCTAGGGAATTAATCAGTGCTTCCCTAGGACGACGCCCCGCCGCAGGCACCGGCCAGCGCACTGCGGTAATGCTGCCAGTCGAACGCGGGTCCCGGATCGGTCTTGCGCCCCGGTGCGATGTCCTCGTGTCCCACGATGCACTCTTCGCTCAGCCGCGGATAGTGGCTCAACAATGCCCTGGAGACAGCTACCAGCGTCCGGTACTGGGCCGGCTCGTATGGATCGGTGTCCGTGCCTTCCAGCTCGATGCCGATGGCGAAATCGTTACACCGCCCCCGGCTCCGCCAGCACGAGGCTCCGGCGTGCCATGCCCGCAAATGCAGCGGCACGTACTGGGTCAGCCTGCCGTGCCGGTCGATAAGCAGATGGCTGGACACACGCAGCCCTTCCAGCCGGGCGAAGTACGGATGGACCCCGACATCCAAGCTGTTGGTGAACAAGCGATCGATCCACGGACCGGAAAACTCGCCCGGCGGCAGACTGATGCAGTGAATGACCAGCAGACTGATATCCTCCGGGTCCGGCCGCTCATCATGGTTGGGGGACGGCACCTGCCGTGCCGGCTCCACCAGGCCCGACCCCAAGTCTATGCGAAACCCGCTCACTTCCTCGCCAACCCCCATCGCAGTTCCTGCCCTATACCCGACCACAGAGCCTCTCGGGCCAACACGCAAATGCAGATGGTATCATTGCAACAACAGGCACCGCTTCGGGAAACCCGATGAACCAAGCCCAGCAACAGAACCGACTCACCGAATGCTCCAGCCCCTATCTGCGCCAGCACGCCGGCAATCCGGTCAACTGGCAACCCTGGGACGAGGCGGCATTGGAAAGCGCCCGCACTGGACAACGGCCCATCCTGCTGTCCATCGGCTATTCCGCGTGCCACTGGTGCCACGTGATGGCGCACGAGTCCTTCGAGGACCCCGACATTGCCGAGCAGATGAACCGTTTGTTCGTCTGCATCAAGGTGGATCGGGAAGAGCGGCCGGACCTCGACCGCATCTACCAGCAGGCGCACCAGTTGCTCACCCAACGTGGCGGCGGCTGGCCGCTGACGGTGTTTCTGACCCCGGACGACCACCTGCCTTTTTTCGCCGGCACCTACTTCCCCAGGGATCCGCGACAGGGCATGCCCGGCTTCGGCCAGGTGCTTGAACAGGTAGCCCAGGCGTGGAACAGCCAGCGCGAGAGCATCCGCGAGCAGAACCGGCGGATGCAGCAGGCCCTGCAGCGGCTTTCCGAGGCCGGCACGGATGCGCCAGACCAGGTGGATGACTCGCCACTCCAGGCGGCACGGGCGGCGCTCGGCGCGGCCTTCGCTCCGCAGCATGGGGGGTTCGGCGATGCACCCAAATTCCCCCAGCCCGGCGCACTGGACTTCCTGCTTCGGCGCTACGCCCGCACCGGCGACCGCGAAGCGCTGCACATGGCCTGCCACACCCTGCGGCGCATGGCGCTGGGCGGCATCAACGACCAGGTGGGCGGCGGATTCGCCCGGTATTCCGTGGACCCGTGGTGGATGATCCCCCATTTCGAGAAGATGCTGAGCGATAACGGTCTGCTGATCGCTTTGTACACCGACGCCTGGCAGGCCACCGGCGATACCTTCTACGCCCGCATTGCGCGCGAGACGGCCGACTGGGTACTGAAGGAAATGCGCCACGTCGATGGCGGTTTCTTCTCAGCGCTGGATGCCGACTCCGAGGGCCTGGAGGGCCGCTACTACACGTGGACGCCGGGTGAGGTGGAACGCCTGCTGAGCGAGCAGGAATACCGGCTGGTGGAGCAGCGCTTCGGCCTGGATGACGCGGCGAACTTCGAGGGACGCTGGCACTTCCACGTCTATGCGTCGCTGTCGGAGCTGGCGAAAACACTGCGCACGCCCAAACCGCAGGTGGAGGAACTGCTGGCCTCGGCCCGGGACAAGCTCTACGCGGCCCGCCGGCGCCGGGTGTCTCCAGGCCGTGACGACAAGATTCTGACCGCCTGGAATGCGCTGACCATTCGCGGGCTGGCGCGCTGCGGGCGACTGCTGGATCAGCCCGAGTTGCTGGACGCCGCCGAGCGCGCCACTGACTTCCTCCACCAGGCTTTGTGGGACGGCCGGAGACTCTATGCCAGTTGGGCGGATGGCCAGCGCGGCGGCCAGGGCTTTCTGGACGACGCAGCTTATCTGCTGGACGCCTTGCTGGAACTGCTACGCAGTCGCTGGCGCCATCGCGACCTCCAACTGGCCACGGCACTGGCGGATGCATTGCTGGAAGACTTCCAGGCCCCGGAAGGCGGTTTCTATTTCACGCCGGAGGACCATGAGGCCCTGGTCCAGCGCCCCAGACCGCTAATGGACGATTCCCTGCCCGCCGGCAACGGCGTTGCCGCCCGCGCGCTGCAGCAACTGGGCCTGCTCGTCGCCGACAGCCGCTATATCGAGGCCTCCGCCCGAACGGTCTACGCGGCCTGGAACGCTGTCAACAGCGTCCCGGAAGCGCACTGCAGTCTGCTGATGGCACTGGAAGAAGTGCTGCAGCCACCCAAACTGGTGCTGTTGCGGGGCGGCGGCGCCCAACTGGAGGATTGGCGCAAGCAGGCGGAGCGCTATTATGCCCCCGGTCGCCATGTCTACCTTCTGCCGGAACAGCAGCCGCTGCCCCCGGTCCTGGCGGCGCACGTCGGCGAGGGGGATGGGCCGCGCGCATGGGTCTGCGAAGGCAACCGCTGCCTGCCCGCGGTCGATAATCTGGAGGCGCTGCTGCGTCTGCTCTGAAACGCCCCCGGCCTGTGCAGCACCACGGTTCGCTCCGGGGGTGAGTGGCGCGCCTCCGGAATGCTATGCTCAACAGGGCAGTGGTCTGGTTTGCCGGCATGTACCGCCTGGATTTCATGTTTCAGGCCACGCCGAGGACCAGTCAGAGGCCGCCTCCCTGCAAGCCGCCAGCGCCGGGGGGGGGGGGTTGGGGAGAGCCACAGAAAACACCAACACAACTCTGGAACCCGCAAAGCCGCAACCGCCTGCCGCCGGACCGCATATAACACGTAAACAGATCACCCCCA
>JAFIFV010000077.1 GCA_020831845.1 Ectothiorhodospiraceae bacterium
GGGTGGGTACTACATACGGGATTTCGGCGGAAGCTGGGGCGAGTTTGCCCAGATTGTCCTCATCGCCGGGGGTTCCGTGCTGCTGGTGGTGTTTCTTGCGTCCGGCGACATGCGGGCGCGGCTGCGCGTGTTCCTCAGCAAGCATTTTTTCAGCAACAAATACGATTACCGCGAGGAATGGCTGCGCCTGACCCATAGCCTGGCGGATGAAAGCGACGGGCTCTCGCCTTACCAGCGTGCGGTGCGGGTAGCGGCCAACATCGTGGGTAGCCCCCAGGGGGCTGTGTGGCTGCTGCGGGAAGAGGGCGTTTTCGTGCCGGCGGGGGATTGGCGGCTGGATGTGCCGGCCGATGCCAGCGTGCAGGCCGACGCGCCGTTGGTGCAGTTCCTTGCCGAGCGGAAGTGGATCATCGATATCGACGAATTGTCGGAAGACAGCGAACGCTACGGCGGGCTGACCCTGCCGGAGAGCATGACCGGGCGCGGCCGCCCCTGGGTCATTATCCCGCTGCTGCACCAGGAAGCGCTCACCGGTTTCATTCTGCTCACCCGTCCGGACGTGACCACCGACATCAACTGGGAGGACCGGGACCTGCTCAAGACGCTGGGCCGGCAACTGGCGGGGTATCTGAGCCTGCACGAGAATGCCCAGGCGCTGTCGCAGGCGCGGCAGTTCGAGGCCTTCAATCAGCTCACGGCGTTCCTGATGCATGACCTGAAGAACCTCATCGCGCAGCAGTCGCTGGTTGTAAAGAATGCCGAAAAGCACAAGCACAACCCGGAATTCATTGATGATGCCATGTCCACCATCGGCAGTTCGGTGGCTCGCATGGAGCGGCTTCTGGAACATCTGCAGCGCAGTCAGCGTAAAGGTATTGTGGAACGGGTCGGCGTGCGCCACATGCTCGAGGATGCCGTGCGCCGCTGTTCGGACCGCAGCCCGCGGCCGACGCTGGTCGTCCGGGGGCCCGACGCCTTCCTGGAAGCGGATCCGGAAGAGATTACCATGGTGGTGGTGCATCTGGTTCGGAACGCCCAGGATGCCACGCCGGATGGCGGTCTGATCAGCCTGGAAGCCGATATTGGTGCCGACGAGCTGCAGCTCACCGTGGAGGACAGTGGAGAGGGTATGACGCCGGAATTCGTGCGGGATGAGTTGTTCAAGCCGTTTCGGACCACGAAGTCCAGCAAGGGCATGGGCATCGGCGCGCATCAGGTGCGGGAGTTCGTGCGTCGGATGGGCGGGCGCGTTAGTGTAAGCAGTGTGCTTGGCGAGGGCACCAGCTTCGTCATCAGCCTGCCGTGCAAAGCAGAAGAGACCATGGCGGACGCGCCAGGCAAAGAGGGGGTGCTGGGTAGACCGTGACTGCGGAAAAACTGTTAATTGTTGAAGACGATCCGGGGCTTCAGAAACAACTGAAGTGGTGTTTCGAGAACTACGAGGTGCTGGTGGCCGAGGACCGGGCCGGGGCCATGGCCCAGGTGCGTCGGCACGAACCCATGGTGGTGCTGCAGGATCTCGGTTTGCCGCCGGACCCGGACGGCATCGACGAGGGCATGGCCACGCTCAGCGAGATCCTCGCCGCGGCCCCGCACACCAAGGTGATCGTGGTCACCGGCAACGGCGACGAGAGCAGTGCCGTGCGTGCGGTGGGCCTGGGCGCCTACGACTTCTACCAGAAGCCGGTGGAAACCGACACGCTGAATTTGATCGTCTCCCGTGCCTTCCACATTGCCGGGCTGGAACGCCAGAACCGCCGGCTGATGCAGCGGCAGGAGACGGTGCTGGACGGGCTGGTCACTGGCAGCCAGCGCATGCTGAAGGTGTGCCGGCTGGTGGAGAAGGTGGCGCCCACCCAGGCCAGCGTGCTGCTGCTGGGCGAGACCGGCAGCGGCAAGGAAGTGCTTGCCCGCGCCGTGCACAACCTCAGCGACCGGGCCGATGCCCGCTTCGTGGCCATCAACTGCGCCGCCATTCCCGAGAACCTGCTGGAAACCGAGCTGTTCGGTTACGAGAAGGGCGCCTACACCGGCGCCCACAAGCAGACCAAGGGCAAGATAGAGCTGGCCGACGGCGGCACGCTGTTTCTGGACGAGATCGGCGACATGCCCATGCCGTTGCAGTCCAAGTTGCTGCGTTTCCTGCAGGAGCGGGTGATGGAGCGCGTCGGCGGTCGGCAGGAGATTTCCGTTGACGTGCGCGTGGTCTGCGCCACCCACCGCAACATCGATGAGCTGATCAGCTCCGGCGATTTCCGCGAAGACCTCTATTACCGTATCAGCGAGGTGGTGGTGGACATTCCGCCGGTACGGGAGCGGGACGGCGACGCGGTGCTTCTGGCGCGGGCCCTGCTCGCCAATGCGGCGGAGCGGCACGGTCGCAACATGCGCGGTTTCACCGACGAGGCGCTGGAGGCCATCCGCAGCCACGCCTGGCCCGGGAACGTGCGGGAAATGGAGAACAAGATCAATCGCGCGGTCATAGTTGCCGACGGCCAGTTGCTGGACGCCGACGACCTGGGGCTGCGCGTTACCAGCTCCGACCTTCCCACGCTGAATCTGCGACAGGTGCGTGACGAAGCGGAGCACAAGGCGCTGGACGCGGCGATGACTTATTCGGACGGCAATATATCGCGGGCGGCGGAGTTGCTGGGGGTATCCCGGCCTACGCTGTACGACCTCATGAAGAAACATGGAATCAAGGCCTGACGGCGGTTCGCGGTCGGCCATGGAGCGGGGAGTGAAAATGAAGCGGTTAGCAAAGTGGCTTTTGATAGCGGTGGCCGCGGTGGGGCTGGCTGCCTGCGGGGACAGCATTGACGATCTCATGGATCGGGGCAAGGCCTACCAGGAGGACGGGCGTTACCAGTCCGCCATCGCCGAATACCGGAACGTGCTTCAGGAGGATTCGAACCACGCCGAGGCGCGGTTCCGAATCGGCGAGGTTTCTCTGCTGGTGGGTGACGACGCTGCCGCCGAGGATGCGCTGCGGCGCTCCGCCCGGGCTGGTATCGACGCGCGCCACGTGCAGCCGCTGCTGGCCACGGCGCTGCTGCGCCAGGGCAAGTATGAGCAG
>JAFIFV010000078.1 GCA_020831845.1 Ectothiorhodospiraceae bacterium
CCCCACCCCCAGCCCCCGCCCCCGGTTGTGTGCCCCCTGTGCTGCCGCGCAATGGGGGGGGGCGAATTACCGGCCGGGCGGGGGGGGGCTGCGTGGGCGGTGCGGCTGACGGCCGCCGCCGAGGAAACGGACCGGGAGCTGCCGACGCTGATCATTGAGCAAGCCTATCCGAACCTGATCGACACCAGCGCGGAAGGCCGCTATCGGCTCAACCGCCGCGACCTGGATGAGTTCGGTGCGGCCAGCGGGGATTTCACCCGCATGCTGGACCTGCTGCCCAACGTGCAGTTCGGCGAGAGCCGACAGTCGGAGGACCGGCTGCGCGATCTGCGACCGGAATCCGTCTCCATCTCCGGCGGCCGCTTCTACGAAAACACCTTCCGCCTGGACGGCCTGTCCATCGACGACCGGCTGGACCCGGCCAGCCGCGATGCCCAGCCAAATTCCATCACCGACGTGCCCGGCCACGAACAGTCCGTGTTCGTGGACAGCGAACTGCTGGAATCCATTACCGTGTACGACTCCAACGTGCCGGCCGCCTACGGCCGTTTCACCGGTGGCGTGGTGGATCTGGAAACCCGCCGCGCCGGCCCCCGGCCTAGGACACGGCTCGGCTACAGCGGCACGCACAGCGACTGGGTCAGCTACCGCGTGTTCCAGCCCGAACCCGCCAACCCGGAAGCGCCCCGCGAGCCGCCAGAGCCCAAGGAGTTCAGCAGGGACCGCCTGATCATCGGCCATGAGCGCCCCATCGGAGACGCCTCCGGCCTGGTGCTGAGCCTGGCACGCTCCCGCGCCAGCACGCCGGAGCTGCAACTCGGCGACAGCAATGCCCAGCGCAGCGAGAATCTCAATCTGCTGGGCAAGT
Organism: Ectothiorhodospiraceae bacterium; assembly: GCA_020831845.1. GTDB lineage: Bacteria > Pseudomonadota > Gammaproteobacteria > Nitrococcales > Aquisalimonadaceae > LSCE01. Next base: position 869 of record JAFIFV010000078.1, read on the forward strand.
TCTCCACCCCGCTCTCGCAGCGCAGCTATGCGGATATCACGCTGAACTACGCCCCCTACCGACACGAGCGCTTCATCAAGAACGCGCGGGACAGCGATTTCACCATCGCCGGCGGCGGCGGCGGCGCCACTGTTTCCGTAGATCACCTCACCGTCGGCGGCACCGAAGCGCGCCTGCGGCTGGGCCTGAACTACAGCGAGAACAGTCGGAAGGCGAACACCGACTACTTCAATTGGTCGATCACCGACAGCCGGCCTTGGGGTGGCCCGGCGGGGCTTACCAGCAGCCAGGAGGGTGGCTTTGGTGATCTGAACAAGACCCAGCTCGGCGCCAGCGTCGGGCTGACGCTGACACCGCCAGTGCAGCACTGGATGGGCCGGGATTTCCGTTTCACCTACGGCGCCGAGACCAACTACAGCCGGCTGCGCGTCGAACGGCCGGAAACGCTCCACATCTACCGCGACCCGCGCATCAACCCCGACATCGACTGCCGCGGTCGCAGCCGGGACTGCATCCAGAACGAGCAGTACTTCCGCAACCGCAACATCTACCTCGCAGAGGACGTCACCGTGGGGCTGACTGAATATGCCCTGCACGGCGAGGCAACCACGGATTTCGGTCGCCTCACCGCCACGCTGGGCCTGCGCTACGACCATGACGATTTCCTCCGCAACCACGACCTGGCCTGGCGCAGCCGCTTCAGCTATGACGTCTTCGGCACCGACAGCACCGTGCTCACTGCCGGTTTCAATCGCTACTACGGCGGCTCGCTTCTCACCTACAAGCTGCGCGAGGCACAACGCCCCATGGTCATGGAATACCGGGGGGCATCGCAGAATGTGGTCGGGGACTGGGAAACGGATTCCGGCGGCAGCACCGTGCGCTTCCACGCCAACGATGCCCGCACCCCCTACAGCGACGAACAGGCCTACGGCCTTCGGCAACGCCTGTTCGGCGGCGTTGCCGCCCTTAGCTACGTGCGTCGCGACAACCGCGACGAATTCTCCCAGTTCATCGCCCCCACCGGCAGCGATGGCACCCGCGCCCGCTTCCTCACCAACGAAGGCCGCAGCACCTACCAGGGCGTCTCCGCAGCATGGCGCCGGCAGTGGGGGCGCACCACGCTCGGGCTCAACATCACCTATTCGGAAACCGAATCCAACAATGAACGCTACGACGACAGCATCGAAGGGGTCGGCAATGACGACTACGTGGCCTACCGCGGCAAGGCCGTGCGCAGGGGACGACTGGACGTGCAGCGCACCGACTTCAACCGTCCACTGGTCGGCAGCGTGTCCGTGGCCCAGCGTTTCGGCCGCTCCCTCCAGGCCAGCGCCGTCACCCGCTACCGGGGACGCTACACCAACATCGAGGATACCGGCGCGACCACCATGTTGCCGGTGCCGGATGGCGCCGGTGGGGAAACGGAACAGGTGGTTCCCGTCTACGCCGACCGGGAACGCCCCTCCACCCTGATCACGGACTTCCGCCTGGCCTACGCCGTGCATTTCGCCGAGCGATACCGACTGGCATTGGAGGCCGAGCTGGGCAACGTCTTCAATAGCCGCACCTACACGGTTTCATCCGGAGGCCGGGGTATCGAGGTGGGCCGAAGCATCTGGCTCGGCGGGCAACTGGAGTTCTGACCATGAGTGCCAGGGCGGCGTTGTCCGGAAACCTGCCCCGTCGCCCAGGGGATCTGGCGGGTGCGACCATCGCCCTGGTCGTGGTGACGGTCCTCGCCACGGCCTGGTTCCTCGCCCCATGGCAAGACGAGGGTGCGCCGACAGGCCCGGGCGATGCCGAAGCCTGCGTTGAGCCTGCGGCAACCTCTGCCATGAACCGTTTAAGACAGCAGTACAGCCAGGCCAGGGCTTGCTGGCCCGCCCCGGATATCGATGTCGGTGTGGAGGCCCTGGAACTGGGCCCGCTACCGCCCGTCGAGCATCCGGCGGACAACCCCTCCGATGCCGACAAGGCCGAACTGGGCAAACACCTGTTCTTCGACCCCCGCCTCTCCGGGTCCCGCCAGATCGCCTGCGCAAGCTGTCATGATCCGGATCTCGGCTGGGGCGATGGACGACGCCGGCCATTCGGCCACGATCGTCTGGAGGGAAGTCGTAACAGCCCGACGCTGCTGAACGCAGGCCACCACGAGTTGCTGATGTGGGACGGCCGCCTCGGAAGCCTGGAAGAACAGGCACTGATGGCCCTCACCAACCCCCTGGAAATGAACGCAGACCTGGAAGAAACGCTGGAACGCCTGGCGGCGATACCCGGTTACCGCCAGCGCTTCCTGCACGTCTTCGGCTCCGAGAACATCACCGGAGACCGCCTGGGCATGGCCATAGCCACCTTCGTACGCACCATCAATAGTCGTACCAGCCGCTTCGACCGTTTCCTCAACGGTGAACACCACGCGCTGGATGATGCCCAGCTTCGCGGCCTGCACCTGTTCAGAACACGGGGCCGCTGCATGAACTGCCATCACGGGCCGCTGTTGACCGACGGCGACTTCCACAACCTTGGGCTGCATTTCCAGGGCCGTACGCTGGAGGATCTGGGCCGTTACCGGGTCACCGGCGACCCGGCTGACGTGGGCGCCTTCCGTACGCCACCCCTGCGTGACGTCACCCTGCGCGGTCCCTGGATGCACAACGGCCTGTTCCTGTCACTGGATTCGGTCCTCAACTTCTACAACGCGGGTGGCGCCCACCCCGCTCCGAGGAAGAGCCCGGAAACCGAGGCGCCGACCGCAACCACCTCGACACTGTTGCAGCCACTGCAACTCAGCGAGCAGGAGCGCCGAGACCTGATCGCATTCCTGAACGCGATCTCGCGAACACCAACACGCGTCTCGCCGCCGGAGCGCCTGCTCAAGGAAGACTCCGAGTAATGCCGTGAGAACACGCGGGAAGAAGCGGTCAGGACGCCGAAGGATTGGCGCCATGCCCGCTGGTGGGCCCTTCGGCGACGGCCGCTTTGTCCACCTTTCGAACCACCAGCAACGTCATGTCGTCATGCTGATCGTGCTGGTACGCGTGCAAATGATCGAGCATGGCCTTGGCAGCATCGGCAGGCTCGGACCTGGCATGCTCGGCGAACAGCCGCACCAGGCGGTCCTGACCGAACATTTCACCCGATGCGCCGGTGGCCTCGGTCAAACCATCGGTGAACAGCAGAATCACGTCCTCGGCCTCAACCCGGATATGCGATGGCGTCACGAACCCTTCCAGACTGTCCGCGATGCCAAGCCATGTTCCGTTGGTCGGGACTACCTCCACGGCACCCTCAGCCGCCCGGTAGATGATGATGTCCTGATGGTGCCCGGCCACCTCGATGGACTGATCGCCGAGTTTCAGGATGGACATGGTCATGTAGTGGTGCGACCCCAAGCGACCGACGTTCTCCCGCAGCGCGCCGTTGACCACCTCCAGCGCTCGTGCCGGGGAACAGTCCGGCTCCGCATTCAACGCGGTAATCAAACTGGTCTGCGCCATCATCATGATCAGCCCGGCGCTCAACCCGTGCCCTGCTACGTCGCCGATGGCGACGTAGCGCGTTCCGCGCGCGGTCTCCAGGACCTCGTAGTAGTCCCCCCCCCACTTCGCGTGCGGGTTGCATGCTGGCGGCGATCTCGTAGCCCCTCAGGTCGATCCGCTTCGGCAACAGCGATAGCTGGATATCCTTGGCGAGTTCCATTTCCCCCCACAGGGAATCCCGCGCCTGTTTCAGCTCCACCAGCAGCGTGAATTCATTCCGGATCAGTCTGTAACGCAGCTCGGTGATGGCAAAGGCGATGATGCCCGCGCTGACCAGGAAGAACAGGTTGTTGATCAATGATTTCTGGTCGTACGGCTGGGGCCAGAGGAAATTGAACCCGACGTACATTGCGACGATGATCGCGGCGTTGATGGCCGTGTGCTGGCCGCGCCAGGGAAGCACCAGGCTGACGCCCATCATGACCAGGATCAGCCCGACGTAGTAGCCGGAATCGAAACCGCCGAGATCGACGGTCATCAGGGCGATGAACGCGCCAACCTGCATGGACGCGAAGTAGCCGTGGAAATAGGAACAGAAACGACCGGGTTCGGTCCTGGAAATGATCACGAACTGGGACAGCGCCAGCACCGTGGAAATGCCGCGGTACAGGGCAAAGCGCGGGATCAGCTCTCCCGGGAGCATGATCATGTCGAGCAGGAAAAAAATCGGCACCAGACCGAACACCAGGGCCGTTACCGTGCGCAGCCACCGGTGTACCAGTTCGGTCTGGTACGTGCTGAAGTCGTTCGTGCTTACTGCCTCCGCGACTTCAGAGTCGTGGGGACGCTGTCTGAATCTCAAGCCGCAGTCTTCCGCACCCGCAGGAGCATCTGCACTCCCGTGGCATCGTAGTCCACCCAGATATCCGCACCCTCAAGCCCGGAGGCAAATGACATGAACTCCTCTTCGGTGCGGTAGTAGAGGGGCCAATCCAGCCAGTAGTCCATGAAGCGCCGCGTGGGGTTGTTCACATGGAAATTGCCGATAGCCAGCTCTCCCCCGACGGGCAACAGCGCGTACAGCTTCCTCAGCACCGCTTCCGCCACGGGTCGCGTGAGGTAGTCGAACAGCCCCATGGAATAGATGAAATGGAAACTTCCCCAGCGTTCCCTCAGCTCCCTGGCGGCAAGCAGCGTACGGACTGAATCGCGCATGAACTTCACCGACAGGCTCTTTTGCATACGCTTCTCGATGGTACCCACCTTGGTGGCGGCTTCGAACAGTGCCTGCTTGTCCTGGTCGAGAAATGCGTAATGCAAGCGGTCGCAGTCCTCGGAGGCGGCGAAAATGTCTCCGAGCTCGGATGCCGGCCCACACGCCACGGACAGCAGGTGCAAGCGGTTGTCGGCAGTGGCCCCGATACGGTCGGCATGTTCCTTCACGAGCCTGGCGATGAGGCCTCGACGGTTACGCACCGCCTGCGCGGCGGGCGAAGAGATTGAATATTTGTGCAGGATAGCGCCGAAGGTGCTGTCGCCCTCGTAGGCGTTGCGATAGCACATCCGCATCATCTCGGAATCACCCGCATAACCTCGCGGCTTCAGATTGGTGCGCGCCACGAACGGCGCGCTGAGCAGTTCATTCCAGAGCTGTTTGCGCAGGTAGAAGCCGTGATGACTGTGCTGAGCCTTGCTGAAACCGGCAGTGATCTCGCCCATGCGCTCCACATGGCCATCCAGACAGGCGGTGAGTTCCTCTCCAAGCTGACCGATAATGCCCTGGCGCACCACACCAGCAACATGCTCGGGCTCCGAGGCATACTCGCCGTCGAGGCGGTCGAAGAGGTTCCGGTAGACACTCAAATCATAGGAAACATCAGCCACGTGGTCCCGGAACGCCGGCTCCACGTTCTGCTTGTAACCGAGGATCAGCGGCAGGTTCCGCGCGCTGTAATCAAGCACGTCGACGCGCTGCTCGCCCAGCAGCTTTTCGAAGTCGTGAATGGCTGCCATGGGAACCAGCCTGTAGGCTCCGTGCGGAGCCTCGGAGTCCTCTATCACCCGACACTGCCCCAGTTCCACCGTATGCGCCCCGGTTTCCAGCACCATCGCGTCGAACAGACCAGCACACTGGACGGGACGCGCAGCCTGGTATTCCAGCCAGAGCGAGTATCTGGAGGCGGACCGCAGCCTGACCGGGTACTCGGACTCATCCAGGCGAAGCACGCCTGACAAGGCCTGGAAGTGATCTGCCGCAGTCTGGGGAGAGGATGAAGCGATAGCGTTAGTTGTTATTTTGCTCATTGGTAAGCCCCGTTATAGTGATTCGGCCGTCGGGTGTCTTGAAAACGGTCATCGCGGCAAACGAAACTTCCTGCCACTTCTGTTCGCTGCTGAAGATGACGCTGACCTGCACCGTGCTCAGCCGCGCCTTCTGCAGAACCTTGATCACTGGCGCGAACGACGATGAGTTCATGTACGTCACGGGGCGAAAGTCGAGAACCAGCCTGAAGCCCGCCTCGTCCGCCTCACGCAGCCCCTCGACAAAAACCGGCAGCAAGGTTTCGTTGGCCTCTCGGATGATGCTCTTGCCAGAGAGCACCAAGGCAAGCTCCGTCCCCGAGCATACCTTCTCGATTCTCAGGGCACCTTCATTGAAGATGTCTTCCCGTACAGCCATGCATGCGTCTCCGATTTGTACACCCGCGGGCGCAAAGCTACCTCAGCTGCGCCACCGCGGAAACGCTCAGCGTATCGTCCTCGTCCAGAACGAAATCGATTTCGGCGCCGCCCTCGTAAGCGATCCGCACGAGCCCCAGACAGCTCTTGGTTTCGCTGAGCGACTCCCGGGAAATCTCCAGCACGCGCTCCAGATAAGCCTGGTAAGGGTCCTGGATTCCGCGAATCCATTGCAGGGTCCGGTCCAATTCCTCCAGATGCAATCGGGCGTCCGGCCGAACCTTGTTACTGACCTGGATCATAATCGTGTCATCGGCGATGCGTACGGTTACGCTGATGTTTTCATTGGGGCGACCATACTTGATGCCATTTTCCAGCAGTTCGCAGACAACCATCGTGTATGTGTCGATCTCGGGCTCCGGTAAGGACGTGCGACCGAGAAACTCCCTGGCCTGCTCATTGATTCGGTCGATCTCCTGCCAATCCGGTCGGATGGTGAACCTGAGCTCATCGTTCATGAACGCGTCGCATCCCCCGCTTCAAGACTGAAGTCCCGCCGGGCGGCCAGCGCTGGAATCGTGTCGGCTGGCCCCGGGCGACAGAAATAATATCCCTGAACGTGACGACATCCGTGTTGAAGCAGGAAGTCCAGCTGCGCCCGGTGCTCCACGCCCTCGGCAATCACCTCCACCCCCATCCTGGCTGCCATGGTCATGACCGATTCCAGGATGGCTGCGGTAATCTCGTCCGCGGGCAGGTCGTCAACGAAACTCTTGTCGATCTTGATGCGATCGATCGGAAGGCGCTTCAGGTAGGAAAGCGAGGCGTACTTGGTCCCGAAGTCATCGATGGAGACAGTGATCCCCATTTCCCGTAGCCTGGAAAGCTTGGCGACCACGCTGTCCTTGCCCTCGATCCAGAGGGCCTCGCTCAATTCCAGATCCAGCATGGTGGGCGGCAATCCGGTCTCCGCAAGCACCTGTTCCACACGGTTGACGAAATCCGTGTCTTGCAACTGACGCACCGAGACATTGACGCTCATGACCCCGATGTCCACCCCCGCGACCTTCCATGCCGCCCCCTGCGCACAGGCCACCCGGAGAATGTGCTCTCCAAGCTGCCTGATCAGCCCGGCCTCCTCGGCCAGGCCGATGAAATCACACGGCAGGATCAGACCGCTGTCGGGGCACATCCAGCGAGCCAATGCTTCCACACCACTGAGCCTCTGCGCCGGCACGTCAACCACGCCCTGGTAATGGGCGGTGATTTCGCCCTGCTCGATGGCGCGCCGCAGTCTGGTCTGGCGCGTAAGGCGTTCGCTTCGGCGCGCTGCAACCTCCTCTGACGCAACCCGGTAGGCGTTCTTGCCGTCCATCTTGGCCGCATACATGGCGTTATCAACCAGGCGGAACAGCTCTTCATCGCTTTGCCTGCCGTCATAACCCGCCATGCCGATACTGGCGGTGAGAAAGAATTCGCGGTTCTCCAGCGTGACAGGCTCGGCCACGCGGCTGAGCAGTTTCCTGGCCACGTCCTCCATGTTGCGGACGCTCTTCAGCTGCCGCAACAGCAGCAGGAACTCGTCCCCGCCCATGCGCGCCACGGTGTCACTGGCGCGGACACAGTCACCTATGCGCGAGGAAACGATCCGCAGCATTTCGTCGCCGGCGGGATGCCCCAGTTGATCATTGACCAGCTTGAAACCATCCAGATCGATCAGCATCACGGCGATACATTCCCCGGTGCGATCCGCTGATGCCATGGCCTGGGTCAGCCGGTCCTGGAACAGGCGGCGGTTGGGCAGCCCCGTGAGCACATCGTAATGTGCCATCCGGAACAGTTCCTTCTGCCAGGTGATGTCCGTCAGAACCGCTGTGTACCGCGCGATATCACCCTTGTCGTCCCGTACACTCGCGATGGACAGCCAGCCGGTGTAGCGGGCACCGTCCTTCCGTTGCCCCCAGATCTCCCGCTGCCAGCTTCCATTCTGGGCCAGCGCCGCCGACAGCCTGGCGACAAAATCGGGGCCCTCGAACTCACTGCGACAGAACGCCGCGGTTTCCCCCAGTATTTCCTCGGGGCTGTAGCCGGTAATGGTGGAATACGCCGGGTTGACGTCAATCACCCGCATATCCGCGTCCATGATCAGAATGCCTTCCGACGCGGATTCGAAAACCTGCGCATTGAGCGCGATCTTGCGTTCCATTTGCTTGCGGGAGGTGACATCGACGCCAAATACATGAACGAAGCCGTGCTCGCGCGCCGGCACGAACAGAAGAAAGATGCTGACCATTCCTGCGTTGAGGGTGACCTCGCGGGTTTCCCCGGCCGCAACCGCCTCCAGGACGGTGGAGCGCCAAGGCTCGGGCACGCGATCCCCCGGGGATACACCCCATTCTCCCAGGATCAGCCAACTTGCAGGGTTCGCCTCAAGCAAGGTTGCATCCAGCCCCAGCAGCAGCACGGGGCAGGGATTACCTGCTGTAACGCGGACCAGACTGTCGTGCCCACAGTATTCGGACCAAGCGTCCGATCGAGTGCCCATACCCTGACTTCGCATCAAGTTTTTGATTTCTTCTAAGCCCCGGGAGTCCGAACTCACGTCACCGGTTACGCGCCCCATGTCGGGGAACGAATGCGGTGGCACGACTTCTTTCCCCCCAGCTCCCAGAACAGAACCAGCAGTGCCCGTTTCAAGACAGTAGCAGGAGATCACATCCAGACCAATCAAAATGTTAAGTGACGAGCATCACGTTCCATCTCAGCACTCGACCTTAATCAGGTCGGTGTGGCATCGTGAGGCAGTCATCGACATGCAGGAGCAGTCATGTCCAGCGAGAATCTGCACGAAGCCCGCGAAGACCTGCCCGAAGAGGTCATTGACAAACACCGCGCCATCACCTCATTGATGGAAGAACTCGACGCCGTGGACTGGTACGACCAGCGAGCCGCCGTCACGCGCGATGCCGAGTTGAGGGAGATCCTGCTGCACAACCGCAACGAGGAGATGGAGCACGCGGCCATGGTCCTTGAATGGCTGCGCAGGCGTTATCCCATTATCGACGAGCACCTGCGCACCTACCTGTTCTGCGAAGGAAACATCCTGGAAGCCGAGGAAATCGCCACCGGCAAGACCGAAGACACGTCGGGACACGGAGATTCTGGTCAGGGCAGCGGCAGAGGCGAAGCCGCCACGGCCTCCTCGACATCCCTCGCCGGCGACGGCTCGCTCGGCATCGGCAGCCTGCGTGAGCCGTGACCCGCACCAGATTCCGGAGATAGCATGAACGATCTTTATCGAGACCTTGCCCCCATCACCGCTGAAGCCTGGGCGGAAATCGAAGAAGAGGCGCGGCTGGCGCTGAAAGCAACCCTGGCCGGTCGGCGCGTGGTGGATTTCCATGGGCCGCTGGGCTGGCAGGCCTCATCAATCGACCTGGGACGGACCACCGAGATCAAGGCGCCACAGAAGGAAGCCACCGCCCGGCTGCGCCGGGTCCAGCCGCTGGTGGAGATCCGTGTGCCGTTCGAAATCGACCGGCGGGAAATAGAAGCCCTGGCCCGTGGGGCAAAGAACCCGGAGCTGGAACCGGTGGTCACCGCAGCCCGCACCGCGGCGATGATCGAGGACGGTGCCATCTTCGGCGGCTACAAGGCCGCCGGCATTGATGGCCTCTCCTCCGGCTCTGCCCATAAACCAATCTCGCTTTCCTCCGACTACACGGCTTACCCGGAAGCGGCCGCCGAAGCCATGCGCGTGCTGCGCAACCAGGGCGTGGACGGCCCCTATGCAGTGGCGCTTGGGCCACGCTGCTACGCCGGCCTTACCCGCACCACGCACAGCGGGGGCTACCCCGTACTGGAGCACATGCGACAACTGATGGACGGGCCTCTGGTCTACGCGCCGGCAGTGGATGGCAGCGTGGTCCTCTCCATGCGAGGCGGCGATTTCGAACTCACCGTGGGCAGGGACTTTTCCATCGGCTACCTGGAGCACAACGCCCGCACGGTGAAGCTCTACATCGAATCCAGCTTCACTTTCCTGAATACCGCTCCGGAAGCCGCAGTGGCACTGGTCTACGGCGATAGCAAGAAGTAGCACCTCCCGACGGTGGGCCGATCAACCCACCCTCGACTACCAATTCCTCCAGCCCTTCCCCGGCACCGTGGCGCAATTCATCTACAATAATTGAAATAATAATCATTCGTATCATTATGTCCTAAGGAAGCACTGGACGATGCCGGCCTTCGGGTGGCCGGCATCGTCAGATTGCGCCCACCTACTTGAAGCCGCGTTCGGACACTCACAATCCGCGCCGGGACTCAGCCTCCATTCCCGGATTGTCCGCAGGCGAAAGGCGCGTCACCTCCTACATTCGATGGCGATCCGGTTTTCGTGAGGCCCAACACCAGTCGGCGGCAATCAGGGACCATTGCCCGAATCCCCGAACACCCTCCCTTGTCAGCATGCACCATTTGCTTCCGTTAATACGAATAATTATTATTTGCATCTTTGAACCGGAATCCTTGCGCCGGGCACGCGCACCTTCAGGGGTATCCGGATCGGCGATCAGCCGCCGAAAAACACTCACTGAACAACATTCAAGAGGACATCGCATGGAACCGCCCCGCAAGGCGTGTATCGTTCCAGCGCTACCGCTGCTGCTGGGACTGAACCTTCCGCTGATCACATCCACGGCCATCGCACAGGACAACCAGGCCACGGATCTCTCCCCGGTGGTCGTCACCGCCACACGGGGCAGAACCGAAGCCGGGCGGACACCGCAGAAAGTCACCATCATCGACCGCGAGCAGATCGAGCAGCAACTGGCGATCACCAGCGACCGCGGCCAGGTCCTCAGCAACCTCATCCCGGGCTACTCGCCCAGCCGCCAGAAAATGACCAACTCCGGGGAAACCTTCCGCGGCCGCAAGCCACTGGTGCTGATCGACGGCGTGCCGCAGTCCAATCCGCTGAGGGACAGCGCGCGGGACAGCTACACGGTGGACCTGGATATCATCGAGCGCATCGAGGTGATCCACGGCGCCAGCGCCGAGCATGGACTGGGCGCGACCGGCGGCATCATCAACCTGGTCACCAAGAGCGCCGAGAGCGGCCCGGTGAACCAGCGGGTGTCGGCCAGCGTCACCGCCGGCAACGATTTCTCATCCGAGGGCCTGGGCCACAAGCTGGGCTACCAGACCAGCGGCCTGCGGGGCGACTGGGATTACCTGCTCGCCCTCACCCGCCAGGAACACGGCGCGTTCCTTGACGGTAACGGCACACGCATCGGGGTCGATCCCGTACAGGGGGAGATCCAGGACTCCACCAGCTACGATATGTTCGCCAAGCTCGGCTACTGGCTGGATGCAAACCAGAACCTGCAGCTGTCACTGAACCGCTTCCAGATGAACAGCCAGGGCAACTACACGCTGGTGGACGGCGACCGGGATGCCGGCCGACCCACCACCTCGCGGCGCGGGTCGCCCGACGGCCAGGCCCCCTACAACCGGGCGGATACCGTCAACCTGACCTATACGCACGGCAACTGGCGCAATAACGAACTGGAAGCACAGCTCTATTATCAGCGGTTCCGCGCCCTGTTCGGCACCACGCAGTCCTTTCCCTATCAGGATTCGAACGGCAACGAACGCTTCGACCAGACCCGCAATGAATCGGACAAGCTGGGAGCCAAGTTCACACTGCGCCGGGATGGTCTGCTCAACAACCGGCTGGCCATCGCCACAGGCATCGACGTGATTCAGGACGAAACCCGACAGACGCTGATACAGACCAATCGCGCGTATGTGCCGGAAACCCGCTACCGCAACTACGCCGCCTTCCTGCAGGGCGAATTCCGGCTACTGGAGCCCCTGACCCTGCACGCCGGCGTGCGCCACGAGTATGCCCAACTCGACGTCGGCTCCTTCAGCACCATCGATCGCGACGATGTGACCCAGGACAACGTCTCGGTGGGAGGCGGCCGGCCCAGCTTCAACGAGACCCTCTACAACATCGGCCTGGTCTACCAGGCGACACAATGGGCCCAGCTCTTCGCCAACTACTCGGAGGGCTTCGGCATGCCGGACGTGGGTCGGGTGCTCCGCGGCATCGACGAACCCGGCCGGAACGTGGACGAACTGCTGGAGCTCGACCCCATCGTCACGGACAACATCGAGGTGGGTACGCGCATCAACTGGCACCCGGTCAGCCTCGAGGTGAGCTACTACGAGTCCAACTCCGACCTGGGCCAGCGGCTGGAACAGCAGGACGGCGTCTTCGTCGGCCGGCGCGAGAAGACCGAGATCCAGGGCGTGGAGGTCAGCGGCAGCCTGCAGCTCAACGACAGCCACCGCATCGGCGCTTCCTGGGCCCGCAGCCGCGGCAAGTCCGACACCACCGGCGACGGCCGGGTGGATACTCGTCTGACCGGCATGAACATCGCGCCCGAGCGCCTCACCGTGGGTTGGGACGCCGGCTGGACGCCCCGTCTCGCCACCCGGCTCCAGGTCAGCCACTCCTTCAGCAAACGTTTCAGTGACCAGCCCAATTCCAATCTCGAACGTTTCGACGGCCATACTCTGGTGGACGCCTCCATGGCCTACCAATTGCCTGTTGGAAGCATGCGCCTGGGCGTCGAGAATCTGCTGGACAGGACCTATTTCACCTACTACTCGCAAACCGCGCGGGATGGCGACGACCAATATTTTCGAGGCCGCGGCCGTACCGTCACGCTGGGCTACACGCTTGATTTCTGAGCCGTCATGCTCCGGTGCGCGCACGCGAGCCGACGTAATCCGCGAACCGCGCCAGCAGTCCGGTCGCTTCCGGCGCCTCGCGGACCTGAGCCAGCAGCGCGCCGGGATCCTGGCCCTCCTCGGCCAGCGCGGAGGCCTGTTGCTGCAGGTAGGCACGCATGATGGTGGCGTCGAACTCCGGGTGGAACTGCACCCCCCAGGCATGGCGGCCCAACCGGAAAGCCTGGTGGGGCTCGCCATCGGAACGGGCCAGCAGGACGGCATCCGGCGGCAAGCGGAGTACGGACTGGGCGTGGGTCAGGTGTGCCGGGAAACCGGATGGCAGCTCCCCGAAAAGCGGATCGGATGCGGCCTCCGGCAGCAACTGCACGCCGAACGTGCCGGACTCCCGGCCTTGCTCCCGGTAACCGGCCGCGCCACCCATGGCATGGGCCAGCAGGTGGTGTCCGTAGCATACCCCCAGCACCGGTACGCCCTGGCCCACGGCGCGGGCCAGCCAGGCCGCGGCCCGCTCGCTCCACGGCTCGCGGTCGGTCACCATGGTCGGGGATCCGGTCACCAACACGCCGTCCCAGTGTGCGGGTGCACCCGGGTCCTGGCCCGCCGCCACGTTCACCACCTGCACAGCCGCCCCCGCCGGTAACTCACGCAGGAACCATTGCTCGAAGTCCCCGTGTTCGGAGCGGATGGCCGGATAGGTGGAACCGGTTTTAAGCAACGCCAGCCGCATCATGCAGTCGCATCCTCCCGGTCAGGTCTCGGCGGCTTCGTGGAGAATCCCCGGTTCCCCATTTGCCATTTCACGGGGAAACAGGGAGAGAAAACCGCCAACAAGGAATCGCCATGACCCATCCCTACTCTCCCCGTGCCCTGTCTCTGGTCGCCGCCATCGCCCTGGGCGGTGGCGGCCCGCTCCTTCTCCCCGCCGCTGCGTGGGCACAGGAAGAATCCGCGGCACGCCATTATGACATCCCCGCCGAGCCGCTGGGCACGGCGCTGGGGGAATTCGCCGCCCAGGCCGGCATTCTGCTCTCGGCGGACGCAAACCTGACCGAGAACAAGCGAAGCCCGGGATTGCGGGGCCGCTACACAGTGCGCGAAGGGCTGACACGCCTGCTGGAAGACAGTGGGCTTACCGCCCGGTTCGTGGAGGAAAACACCGTGGCGCTGGAGCCGGCGGCCACGACCCAGCTCGCTCCCCTGACCGTCATCGGTGCGACGGAAAACGCATAGGGCCCGGCGGAGGCATCCTCAATCGCCTGCGCGCCAGTTTGCCCCATGCCCGCTCCCTGTTGATGGACCGCCCCACCCTGATAGACCACCGATCCCTGTGGGGCCAGGAGCCCGAGGACAAGCGCAACACCGGCCACCCCACCCGGCTCACTGCCGGCGAGCAGGCCCTGTTCGAGGAACTACGCGCAGATCACTTGGGGGAGCGAGTCCGGCTGGAGCAGGAGCGCATCGCCTTTGGCGCCGTCGAGCGTGCGGTGGCGGCGACCGAGGTCGTTACATAAGGGGCGTTGATTCGCTCCTGCATACGCATCCACTATTCTTGAAATGTACACCCAATAGGCGTACATTTTACACACTATAGGTGACAGCAGACCCGGGTGGCGACCATGTCAACGCTTACCGACAGTACCAAAGAACCGGCATCCGAACGGATGAGTTTCCGTGCATCACTGCGCATCAAGCAGACGATCGAGCGTGCGGCAGCACTGTGCGGCCAGGACATGTCGGCATTCGCCCTCTCAGCGGCGTATGAGCAAGCACTAGCGACCATCCAGGCCCACGATGTCACGCGGCTCACGCCCGAGGACCACCAGGCGTTCTTTGACGCCATGGAGAACCCGCCGCCGCCAACCGACAAACTGCGTGACGCCTTTGCTCGCCATCGGGAGACGGTGGTGAAACGCTAGTGTCGAGAGACATTGTCATTGAACCGCTCGATATGGACAGACATGATCGAGCGGCTTTTTCGTCTGGTGTCGAACAAGTCGATAACTTTCTGCAGAAGACAGCCGGCAAGCTGCTCAAAGGGGGTACGGCAAGAATATTTGTGATGGTGAATCCCACCGAGGATCCCTCGCGCATCCTGGGCTTCTATTCGATCAACGCGCATAGTGTGAACTACGGGGAGCTTTCCCATCGCTACCGGCGATATGCGCTGCCCGGTGGCACTATTCCTGCCGCATTCATCGGCATGATGGGCGTCACTCAGGCTGCCCAGGGACAGGGGATGGGAAGCCTGTTGCTTGCCGATGCACTCAAGGGAGCCTACCTCGCCTCACAGCGCGTGGGGACGGCAGTGGCACTGCTCGACATACTGGATTGCGGCAACCCGGAAGCCGTAGCCCGGCGGCAGCGACTGTATGAGGGATTTGGATTCCGGGCTCTGGCCTCAAACCCATTGAGGATGTTCATTCCCATGAGTACCGTCGCGCAGCTGCAAGATCCCTGAAAGGCCCCCTGCCCCCTCGGCTCGGCTCGGCTCGGCTCGGCTCGGCTCGGCAAAGCTTGACGAACAGAACCTGTGGGGGCCCACAAACCCGGGCAATCGCGGCATTCGCCCACCAGCATTGACCTCCCCCTCCATCAAAAAGATAATACGACTCATTATCGTTTGCGGCAGCAATGAACCATGTTTCATTCCCCTCCTTCAGCCATTCGGCTGGAGACAGAAGCGCTTTATCGTGACCACCACCGCTGGCTTCTGGGCTGGCTGCGATTGCGGCTGGGCTGCCCGGAGCGGGCGGCGGATTTCGCCCATGACACCTTCTACCGCGTGCTCACCCGCCCGCAGCCATCACGGGTGGGGCGTCCTCGCGCCTTTCTCACCCGCATCGCCACCCGGCTGATGATCGACGACAGCCGCCGCGCCCGGCTGGAACGGGCCTGGCTGGAAGCCCATGCGGCATTCATGGAGGAACACGGTGCCGCTCCCTCCCCGGAGGAAATCGCGGAACTGGTTGACACGCTGGAAGCAGTGGCCCGGCTGCTGGACGGGTTGCCGGACAAGCCCCGCCGCGCCTTCCTGATGAGCCGGCTGGACGGCATGCCGCAAGCGGACATCGCCCGGGCGCTGGGCGTTACGGTAAGCATGGTGAAGAAGTACCTGGCACAGGCGCTGGTGCACTGCCATCTGGCGTTGCGGGAGAGCGCTTAGTGAGCACCGCGGCCGGACTGGACCAGGTAGATGACGACTCCCGCCGTCACGCGCTTCCCGAGCGTTTGCTGGAAGAAGCCGCACGGTGGCGGGTTCAACTGGACGACCCGGCACTTCCCCGCGAGACACACCAGGCCTTTGAGCGCTGGCGTTGCCGGCATCCGGACCACGCCCAAGCCTGGCAGGCTATCAACGCTATCTGGGATGCCACGGCCGGTGCCAGCCGGCCCGGCGCCCGCGAGGCCCTGGAGCGCACCTTCGAGGAAGAACAAGGGGATGCCCGCCGCTGGCTGGGCCGCGGCGCCGGTCTGCTGCTGATATTGCTGGTGCTGATGCCGCTGGCCTGGATTGTCAGCGGCATCCCCAGCCCCGCCCATCTGCTGGCGGATCACCACACCGCCGTTGGCGAAATCCGCACGGTGGAGCTACCCGACGGAAGCCGCATGGTGCTGAACACCGCCACTGCCGTGGATGTGCGTTTCGACGACGATCAGCGACGCATTCGTCTGCACCACGGGGAAATCCACATCACCGTGGCGCCGGACAGCCGGCGACCGCTGGAGGTGGTCACCGATCACGGGCGTGCCCGCGCGCTCGGCACCCGCTTCGGCGTCCGCCGCGTTGAGAGTGGGAACACCGCCATCACCCGTGTCACCGTGCAGCATTCCCGGGTGGAGCTCTGTCCTGCCGGGGGCGATCACTGCCGAGAGCTGCGCCAGGGTCAGCAGGCAGACACCGACGGCCGGCACGTTACTGAACCGGTTACCGTGGACCCGGAAGCTTCCGCCGCCTGGACCACCGGCCGGCTGGTGGCGGACGACGTCCCGGTCACCGATGTGCTGCGGGAGCTGGCCCGTTACCGCCGAGGCTTCCTGCACATCGACGACACCGGGCTGGCGGGCATGCGCGTCTCCGGCGTCATCCCGCTGCACGATACCGACCGCGCACTCAAGGCCCTGGAGTCCACCCTGCCGCTGCGGGCCCGGCGTTACACGCCGTGGGTGATCCGCGTTTCGGGTGAATCATGAATCCGCCGACGTGCGTTGCCTCGTTCCCCGCCGCCTATCCCGCATGCACTCGCAGCCGGCACACGAAAGAATTTCTGTTTCTGCGCTGTCCTTTTCGCGCCCTCGTTCGTCTCCCCCTGCAAGGACAACCAAAAGGGGGCACGTCGCAATGCACACAACCAATAACAAAATGCGGGCAAGCGCGCTGGCACTGGCCGTGGGGATCATGATGCCAGGCGGGCATCTGCTGCTTGCCAAGGCCGTTCTTGCCCAGGAGGTGGACGCTGAGCAGGCCGTCCACCGGTTCGACATCCCGGCAGGCTCCATGAGCGGAGCGCTGAACCAATGGGCGCAACAAGCGGGGGTGACGCTCAGCTACGATCCGGCACTGACAGCGGGTGCACGCAGCCAGGGCTTGCAGGGCAACCTCGACGAGCGGGAGGCGTTGGAACGGCTGTTGTCCGGCAGCGGGCTGCGCGCGCGTTTCGTGGCCGACAGCACAGTGGTTCTGGAACGTGTTGATGACGGTACGCGGTTGGCGCCGTTGTCCATCACCGCACCCGCGGAAGATCCCTATGGACCCGTTGACGGGTATGTCGCCCGGCGCAGCGGCACCGCCATGAAGGCGGACATCCCCATTATCGACACCCCCGCCTCCATCCAGGTAGTGCCCCGGGACGTGATCGACGATCAGAACGCACAGCGTGTCACGGACGTGGTACGCAACGTCAGCGGCGTGCAGGTGGGCGGCTCCGGTGGTAACCGGGGCGACAACATCAATGTGCGCGGCTTTTCCACCGGCCGATTCGCCAAGGACGGTTTCCTGGCCGCCGCCTCATTCGGCGACGCCGGGTTCCTGAATCTGGCGAATATCGAACGCGTGGAAGTGCTGAAAGGGCCGGCAACCGTGCTCTATGGTCAGGCCCAGCCCGGCGGCCTGATCAACCTGGTGACCAAGAAGCCTCAGGCAGAGGCCTTCTACGACATCACTGGCACTTACGGTCGTTTCGATTTCTACCGCGGCGAAATCGACTTCAATCAGCCGCTGAATGCCGACGGCACCGTGCTGGGTCGGCTGAGCGGGGCCTACCAGGATTCCGACAGTTTCCGCGACTATTCCCGCACTACCCGACGCGCCCAAATCGCTCCCTCGCTGCGCTGGCTGGCCTCGGATCGCACTATCGTTGACCTGCAACTGGAATACTACGAGCAGGACCAGCAGGCCGACCGGGGGCTACCGGCGGTAAACGGGCGCGCCACGACGCTGCCCCGGGACCGTTACCTGGGCAGCGACAGTGATCGCGCCAGGATGGACGAATTGCGTCTGCAGGCCGTGGTCGATCACACGCTACGCAATGGCTGGGAGATCCGCTCACTGGCGCGCTATGCGGATACCAATGCCAAATTTCGGGACGCCTTCCCCCTAGGTCTCGACACCGACGGCAGAACCCTGAACCGGCTGTCCTACGACTTCGACCAGGAATACAAGAACTACGGCTTTCAAACCAATCTCACCGGCAGCTTCGATACCGGCCCTCTCAGTCACCAGTTGCTGATCGGCGTCGACGCGAACCTGACCCGGTTCGATTCGGCGAATCGCACGGCCCCGATCGATTCCGTCGACATCTTCGATCCCGACAACAGCGCCCAACCCGGTGCCTTCAGCGAGCCAAACTTCCAGGACCGACGGGTAGACTTCTACGGGCTGTATGTCCAGGACCTGATATCGCTGAGCGACCGCTGGAAGCTGCTTCTGGGGGCGCGTTACGACTACGCCACCACCCGTTTCGCCCAGAACGGCTCCTGGGTGACTGACGAAACAGACCGTGAACTCTCACCCCGCGCCGGGCTGGTGTTCCAGCCTGTGGACAATCTGAGTTTCTACGCCAGTTACACCACCTCCTTCCAGCCCCAGCTATCGGGGCAGACGGCGGCAGGCAACGCCTTCGAGCCGGAGAAAGGCGAACAGGTGGAACTCGGGGTGAAGCGGGAATGGCTGGATGGACGAGCATCAACCACGCTGGCCGTATTCGAGCTAACGCGGGAGAACGTCTCCACCGCCGACCCGGCAAACCCGGGCTTCTCCATCCAGACCGGTGAGCAACGCAGCCGTGGCGTGGAACTGGACGTGGCCGGTGAGTGGCTGCCCGGCTGGCGGATGATCGGCTCTGTCACCTACCTGAACACCGAGATAACCCGCGACAACACCTATGCCACCGGCAACCGGCTACCCAACGCACCGCGCTGGAGCAGCAGCCTGTGGAACATCTACGCCTTCCAGGGCCCGGCACTGCGGGGCCTGGAACTGGGCGCCGGGGTGTTTGCCGTGGGCAGCCGAAAAGGCGACCTGGGCAACACCATCGAAGTTCCGGGCTACGCCCGGGTGGATCTGCTGGCCCGCTACCGGGTCAACCCCAACCTGCGCCTGTCGGTCAATGTGGACAACCTCCTGGACAAACACTACATCGAGGCTCCGGGGACCACCCAGAACTATCCAGGCGCGCCGCGGACGGTGTATGCCAGGGCGACGCTGAGCTTCTGATGAATGCAGGAATCTCCCGGTGGCAGTTCCCCTTTTTCCGTTTCGCGGGGCACATAAAAAGGGAGGCATGAATCGCTCTGGTCGGGAAAACGAGAGTGACGCCGTGCCTTCCCATTACGCGCTGCCGGCCGCGCACCGGCGGCATGTTCGCGCTGGGTACGTGCCGGCGCAACGCATCACCGCACAAGGAGACCGACAGATGCACCACGGATTCTCAACCCGAACCCCGACCCGCGGCGCCCTGCTGGCCGACGGAGGCACCGAGACCATCCGACACGATTGCCGCGGTTTCGTCACCACGCTGACCTTCCACAAGGAGGACGGTCGTGAGCCGTTGCCGCCACTGCCGAAGAGCACCCAGCACAAGGGATACGTCCGTGCGCGATAGGGAGCCGCAACGGTGACGGACATGCTGCAAGAACAGCCGGGCGTCGGTATCGGCGCCCGGCTGTGTCGTGCCTGGCACAGCCCTGCCCTGGGCATCGCCTCGCGTGTGATCGCCGCCATCGTCGGCGGCTTCGCCCTGGCCAATCTGGGCGCCATCCTGCTCGCGGTGCTGCTCCCCATGGCCCGCGGCGAGGCGGTGGTCACCGGGGTGCTGGCCAGCTTCGCCATCTATACCGCCGCGGTGATCTGGGTGTTTGCCGCCCGCAGCGCGGTGCGAGCCTGGCTGGGCATCCTGGGCGCGGCGGCAATCTGCGCGCTGGTTACCTGGCTGCTGATCGGAGCGCTGCAATGAAAGAGGGTTTTCGCCAGTCCATGGCGTGGCTGCACACCTGGGCGGGGCTGATCCTGGGCTGGGTGCTGTTCTTCATGTTCGTCACCGGCACCGCCGGCTATTTCGATACCGAGATCGACCGCTGGATGCAGCCCGAGTTGCCGGTGGCCCAACATGACACCCCGGCCGTCGACGTGGCCGCCATGGGCGTTTCCCTGCTACGGGAGGAAGCACCCGGCGCCGCCCGCTGGGTGATTGCCATGCCCATCGACCGCAACGACCCCTACCCGCGCCGCTTCTGGCAGGGCGCCGACACGGAAAGCGGAGCTATCGCCGCCAACGGCAACGAACGCTTCGATGCGTCCAGCGGCGAACCGTTCAGCGCCCGGGCCACCGGCGGCGGTCAGCATCTCTACCGGATGCACTGGCGGCTGCATTACCTGCCCCGGTCACTCTCCGACTGGCTGATCGGCCTGGCCACCATGTTCATGCTGGTGGCCATTACCAGCGGGATCATCATCCACAAGAAGATCTTCAAGGATTTCTTCACCTTCCGTCCCGGCAAGGGCCAGCGGTCCTGGCTGGACGCCCACAACGTGCTCAGCGTGCTGGCCCTGCCGTTCCACGTGATGATCACCTACTCCGGGCTGATCTTCATGGCCTTCGCCTACATGCCGCTGGTCATCGCCGCGACCTACGGAACCGGTCCGGAGGCCCGACAGACCATGATCCAGGAGGTCTTCTCGCTGCCGGTGGTGGAACGCAGCGGCGAGCCGGCATCGCTCACCGCGCTTGGGCCGCTGATCGACACCGCCGAGGAACGCTGGGGCCCTGGCGTGCTGCGCCACGTGGACATCCACCACCCCGGCGACCGCAATGCATATATCATCCTCCGGGCCAGCCACGCGCAGGGGCCGGTGCGCAGCGGCGAGGAACTGCACTTCGACGGCGTCAGTGGCGAGCTGATCGACACCATACCCGCCATCACCTCCGCACCCAACGCCGCCTGGACGGTACTGCTGGGCCTGCACGAGGGCCTGTTCGCCGGGCCGGTGCTGCGCTGGCTGTATTTCCTCTCCGGCATTCTGGGTACCGGCATGGTGGGCACCGGACTGGTTCTGTGGACGGTGAAGCGCCGCCAGCAGGCCGAGCGCAGGGCCAGCGGCAGCCATCGCGGGCTGGTGCTGGTGGAACGGCTGAACCCGGGCATGGTCGCGGGTCTGCTGACCGCCGTGGCCGCCTATTTCTGGGCCAACCGCCTGCTGCCGGTGGAATTCGCCCAGCGCGAGGCCTGGGAAGTGCATAGCATGTTCCTCACCTGGTTCATGCTCCTGATTCTCTCCGTGGCACGCCCGCCGGCCCGCTCCTGGCCGGAACAGTTCGCCCTGGCGGCAGTGGCATTCGCCCTGCTACCGGTGCTGAACCTGTTCACCAGCGACCGCCACCTGGGCCGCAGCCTGCCCGCAGGCGACTGGCCGCTGGCAGGCTTCGATTTGACGGTGCTGGGGCTGGGGCTGGTATGCGCGTGGGTGAGCTATCGGCTGGTCGTCCGCCAGCGATCCAAGCTGAAACATCGGCGGAACGTCACAACGCCCACACCCGGCCGGGCTTCCGGTGCGGAGTCCTCGTCATGATCGAATCGCTGTTCATCATCAGCGCATTCGGAATGGCCATTGCAGGCATGGTCGGGCTATCCCTGACCAAGGAGCGGCACTTCCGGCTGGCCCTGCCGTTGTCAACCGCGAACACCGGCAGGCAGAGGGCCTTGTTCTGGGGGAGCTGGCTGCTCCTGCTGCTCTCCGCCCTGCCCAGCATATTGGGCTGGGGCAGTGGCAGCGGACTGACGGGATGGTTCGCCGTGCTGACCGTCGCCGCGCTGTTCCCGGTGGTACTGCTGAGCTATGCGCCGCAATGGCTGTCGGGCCTGGGCTGGACCGGCCTTGCCCTCGGGCTGGTCGCGCTGGCGGCGGCAACGGTGTCACGGCTGACGTTCCTGCCATAAGGCCTGGAGGCCAACGGGCACGGCGCCTCCCGGGACAGGATGGCAGGGGACAATCGTCCGCGCCGGAAACGAACTCGACGCGGACGCTGTCCCAGTGGTGGCTCAACCCGGGTTATCCGCCGTGATCGTCCAGGAGCTGGAAGGCATGACGATCCGGCCCTGCTCCTCGAACGGCGCCAGTACGTCCCGCAACGCCTGCTCGATTTCCCCGCGCCGACGCTCGGCTTCCTCCCCGGCTTCCCGGAACACCTCTCCGGCGGGTCCCAGCGCCAGTTGGAACCGCATGGCGTTTTCCACCGAGTCCCCAACGATCACCGGCCCGTCGGTGCGTTCGAAACGGACGTCGGCGAAGCCGGCGATCTCCAGCTGTTTCGACACCACGTCGGGGTTTGCCATGGAGAACGGTCCCGGACCACAGGTCCGGGCGTCCTCGCCCGGAGGCGGCAGGAAATCCAGCACCACCTGCTTCGGCACGCCAAGCCAGGGATTGTCCTCGATATCCCGCCAGACAATGAAGACCAGCCGCCCGCCCGGGCGCAACGCCTTTCGGATATTGCGCATGGCCACCACCGGGTTCTGGAAGAACATCATTCCGAAGCGGGAAAAGCACAAGTCGTATTCCGGCTTGAACGGATAGGTTTCCACATCGGCGTCCACGAACTCCACGTTCGTGAGGCCGGCCTCGGCCGCGTCCTGCCGGCCTTTCTCCAGAAAACGGTCCACGCAGTCCAGCCCCATGACAAAACCTTGCGGTCCGGTCATGCGCGCCAGCGCCAGCGCGGTATCCCCCCAGCCACAGCCCACATCCAGAATGCGCGAGCCCGGAGCCACTTCCAGGCGCTCGAGCGGTATCCGGCTGTGCAGGCTGAGCCCGTTCATCAGGATCTCACGATAGCGCTCGAACTTGTCGGCCAGCGTATCGTTCCAGAACTCCACGTATTCGTTGACCGGTAGCGTCGTTTCGCCCATGGCATTCTCGCCTCCGCGTTATTCAGGCGATCAAGCAGCCTGATGCATGAGTATGGGCCAGTCTCCCGGAATCAGGAGTCAACAGGCCTCCAGGATCAGATTGAACGGCGTCTCCGTGGCACGACGGAACGATGGAAAGCCGGCTTCGCGGAACACCTGTGCCAGACGTTCTTCACCCGCCTGCGCCCCCAGCGCCAAGCCCACGTCTTCCGACAAGGAATGCGCGCAACACAAGGTTGTCGAAGCGGCGTAGAACATGCGGCCCACAGGGTTCAGATTGTCCTCGACGCGGTTCCCGGCGTAGGGTTCCACCAGCAGCACGGTCCCTCCCTCGGCCAGTGACTTGCGGGCATGCCTGGCTGCTCCCACCGGGTCTCCCATGTCATGGAGACAATCGAAGAAGCAGATCAGATCGAACGGTGCGCCCGGATAATCCTTGGCGGTGGCGACATCGAACTGCACACGGTCCGCCAGGCCTGCCTGTGCGGCATTGCGGCGGGCCGCATCGATGGAGGGTGGGTGATTGTCGAATCCGTGCACTTCCGCATCCGGAAATGCTTCAGCGATGATGGTCGCGGAGTGGCCGAAGCCGCATCCCACATCCGCGACTCTGGCGCCACGCTTCAGTTTTTCAACCACGCCTTCCAGAGCGGGTAGCCAGTTCGGTACGAGGTTTTCCCGGTAACCGTTGCGGAAGAACGCGGCGGTTCCGCAGAACAGCCGCTGGCTGTGGGCTCCCCACGGCACGCCCTTCCCCGTGCGGAACGCCTCCATGGCCATGTCCTCGTCCAGCCACATGGTGGCAGCCACCTCCCAGGCCGGTGGCATGAACACCGGGCTTTCCGGGTTCGCGAGCACCATTGCTTGTTCCGCGGCGAGTTCGTATCGGCCGCTCTCCGCGTGGTAATCCACGTAGTTTGCAGCAGCCTGGCTGTTGAGCCACTCGCGGACATAGCGCTCGGCGCAATCGCTACGCGCTGCCAGCTCGACCGGGGTCAACGGTCCCGCCCCCGCCATTGCCTGATACAGGTCAAGCTTGTGTCCCAGCAGCACCATCACGCTGCTGGTGGACACCGCAAGATCGCAGAACACCTGCTGCACGAAGTTGTTCAATCGCTGCTCGTCAAGTTGCATGTCACTCCCCTCCTATCCCATTCATCTCCCCGAGCCTGGTCTGCCCGGAGTGAACCAAGGATTGCACCGGCATCCGAGCGAAACATCGGTGAACTCACCTATGGAGGCGCTGAACAATTCCCGCGCTCGCGTTCAATGGGGATTCGGGAAGGACTCGCCACGCACGGCTTCGGCGGCCGCCTCGGCCCGGCTCTTCAAGCCCAGTTTGCCGAGGACATTTGCCACGTGGTGTTCTACGGTCTTGCGGCTGATGCGCAGCCTTTGGGCGATTTCCGGGTTGGAAATGCCTTCTCCAAGCAGGAGAAACACCTGCTGCTCGCGCCGGGTGAGCACACTGGAAGGTCGCGCACCCGTGGGCGCCGCTCTTACGCCCAACTTCCGCAGCAGGGACGAGGCCTCATCCGCATGGGAGGAGGCGCCCAGCTCCTGAAAAACGCACAGGGCCAGCCGCGCCTCGGGAATCGCGATTGCCGGCTCCGCTTCAGAAACCGCGGAGGCCAGGGCAAACCCCGCTCGCGCCGCCTCGAACGGCATTCCCATGCGACGGAACAACGCCTGCGCGGTATCCAGGTGATGACGTGCAGATGAGGGGTCTGCGCTCGCCCGCCCCTGCAGACGTTCGCCCCTGCCCAGTATGATGCGGCAACCCAGCGCCGCGCCCTGCTCGCTCAACAGGCGTCCACGCTTGTATGCGGCAGTGCGCAGGCCGCGCCGGAGTTCGGCCTCACCCAGCACCTCCGTGAGCTGTGATCCAAGCAGCTGATCACCCTGACCCCTATCCAGCCAGCGCTGCGCCGTGCCCGCTGCCAGCGCCGGTTGGTCCAGGGCAAGCTGGAGCGAAGCCTGGACCGGAACCGTCGCGTCATGGCTCTCGAAGCCGGATATCAGGCGCCCGGTCTCTTCCAGTCGTCCCTGGGCCAGCCGCAGTTGCGCCAGCCCCGCCACTGCACGGGCATGGAACTCGGGGACGGAGTTCCGGCTGAGTTCCAGTGCCGTCCTGAGCTCCTGCTCGGCCCGCTTCCAGTCACCGATGGCCAGCAGTACATGACCGTAGATGCCACGGCATTCGGCATAGAGAAACGGGCAGCCGTAATCAGCGGCAAACCGATCACTGGCGCGTAGCCACTGGATGGCCCGTTCGAACTCGGCGCAGCGCGTGCAATGCACGATCATGTTGCAACAGGCAAAGACCACCGTATCAAGTTGAGTGCTTTCGCCTCCCAGCGCTCCGGCCATGGCCTCATCCAGGAGCACCGTACCGTCCGCGACGAGGCCCTGACGAATGAGGTGTGAACCAAGCTGGCTGAGAGCACACAGCTCCAGGTCCGGATTATTCGCCTCACGCCCGCGGGCGAGCGCCTTGCGCGCCAATGCCTCCCCCTGCTCGGGGGTTTCGGCGACGCATGCCTGCATCAGCAGAAGCTCTCCCTGCAAGACAGTCAGACCGAACTCGTCCACCAGGCGGCGAGCCCGCCCCAGCCAGCCGCTGGCGGACGCATGGTTGGCGAGATGTGCAATCGAATAAAGAGACAGCCGCAGCGCCGCAGCCGCAGCAGCCAGGGGGTCCTGCTGCCGTCTGCCGGTGACATACGCACGCTCCAGATGGGTGATGGTTCCGCCCATATCGCCCAGCCACCACGACGCGACGGCCAGGCCAAGCATGGCATGGGGGCTGTCAACGCTCTGCAGCACGGACTGGAACGCGTCCCTGGCGGCGGCCCAGTCGCCGGCCTGCAGAGCGACGTTGCCTGAGTTGAGCAGCAACTCGGTGTCGGAGGAAGACATGACAGGAACCAGCGCGGCTGACGTCAAGTCAGTGTAACAGCTCGGCTGCAAGCTGCTGATTCAGCAGGCTGTAGCAGGGTATTGCAGCAACGTTGCGGGACCACTTCCGTGGGCGAGCGCATCGCCGGGTCGGGCGACACGCCTGGTTTCCGAAGCGCGATCCGCAGCGAGATCACACCTCGGGCGGTGTCTCGTTGTCTGTCGCCCAGCCGGTTTCGCGCTGATCCGAGGCCTGCGCCACGGCCAGCGCGCTCATGTTGACCAGGCCGCGCACGGTGATCGACTGCGTGACGATATGCGCGGGCCGACTCGCCCCCAGCAGGATAGGGCCGACCGAGACGCCACCGCCAAGCGTCTTCAGCAGACTGTATGCGATATGGGCTGCGTCCGCGCCGGGCATGATCAACAGGTTGGCGCTACCACCCAGACGCGATTCCGGATAGACCGCATCCCGCAACTCCTGAGACAGCGCCACATCCGCGTGCATTTCGCCATCCACTTCCAGCTCGGGGTATTCCGCATGCAGGCGCTGCACCGCCGCCTGCATGCGCCCTGCGCTGGGGGTTCCGCCCGTGCCGAAGTTCGATCGGGAGACAAGCGCAACCCTTGGTTTGATGCCGAAGGCTTCCACCTGCCGTGCCGCCCTCACGGTGGTCTGGACCAGGGCATCCACATCGGGCTCCCGCAGGGCGTGGGAATCGGCGATGAAATAGGTGCCGCTGGGCAGAATCAGCGCGGTCATGGTGGCAAGCGTCGTCACGCCCGGCTCGACGCCGACAAGATCTTTCACGTACGTCAGATGCTGCTGAAACTTGCCGACGGCTCCACAAAGCATGCTGTCGGCCTCGGTGGGGGGGCACAAAAACCGCCCCCCCGCGGGGGGGGGGGTGTTTTGGGCCCCCCCACGAGGCCGACAGCATGCTTTGTGGAGCCGTCGGCAAGTTTCAGC
>JAFIFV010000088.1 GCA_020831845.1 Ectothiorhodospiraceae bacterium
GGATGCGGTCTCTGGGAGCGCCGCTCCAGGCCGGCCACATGATGAACACCAGCGGCATCATGATGGCCACCACGGCGTAGTAGAACTGGGTCTCCAGCATGGTATACCCGCCCAACAGCTTGGTGTTGAACAGGTAGTCCAGGGTCAGCAGCGTCAGAATCAGGGAGCAGATGCCGGGCAGTACCACCCACCAGCCAGGTAGTTGCCGTGTACTGGTGACTTGCTCCAGCTTTTCCTGAACAGCCGAACTCATGTGTGGTCTCCTGGTTTGACGCAGAAGACAGGGAGGGAAAGCAGGCCCATAAAGCTCCTCCGCGGGTGACGCTTTTTTCTATTTTGTTTCGCTATGCGGAATTCTATTCCGCAACTATGAGCCTAGATTAGATAAAGCAGCTCTGCGTTGTCAACGCGAGATTGGCGGCGCATTTTGATTGCGCCACGAAACCCTTTGGCTACGCGCCGAGCAATTCCCACGCATGGCAATTGCTCGGCGCTTGCTCAAGTATGGGCGAATCGGTGGGAGTGGAAAGTCGACGGCGCCCGCAAAATCGCAACGGAGTTCGCGGGCGCCGTGACAGGGCAGGGCAGCTGGCCGCCGGAGATGCTCAGTCGGCGAGCAGGGAACGGTCCACGTCGCTGAAGCGGCTCTTGCCGGCCAGTGCCATGGTCAGGTCGGTGTCGGCCAGTACGCGGGAGATCACTTCCCGGACACCCTCTTCGCCGGCCACCGCGAGCCCCCAGATGTAGGGGCGCCCCAGCAGCACGGCGTCGGCACCGAGCGCCTTCGCCTTGATGACGTCCGCACCACTGCGAATACCGCTGTCGAACAGGACGGGGATCTGGCCCTTGACCACCTCGGCGACGCCCGGCAGTGCGTCAATGGCGGCGATGGATCCGTCCACCTGGCGACCCCCGTGGTTCGAGACCACGATGCCGTCCACCTCGTGTTCCAGCGCCAGCCTTGCATCGTCCGGGTGCAGCACGCCTTTCACCAGGATTGGCAGCGAAGTCGCCTTCTTCAGCTTCGCCAGGTCCTTCCAGGTTTTCGATGGGGCTGCGAATTCGCTGCCCCAGCGCCGGATCGAAGGCCACATGTCTTCCTCCGGCGGCTTCTCCAGCCCTTTGCGGAACACAGGGTCGCTGATGTAGTTGGACAGTCCCATGCCGCGCAGGAAGGGCAGGTAGGCCGTGGACAGGTCCCGTTCCCGCCAGGCCATCATCTTGGTGTCCAGGGTGACCACGATGGCCTGGTAGCCCAGTTTCTCCGCGCGCTGCACGAAGCTCTCGGCCAGGGCGTCGCTCTTGGGCCAGTAAAGCTGGAACCAGCGTGGCGCGTCCCTCATCGCTTCCGCGATCGCATCCATCGAATGGCTGGATACCGTGGACAGGATCAGGGGCACCTGCATGGAGGCTGCAGCCTTTGCCACCGCCAGCTCCGCCTCCGGCCGGATGATGCCCTGCACACCGATGGGAGCAAGTAGCAACGGGCTTGGATAACGGTGTCCGAACAATTCGACGCTCATATCCCGTTCCGAGACATCGGTCAGCATGCGCGGGAGAATGCGGTAGTTGTCGAACGCCTTGCGGTTGGCGTTCATGGTTATCTCGCCGGCCCCGCCGGCCACGTACCAGTAGGATTCCGAAGGCAGGCTGCTACGGGCGGCCGCTTCCAGTGCTTCCATGCCCATGGGCAGCCTCGGGCGCTGGCCTTTGAGTCCCTGCTGATAAATGGCCAGTTGATGATCGCCGTAGTGCCGGGGTTGTCGCATGTTTTCTCCGCTGGTGTGTAGCTTAAGTGGGCTGAGACAAAGACAGTTTTTGTTAGCTAGCTATCTATTGCCGTATTATACGCCTGTTGATTCCTTTTCACGATTGTCCGCCGGACCGGGGGCGATACAAGACAGGGTGCGGGATGATGGCCGACAGCAAGGAGTTCAGAGACGAATACAGTCGTGTGGACGGATTCGGCCAGGCACTGGCTGAAACGGCCAGGGCCTGGCGATCCAGGCTGGACCAGCGTCTGGAGCCGTTGGGGCTGAGCCAGGCGAAATGGCGCACGGTGCTCAATGTGGCAAGGGCGGGTGAGGGCGTGACGCAGAAGGTGCTGGCCGAGCGCATGGGGGTCGAAGGTCCGACGCTTGTGGGCCTGCTGGACAGGCTGGCGCGTGACGGCTGGGTTGAGCGGCGGGCCTGCAACGAGGACCGCCGTATACGCCAGGTCTATCTCACCAGCCAGGCCAGGGAAGCACTGAAGGAGATCGAGACGGTGGCCGCCAGGCTGCGCCGGGATCTGTTCAATGGCCTGGAGGAGGATGAGTTGCTGCGATGCCTGAAGGTGCTGAAGCACATCAGAGACCGGGCGGAGCATCTTGAATGAGTGAGGGCAAGACACGGGCCGGCGGCACGCGAAGCAACGGCCTGGCCTGGAAACTGCCCATCGCCATCCTGCTGGTGCTGGCCCTGGTGGTTGTGGGGGGGCGCTGGCTGCATTACCGCCTGACCCATGTACATGTCATTGATGCCCGGGTGCAGGCGGACATGATCATGGTGGCCTCGCGCCTGCCCGGCTGGGTGTCGGAGATGTCGCTTGCCCAGGGCGACCGTATCAGTCGCGGACAGCAACTGGTCGTCGTGGACAGCACTGACGCAGCGCTGTCCGACCAGGTGTTGGAAGCGCGTGAGCAGACACTGCAGGCGGAGCGCCGGCAATTGCAGGCGGAACTGGAATTGGCGAAAGCACAGGATGATAGCCGGGTGGCGAGGGCGCAGCACCGCCGTGCGGTGGCCGAAGCCGCGTTGCAGCGCCGGCAATCCGACCTGGAGAAGGCCGAGGCCGACCTTGCGCGGGTGCGCGGTCTGGCCGACGACGAAATGATCTCCGTACAGGAGCTGGATGATGCCCGGTTTGCTCTCGACCGGGCGAGCATCGAGCTGCGGCGCAGTCAGGCGGAGCTGGCAGAGGCGGAATCGGCGGTGACCGAGGCGCAGGCCAACCTGCTGAATCAGCAGGTGCTGGAGGCCAGCCTGCTGGCACTGGACGCGCGCCTGGGTGAACTGAGGGCCGAGCGCCGCCGTGCCGCGCTGGAAGTGGATGACCGAACGGTGCGCAGCCCGATCGACGGGGTGGTAGCGCGCACCTTCATTCACCAGGGAGAGTACGTGCAGGCTGGGCAGAACCTGATGCTGGTGCACGTGCCGGGTGCCGTCTGGGTGGAGGCCAATCTGAAGGAGACCCAGCTTGCCCCGGTGCGCGAGGGGCAGCCGGTCGAGATTCGTGTCGACGCCTACCGGGGCGAGCGGCTGAGCGGCCGCGTGGAGCGCATCGGCAGCGCCGCCACCAGCGAGTTCGCCCTGCTTCCCAGCCCCAATCCCAGCGGAAACTTCACCAAGACCACGCAGCGGATTCCGGTGCGCATCGCGCTGGAAAACCCGGAAGACCGGTTGCGGCCGGGCATGATGGTCGAGGTCAGCATTGACATCCGAGACTGAGCGGCTATTCGCCCAGTATGGCCCGACCTACAAATGGCTGGCCACTGCCACGGTGATGCTCGGCACTTTGTCGATGACCCTGGCCACCACCATCGTCAACGTCGCCATCCCGGACATCATGGGCGCCTTCGGTATTCCCCAATCCAAGGCGCAATGGCTATCCACGGGCTTTCTGGCGGCCATGACCGCCTGCATGCTGGTGAACGCCTGGGCACTGCATGCCTTCGGGATGCGGGCCGCCTACATGATCGCGATGAGCGTCTTCATCCTGGCGGCGATCATGGGCGGGCTCAGCCCGAACGAGGACATGGTGATCCTGTCGCGGGTGCTGCAGGGGGCGATGGCGGGCATCATCCAGCCGCTGGCGATGACCGTGATCTTCCAGGTCTTTCCGCCGCATCAGCGCGGTTTGGGCATGGGCATCTACGGCCTGGGTGTGATCCTCGGCCCCGCGATTGGGCCCGCGCTGGGCGGGGTGCTGGTGGACTGGTTCAGCTGGCGCGCGGTGTTTTTCATGCCGCTGCCCACCTGCCTGATCGGCATGGTGTTCGCGCTGTTCTTCACGGCGGGACGGGAGGAAAGCGGTCCGCGCCCGCCGTTCGATTGGTTCGGTTTTCTGTTGCTGGGAACAACGCTGGTCAGCCTGTTGTGGGCACTGTCGAACGGTCAGCGCGAAGGCTGGGACAGCGTGCTGATCCGCGGCCTCCTGCTGCTGGCCGTCTGCACGGCGATCGCTTTCATCAGTTGGCAGCTGCGCGCCCGGCAGCCGCTGCTGCATGTGCGCATCTTCGCCACCCCGGGCTTCGCGGCCGGCTGTGTGGTCGGTTTCGCCTACGGTGCGGGCCTGTTCGGCACGACCTACCTGATCCCGCTGTTCGTACAGGAGGTTCAGGGCTACACGCCCACCGTGGCAGGGTTGCTGCTCATGCCCGCAGGCCTGGTCATGGCGCTGAGTTTTCCGGTGGCCGGCATACTCTCGGATCGGCTGCCGCCCCACGTCCCCATCGGCATCGGGCTGCTGCTGGTCTCACTGTCCTGCTACATGCTGGGCCTGGCCGATATCAATACGGGCTTCTGGATACTTGCGCTCTGGATCGTGGTAGGGCGGGTCGGTCTCGGCCTCGGGCTGCCATCCATCAATGCCGGTTCGCTGAAGACGCTGGACATGCGATTCGTCTCCCAGGGCGCCGGCGCCATCAATTTTTCCCGGCAGCTCGGTGGCGCGCTGGGCGTGAACCTGCTCTCTGTGATGTTGGACCGGCGGTCCCAGTACCACGCCGACATGCTTACCGAAACCCAGACGGCGGGCAACCCGGTGACCCGACAATGGTTGGCGGAGATGCAGCAATATCTATACGCCGCGGGCGTGAGCCCGGACCGGCTGATGCCGGAAACACTCCGCTTTCTCGGGGAAGTGGTGTACCGTGAAGGCTACACGCGAGGCTTCCAGGACAGCTTCATGGCCTTGGCCGCCTTTTTCCTGGTCGCACTTGTGCCTGCGTGGATCATGGGGAGGTACGCGCAACGATGACGGAATGCCTCTATCGCCGTATTCTGATGGCCTACGACGGTTCTGTATCCGGTCGGGAAGCCCTGGCCCAGGGAACCTGTGTCGCCTTGCAGAACCAGGCCGAAGTTCATCTGCTGGCCGTGGTCCGGCTTCCCACCGCCTACGGTTTCGTGGAGGCGGGGTATCCGGAACATTACCTCGATGACGAGATGGAACGCATCGACGGCATCCTGCAGGAAGGGGTCGCCATGCTTCAGGCCAAGGGGCTGCAGGTGCAGGGCCACCGGAAAACCGGTGAGCCGGTGCCCGAGATCAGCCGGTTGGCCGGCGAGTTGAAGGCGGACCTGGTTGTGGTGGGGCATCGGCCCCGCGGTCGCCTGGCGCGCTGGTGGCATGGCTCGGTGGGCACCACGCTGCTGGACGAGCTGGAGTGCTCCATCCTGGTCGCCATGCCCCGCGACGGCGGCGAAGCGGAACAGGAAGAGACCGAGCCGCAGCCCGACGCCTGAACCGCACATCAAGCCCGTAGGGTGCTCAGAGCGCAGCGATGCGCACCGTTGGGTGGTCTGGTTCCGGCCGTGGGCGGGGACATGTCTGCGGACACGCCGTGAACCCCTGCGGCGCTATGCATTCCATGCAACGCTTGCAGGACCGGGGCTGGCCATCCGTGGCCAGCCCGTTCGGCCGGGGAAAGCAGTGCTTTCCCTTGATCGGCC
>JAFIFV010000052.1 GCA_020831845.1 Ectothiorhodospiraceae bacterium
CCTTTCCTCCCATCGTGCTTTCGGAAAACGAGATCTTCCTGAGCAAGCGGGCGACCGCATCGAACGTCTACCGCACGGGTCGTTCCACCGTCCGGCTCTCGCTGTTCCACGACCGCCGGGAATACCTTATCGCGGGGGACGAGGAGGAACGATATGGCGCGGAAGCTTACTGGCGTTGGCAATGGCTGCCACGGACAGCAATCATTCCCCGAATCAGTTGGGAAGAAATCGAGTTCCGAGATGGTCGTGAGGACACGCTGCGGGGCGCGCAGCTCAGCCTGGCCCATTTGCTCAGCCGCAACATGCAGGCGGGGGCCACAGTCCGCTGGCAGGACAGGGACTCCAACGAAGGCCCCGCCGGCGAATACACCGAACGCGCCATCAGCGTGCAGCTGACCAGGTTGTTCTGAATGGGTAGGGCCTGATCATGGAAGGCGCGTCCAGCAGCACATATCGGTACTGGCGATGGGATGTCGCGGTGATCGCATCGGCATTCCTGCTGGTGATAGCCCTGCATGCAGAACCCGTCACCCGCTTGTTCAATCGCTGGCTGCGCTTCGATGAAGCGTATTCCCACGGGCTGTTCGTGCTCGGGGTTACGGTGTTCCTGTTATACCGGGTGCTTCGCCGTCATCAGTTCGCTTTGCAGCCCAGTGTGCTCGGCGTTGGGCTGGCAGCGCTGACGGCGTTTGCCATTACCCTGGCCGATGTCATCAATATTCTGATCCTGCAGCAACTTGGTGTCGTCTTCCTGGTCTGGGCCATCGCCGTCGCGTTGCTGGGCTGGCGAGCAGGCCTGAGGCTCGCCGTTCCCATCGGCTTCCTCTATTACGCCGTACCCATCTGGGACTATCTCACCCGGCCGCTCGTGAATGCCGCCGTCGTCATCAATGACTTCCTGCTTGGTTTCATGGGCATCCATTTCCGTGTCGATGGTGTTTATATCCAGCTACTGGATGTCGGTACGTTCGAAGTTGCGGACGGCTGTTCCGGGCTCAGATATCTGGTGGTGGCCCTCACGCTCTCCACCCTGTTCAGCGCGTTGAACTTCTCCAGGGCGCGCGAGTGGATCTACCTCCACGCCGTGGCGATCACGATGGCGTTGCTCGTCAACTGGGTGCGCATCTTCGTGATCATCCTGGCGGGCTACCATACCGACATGCAAAGCAGCCTGATTGAGGAGCATGAGCTATTCGGCTGGGTACTCTTCGCCGTTGCACTGTTGCCGTTTTTCCTTTTTGCAAACCGCCTGGCCAACCGCTCGCCTGAGCCCGGTGGTCACGGGGAGCCAGCTACGACGCAGGAGCGGGTAAAGGCCGCCCGCGCAGGGGTGGTTGCTGCCGTCATGGTTGTTCTGGTGGCGACACCGAATCTGTTTCTAACTGGCGCCACGGCTGCGGGTTCGCCCTCAATGACCTTCAGTGCCCCTGATGCCCTGGGGGGCTACGAGCGGCGCTCGCAGGATAATGACGGTTTATGGAACCCCGTGATGCGCGGGCCGGATGTCGTGGTCAGGGAAACGTATGCCCCCTCCAGCGGTGAGGGAGCGCCCCTGCACCTGGGCATCTGGCACTATGCCGATCAGCGGCAGGACAGGGAGCTGGTCCAGTTCAGCAACCGTGTGGTGGACGGAAATGAATGGCGCGTGGAACAGCGCATCCGGAACCCCGGAGATCTCGGTGGCTGGAGCCTGCTGGTGGTCAATCATCGGTATCTGAACCAGCGACGCGTCGTTGCCATGAGCTACAACGTGGCCGGGCGCTGGGTGGATGATGATATCGCCGTCAAGGCGAACATGCTGCGAGGGGCGTTCATGGGCCGGCGCGATGGTACGCTGGTCACCGCCAACATCCGCTGCGAAACGCCCGATTGTTCCCATGCCATCGGCGAACTGACAACGCTGGTCCACGATCATATCCTGCCGGTCACGGAACGCGCCGTCTCCGGAGGATGAATTCCAGTCAGAGGAAACAACAATCCCAATGTCCCGTCTCTCTGCTCCTACATTTATCTGTATTGGCATCCAGAAAGCAGGTACCTCGTGGCTCTACCGTATGGTGGAGCAGCACCCGGAGGTGCTTGCCAGTGAGCCGAAGGAACTCCATTTCTTCAACAGGGACCACAATTACCAGCGGGGTCTGGACTGGTATTTGAGCCATTTCGACTGGACCAGGCCTGCCAATGCGGCAGGGGAGTTCACACCCGACTATCTCTGGATTCGCCAGCAGCACTCGGACAAGCGCGGGTTCGAAGCCACGCCTAACGTACCCGAACGGATGGTGGAAGCGTTTCCCGACCTGAAGCTGATCGTCATTCTGCGGAACCCGGTTACCAGGGCCGTTTCCTCCTACTACCACCACATTGGCGCGGCACGGCTGAGCCCGAATCGCCGGATCAGCGAGGTGGGGGATGAATGGGGAATCCTCTCCATGGGGCATTACGCGGACAACCTGGAGCACTGGTTCAAGTACTATCCGCGGGACCGCTTCCAGATTCTGGTCTACGAAGAGGACCTGACTGGC
>JAFIFV010000103.1 GCA_020831845.1 Ectothiorhodospiraceae bacterium
TTGCTTGCCGACTAACCCCGCCGGCGGCACTCGCCGCCGGCGGGTGGAATCCACAGGATTAGTGGTGGCGGGCCCGGCGCGGACACCGGTTCGCGCCGGGCACAGAGGGGAGGAAACGTGCCGGCGAAGCCGGGCACGCCCAGCCGGCTAATCCGTCCAGCTGAAGCTCACACTGGCGGGGTCGACATTACCGGAGGCATCGACGGTCACGTTGCGGGTCTGGCCATAGAACACCGGATCCCCGTCGACGCTTGGATCCACGAGATTGCCGTCCTCGCCCACCGCGCTGTCCCGGCCGGACTGGCAGGTGAAAGCCACCGTATACTCACCGGGCTCAACGAACCCGATGGTGAACGGAACCGAATCGCCGGTTACGCTGGTATCCACGACGGCGGTGGTGACCGGGCCGCCCTCCTCCGGCGCCAGATCGGCCGAGATCGGCCGTGGGGTGGCGTCGAAGTCGCGATAAAGATAAACGGCGCTGCCCCAGGGCTGGGAACCCGCCGCCGTGTTGTAGCAACCCTCGGCCTCGGTGAGTTCCCGCTCCACACTTCCCTGGATATGGCCCACGGTCAAGCCATCAATCAGCCTGAACGTCGGTCGCATCATGAACTGGCCCGCTCCGGTCCTGTGAATGGCCTTGCGAAGATCCAGATCGATAACGAAGCTGGCCTCGCCGTTCGCCGGCACGGTAAACCCGCTGACCAGCTTGAGCCCGGTCTGCTGGGCGCTGGGAATGAACAGGGGATACTCGCCGGGGTTGTACGGCCCCGGATTCTGGCCGATCACAATGGAGGCATTCTCCTCGTTGACGCCGTCCGCCTCCACATGAAGCCGGATCCACTCGTAGTTGCCGGCGGGAACTTCGAAACCCTCCACTAGCGAGAAGGCATCGGCGCCCTGATAGTCCAGCAGGTTGATGCGCTCCGGTTCTTCGATCTCGTAGGTCACGGACGAGCGGCTGGCCGGTTTCAACTCCACCGACTCGACCAGCAGATATACCGCATCTGCGTAATCCGACGGCGCATCGGTGATGGACAGGCTGAGCGTACCCGTCTGCTCCCCACTTCCCCCGCCCGATCCGTCCCCGTCGCTCAGGCAACCGGCCAGCAGCATGGAGGCACCAAACAGTACCGCAACCTCGATTCCCGTTCTCCGCAGTTCGATCATGAAATCCTCTCTCTTTTCGTTTCTGCATTCGCGATCGGCTTTCCAAATGGAATTGCCGCCTAACACTTGAACGGATTTTCCCTATAAAAACCAACTGTCTGCAACAGGAGACAAATGACCAGGCTCGGCAATTCGAAGACGCGGACGCTGCGCGGGGAGGACCGTACCGCCTGGTGACTACACGGGAAGAGGGGGAATCGATCAGCCCCTGCCTAGCCCTGGCTCACCGCCAACGCCTGTTCGATATCCCAGAGGATATCGTCCAGGGTTTCCAGGCCGATGGACAGGCGGATCATGTCGGCGCCCACGCCGGCGGCCTCCAGTTGTTCCTCGTTCAGTTGCCGATGCGTCGTGGAGGCCGGGTGGATGACCAGCGTGCGGGCATCGCCCACATTGGCAAGGTGGCTGAGGAACTGGCAGTTCTCGATGAACTTCACGCCGGCTTCCAGGCCGCCCTTGATACCGAACGTGAGAATGGCGCCGGCTCCCTTGGGCAGATAGCGCTTCGACAAGGCGTGATACGGGCTGCTTTCCAGTCCGGCGTACTTCACCCAGTTCACCGCCGGGTGCTGTTCCAGGAACCGGGCCACGCCCAGGGTATTCTCGCAATGCCGGTCCATGCGCACGTGCAGGGTCTCGATGCCCTGCAACAGCAGGAAGGCGTTCATCGGCGATAGCGTGGCACCCAGTGTGCGCAGCGTCTCCACCCGCGCCTTGGTGACGAAGGCGAAGTCGCCGAACGTCTCGTAGAAGCGCACGCCGTGATAGCCGCTGGAAGGCTCCAGCATCTGCGGGAACTTGCCGTTGTCCCAGGGGAACTTGCCGGATTCCACGATCACGCCGCCCATGGTGGTACCGTGGCCGCCGAGGAATTTTGTCGCCGAATGCACGACGATGTCGGCCCCGTGCTCGATGGGTCGGCACAGATAGGGGCTGGCGAGGGTGTTGTCGATGACCAGCGGCAGGCCGGCGTCGTGGGCCACATCCGCCACCGCGCTGATGTCCAGCACGTTGCCCAGCGGGTTGCCGATGGTCTCCGCGTACAGGCATCGGGTACGTTCGGTGATGGCCTCGCGAAAGTTCTGCGGATCTTCCGGATCCACGAACACCACCTTGATACCCATCTTTCGGAAGGTGACATCCAGCTGGCTGACCGTACCGCCGTAGAGCGTGCGGGCGGCCACGATCTCGTCACCCTGTTCGCACAACGTCAATAGCGCAGTCATCTGCGCCGCCATCCCGGACGACACGGCCAGTGCCGCCCTGCCGCCCTCCAGCGCGGCAACCCGCTCCTCCAGCACCGCCGTGGTGGGGTTGGTCATCCGACTGTAGATGTTGCCGAACGTCTGCAGGTTGAACAGGCTTGCGGCGTGATCGGTGCTGTCGAACACGTACGAGGTGGTCTGGTAGATGGGCACCGCCCGACTGCCTGTGGCGGCGTCCGGGATCTGCCCAGCATGCAGGCACAGGGTTTCGAATCCGAATTCGCGATCTGGCATGTCAGCTAACCTATTCCCGCTATCTGCGAACCGTGGGACGCTTGGCGGATATCACCTTGGTATTCACGCCCATCCAGTTCAGCCCGCCGAACAGACGCCCGTGCTCGATTTTCACGCAGCGATCCACGACCACCTCCAGGCCGGCTTCCCGCGCCCGGGCGGCGGCCTCCTCGTTGATCACGCCGAGTTGCATCCAGACCACCTTGGCGCCAATGGCGATGGCGTCGTCGACGATCGGCGGCACCTGCTCCGCCCGGCGGAAGATATCCACCATATCCACCGGCTCGGGAATGCTTTTCAGGTCCGGGTAGCAGCGCTCGCCCAGCACTTCCTCATAGGCCGGATTGACCGGAATGATGCGGTAGCCGTGATCCTGCATGTACTTGGCCGCGAAATAGCTCGGCCGGTGCCAGTTGGCGGACAGGCCGACCACCGCGATGGTGCGGCAGTCGGCAAGGATGCGGCGTAGCGTGTGGATGTCGTCCATCGTCTTGATCCCGGTGAGTGAGCTCAGCCCGTCGTGCTGAAGTCCGGCTTGCGCTTCTCGAAGAAGGCGGCCACCGCCTCCTGGTGTTCAGCCGACATCAGCCCCTTGCCGAAAGCAATGCGCTCGGCGGCCACGGCCTGGCCAAGGCGTTCCTGATGCGCTTCGCCGTTGATCAGCCGCTTGGTGGCCCGTAGCGCCTGCGGCGGCAGTTCGGCCAGTTGCCGGGCACGCTGTGCGGCGGCGGAGTCCAGTTCGGCATCGCTGACCGCCTCGGAAACAATACCCAGTTGCACCGCCCGCTGGGTGTCGAAAGTTTCGCCGGTGAGCAGCACGTGGCTGGCCATCACGCGCCCGGCCATCATCGGCAGGATATAGGACGAGCCGAATTCCGGTACCAGGCCGAGGCGGGTGAACGGCAAGGCGAAACGTGCCGTCTCGCTGGCCAGCACCAGGTCGCAATGCAGCAGCACCGTTGTGCCGATGCCCACGGCCGAGCCACGCACCGCCGCCACCAGCGGCTTGTCGAAGCCCAGCATGGTCTGAATGAAGTGCATGGCCGGGCTCTTGCCTTCCGCCGCAGCCTTGGCGCCCTTGGCACCGAAATCCTGCAGATCGTTACCGGCGCAGAAATGCTCGCCATCGGCGCACAACAGCGCCACGCGCACGTCATCGTCCGCCAGCGCCTCCTTCATTGCCTTTTCCAGCGTGCCGTACATATCGGCGGTGATGGCGTTACGCTTTTCGGCGCGGTTCAACGTGACGGTCAGCACGCCATTCTCTCGATGGACGAGTACCGGGTCGGTCATTGAGTCTTCTCCATTCATTCCAATAAAACGCCCCTCTTCCGAGGGGCTGATCGGCAGAAGCGCCACGGGCGGCGACGCTCATGGTCATTCATGGCCGAAGCTTCAGAATTTCTGCTTCTCCATCCAGGGGATGATGCGCTCGAATGCCTCGTTGATCTTGTCCAGCGAGGTAGAGTAGCTGATTCTCAGCGAATTGGGACAGCTCTCGCCGAAGGCGTCCCCTGGAACCGTACACACGCCGGTCTCCTTCAGCATGCGCAGGCACACGGTGTTGGCACTGACATTGGGAGGCAGCGACGGAAATATGTAGAACGCACCCTGGGGCCAGTAGCCGGTCAGATGCGGCGTATCCGCCACCAGTTGCACCACCCTGTCCCGCCGCTCCGCATACTCCTTGACCATGTCGTCAACGCACTCGCGGGGCCCTTTCAGGGCGGCGATGCCGGCCCACTGCGCCGGCGTGTTGGCCACGGTGGTCGTGAACATGTGATACCGCCGCAGCTTCTTGATGGCCGCCTGGCTGGCGATCACCCAGCCGATGCGCAGCCCGGCCATGCTGTAGGTCTTGGAGAAACTGCTGGCCACCATGATGTTGTCCAGGTCCAGCGCGTGGCGCAACACACTGGGGTATTCCATGTCGTCCAGTACCAGGTGGTCGTAGACCTCGTCGCTGAACACATAGATGCCCCGGTAGGCGCACTCCTCCAGAATGGCCTCGATGGTTTCCTTGGGATACACCGTACCGGTGGGGTTGCTGGGCGAATTGAGCACAATCCCGTAGGTACGCATGTTGATCGCATCGATCACTTCCTGTGGATCGAGCTGGTGCCCGTGTTCCGCCCTGGTGGGGATCAGCTTGACCTCGCCCCCGTTCATGCGGATGAGCGGTGCATACAGCAGGAAGGTGGGGTCGGTAACCAGGAACTGCCTGCCGGGCGCGGCCGTGGCGGTCAGCGCCAGGTACATGGCCTCGGTGGCACCGGCCGTAACCAGGATATTGTCCTCGATGATCTCCCGTCCGTAACGCTCGGAGTAGTACTCCGCCAGCGCGGTCAGCAGCTCGGGCAGACCAGCATCCATGGTGTAGCCGGTCTGCCCGGCTTCCAGCGCATCAATGTAGGCGTCGATGATGTGCCGCGGCGTCGGAAAGTTCGGTTGGCCGATCGACAGGTGGATGACATCATCCATCCTGGCGGCCAGGTTGACCATCTTGCGTATCCCGGCGACCGGTATCGCCCGCAACGACGGACTCCAGGTGGCATCCCGCAGGTCCTCGACCTCCGACAGATCCATATCATCGATATCCAACGGGTTCACAGCCATGGCCAACGTCCTCCAGCACTGACAGCACAACACCCAGACTTCTGTGGGAGCATCGAAACCCCGGCACCCGCCGGTCATTGTTCGATGGCGCTTCCTCAAGCCGACTATGTGCCCGCGAAAAGCCCCCGGTCAAGCTCCGTTGAATCAGTGTTTGTTGACGGCCTTGACGACGCTGTTTAACGTCCGGGAAAGCGGGTGTGCCACGGCGCCAAGGTCTGCGACGTCCCCGCAAGCCATTTCTGCGCGGAGAAGGAGGGTGTATGGGAGAGACCCCCGTGATCGCCGTGGTCACCGCGGCCGAGGAAAGCTGGCCGCCGGGGCTGCAGCCCCTGGAGTCCGAG
This sequence comes from Ectothiorhodospiraceae bacterium, assembly GCA_020831845.1. Taxonomy (GTDB): domain Bacteria; phylum Pseudomonadota; class Gammaproteobacteria; order Nitrococcales; family Aquisalimonadaceae; genus LSCE01. The sequence continues at coordinate 5,627 of JAFIFV010000103.1, forward strand.
GCCCGGCTGCTGCTCTGCAATGACAGGGACTCGCTGCAGCGACATCTGCCCGAGGCGGACATCCTGATGGTCGCGGATTTCCGCACCGACCTGCTGGAGGATGTCTGGCCAGGCGAACACCGTCTCCGCTGGATCCATGCCACCAGCGCCGGGGTGGATGCCCTGATGATTCCCCCCATCCGCGACAGCAACATCCCCGTCACCAATGCGCGCGGCGTCTTCGATCGTCCGATTGCCGAATTCGTGCTCGGGCAGATCCTCAACTTCGCCAAGGATTTCCAGAATTCGTTCCGCTACCAGCAGCAGCATGAATGGCGCCACCGGGATACCGAGCGCATCGAGGGAAAACAGGTGCTGGTCGTGGGCGCCGGATCCATCGGCCGGCAGATCGCCCGCCTGCTGCGGGCTGCGGGGCTGAAGGTGGACGGCATTGCTCGCAGCGCGCGGGACAGCGATCCGGATTTCGGCCGCGTGCACGCCTCCGGCTCGCTGCTTCGGCAACTCCCCGAGGCGGACTACGTGGTCATCGCTGCCCCGCTCACCGACGATACCCGGGGCCTGTTCGGGCCGGAAGCTTTCGATGCCATGCGTGAGGACGCCCGGCTGATCAACATCGGCCGAGGCCCGATCGTTCAGACCGATGCCCTGGTGGCCGCCCTCAAGGCCGGCCGCATCGCAGGCGCCGCACTGGACGTCTTCGAGCAGGAACCGCTACCAGCCAATCATCCCCTGTGGGATCAGCCGAACGTCATCATTTCCGCCCACATGGCGGGGGACGTGGTGGGTTGGCGCAAGACGCTCACCGAACAGTTCATCGAGAATTTTCGTCGCTGGAAAAGCGGCGGCAAACTCCACAACGTGGTGGACAAGGCCAGGGGCTACGTTCCACCTGCATGAAGGCAACGCCTGGAATACCGGTTCCGGCCGAAACACTGGGGGAAAGAACAGATGGCGCAACGCACCGAGGTCGCCGATCTCACGGCCATGGAAATGCTGCGGCTGTTCCGCCGCAAGGAACTCTCGCCGGTGGAGGCGGCTGAAGCCTGTCTGCAGCGCATCGAGCGCTACAACGACCAGGTCAATGCCTTCTGTCTGGTGGACAGGGACACCACGCTGGCCATGGCGCGGGAGTCGGAACAGCGCTGGCAACGCGGCCAGCCCCTGGGGCTGGTGGACGGCGTTCCCACCGCCGTGAAGGACGTATTCATGGTGAAGGGCTGGTTCAACCGCAAGGCCTCCCACACCATTCCCGACACGCCGGTCACAGAGGACGCCCCGGCCATCGCGGCACTGCGCCGCAACGGTTTCGTGCCGGTCGGCAAGGTCACCACCCCGGAATTCGGCTGGAAGGGCATTACTGACAGCCCGCTGTGTGGTGTCACCCGCAACCCGTGGAACACCGAGACCACGCCGGGCGGCTCCAGCGGTGGCAGCTCCGCCGCGATAGCACTGGGCATGGCGCCGCTGTCGCTGGGAACAGATGCCGGCGGCTCCATCCGAATCCCCGCCGGCTTCACCGGCATCTTCGGCCACAAGCCCACCCAGGGACGCTGCCCCATCTGGCCGCAAAGCCCGTTTGGCGCCCTGGCGCACCCGGGCCCGATGACCTGGACCGTGGAAGACTCCGCACTGTTGCTGAACGTCATGGCGGAGGGCGACCCCCACGACACCACCCTGCCGGCGACCAATGAGGATTACATGGTCGGCCTGTACCGCGGCGTACGCGGATTGAAGATCGCCTACAGTCCGAATCTGGGCTATGTCAGCGTGGACCCTGAAATCGCTGCCAGCGTGGAGCAGGCGGTGAAGGTGTTCGAGGAACTGGGAGCCACCGTGGAACAGGTGGACCCCGGTTTCACCGATCCCCATGACGCATTCGACATCCTGTTCTATGGCGGAGCCGCCAACGCCATGCGGGACCTCGGCCCGGAGCAGCGTGCCCGGATGGACCCGGGCCTGGTGGAAGTTGCCGAATGGGCGGAGCAACTCGGCCTGCTGGATTATCTGGGCGCCCAGAACGAACGGGCGGCGCTGATCGAGCGCATGAACCTGTTCCACGACAGCTACGATCTGCTACTCACGCCCAGCCTCCCCATTCCGGCTTTCAAGGCCGGGCTGGAGGTACCCGAGGGCTGGCGCAGCAAGCGCTGGCCCAGCTGGACCCCCTTCACCTACCCGTTCAACATGACCGGCCAGCCGGCGGCCTCGGTACCGTGCGGTTTCACCGATACCGGGCTTCCCATCGGGCTGCACCTGGTGGGCGGACGCCACCAGGATGCCCTGGTACTGCGGGCCGCCCACGCCTACCAGCAGGCGCGGCCGCTGACCGACAGACGCCCACCCATGCTGCAATCGTACTAAGCTGCTGATGACACGATTCGAAAACAGGCTTAGTCATCACCGAGGAGATGTCATGATCGAATCACCGCTGCTGAAACACTACAGTGGCTACATCAACGGCCAGTGGGTCAACGCCGACACCGGCGAAACGCTACCCGTCCACAACCCGGCAAACGGTCAGTTGCTTGCCAACGTTCCGAAGATGGGCGCGGCGGAGACGACCCGTGCCATCGAGGCAGCCGCAGCGACCCTCAGGAAACCTGCCTCACTGGATCAGCGGCGTGAATGGCTGGAAGCCATCGCCCAGGCCCTCACCGACCACCGTGAGGAAATCGGCCGCATCCTGACCAGCGAACACGGAAAGCCATTGAAGGAAGGCCAGGGAGAGGCTGACTACGCCGCTGGCTTCTTCAGCTACTGCGCCAAGCATGTGCATGAGCTGGCACCGCGGCAACTGGAAGAGCGACCGCGGGATTGCAGTTGGACGGTCCACTACCGTCCGGCCGGCGTGGTTGGCCTGGTCACGCCGTGGAACTTCCCCATCGGCATGATCGCCAAGAAGCTCTCGGCCGCACTGGCGGCGGACTGCCCCAGCGTCATCAAGCCCTCGTCGAAAACCCCGCTGACGATGATCGCGCTGTTCACGCTGCTGGACGAAGTGGTCAAGCTGCCGGCGGGCAAGGTGAATCTGGTCATGGGTTCGTCCGGACCCATCGGCGACACGCTGCTGGAGCATCCGGACGTTCAGGTGCTGAGCTTCACCGGCTCCACCGAAGTGGGCCGGGAGCTGATCCGCAAGGCAGCCCCCCAGGTAAAGAAACTGACGCTGGAGCTGGGCGGCAACGCACCGTTCATGGTCTTCGACGATGCCGACCTGGACGCGGCGGCCGATAACCTGATCGCCAACAAGTTCCGCGGCGGCGGCCAGACCTGCGTCTGCGCCAACCGCATCCTGGTACACGAATCAGTGGCCGACGCTTTCGGGGCCAAGGTCACGGAGCGCGTGAACCGGCTGAAGGTGGGCGACGGCATGGCATCCGATACCGATATCGGCCCGCTGATCGACCGCAACGGCTACCACAAGGTCCGTCGTCATGTGGCGGATGCCGTGGACAAGGGTGCGCGCATCATCGCCGGCAAGCTGCCGGACCCCATCGAAACCGACTGGGGCGGGTTCTTCCCGCCTACCGTTCTGCAGGGAGCAACGCCGGACATGGCCTGCTGGACCGAGGAAACCTTCGGACCACTGGTCCCGCTGGTGACCTTCCGCAGCGACGAGGAAGCCCTGGAAATGGCCAACCAGACCGAGTTCGGCCTGGCCTCCTATCTCTTCACTGCCGACGAAAAACGGGCGGAAAAGGTGATTGCCGGGCTGCAGTTCGCACACGTGGGCTGGAACACCGGCACTGGGCCGGCGCCGGAAGCGCCGTTCGGCGGCATGAAGCAATCCGGCTACGGCCGGGAGGGCGGAATCGAGGGGCTGTTCGAGTTCATCGAACCGCAGACGGTGCCACGGGGAGCCTAGGTGTGAATACCTCAGCACCTCTCCAGGGATTGTCGGGGTGCGCTTCGCGCCCTCCGACAATCCGCCCATTCACTACGCCCGGATGCCGATCAGTTTCCGCCGAAGACCGAGAGTCACCAGCCCCACTGCGGCCGCCAGCGTCAGGGCGCCGAGCACCACCATGGTGAGCTTGAGCCCCACCAGATCGCCCGCGAAACCCACGCTCAACACCACCGACGCCATGGTGAGGTAGGCCAGCACGTAGAAGGCGGAAATCACCCCGCCACGCCGTGCCGCCGGAGCCACCAGGCTGATGGTGCCCAACGCCCCCACCCCCGTACCGCCACAGCCCAGGGCCGTGGTCACCGTACCCAGGGCAAAGATCACCGGAGAGGTCATCAGAATACCCGCAACGCAGATCACCATGCCCAGCGCCAGCACCAGCGGGGCAACCAGCAACAATCTCCGGGGAGGCTGGCGACGACAGGCGAACTGGCTCACACCGCCGATCAGCTGAAACGCGGCGGCGTACAACCCGGCAAGCGTCCGATCACCGATACCCACCAGCTCCGTTGCAAACGAGGGCCCCAGGGCCGCGTACAAGCTACCCGCAGACCAGGACAGGCAAACCGCCGCGCCGGCGAAGGCAAACGCACCCAGTATCTCCCGCGGCACCGCCATTTCCGCCAGCCGCCATTCACGCAGACGAAAGCCGGCGCGGCGCTGGCCGAGATGGGACGGCCAGTCGACCGTCATCAGAATCATCGCGGAAACGCCTGCCAGGCCGCTTACGACCAGGAACGGGACCACCAACGGTGCGATATCCACCCGCAGCCACAGCGCGCTGAACAGCGGTCCGGCAGTGGCGCCAGCGGTTAACGTCAGCGCTGAAATGGTTGCGGCGCGCGGCCAGTTGCCGTCCGGGTCAAGTTCCACCAGCGCCGCCGTCGCGGTGCCGGTGATAATGCCCGTGGCAATCCCGGTGAACAACCGACCGGCCCCCAGGCCGAACAGGTTCCCGGCCAGCGAGAACACGATACCGCCCAGTGCAATGAACAGCAGGCCGGGGATCAGCACCTGTCGCCGGCCGAGCTGGTCGGACAGCGCGCCCATGGTGGGTAGCGTCGCCACCACGCCGATGACGTATACGGAAAACACCGCCGTCAGCGCGGTGGAGGAAAAGTCCCATTCCGCCTGCCAGACAGCATAGAGTGGCGTGGGCACATTGCTGGCAAAGATTGTGGTGAATATCGCCAATATGGTGGCGAGGCGCGCAGCGAGATGCCTGGGCGCCGGCACGGCGTCCTGCATGAACGGTCCCCGGTTATCGGAGCAAAGCGGGGATTATGGCAGAAACCGGGCTGACGCATGGGCGAAAACATGAGTAAGCTATGTATCTGTCCGACGATAATGACACCGCATACGGGAGGAGACATCATGGGCGAGCAACTGGCCACGTTCCGGCACATGAAGGACGGCACGGCGGAGGACTGGCAATGCATCGCCGGCCATTTCCGCGAATACGCCCGGGAGTTGCCGGACCGTATATTGACCCACCTGAAATTGCTGGACGGCGACTTCGGCGGCTTCTCCGTGGACCGCCTCACTCACAGCCTGCAATGCGCCACCCTCGCCCACCGCGACGGTCGCGACGAGGAATACGTGGTCTGCGCGCTGCTGCACGACATCGGCGACACGCTGGGCAGCTACAACCACCCGGATATCGCCGCTGCCATCCTGCAGCCCTTCGTCAGCGAGGAAAACCACTGGATGGTCAAGCACCACGGTATTTTCCAGGGCTACTACTTCTTCCATCACCTGGGCATGGATCGCAACCTGCGTGACCAGTATCGGGACCACGCGCTGTTCCAACAGACGGCGGAGTTCTGCGCCAAATATGATGCAGCCGCCTTCGATCCCGAAGGGGAGACGCTGCCGCTGGAGTTCTTCGAACCCATGGTGCGCCGGGTCTTCGCAAAGCCGAAAAACAGCCTGTACAAGAAGGTGAGCGCAGAAAGCACCGGAGCAGCGTAAGGCTCGCACCAGAATGTGACATGCCGCCAGGAAGGGGCCGTGGCTGAAGGATACGGTGTTGATACTGCTTTCGGGGAGAGCGCTATCAGCAAGCCGGCATTATCCCGCTGGACCGGAGAGTTCAGGGACAAGGCAACGGAGAAGGAATACCGGAACAAGTACACACACCAGACCCTGAAGGAGGCCCAATTCGGCCTCTGGGTCTGGGCAGTGCTGTGGCTGGCATTCACGGCCAACGACTACGTGCTTCTGGGGGCATCGCCCGGTTACTTCATGCTGCTGGCCATGCGGGGCATCGTCTCCGCCTGCCTGCTGGGCTTAATCTGGCTGATGTGGCGAAAACCCGTGCTGCTGACGGACGGTTACGGTCTGATGACGGTCTCGCTGATCGCCTGGGCCGGCTACTGTCTGCTGTACTTCCTGTACCCTGAGGACAACCTTCGCACCCTGCTGGCCGTCTCCATCGTGCTGCTGGTGGGCCTGTTCGTCTTCATCCCAAACCGGGTTTCCACGGCAACGGTGGTGGCTGTGTTCACGGTCAACGGTACGGTGGTCTCCGTACGATGGATTCATGACACTCCACCAGCCCTGATGCTTGCGATAGCCCTGATAATGCTGGTTCCGGCCGCCACCGGCCTTGTGGTTGCGCGCAGGTTCCAGGCAGCCCAGCGCATGATGTACGCCTTGCTGGTGGAGACGCAGCAGGCCAACACCCTGCTGGAACAGGAAATCCGGTCGCGCCGCGAACTGGAAAACGAACTCAAGCGCCAGGCCACAACCGATCCACTGACCGGGCTGCACAATCGGCGCAGTTTCGAAAAGCACTTCCACCGGGAAATGCGACGCACACGGCGCACGGGCAATCCGCTATCTCTGGTCGTGCTGGACCTGGACCGTTTCAAGAAAGTGAACGATTCCTACGGCCACAACGTGGGCGACGAGGCACTACGATCCCTGGCCAGGCTCCTGGCCGATGAAATCCGCGAACCGGACGTCTGCGGGCGGCTGGGCGGCGAGGAGTTCGTCGTGCTGCTGACCGAGGCGGGAAAGGACCAGGCCCTGCTGGTGGCGGAACGGCTGCGCACACGCATTGCCGACACACCTATCAACGCAAACGGACATCAGCTTCATCTCACCGTCACCGCCGGCGTGGCCGAGCTGCTGCCCTGGGAAGACGAACTGGCCATGCTGGTCCAGCGCGCCGACGAGGCGCTGTACGCCGGCAAGAGCGCCGGCCGCAACTGCGTCAGGCTGGCCGCCGAAGCTGGGTGACCAGTTCCACCAGATGGCCGTCCGGGTCATGGACATAGGCGGTCCGCTGCCCCCAGGGGCGGGTTTCCGGTGGTGTGACCGGCTCCGCCCCGGCAGCCGTCAGTTCCGTGTAGGCCGCATCGACATCAGCCACCTTGAAACCGATCTCGAAGCCGGGGCTGCGATGCCCCGGCGGTTCGAGTTCCTGGTGCAGGGTTTCCGCCATGGCCTCCCGGGTGAACAGTCCGAGCCGCGTGGCGCCGGTGTCCAACTGAGCGAACCGTTCCGCCCGGTGTTTCAGGGGTATGCCCATGGTGCCGTGATAGAAGGCCAGAGACCGGTCCAGGTCGGCCACGATCAGCACCACGTAGTCCAGCCCCTGGAACTGCATCAGGGCTTCACCTCCGCAAGCGCATCGTCGACGATGGCGACGGCCTCGTCCACCTGCTCCCGTGTAATGATCAACGGCGGCGAGAACGCCAGCTTGCCACCCAGCCAGCGGGCGATGGCGCCACGCGCCGCCATGGCCTTGATGAGCCGCGGACCGAAGCTGTCCTGCGGACCGAACGGCTCCCTCGTGTCACGATCCTTGACCATTTCCAGCGCCATCATCAGGCCGCGCCCGCGAACGTCGCCGATCACTGCATGCTTCTCCTGCAGACCGCGCAATTTACCCAGGAAGTACTCGCCCATGCGCGCGGCATTGCCGGGCAGGTCTTCTTCCTCGACAATCTTCTGGCAAGCCAGCGCCGCAGCACAGGCCAGTGGGTGGCCGGAATAGGTGTAGCCGTGCATGATGGCCGCCAGCGGGTGATCGCGGTCCCAGGCGCGGGCAATGCGCTCGTTCACCACGGTGGCGCCCAGTGGCACATAGCCGGAATTGATGCCCTTCGCCAGCGTCATGATGTCCGGCTTCACGCCCCAGCCACGGGCGCCGAACCAGTGGCCGGTGCGGCCGAAGCCGGTGATGACCTCATCGGCAATCAGCAACACGTCATGCTTGTCGCAGACCTCGCGCACCAGCGGCCAGTAGTTGTCCGGCGGCACGATCAACCCGCCGGCACCCTGCACAGGCTCCGCGATGAAGGCGGCCACGGTATCCGGGCCCTGGTACTGGATCTCGCGGTCCAGCTGCTCGGCGCAAATGCGGCCCAGTTCCTCCGGGTCGGAGGTCCAGGGGTTGCGGTACAGATACGGGCTGTCCACCTGGAAGAAACCGGGGATAAGTGGTTCATAGGCGCGCCGGAACGAAGGGGTGCCGTTGGCGGAGGCACCGCCGTAATGCAGTCCATGATAGCCGTATTTCAGCGACAGGATCTTGGTACGCTCGGCCTGCCCTTCCAGTTTCCAGAACTGGCGCGCCAGCTTGAAGGCAGTATCCACCGCGTCCGAGCCGCCCGACGAGTACAGCACCCGCACCATGCCTTCCGGCTCCAGCCGGCGGATGAGGTAGTCCGACAGGGCGATGGACGGCGGGTTGGAATAACCGTTGAAACTCGAGTAATAGGCCAGGCGACTCAACTGCTCGGTAATCGCCGCATTGACCTCCGGCCGGTTATGACCGACGTTCACGTTCCACAGCGAGGCCATGCAGTCCAGGTAGCGCCGGCCGTCGATATCGTAAACGTAAACACCTTCGCCGCGCTCCAGTACCGTCGGCGGGTTGCCGCTGAATATCTTCGGGTCCGCCATCGGGTGCCAGATATGCCTGGCGTTGGTTGCCCGCAGGAAATCGATATCGGCTGGGCCGCTCATGGTCGCTGTCTCCTCTCATCGTGTTGTTGTACATGCATTCCTCCAGCGTACCTGAAACATTCGCTGACGTGTGATGCTATGCTGAATCGCCCCCACGACGAGGGTTGATAACAAGAAAGGACAAGGCATGAATCTGACCGTAGCCGGCCTGGCAATCGCACAGGCTCTACTGGTGACCGGCAACATCCTGCTTGTGGCGGTGACCGCCCTGATAGGCGAGCAACTGGCGCCCTCGCCTGCGATGGTGACGCTGCCGGTCGCCCTACAGTTCATCGGGCTGATCTGCGCCACCCTGCCGTCCGCGCACCTGATGGGGTGGCTGGGCAGGAAATTCGGTTTCGTGGTCGCCAACGCGGTCGGCGTGTCCGGCGCGGTGCTCGCCTTCTACGGCCTGTACGCCATGCACTTTCCGGTCTTCTGCATGGGTACCTTCCTGCTGGGCATGGCGATCGGCGTCGGCCAGCAATACCGCTTTGCGGCCGCCGAAGCCGCACCGGAAGGACAACAATCCCGCGCCATCGGCTACGTCATGGGTGGAGGCGTGATCGCCGCCATCCTGGGCCCCAACCTTGCGCGCTGGTCCCAGGGCATGTTCGAGCAGAACCAGTTCCTGGGCGCCTTCTTCTGGCTGCTCGTGCTGAACATGATCGCACTGGTGCTGATCGCCTCTCTGCAACTGCCAAAACCCAGCCGCGAATCCCTCACCGGCGCCGTGCGACCCTATTCCGAGTTGCTGCGGCAGCCGCAGCTGATTGCCGCAATCACCTCCGGCTTCATCGGCTACGGGGTGATGGTGCTGGTGATGACGGCCACGCCCCTCTCCATGCACGCCAGCGGTCACGGATTCGGCGCCACCGCAAGCATTATCCAGTGGCATGTGCTGGGGATGTTCATTCCATCGTTCTTCACCGGGCGGCTGATCCAGCGCTTCACCGCACGCAAGGTGATCCACTGGGGGTGCCTGCTGCTGATCGCGAGCCTGCTGCTGAACCAGTTGGGCACCGGCTACTGGCAGTACTGGACGGCGCTGGTGGCCCTGGGAGTGGGCTGGAACTTCGCCTTCATCGGCGCCACCGCGCTGCTCACGACCACCTATCAGCCGGCGGAGAAAGCCAAGGTGCAGGGGCTGAACGAACTACTGGTATTCAGTGGCGCGGCGCTCGGCGGCCTGATGGCCGGGCATTGGCAAAGTACCCTGGGCTGGGAGTTGATGAACCTGGTGCTGGTGCCCGTGGTGGTGCTGGCCATGGCGGTGCTGTGGCTCAGCCAGCGGGCCCAGGCACGCGCCGAGCAGCTTCAGAGAGCGAGCCAGTAGCGCAGTGCGTAGTCGCGATCAGGCTCACGCACAGGAACCTGCTCCAGTCCCTGGGACCTGAAGAAGTCCACCGCGTCCTGCTGCACGCGCACCAGCACACCATCCAGGCCCTGCTCCAGCGCCGTATCGGCGCAGGACCGCAGCAGTGCACGACCGTATCCACGGCCATGGCATGCAGGCCGGACATACAAGCCGTGCAGCAGCAGGCCGCGGCACCCCGGCGGGAGCTGTGCCGGCTCCGCCGGCTCCCAGGCGGCCACCGCGGCCACTATCCCCTGTTCACGAATCAGGCGCACCGTCAAGTAAGCGAGATCCACTTCCGAGTACTGGTAGAGCGGCAGGGACAGCCGCTTTACCCGCTCCGCCAGATTCCAGGACATCACGGCCTGCTCAACCACCTGGTTCGCCTGCTCCAGATCTTCCGGAGCGGCTTGGCGTATATCGAATCCATTCATCACGAACAACCTCTCCTGTAGGGAATTTTCGAGACAGCCTGCACGTAAAACGGCAGGGGAGCAGGAGACTGCGTCACAGAAAACCACTCAGCTTTCCGGCATCCTTGCCGATAACAAGCGAGAACACACATGGTCGGGAGCTCCCCGTGACACCGACCATCCCGCAACGGACTGCACAACCAACGCGGCGAAACCAAAGACAACAGTGTGCCGCATTCGTTTCCGGTGGGAGTTTCTAGAACATGAACGCGATGAACCGCTTCTCGGAGCGTCTGGGCTTTGGTGGGCGCCTGACGCTGATGATCGTCACCCTGGTACTGGTCGCCATAGTGACCATCGCAACGCTTGTCTACATGCAGTACCGCGACTCCTATCAAAGGGCGGCATTGAATAGTCTGCAGGGGACCGGGGAGATGAATTCCCAGGCGTTCATGGACTGGCTGGGCGCGCGACAGGATGAAATGCGCTATCTGGCCAGTCTGGATGCCGCTCGGGAAATGGATGTGGAGCGTCTGAATCATCTGCTGGAGCGCATCGCGAGCAGCCAGGGACACTATGACACCATCTTCGTGGTGAGCCCGCAGGGCCGCGGCGTGGCCGGCGTCTCCTACGACGGCCGCTCACGCGTGCTAAGCGCCTCCGAAGCCGCGGAATTCAATGTGCCCGACCGGGAGTGGTTCCAGCGTGCCATAGCGGGCAATGATACCTTCTCCCAGCCCGTGGTCTCACGCGCCACCGGCAACCGCGTCAGCACCGTGGCCATTCCCATCCGCCGGGGCAACGAGATCGTCGGTGTGATGCGCGGGGCGGTCCAGCTCAACACCGTATTCGATCGCCTGAGCGCGCTGTCGCTGGAAGGCAGCTCGGAGATCTACCTGCTGGACCGCCAGGGGCGGCCGGTGACGCCGGTGGCCTCGGCACCGGATACCGACCAGGCGATCTCGACGCATGCCTCCCAGGCGATCCAGCGCGGAGAAAGCGGCGTCGGGCAATACCGCAATGCAATCGGCACGGCAGTGATCGGCAGCTATACAGACATCCCTCTGCTGGGCTGGGGCCTGGTACTTGAGACCGACGCCGCCGAGGCGCTGGCGGAAGTCCGCCAGGTGTTCTGGGCCGTGGTCATCATGGCCGCCGCCATTCTTGGTGTCGCCATACTGGTGAGCCTGGGCGTGGTCCGCTCCGTGGTCCGGACCATTGGCGGGGAGCCAGCGTATGCGGCGAGCATCGTCCAGCGGGTGGCGGAAGGGGACATGACCATTCCGGTCAACCTGCGGGACGGGGACACCACCAGCCTGCTGGCCGCCATCGGCGACATGCAGCAGCAGTTGCGTTCGGTGATCGGTCAGGTACGCCAGAATGCCGAGGACGTGGCATCCGCAGCCACTGAGCTCTCCCAAATCAACGAGGAGACGGACCAGGGCGTGCAGAAGCAGAGCGCCCAGGTCAACGACGCCGCCACGGCCATGAACGAGATGACGGCCACGGTGGAGGAAGTGGCGAGAAACACCTCAGCCACCGCCGATGTGGTTCGGGAAACCAGCGAACAGGCCGAAGACGGCCGCAATGTAGTCGGCTCCACGGTGGCAACCATCGGGCGCCTGGCCGACGAAGTGCAAAACGCCACCCAGGTGATTCAGGCACTGAAGGAAGACAGCGACAACATCGGTGAGATCCTGCAGGTGATCCACGCGGTGGCCGACCAGACCAATCTGCTGGCGCTGAATGCCGCGATCGCGGCGGCCGGGGCCGGCGAGAACGGCCGTGGCTTTGCCGTCGTGGCCGAGGAAGTCCGCAACCTGGCGAACCGCACCCAGCAGTCCACATCCGAAATCCAGCAGATGATCGAACGCCTCCAGCAGCGCGCCGACGAGGCGTCGGGGGTCATGGACAGCAGCCAGACACAGGCCCGGAACGGCGTGGACGAAGTGGCCAGGGCCGGTGCCTCCCTGGAACGCATCACCCAGGGGGTTGGCCGCATCGAGGAGATGACGCAGCAGATCGCCAGTGCCACCGAGGAACAGTCGGCGGCCGCCAAGGAAATCAACCAGAACATTCACGTGATCAGCGACGTGTCCGAGCAGAACGCCCGCAACGTGGTACAGACCTCCCAGGCCAGCGAATCGCTGGCGACACTGGCGGAGCAACTGCGAGGCATGGTGCAGAAGTTCCGGGTTTGATGTTCTGTAACCCGGGCTCGTTGACTTCGTGACCGATGGCGCCGACACGAGGCAAGGCTCACCGCCCTGGTCGGATCGCGCACAGGCCTGCGCAAGGACAGCGCAATCGGTTCAGGGAGCACCAGACGGCACTCGGAAAGCAATGGATTGCATGCTAACGAAATAGTACGCTGCTGCTGTTTCTGGTAACGAGAAGGCAGCGGACGAATGGGTGTCCTTGGATGGATCGTCGCGGTCCTGATGGTGATTCTCGGCCTCAGGGAATGGCTGTTGCGCCGTGTGGGACCACCGCCGTCAACCGAAAGCCTGGCCATGCGCGTCTACCCGGTAGGGGACGCGCATGTGCTTGAGCGCGACGGCGGCGAGCGCCCACGGGCCACCGTGGTCTGCATGCATGGGTTCCTGGAGAACCCGCTCTATTTCACCGAGCACTACGCCGACCCGGACGTGCAGTTTCTGGGCATCTGCAGTGCGGACTACCATCTCCCGCTGGATCAGCCGGACATGCAGCCCGCTCCCTGGGCTTCCGCACCAACAGCCCCGCTGGGCAGCATCGAATACGATGCCGCTGTGCTCGTTCAGGCCCTGGAGCACTTGGCGAAAAGCCCGGTGATTCGCGTGCACGGACACTCCCGTGGGGGCGCCGTGACGCTTGAGGCCGCTGCCATGCGGCCGGACCTGTTCCAGAGCGTGGAAGTCCTGCTGGAAGCGGCGGTGCTGCCGGGCGGGCGCCCCAGGCAGGTGATGCCGGCCTTCGTGGTCTGGCTGCTGCCGTTCCTCATCCCGCTGTGGCGAAAACAACCGATCAATGCCCGGAACAAGGCGGTCTGGGGGCCGTTGGATGACCCGCGCAAGGTCCGACTGATCGAGAGCTACCCATTCAATCCCCGGCGCGTCAGTACGATAATCGCCAACCTCAGGCACATGCACCGGTGGATGCAGCGCCGGGGCACGGCCATCTACGCCCAGGTGGACCGCGGCACGGCACTGGTGCCGGAAAAGGATCGGGTACTGGACCCTGAGACCATGCGTGCCAGCGCGAGGCAGGCAGGTGGCCGCCTGCGGGTGGTAGACCTGCCGGGATGCAGCCATTTCGTAGTAGCGGACCAGCCGCAGAGCCTCCCGCCGCTGCGGTCCGAGCAATCCTGAACGGCGCCGCGGCCGTATCGGCGGTGGCGATCCATGACGATAACTGAAGAGCGACGATTCATGAACGAGATGAGCGAGTTGTACCGCAACAGCGTACGGCTCTGGGAATGCGACCAGATGGGCCACCTGAACGTGCAGTTCTACGTGGAAAAAGCCACTGCAGCACTGGCCGTGCTGGAACAGCGCCTGGGGCTGGGCGACGACGGGCAGCGCCTGGTGGCACGTGAACATCACATCCGCTTTCTCCGTGAGCAGCGGCCCGGCGTACCGGTCAGGCTGATGGGCGGGGTACTGGACGTGGACGCCACGCACCTGCGCGTGTACCTGGAAATGCGCCATGCCGCCACCGATGTCGTGGCAGCGACATTCGTGGCCCGAGTGGAACTGACCGACGCCCAGCGCGAACAGACGCTGCCGCTGCCGGATTCAGCCCGGAATCAAGCCGACCGCCTGCTGGTGGAGCTGCCCCCCCACGCCGCCCCACGCGGCCTGGAGCTGACGCCTCCGGCCACCCTCCCGCGCCTGGAACAGGCTGATGCCATGGGCATGGTGCCCACCTATCTGACCCCACTGGAACCGCATCTGGTGGATGCCGACGGTTTCATGACCACACGCGGCTACATGGGCGTGATTTCCGACGCCGTGCCCAATCTGCTGGTGCATCTGAGCAGCGACGACCCGAGCACCCGTGGCATCGGCGGCGCCGCGCTGGAGTATCGCCTGGTCTACCATCGCACTCCGCGCCGGGGCACGGTGATCGCCCTGCGCAGCGGCATCATCGACGTGGGTACCAAGGCCTACCGTTTCGGCCACTGGATGTTCGATGCCGGCTCCGGCGAACCGGTGGCCGCCGCCATGGCGGTGGCGGTCCTGTTCGACCTGGAAGCCCGCAAGGCGATCGCCATTCCCGATGATCGCCGTGTCCTGCTGGAGAAGATGATCGTCCCCGGGCTGGTGGTCTGAGACAACGCCGGTCAGGGCCACTCCGGATCAGGATCCGGGTCCGGCAGCGCATCCTTGAACGATGCCAGCACCTGTTCCCGCAGCCAGCGGTTCGCGGGATCGCTGTCGACATTGGAATGCCAGCACAGGAACAGATCCTGGGCCGGCATCTCCAGCGGGAACGGGGCGATCTGGTAGCCGCCGCCACGCTGGATGAGATGGGCAATACGCGCGGGCATGGTCAGCAGCAGATCCGTCTCCCCGACCACACGTGACGCCGCGAAGTAATGCTGGCAACGCAGACTGACGCGTCGATAGAGTCCGTGGCGGGAGAGCTCGAAGTCTTCCAGCCCCGGACCGGTACGGCGAGAGGTCACCAGAATGTGGCCCTGCTGGAGATAGGTATCGAGATCCAACCCGCGCTGCATCGCCGGATGGCCGTGACGCGCCAGCACAGCCAGATGATCGCTGTTGATGCGACTATGGCGGATGTTCTCCGACCGGGGAAGCACGGAGTCGGTCACGACATCCAACTGGCCGTTGAACAGGTCGGCTTCCATGTTCCGGCGCTGGAAGTGAACGGTGGCGATTTCCAGCGCCGGGGCCTCACGCCGCAGATTGCGCATCAACCGGGGCAGTACGCGCAATTCCAGCGCATCACGGCAGCCGATGGTAAAGCGTTTCTCCGCCGTGGCGGGATCGAACCGCCGGGCCTCGCTCAACGTGATTTCCATGCCACGCAAGGCCCGACGCAAAGGCTGGATCAGGCTTCGGGTCAGCGGCGTGGGAACCATGGCATGCCCCTCGCGCACGAACAGCGGGTCGCCGAGGAGTTCGCGTAGTCGTCCCAGCGAATGACTCACGGCCGGCTGGGTCACGTTCAACCTCTCCCCTGCCCTGGTCAGCCCTCCCTCCGTATAGATTGCCTCCAGCACCACGAGCAGATTCAGATCGATTCTCGCCAAATCCATATTATTTATGATTAACCATAATAAACATTCATTTGATTCATTATACGACACCCTTCAAGCTCTGCCCACACCCTGGTTTCCAGGAATATCTGAGCGGAGGACGCATCATGGATTTCGAATTTTCTCCTCGTGTACAACAGCTCCAGGAACGGCTGCAGGCTTTCATGGAGCAGCATATCTACCCCAACGAGAAGACCTATCGGGCACAGCTGGAGGAGAACAAGCAGAACGGGCGGCCCTATGCCGGCGTGCCGATCGTAGCCGAACTGAAGGAAAAAGCCCGCGCCGAGGGGCTTTGGAACCTGTTTCTGCCGGAAGAGGAATACGGCGCCGGTCTCAGCAACCTGGAGTACGCGCCCCTGGCCGAGATCATGGGCCGCGTGCTCTGGTCGTCGGAGGTCTTCAACTGTGCTGCGCCGGACACCGGCAACATGGAGGTGCTGGCCCGCTACGGTAGCGAGGAGCAGAAGCGCGAATGGCTGTACCCGCTGCTCAACGGCGAGATTCGCTCTTCCTTCGCGATGACCGAACCCGCCGTGGCCTCCAGCGATGCCACCAACATCGAAACCCGTATCGTGCGCGAGGGGGACGAATACGTCATCAACGGACGCAAGTGGTTCATCACCGGCGGCTGCGGCGAGCGCACCAAATTCTTCATCGTGATGGGCAAGACCGATCCGGAAAATCCGAACCGGCACCAGCAGCAGTCGATGATTATCGTCCCCAAGGACACACCGGGGGTGACAATCGTGCGGGACATGCCGGTTTACGGCTACTATCATGCCCCGAAGGGCCATCCGGAAATCCTGTTCGAGAACGTCCGGGTGCCGGCCAGCAACCTGATCCTGGGCGAAGGCCGCGGCTTCGAGATCGCTCAGGGCCGGCTGGGCCCCGGCCGCATCCACCATTGCATGCGCGTGATCGGCCAGGCGGAGCGGGCGCTGGAACTGATGTGCCGGCGTCTGGCCTCGCGGGTGGCCTTCGGCAGACCGCTGTCCGAACAGGGTGTGTGGCGCGAGCGGGTGGCGGACTCCCGTATCCTGATCGACCAGGCCCGCTGGCTGGTGCTGAACGCCTCCCAGATGATGGACACCGTCGGCAACAAGGTGGCGAAGAAACAAATCGCCATGATCAAGGTGGCGGCCCCGGACATGGCCTGCAAGGTGATCGACTGGGCCATTCAGGCCCACGGCGCCGGCGGCTACACTGAGGACTTCCCGCTGGCGGACATGTTCGTGTATGCGCGCCATCTGCGCACTGCGGATGGTCCTGACGAGGTGCACCGAAATGCCATCGCCAAGGCGGAACTGAAAGCCTATCTCCAGGACTGAGCCACCATTGACGGCGGGGATCGGGCAACCGACCCCCGTCAACCGGGCCTGGAACACATCAAGGAGAGAGAATGAAGGATCTGAAAGGAAAGGTCGCCGTGATCACCGGCGGCGGCAGCGGCCTGGGCCGCGAACTGGCGCTGTGCTGCGCGGCGCGCGGCATGAGGCTGGTTCTGGCGGACGTGGATGAATCCGGGATGGTCGAGACGGTGCGCCAGGCGGGGGAACGCTACCCGGGCACGGAAAGCGCGACAATGCGCGTGGACGTATCCCGGTCGGAGGATGTGGAGGCACTGGCCCGGCTGGCCCGGGAACGCTTCGGTGCGGCCCACCTGTTGTTCAACAATGCCGGCGTGGCCGTGAACGGGCCGATGTGGGATTACACGCCGGACGATTGGCACTGGGTGATGGGCGTGAACGTGTACGGGGTGAGCTGGGGCATCCGCGCCTTTGTCCCGATGATGATCAAGCAGGGCGAGGGGCACGTGGTGAACACGGCCTCCGCAGCCGGCTGGGTCTACGCGCCTGGCAGCGGCGTCTACAACGCTTCCAAGAGTGCTGTGGTGGCCATGTCGGAAACGCTTGCGATGGACCTGCGGGACGTCGATGCCAACGTGGGGGTCAGCGTGCTATGCCCTGCCTTCTTCCCCACCGCCATCACCAGTTCGGCTCGCCATCGCCCCAGTGAACTGGGGGAGACCAGCCCCGAAACCGAGGCGAAACGGCAACGCGAGGAGCAGCTCAAGCAGGCGGTAGAGAAAGGCCGGATTTCCGCCGCCGAGATCGCGGAACTGACGCTGAAAGCCGTGGAACAGAACCAGTTCTACATCTTCCCGCACAAGAAGATCAAGGCGCTGGCGCTGGCTCGGGCCCAGGCAGCCGACCGCGAGACGGATGCCTTCGATACGCTGGCGGGACGCTGAGGCGGTACCGGGCGTGCCACGGTCCCGAGCCGGATCGTCGGCATCGGGACCGGTCGCGCCCTGAACGATGTGCTAGTGAACGCGCCCTCCGGCGCTGCGGGAGGCCGCGGACCGCTTCCGTGACGCCGAGGGCTTCTGCTGTGTTTGCCAGCGGTTGGCCCAGAAAACCAGCGGCTTCAGCGACTCGAACAGCGCCTGCCCCTCGTCCGTCAGCCGATAGCCGCCGCGGTGTTCAACCAGTCCCTGCCCCCGCAGTTCGCGCAGCCGGCTATTGAGTACGGTGGGAGACACGCCACCGCATAACTCCTGCAGCTCACGAAACGTGGTCTCGCGCCCCGCCCGCAACTCCCAGACGATACGCAGAACCCAACGCCTGCCAAGCAGGTGGAACAGATCCTCGATCGGCTGATCGGAGTCTGCCCCGTTCATCGCCGGGGTCCCCTTGCGAGCACTTTGCGACATGGTACTTCCCTTTGTTTTTCGTTCGTTCCCGGGTATTACCTGCCCGGCCTTCGCTCACCGTCCCGGCCGATCAGAAGCGCTGCGCGCAGGCGGCACTGGACGCCGGTATGTCATGACTATCAATGGATTCAAAATCGTGCTGCGACCGATCCACCGCCATCTCTTCGGACTTGCCGTCGTACCCGAAGGTGAAACGCCAAGTGTCACCATCCGTGCCGCTGCGCAGACGCAGCGAAGCCGTTTCCTCGAAGGAATCGCCCAGGGCACGCAGTGTCAGCAACAGGACGTTGTCGCGGGGCTGCGACCATTCGCCGGTCAGCCGCAGGCCTTCCGAGGTGCTGTCGGCCAGGTCACTGAAATCCACGGATTCGAATTCGCCAAGAATGCAGACGGTGAGAGGACCGTCCGCATCGGGCGCCCCTTCCCCGAAATAGAGGGTGATGACTCCGTCGGCGGAGTCACTGTCCACATTCACCACCAGTCGCTGGCCGGCGACCCGAGGCAGGCCTTCATTGATCACCGCCGGCCGCAGATCAACCGGATCGCCGCTGCCATGGGTCTGGATGATGTTTCCCAGCGCGACCAGATCGAGCCCCTGCCTCAGTTTGGGTTCGCGCCCCAACAACTCCTCGAATGCGGCACGCAGTTCCCTCAACCGCCGGAGCTGTTCCTTTCCGACGCTGCGGCGCCCCTCCGTAATCGCCGCCGCGCTCACAAACAGCATGCGCGCCTCCGCAACAGCACGCGTCCCCAGCCCCCCGTTACCAGAGATTCCGCTACCAGAGGAGGAGACCTCTGCTTCGTCCACCATCATGTCCCGCAGGAACAGCAGCTCCGCGGCCAGAGTCTCCGCCAGCACCCCAGCAGAACCGTATGAGGGCGCGATGGTCTCGATGAGCGCCAGGAACTCCGGCTCCAGAGCACCCTGCTCCAGCGAACGCCAGCCGGCGAGAGCATCCTCCGAGCTCCGCAAGACCTCCCGCAGCCCCAAGTACACGGCGGCATGCAGATCGGCGGCCAGTTCGGGAGGCAGGGCATCCGGGGTGAGATCCAACTCGTCGAACAGCGCCCGCACCAGGTAACTGACAATGGCGTGTATTTCCACCGACAGCTCGGCCAGCGGAGCCTGGAAGCCGCCCGCCACCCCGTGATCGTCCCAGACGTCCAGCGTCTCGGGAGAGATGCGGCCAGAGACCGTTGTCAGCGGCGTCACCGCCAGAATGTGGTTGCTGTCGCTGTTGCCGATGCTGATCCTGCGGCTCAGGCTGCCTTCGAACGGCACGCCCAGGAACAGGTCATACCCCCCCTGAACCCGGAGCGTCGCCGTGGTCAGCGAGGACGGCAGCCGCAGGCAGTGGTGCTGCGGGCCTTGTCGGCAGTAGTCCCGCGCCTCGGCGATCAGCGTGCCATCGGCGGCGTAGACCTCGGGGCGATAGGAGAAGAAACCGAATGCGTCCGTCAACGCGCGCGGCTCGTACTGGTCGCGGCGGTTGTTGTCGTTGAGGTCCGCGTACACGCGGGCTCCGGCAATGTACCCGTCCACGGCCACCCCGCTCACCTGCACGTTGCGGGAGTCGCCGCCGTCCGGGTTGCCGGAGTCGCTGAAGCAGCCGGTCAGGGCCAGGCTGGAGACGATCAGTGCGGCAGACAGTCTGTTCATTTGGCGTACGCTCCGTCGGGCCCGGAACCCGGATCTGTTCGGCGGCTCAGAAGTACAGCTCCAGGCTCACGCTACCCATCGCGCTGCGGGGCACCGTATCGCCATCCACATCCACCGTCTCCGTGGAAACGGCGGCGTCCATATTCAGAATGCGGAAAAAGGTCAGCCCGCCGGTGTAGTAGCTCAGTTCCGTACCCGCGAGATTGGTGCGATACCCCAGGCGGAAACCGGGTATCAACCAACCGGATCCGGCGTACCCGCCGCTGATGGATGCCCATTGGTGCTCATCCCCCACCGCATCACGGGTGGAATTCACGTCATAGGCGACGCCCAGCGACCAGTTCCTGTTGGCGGTGAAAATACCGCCTTCCAACTGGAGCTGGCGCTCCATGGTGTAGGTCTCGTTCAGGGAAATGCGGTCACCGAACGAGGCGGCGGTGAAGCAGTTTCTGCGCGCCACCTCCGACAGACCCGGGTCGTTGCAGTTCTTGCCCACGGACGGGTAATCGAACTCCGGTTCGTTCAGGTTCCGGATGGTGCCCCCCAGCTGGTAATGTCGGGCAACCCAGAGCGCACCCAGATCCAGGCCCACGGCCGAGCTGGTCTTGCGGTTGCGGTCGAAATCATCTTCCAGGCCGTCGGAGAAGTCCTCGCCATCGTCGGTGTCTTCCAAGGCGATCACACCCTTGGCCAACTCCAGCTTGTAGTAGTTGAGCCGGCCACCGACGAACAGGGCGCCCTCGGGGCGTTGCAGCACGCCGGCGCTGTATCCCAGCGCGAGCTGATAACCGACGGCACCCTTGACATAGGCCGAGGTGCGGGACTGCAGCTCGAAATCCCCGCCGCCCACCGGCTGTATCTCGATGGGTGCATCCAGGATGCGGCCGCGCGCACCGCCCACCCCCCTGGCTTCGAAACTGATCGCGCCTCCGAGCATCGACACGTTGGCACCCATCGGCGTGAACGGAAGCTGCACCGAGCCTCCCGCCTTCACGTAGCCGTCCCGCCCCACTTCGAGCAGGAACTGATCGAATTCGTCCTTGAGAGCCTCCGCTTCTTCCAGGGTCAGATCATCGCGATCCAGCTCTTCCTCGAACCGCTCCGCGCGTTCAATCAGGTTATCGACGCTGCCCATCTCGTAGCCCAGGCTGACAGCCCCGAGGCCGAACCAGACGCCTCGCCGCTCGGAGGCCGCCGCCGAGGCGGGGTTATTACCCGTTGCCTGCAGGGTCCGCGGGTGGCTAACGCCTCCATGCGTGATGTCCTGGCCTATGGGAATGGATACCACCCCATGTGCTGCTGCAGTTCCGACCGGACCCAGTGCCAGCAACGATAATGCGAGCGCCCACATGGCACCGCGCCGAAACGGGCAAGCCCCCCCCGACACCCTAGACGGGCAAACCTTCATTCAATCGCACCCCACGTATGCCGGTC
This sequence comes from Ectothiorhodospiraceae bacterium, assembly GCA_020831845.1. Taxonomy (GTDB): domain Bacteria; phylum Pseudomonadota; class Gammaproteobacteria; order Nitrococcales; family Aquisalimonadaceae; genus LSCE01. The sequence continues at coordinate 27,333 of JAFIFV010000103.1, forward strand.
ATGCCGGCGGCCGGTGGCAATCCCATGCACCGGCCCCACCCTTGCGTGTGTGCGGAAACGGTTCCGGCATCCACTCCGGATGATCCGACCGCACGTTTGATGAGGGCCGGGACTGCCTCTGCGGGCCTGCCCGGCGAATTCTGGCCTCACTTGCAATGTGCACAGATGCTGCCATAGGCCCTCGAGGCTTAACGGAACCAGTTCGCATAAACAGGAAGGCCTGTTGGAAACCGGCGGTGAAGGGCCGCATCACGGGCAATCGGCCCCGGGGAAAGCTATAGTGGGCACCCGACAATCTGAACCAGCCGGAGGAGCGCAACACCATGAGTATCGGTCTCGCCGACACCACATTGCTTCGCAACGCAGCCTACATCGACGGACACTGGGTCCAGGCTGCCAAAGAGAAGACCTTTCAGGTGCACAACCCCGCCACATCGGACGTCCTGGCCAATGTGCCCGACATGGACGCGGAGGATGCACGCCGCGCCATCCAGGCCGCGGAGCGGGCACTGCCGGAATGGCGGGCACTGTCTGCCAAGCAGCGCTCCCAGAAGTTGCGGGCCTGGTACGACCTGATCACGGAGCACGCTGACGACCTGGCGCTGCTGCTGACCAGCGAACAGGGCAAACCGCTGCCCGAGGCCAAGGGCGAAATCCTGTCCGGTGCCTCGTTCGTGGAATGGTTCGCGGAGGAAGCCAAACGCATCGATGGCGATCTGCTCCCCTCCCAGGCACCGGACCGGCGCGAGCTGGTACTGAAGCAGGCGGTAGGTGTGGTCGGCGCCATCACGCCCTGGAATTTCCCCTCGTCGATGATCACGCGGAAGGTCTCGCCGGCGCTGGCCGCCGGTTGCACAGTGGTCATCAAGCCGGCCGAAGACACCCCGCTGTCAGCCCTGGCGCTGGCGGACCTGGCGGAGCGGGCCGGCATCCCGGCGGGCGTACTGAACGTGGTCACCGCCAGCCACGGCGCCGAGGTCGGCACCGAACTGGCCACCAACCCCGCGGTGCGGAAGCTATCGTTCACGGGCTCCACGGCGGTGGGCAAACTGCTGATGGAGCAGGCCGCCGGAACGGTGAAGAAAATCAGCCTGGAGCTTGGCGGCAACGCACCGTTCCTGGTGTTCGAGGATGCGGATCTCGACCAGGCGGTGGCGGCTGCAATGCAGATGAAGTTCATCAACGCCGGCCAGACCTGCATCTGCGTGAACCGCCTGATGGTCCAGGACACCATCCATGACGAGTTCGTGGAGCGCTTCGCCGCGGCCGTGGACCAACTCACGGTGGGCAACGGTACCGAGATGGGAGTGAAACAGGGGCCGCTGATCAACCGCAAGGGACTGGACAAGGTGGAAACACTGGTCACCGACGCCGTGGGCAAGGGCGCGCAGGTGGTCCGCGGCGGCGAGCGACATGCCCTGGGCGGCACGTTCTACCAGCCCACGGTACTGACCGGTGTCACCCCCACGATGGCCTGTTTCAGCAACGAGATCTTCGGTCCTGTCGCCGGCATTATCCGCTTCTCCTCCGAGCAGGAGGCAGTCCGACTGGCCAACGATACGCCTTACGGGCTGGCTGCGTACTTCTTCACCCGGGACATGGGCCGGATCTGGCGCGTGGGCGAAGGCCTGGAGTACGGCATGGTCGGCGCCAACACCGGCCGTTTCGTCTCCGAAACCATACCCTTCGGCGGCGTGAAGGAATCCGGTATCGGGCGCGAGGGTTCGAAGTACGGGATCGACGAGTTCCTGGAAACCAAGCTGCTTTGCATCGGCGGGATCGAACCGCTTGGCTGACAACCACCCGAAACGGCCGGCGGAGCCATTTCCGCCGGCCGCTTGCCGCCACTAGCGTTTACCCACGTCCGACCGTGCCGCCTCCCTGATGTTGTTCTGGTAATCCGCGGTCACGATATATCCCGCCTGCCGGGCTTCGCGGTTCGCGCGCTGGAACGCGGACACGTACTGACCGTGATTCCGGTACAACTGCCGCAGCGTGGAATCATCGAACGGCTGATGGGAGCCAAACAGAAAACAGAAACCGGGGCCGCTGTTGGCACCGGTGTTTGTCGCGGCGGGAACCGCGTGCTGGGGCAGTTGAACCCCGCCCAGAGCATTGCCGAACCCGTCGCGCTCGACGATGACTGGCGAAGTGGACAGGAGCCGGAGCGGTTCGGCAGTCGGCGGCTCCGTTTCCTGCTCGATCCAGCGGACCAGGTGATCCCAGCTGGCGTTCACCACATGGCTCAGCGGGATACGGCTCAGCGCAGGGAGATCGCATGACGTCGTATCCGCCACCGGCAAGCCGTCGCGGACCAACAACTCGCCGCGCAGATTGGCCGGATCGAAACTCACATGCGAAGTTCCGGCCACCTCGTAGCTGCGCAGGCGGTCCGAGTCGGGCTGTCGCGCGATGGCTTGCCCCAGAAACAGAACATCATTCTCCGAATCCACCTTGATGACCTTCGGCTCGAGATCCGTCCGGAGAATGCCGCCGATACCGATGTACAGCAGGTAGCCATCGTAGACGTTGGCCAGTGGGTGCACCGAGTTGTGGTATCGAACCAGGAAGCCCTGGGACTGGGAGGCGCCCGTGGCAATCAGGCGCTCCGCCACAAGCGGCCCCAGCGGATTCACACCCTGCGGGCTCCTGATCGACTGAGCGGCCTGCGAGTAGATGTCATAGGACAGCGAGTCGTCGAGGATGCTGCCCCCGTCGGTCACGTCAAGATCACCGTAACGGATCGGGCTCCAGCTTCGCAAACCCGTGCCTTCCGCATGCACGCCCACGCGCTGTACCGAAACCCCCACGTAGGCATAGCCTTCCCGAAGAATGTGGTCCCTCGATGTCAGCCACATGGCGTCCAGGTTGTAGCCGCTGGTCACGTTCAGCCAATCGACAATCACAGTTCCGTTGAACCGCTGTGGCGACACCGGCCGGCGTACCACCATTCGGGTCCGATAGCCGTGGCCATCCGAGATCACTCCCCCCGTGGCGAGGTCCGGCGTGCTGTAACGACGCGCTTCCCCCTGGAAAAAGTACTCCTCTTCCACATAGCCCTTGCTTTCCAGGTCCAATTGCGTGGCCAGTTGGGGATAGTCCCGGGACGGATCGCCCAACGGGACGGTCACCGGAACCGGCCCTGTCACCGATGGGTTCGGCACTGCGGTCGCCAGGCCAGGCAACATCAGGGAAACGGCAAACGTGATCGCGATCACCGATCTGACGACAGGCCAGTCATACAATCGAGACATAGACATAAGTTGGGTACTCCTCCCAGATGCAGCGCGCTTTTGGATAGACGTTCGGTTTTTTGATAAGAAACAAAATTTAAATATGCAGCATATCGAGTCGAAAGCTACAAATGAATCATAGCGCCGCACCGCGCTAGCGCAACGCGCGCCGCTGCAAGATGTGCGAAACGTGAACTAACGCGTTGACCTGTTGGAAAGAAAAGAGAAAGCTGACGATGAGCATACGGGTGGGTATGGTCAATCAATAGGCTGAAGTGAACGGCGGCGAGTCACTGGAACCGATACAGCGCGGACATGATCGCCACAGAGAGGCTTCCAGCGAATCACTGATTCGGGTCAGACGTTTTTCGTGTTGCTGGGCGAGCTGACGTATATAAGAAAGCAATGGGGACATCCATGATGAAAAGACTGGGACTGCTCTTCGGCATACTAGCCATGCTGGCTCCGGGCGCGCAGGCGAACGCCGGCATTTCGGACGGCGAAGTCCGTATCGGCATTATCACCGATATGTCGAACATCTACCGCGAGGTGGGATACGTTGCCGATATCGCGGCCCAGATGGCCATCGAGGACTTCGGGGGCACCGTGCTGGGGAGGCCCGTCCGCGTCCTGGTCCGTGACCACGAACTGAATCCGGAAGTCGGCCTGGCTCACGCCCGCGACCTGCATGAAAACCACAACGTGGACGCCTTCCTGGAAATGATCGGCACGAACGTCGCGGTGGGCATTCAGCAGTACGCGGCACAGAACAACATTCTGGCCATACACACCGGCTCCGGCGGGGCCGTGCTGACCGGCCGGGCCTGCTCGCCGGTGGGCGTGCACTGGGTGTTCGACACCTACGCGATGGCGGCGGGCACAGCGACCGCCATCACCCAGCAGGGCGGCAGGAACTGGTTCTTCATCACCGCCGATTATTCCTTCGGCGAACTGCTGGAACGCGATGCCCGAGTCGCCATCGAGCGTCACGGCGGCCAAGTGGTTGGCCGCACCACCCATGCACCCGGCGCACGCGATTTCACGTCCCAACTGCTGGAGGCTCAGGTATCCGGCGCCGACGTGATCGCCTTCGCCAATGCCGGTGACGACCTCACCATGGCCGTGCGCCAGGCCTACGAACTGGGCATGATGGATGGGGACCAGCAGGTGGCCGGCCTGATGGCGACCGAGTCCCTGCCGCAGCAGGTCGGGCTCTACGTGGCCGCCGGGCTGCAGATGACCACGGCCTTCTACTGGAACATGGACGACGACACCCGGGCCTGGTCCACACGTTTCCGCGAGAGAACGGGCCAGTCCGGCACCATGTTCAGCGCCGGGCTGTATTCGGCGGTCACCCATTACCTGCGTGCCATCGAAGCCGCCGGCACCGACGACGCCCGCAAGGTCATCGCCAAGATGCGCGAACTGCCGGTGAACGACGTGTTCGCCCGCAACGGCCGCCTGCGCGAGGACGGCCGCATGGTTCACGATATGTATCTGGCCGAAGTGGTTGGCCCGGCCGAATCCGCCGGTATCGGCGACTACGTGCGCATCATCGATACGATTCCCGGTGATCAGGCCTTCCGGGCCATGGGAGAGGGCGGCTGCCCTCACCTGTCCAACGGCAACTGATGCTCACCGGCCAGGAATCGCACCCCGGTCTTTCGGCCGGGGTGTCTTTTTGCATACGATGACGGCTGACCCAACCAACAACAAGCCGGAGCCCGCCATGTCCCGCTGGATCGAACCTATCACGCTGCTCGGCCGCCACGTGGTCCTGGAACCGTTGAGCATGGCCCATTGCGAAGCTCTGCGGGACGCGGCCGCCGACGGGGAACTCTGGCGGCTCTGGTATACGTTCGTACCCAGCCCGGAGACCACCGAGGACTATGTGCAACAGGCGTTGCAGGCACGGGAGAACACCGGGGCGATGCCGTTCGTGGTCAAGCAGGCGGAAACCGGCGACGTCATCGGAAGCACCCGCTACTTCGCAGTAGACGAGACGCACCACCGCCTCGAGATCGGTTACACCTGGTACGCCCTCCGAGCCCAGCGCAGCGCGATCAATACGGAGGCCAAGCTACTGCTTCTCACCCACGCCTTCGAGCAACTGCAAGCCATCGCCGTGGAATTCAGAACGCACTGGTTCAACCAGGCTTCGCGGGCCGCCATCACCCGGCTTGGCGCCAAGCAGGACGGCGTGCTGCGCAATCATCAGCGCTCACCGGACGGCAGCTACCGGGACACCGTGGTTTTCTCCATCATCGAGTCGGAATGGCCGGCAGTTCGTCAGCACCTGCGGTTTCAACTGGAGCGGGAAAGGTAGTCGGCGCCACGTCGCAGGAATCCCGACACCTCATGCAGGACTCCGGGGCACACGCTGGAACCACGGCCTTGCCTGTTCCAGCTGTCCGGCGAGCCGTAACAGCAATCCCTCCCCGCACGTCGGCGCCACGAACTGGCTGCCGAGGGGCAGGCCGTCCGGCGTCCAGTACAGGGGAACGGACATGGCCGGCGCGCCAGTCAGGTTGGCAAGCTGAGTAAACGGGGTCCGTTCCAGACTTCGGAATGCGAGCTTTTCCACCACGCCGGTTTTCATCAGCAGTCCGCCGGCATTCAAGCCAAGCAGCGGGCGCAAGCCGATGCGTTCCACCGCGGGTGTATCCAGTTCCCCGATGGCGGCCGGCAATGCGGCCACCGTTGGCGTCAGGTACAGATGGAAGCGCTGGAAGAACCGCCCCAAGGCCCGGCCGAAGGCGTTCCATTGGGCATGCGCCCGCACGTACTCGCCGCTATCCAGGGCGCGGCCAAGCATCGCCAGGGCCCGGGTATCCAGCTCGAAATCCTGCTCCCTGCCCTCGGCAACCGCCGCCGCCACCTGGCCGAAGTACAGCCGCATATAGCATTGGGCCAGCGCCATGCCGTCGATCTCCGGTTCGGCAGGCTCGACGTGGTGGCCAAGATCCTCCAGCAACTGCGCGGTCTCTTCCACCGCACGACGGCATTCATGGTGAACGCTGCCTCCGACGGGAGAGCGCGTCGACAGCGCGATGCGCAGACGCCCTGGCGGCTGGTCCGTCTCTTCAAGGAACGGGCGCTCGGGCGGGGCAATGCGGTACGGGTCGCCGGGGGCCGGACCGGCCAGGACATCCAGCATCGCGGCGCTGTCCCGCACGCTTCGCGTCAGCACATGCTCGCTGGATGCCCCTTCCCAGACCTCCGCCAGCCCCGGCCCCACCGGCACCCGTCCCCGTGACGGACGCAGACCGAACAGCCCGCAGTACGCCGCCGGGATGCGAATGGATCCACCACCATCGTTGGCACCGGCAATGGGCACCATGCCGTATGCCACCGCCGCCGCCGAGCCGCCACTTGAACCACCAGGGGTGCATCCGGTTCGCCATGGGTTGCGGGTCACACCGAAGGTCCGGTTCTCGGTGATGCCCTTCAGCGCCAGCTCCGGGAGGTTTGTCTTGCCGAAGATTACCAGCCCGGCCGCGCGAGCCCGCGCAACGTAGATAGAATCTTCCGAGGCGACCTGATCGCGAAACGCGGCCGACCCTCTGCTGGTGGGCTGGCCCGCAATGTCCTGGACGATGTCCTTGACCAGAAACGGGACGCCCGCAAACGGCCCCGACAGCGGCCCGGAGGCCTGAGTTCTTGCCAGCTCGGGCAGCCAGCAGATCACCGCGTTCAGATGGGTATTCGCTTGTTCCGCCACCGCAACCGCCGTCTCCAGCAGTTCCGGCGCGGACACGCCTCCCTGCTCGACCAGGCGCGCCAGTCCCACGGCGTCATGGGCTCGATACTCCTCGGCGGAAAGGGTCATCAGCTATCTCCTGAAGAATCGATATCAGCAAAACCGATCAGTGAGCCCCAGTGTGCCATGCGATTCCGGCTGGCGATGAACCCGGCCACCGTTAAGGAAACACTGAGGTATTCACGCCGCCGCGCTCGAGTCCGGTTTCTCGCGATGCGTTGTTGCAACGCTTGACCACTGCGCCGGCCTGCTGTTGTATGCTGCCCGTTCATGACCAAGGACCACCCCATGTCGAGCAATCCCCGCCCTCGAATCGCCGTACTCATCTCGCTGTCCGGCGACGGTGGAGTGGAGCGCATGGTGCTCAACCTGGCGGCGCAGTTCGCGAGCCTGGGCATCGCCACTGATCTGGTCACCCTGAAACAACGCGGCGGGCACGCCGACAACCTTCCGGCCGCGGTTCGGCACGTACCGCTGGGAGTTCGCCACGCCAGCCTTGCACCCCCGGCTATTGCGCGTTACCTGCGCCGGGAACAACCCGACGCCATGCTGGTGGCCAAGGATCGCGCCGGACGTGCCGCACTACTCGGCCGCATGCTTGCCCGCACACGGACCCCCATCGTCCTTCGCCTGGGGAATACGCTTTCGGAATCGCTGGCTGGGAGGTGTCTGCTGCGGCGCTGGTCCCGCTACGGCCCGATCCGCCTGCTCTATCCGAGAGCGGACGCCATCGTGGCGGTGTCCCAGGGAGTAGCCGACGATGTAGTGGCCACCAGCGGTGTGCAGCCGTCACTGGTACATGTGATTCGCAACCCGGTCATCACGCCACAACTGCAACAGCGGGCAAAGGAAACCGTGGACCACCCCTGGCTGCGGGCTCCGCGCTCCTGTCCGGTGGTCATGGCCATGGGCAGGCTCACGCGGCAGAAGGATTTTCCAACCCTGATCCGGGCCCACGCCGAACTCCAGCGGCGACGCGTCACGCGGCTGCTGATCCTGGGCGAAGGCGAAGACCGGGCGAAGCTGGAGCAGTTGGCCGGGGAACTGGGTATCACGCAATCGGTCGCATTCGTGGGTTTCCAGCCCAACCCGTACGCCTGGCTGGCCAGGGCGGACCTGTTCGTACTGAGTTCCGCCTGGGAAGGGTCCCCGAATGCGCTGACCGAGGCGCTGGCACTGGGCATTCCATCGGTCGCCACGGATTGTCGCAGCGGGCCCCGGGAAACGCTGCAGCAGGGCCGGTACGGACCGCTGGTGGAGGTTGGCGACCACCGGGCGATGGCTCAGGCCATGCTGGAAACCCTGGATCAGCCGCTTTCCGCCGAAACTCTGAAAGCGGCCGTTGCCGATTACCGGGACGAAGCAAGTGCCCGGCATTATCTGACCGTGCTGGGCCTGGCGCCGCCGCAAGCATCCGGATGAACGGCGATTGCTTGGAACGCTCGGAACTGTAGACTGACGGAAATCAACAACTCCCAAACAACAGGACTGCCACGCATGCGCAGCCGCCCACTGCCGCACAGACGCATACTGACCGGGCTGGCGATCCTGCTGCTCGCGATTGCTCCCCCCGGCTTCGCCGCACTCGCAGCCCATTCCGGCGAAATCATCGTCCGCTACCAGGAACATGCCCAACCGGACACTCTGCTCCTGCAAAGCCAGCGTAGAAACGGTTTTGGCCAAATGGTTCGCCGGCTGCGGGCGCCGGCCACCATTGTCGTTCGCCCCGAGGCGCACGAGGACTTCGACCAGGTGCTGGAACGCTACCGGGCCGATCCCACGGTGGCGTACGCGGAACCGAACTGGACCGTGGAACTGATGGCGTCCGCCCCGTTGCCCGATGACCCCGCCTTCGGTGACACCGGTGAGGAAGGCATCTGGTGGGTTTGCCAGGACATCATCAACCGGCTCTGCCAGCAGCGTGGCCAGGGCGATACCCGGGTCAGCTACGCCTGGGAGGCCTGGCGCCAGCACACCGGCGAGAACGCTCCCGGCAGCAGTGAGGTCATGGTGGCCATCATCGACACCGGCGTCGACGCCAACCACCCGGATCTCCGCGATAACGTCTCGGCAGCCAGCCGGCGACACATCAGTGGCGACACCGGCGCCTTCTCCGATGTCACCGACATGGATGGCCACGGCACGCATATCGCCGGCATCATCGGCGCGGTCGGGGACAATACCGAAGGGCTGGCCGGGATCAACTGGCGAGTGGATCTGCTGGCACTGAAGGTGTTCCCGGATATGGATCCGTCCAGCAGCGGCAGCACGGCCCTCCGGCCCACCGCCACCGTGGCCGATGTCGTTGAAGCCATCCATACCGCCATCGAGGAAGGTGCGCGCGTCATCAACGCCAGCTATGGCTATGAACGGCCCAGCAGCGCCGATCAGGACGCCCTGAGCGCTGCGCGGGATGCCGGCATACTTGTGGTTGCCGCCGCCGGGAACACCGGTCGCGACAACGACCAGAGCCCCATCTACCCAGCCTCCTACCCGTTGGACAACATCATCAGCGTGGCGGCCAGCAGCATACAGGGCAATTTCACCAGCTATTCCAACCACGGCCGCAACACCGTCCACGTTGCCGCCCCCGGCGGCGGCAACGGTCCGGCGATCTACAGCACGTTCCCCACTACGCTGGACGACGAGCCCGAGATACGCAGCCAGGCAACCCAGAGCGACTACGGGAACCTGGCCGGCACGTCGATGGCCACGCCGATGGTATCCGGCGCCGCAGCGCTGACACTGGCATTGGACCCCGACCTGTCCTACCGGGAGTTGCGCGAACGCATCGTCCAGAGCGCCCGCCCCGACCCAACACTCGCCCAGCGCCTGATCGGACCGGGACTGCTGGACATCGAAGCGCTGGTTCTTGGCACCATCGACCCGCTCGGCCAGCCGCTGGAACCGATGCGCCCCACTCGCCTGAGCGCCCAGCCTCTGGCGAACGGGGATGTGCGCCTGCGCTGGCTGGACAACTCCGTGCTCAACGAGGCCTACGCCATCGACAGGCTGGGACCTGAGGATGAGAACTGGCGGGTGGTGGGCGAAGTGGCCGCCAATGCCGACTCCTTCGTTGATTCCCCCTTCAACGGCGAACCCGCCCCATTGCAGTACCGGGTAAGAGCGCTGAAATCAGGGGCGGGCGCAGAGTGCTGCGTCTCGGACGTGGTGGACGTCGACTCCGGCGTGCTGCATTACCAGCAGGGCTCCCGTTCCATGTCCTCATCCAGCGACTGTTTCATCGCCACCGCTGCCTACGGCACTCCCCTGGCCGCGGACGTGCAGGTGCTGAGGGACTTCCGCGACGACCGCCTGCGGAATACCGCAATGGGCCGTTGGTTCATCCGGCAGTACGAGCGGCTGAGTCCGCCCGTTGCCGATCAGATTGCCGAACGCCCGCGACTACGGGCGCTGGTGCGCGGCCTGCTGCGCCCGATCATCGCGCTGCTGCGATAGATAGTGCGGCGTCACGGTAACTGGCGCAGTACTGGTTATTTTTTCGACAGAGGCAGCGAGATGGTGACGCGCAAGCCGTGCGGCTCCGCATTCTCCGCCCTTACGCTGCCGCCGTGGGCCTCCACGGCCCGCCGCACGATGGCCAGCCCCAGCCCGTATCCCCCGCTTTCCCTGTCGCGGGCACTGGAGACCCGCACGAATGGCTCGAAGATGCGCGCGAGCTGGTCCTCCGGTACGCCCGTGCCCCGGTCACTGACGGTGATGCGGGCGAAACCGCCCGCAGCGACCGCCTCCACCACCACCTCGCCATCCGCTGGCGAAGAGCGAATGGCATTGCGCAGCACGTTGTCCAGCGCGGAACGCAGCAAACTGGGGTCGCCGCTGATCAAAAGGCGGGGAAACGCTCCCCAGCGTACCCGGCGGCCGGTGTGCTCGGCCTCGAAGGCAGCATCCTCACAGCTCGGTAGCAGCACTTCGGCAAGGTCCAGCGGGCTTGCCTGCAAGGCTGCACCGCCACGCTCGAGCCGCGCCAGCCGCAGCACTTCGCCGATCAGCTCATCCAGCCGGCGTATGTCCCGCTCCATACGGTCCAGGGAGTCCCCGATTTCATCGCCCGTCTTGCGACGTGCCAGCTCCAGCGCCACCTGCATGCGCGCCAGCGGGGAACGCAGCTCGTGCGAGACGTCGCTCAGCAGCTGGTTACGGGAATCCAGAAGCTGCTGCAGACGATCGGCCATGGTGTTGAAATCCCGGCCCAGGGCGCTGATCTCGTCACCGCCCGGCCCGGGGTCAGGAACGCGCACGTCCAGCTCGCCGGCAGCCAGGCGCTGGCTGGCCTGGCGCATTTCCCGCAATCGCCGGCTGAGATGGGAGGCCAGCAGGCCAGAAAGTCCCGCGGTCACCGCAAGCGCAATCAACAGCCGAAGCCAACCGGGCAGCTCGCCGAAACCACGCGGTGGGCCAAGTGCCGCCAACAGATGGGGGCCACCACCGCGACCGGCCAGATCCACCGGTACCACCACGTATCGCCAGCCCTCGCTGCGTCCTTCCCCGTGTCCGGCTCCAGCAACCCGAGACAGCAGATCCTCCCGCAGCTCGTCGGGAAACCGTCGGCCGTAAGGCCCTCTGCCGTCCGGGCGCAGCAGGACGTAACGCAGCTCACTCTGCCGGCTCAGCGACCGCAGGTACCCTGCAACGGCGCCATGGCCCTCCTCTTCATACAGGCGCTGGATCTCCGCGGCATACTCTTCCATTTCGTCCACGGAAGGCAGGCGCTCCAACGACATCCAGTAGCGCTGCGTGACCAGGAAGGCGGCGCCGATCACCAGCATCACCAGCCAGAACCACAGAAACAGTTTGGCGAACAGGCTGCCCCGAATCATGCGCTGGCCACATACTGGTAGCCCGCCCCGCGTACGGTCTTGATGCGGGGCCCGCCATCCGGCAGCGGTCCCAGCTTGCGGCGGAGATTGCTGATGTGCATGTCGATGCTGCGATCATAGGGCGACAGCGGCCTGCCCAGTGCCTCCTGGCTGAGCTTGTCCTTGTCCACAAGATGACCGGCCTGCCGGACCAGCGCCAGCAGGACATCGAACTCGGTGCCGGTCAGCTCCACGGTCGTCCCGGCCAGGTGGACCTCCCGTCTGCCGGGATCCAGGGACAGGTCCCCCGCGGTCTGAACGCCGGAGGGTTCCGCTGCCCGACCGCCCCGCCGCAACAGCGCCCGCAACCGAGCCACCAGCACCCGCGGGTTGCAGGGCTTCGGCAAGTAGTCGTCGGCGCCCAGTTCCAGGCCGACAATCGTGTCCACATCGTCACCGCGCGCGGTCAGCATCAGCACTGGCGTCTGTCGTGTGCGCCGCAGTTCCCGCAGCACATCCAGTCCGTCGCGACCGGGCAGCATCACGTCCAGAACCAACGCGTCGAATTCCTGCTGCCGCGCCATGACCAGCCCCTGGTCACCGTCATGACTGAGCGTTACCCGGAAGCCGTCCCCTTCCAGGTATTCCTTCAGCATGCCGGCCAGTTCCTGGTCGTCGTCCACCAGCAGCACGTGGCTCATCAATGACTCTCCCGCAGGCTCCACTGAAACGAATTCTGCCATAGCCGCACCGGGGCTCGCTGCGAGGCCGCCGGCTTTTGCATTTCTTTACAAACCCTTGCGCTTTGATCACCCACAGTGACATGGCGCGGGCCTAAGCTACACCCATGCCGAAACCCCACCGGGCACGGCACGAACAACGCAGATCAGGAGATACCACATGAAGACGAAACTGCTCATTTCCAGCCTCATTCTCGGGCTCGCTGTCTCCGGCTCCGCTCTCGCCGGTCAGCACCATGGCGAGAACCGCCAGGGTGGTCATATGGAGCACCGTATAGAGCGCATGGCCAAACACCTGGAACTGGACGCCAGCCAGCAGGAGCAGATCAAGGCGGCCTTCCAGGCCCACGGCCCTGAACTGCGCGAGCTTCGCACGCAGATCCGGGAGCAGGCCCGCGAATTGCGCGGCCAACGTGACAGCTTCAATGAGGAAACCGCCCGCGCCCAGGCCGATCGGCTGGGCGAGTTGACCGCCCAGGCCGCCTTCATCGGCGCGCGTATGCAGTCGGACATTCATGCGGTATTGAGCGAGGAGCAGCGCCAGAAAATCGCCGAACGCATGGAAAACCACAAGCAACGCTGGGGCCATCGCGGTGAGCGTCGCGGCCACCGTGGCGGCGAGCGAGGCGACCGCAGCTAACCGGCCACCTGTCCGATTCCGTTGGACTCGGGCTTTGGGAGGGGGCACACGCCCCTCCCTTTTCTGTTGCGGCAACACTCAGAACCGATAGCGCAAACCCAGCGTGACAAAGTTGGAGCCGCCCTCGGTTCCGTAAGTTCCGAATGCCCCGGAGCGGTGGTGCAAACGGCTTACCACCGACAGTTGCCCGGCACCGGGCGGGCGCATTTCGACTTCCACGTGCATGTAATGCAGCAGACGGCGCGTATCGTCCTCGATCGGCGGTCGTTCCGAAGCCAGCGACAATCCCTGGCCGAAACCGATACTGGTATCCACCAGCCCGTCCCAGGGGAAACGCGTCCAGCGCAGATTCACCGCGACATTGCCCTCCCACAACGCCTGATCACCCCGGTGGCGGAAAAGCTGGACTTCGCCCTCCCACGCCAGGCCGCCGCGCCTCCAGCCCGGCAACTCCCGGGCGAGCACCAGACCCGCCATGTAGGAGGACTGCCACTGCCCCCCCTCCAGCGCCAGTATCTCCAGGAAGCGGCTGTCGTCGTGCCTGCCCACCAGGCCGGTCACAGCCCAGGGTCCGGGAGCACCGACCTCGACCACGGCGTTCGATGCCCCGGCGGTACCGACGCTTCCCGCACACAGGGTCAGGGCGAGCAGGAGAGGCAAGCTGCCCGGGAGGCGGCCCCAGGGGCTCGGAACTGAGTTGAAACGCTTGGCGATCACCACGAAACGCGTCAGAAGTTCCTGTACGGCCAACGTCGCTGCCGCAGGGGTAGCGAGTGGCGAAGCGAAAACGGGCCGTCTGTCCGCGGCCAGTCACCCAGCGCATCCATCCGCCGAGGCATCAGCTCCTTCAGGCGCGCGATCCGTTGCGCCGTGGACGGATGCGTGCGCAGCCAGGGAATGACCGAGCGGCGGCGGTAGCCGAACAGGGTCTCCAGCCAACTGCCCTGGTACCGTTCCAGGGTAGCCAGGGCAGCAGCCAGCCCCACCGGGTCCCCGGTCAGTGCAGCGGCCTCCATATCGGCGGCGAACTCGCGGTTCCGGGACAACGACAGTTGCAGCAAGGTACTCAGCGTGGGGGCGAAAATCAACGCGACGAAACCCAGCAACGGCACCTCGATACGGCCTGTGAGCACCCAGGGCAGCAGAGCCAGCAATAACACCTGCCCCAGCGTAGCGGTCACCACCGTGATTTCCGTTACCATCGCCGCCATCGACATCACCCAGGTGTCGTTGTGCCGCAAGTGACAGGCTTCATGGGCCAGCACGCCGGCCACCTCACGCAGGCTCAGCCGCCGCAGCAGTCCGTCCGTCACGGCGATACCTCCATCCGCGGCATTTCCCACGGCAAAGGCATTCAAGTCCGAGGTGGGCAGGCAATAAAGCGCCGGAGCGCAGCGAATACCCGCACGGTGGTAAAGCTCGTCCAGTATGGTGTAGAGCTGCGGTGCCTGGCCCCGCCGTAGGAGGGTCGCTCCCTGGTAGGAGAGCAGGGTGCGTGCAGGCAATCTGCGGGAGAACACCAGCGTCGCAGCGGCCAGCAGCAGCGACCACGCCACGCCTGCCCAGCCGCCCAATACCCAGCCGATCAGGCCGAGCACCAGCATCAGCCCGATCATGATCAGCGTCGCACGCACCCAGTTTTCCAGACGCATGCGCCACAGGCTGGCAAGAGTTCTGTCGGAATGCATGATGCGGCGGCGCACCTCCTGTACAGAGATGTTGGGGTTCGCCTCGCCCGCTCCAAGCCTCGCTGCGGGCGTGAGCGGGAATGAGCGTCGCCGGGGCGCGCTCTATTGGAGAAACCACCTCTGGTTGTCCACTTCCATGGACGTGCTCGTGCGGAACGGATTGATGTCCAGGCCACCGCGCCGCAGGTAACGGGCATGGATCGTCAACCGCTCCGGGTGGCAGCGCTGCTGGATGTCCAGGAACATGCGCTCCACGCATTGCTCGTGGAAATCCTGGTGCTGGCGGAACGAGACGATGTAGGCCAGCAAGCCGGCCGGATCAATCTCGGGCCCGCGGTAGCGGATATCCACCCCGCCCCAGTCGGGCTGGCCGGTGACCGGACAGCGGGAACGCAGCAGGCGGCTGAAAACGCGGCGTTCGGCCACACCGTCGGAGCGCAGCGCGAGCAGGGCCGGCTCCGGATGATAATGACGGATGGCGACATCAAGTCCGTCCAGGCACTCACCCTGCGGTTGCGCCAGGGCTTGAGGCCAATCGTCTGGAGCCCGCAGAGCCACCGTTACCGGGCCGCCCGCGGCGCGGGAGAGATCCTCTGCGATCAGGTTCTGCACCGCCTGTTGGCTGTCGAAGCTGGCCTGGTTCAGGCCGTTGAGGTACAGCTTCAGGGATTTCGATTCGATGATGCTGGGTGAATCCGCCGGCACGCGGAACTCCCCCCAGGCAACTTCAGGCTTGCCCCGGGCGTCAAGCCAGGACAGCTCCCAGGCATTCCAGGTATCGCCGCCGCTGAACGGCAAATCGCCGACCAGGCCGATGCGCGCGCGCCCCTCCGCCCGGGGAATGGAAAACAGCAGGCCGGGATCGTACCCCCGGTCGTAATCCGCAGCTTTGCCCAATGGCGCCTTGTTTTCCCAGCTCACGGACTCAGTCCCCCACGAACAGCAACACCACGGCCGAGACGGTGAACACCGACACGGCCGTGGACCAGAATATGACACTGGACGCCGGCACCACGTAGGTCTGATAGCGCTGGGCCAGCACGTAGACGTTGGCAGCGATCGGCAACGAGGCCTGGATCACCAGCACGGCCGTCCACAGCGGCGGCAGGCCGAACAGCGTTGCCACGCCCCAGACCACCAGCGGATGCACGAACAGTTTGACACCCAGTATGAAGCTTGTTTCCCTCATGCCCTCGCCCAGCGGGCGACTGGCCAGCGTGGCTCCCAGCGCAAACAACGCGGCAGGTGCCGCGGCCCCCCCCAGCAGTTCCAGGTACGAGAACACCGGGCCGGGAATACGCCACTCCATCGCCCCCAGGACCAGACCTATCACCGACGCCACGATCACCGGGTTGCGCACCACGCCGGAGGTGACGGTACGCAGGATCTGCCCCAGGTTGCCGCTGCGGCCCTGATCCAGCTCGATGATGGCGGTGGCGATAGCGATCATCAGCACGATATCCACAAGGATGACCACGACCGCGGGCAGTACCGCCTCACTGCCCAGAGCCACCACGACCAGCGGCAGGCCGACGAAGCCCACATTGGAAAATGTGGCGGCCAGTGCCTGCACGGCACGTTCGCTACGGCTGGTTCCGAACAGGGGCCGGCAGATCACGAACAGCAGGGTGAACAGCGCCAGGCTGGGCAACAGCCAGGCCAGCAGCAGCCGGACATCCGCCAGCTCCGCCACTGGCGACTGGGCAATGCTGGTCAACAGCAGCGCGGGCAGGGCAAAGTAGAACACGAACACGCTCAGGCCGGACACCGCGGATTGCGGCAACAGGCCGGCCTTGCCTGCACCGAAACCGGTGAAGATCAGCGCGAAGAAGGGCAAGGCAATGGTGATGACCGCCTGCATGGAACTCTCCCGTCAGGCGGCAGATTCTACACAGAATGGCAAAGCCGGACCCGGCCCTATTTTCCAGTCGCCAGCTTCGGTTCGGCCTCTGCCTCGGGGCCGGTGTCGCCGTTGCGGTAATGGACCAGCTTCCAGTAGCCGAAGATATTGGCGTTGCGCACCCCAACGCGCTGGAAGTCGTCCATTTCGGGCAGCGAATCCAGATCCATGTCGGGCCGGAAGCCCAGCATGCGCGACAGGGGCCGCAGCCCCCGCTCCAGACCACGCAGCACCGGATTGCGGGACGTGAAATGATTGATGATCAGGATGTCGCCGCCCGGCACGCAGACGCGGCGCATCTCGTCCACCAGCCTGTCCGGGTGTGGCACCACGGAGGCCACGTACATGGCGACCACCGCATCGAAGGAACCGTCCTCGAACTCGAGCTGCTCGGCGTCCATGACCAGCAGGTTCTCCACCTGTTTCAGGTCCTGATCACGCACCCGTTCCTGGGCCTTGTCCAGCATTTCCGGCGAAATGTCGATACCAACCACGCGGGTGTCTTCCGGGTAGTAAGGCAAGGAGAGCCCTGTCCCCACCCCCACCTCCAGCACGCGGTAGCCGGGTGCAAGGTCCAGCGTCTGGATGGCCAGCTTTCTTCCCGGGTTGAAGACGGGCCCGAAAATGCGGTCGTAATGATTGGCGTAGCGTCGGTAAGCACTTCTTATTGAATCCAGGTCCATCAATCTATTGCTCCCGGGAGTCGCTCGCGGGTAAATAAGGGGCAGCGCGCGAGCCGGCCAAACCTCATTGCTCGGCCGAGGCCTTCAGCGCTTCCACGAAAATATCCATGGCTTCATCAATCTGCTGCCGCGTCACGATCAGCGGTGGCAGCCAGCGTACAATCTGGCCGCCGTAAGCGCCACAACGGATCAGCACCAGGCCCCGCTGCTCGGCTTCCTTGAGTATACGCATGGCGCGCGGCCCGTCCGGCCGGCCTTCGGCATTCACCATTTCGGTGCCGATCATCAGCCCCTCGCCGCGCACGTTGCCTATACTCGGTTCCGCCGCATGAATCTCGTCCAACCGCTTGCGCAGGTACGCGCCCTGCTCGGCGGCATTTTCCACCAGCCCTTCCTCCCGGATCACATCCAGCGTGGCCAGGGCTGCGGCGCAGGCGACTGCATTGCCGCCGTAGGTTCCCCCCTGGGAGCCCATCCACCCCTTCTCCATGATGCTGCCCGGGGCGGCCATGGCGGACAAGGGGAAACCGCTGGCGAGCCCTTTCGCCGTGACCACCACGTCGGGCCTGGCGCCGTAATGCTCATGGCCCCAGTATTTGCCGGTACGTCCGTTGCCCGCCTGCACCTCGTCCACGATCATCAGCATCTTGTGCTCGTCGCAGCGCGCCCGCAGCCCCTGCATGAAGGCCTTGTTGGCAGGAACGTAGCCGGACTCCCCCTGCACCGGCTCCACCAGTACCGCGGCCGTCTCGCAGGGTGAACTGTAAGTGGCGAAGATATTGTCCAGTTCCCGCAGACAGAAGTTCGTGGCGGTCTGTACATCCCAGCCATAACGGTAGGCGTTCGGGAAAGGCGCGACGACCACGCCACCCATCATCGGCTGGGTGCCGGCACGCAGCCCGACGCTGGAGGTGGTCATGGACAGCGAGCCCATGGTGCGGCCATGAAAGCCGCCCTGGAACACGATGATGTTCGGCCGGCCGGTGGCCTGCCTGGCCAGTCGCAGCGCGGCTTCGATGGCTTCGGTACCGGCATTGGAATAGAACACGGAATCGATGCCATCGGGCAGCAGTTCGCCCAGGCGCTCGGTCAACGCCTCCATGGGTGGATGACGCACGATGGCGTACTGGCCGTGAATCAGTCGCGCCACCTGTTTCTGTGCCGCCGCCACTACCTTGGGATGGCAGTGGCCTGTGGACGTCACACCGATACCCGAGGTGAAATCCAGGTAACGATTGCCCTCCTGATCGAACAGGTAGGCCCCTTCGCCGCGGGCGGCGAGGATTCCGCTGGACTGCTTCATCAGCGGCGAGAGCTGTCCCACGCTATGCGCCATCACGACCTCCGGAATTGAGTGGCTGCGAACGAATGGTTGGATCGAGTCTATACCCCGCCTGCTTCCTGCTTCAAACGGTGGAAGGCAGCGCTGCGATAACGGCATCCCCGACCTCCGAGGTGGACCGGCCTTCCACACCGTGCGCCTGCAGGTCCGTTTCCACCGCGCGGCGCAGCCTGGAGGCGGCCCCTGCCGCCCTTGGGTCCTCCTCGCCCATCCAGTCCAGCATCATGGCCGCGGTCAACATCATGGCTGCCGGGCCGGCCTTGCCCTGGCCGGCGATATCCGGGGCACTGCCGTGGGTGGGCTCGAACATCGGCGGACTGTGGCGATCCGCCGGATTGAGGTTGCAGGAGGGCGCCACCCCCATGCCGCCGCAGAGCACCGCGGCCAGATCGGTGAGGATGTCACCCTGGAGGTTGCTGGCCACGACCACATCGAACTGCCAGGGGCTGGTGACGAATTTCATGCAGGCGGCGTCCACCAGTTCATGATGGGTCGCTATGCCGGGATAATCCTTCGCCACCTCGGCGAACACCTCTGTGTACATCTCGCCCCAGTACTGCAGCGCGTTGCGCTTGGTAACAAGGCAAACCTGGGCCTTGGCCGAACCCTTTCCGGGCAACGGGAATTCCCGCTTGCGCAGCTTCCCGGCATCCCTGGCCGCGGAACGGGCCACCGCACGTTCGAAGGCATGGCGGAAAATGCGCTCGGCGCCCGCCCGCGTAAACACTTCCATCTGGGTAGCCACCTCGTGCGCGGTACCGGCCTTCAGCCGCCCCCCTTGTCCGACGTATTCACCTTCGCTGTTCTCGCGGATCACCAGCATGTCCACGTCGCGCGCGCGGTCGTCCCTGAGATACTGGGGGGCACCCTTGAGCAGCCTGGCAGGCCGCTCGCAGGCCCACTGATCGAAACCCTTGCGGATCGCCAGCAGCGGCTGCAGCGAGACGCCGTCGGGTAGCAGGTATCGGTCCGGATCCTGTAGCGGCCCCGGGTCGCCGAGCGCTCCCAGCAGGATGGCGTCGTGGGCTGCCAACTGTGTCCGCCAGTCTTCCGGCATCATCCGGCCATGCTCCTTGTGCCAGGCATGCGACGGCCAGGGGAACTCGACCAGCTCCATCTCCGGCCCGC
Source organism: Ectothiorhodospiraceae bacterium (assembly GCA_020831845.1). Classification (GTDB taxonomy): domain Bacteria; phylum Pseudomonadota; class Gammaproteobacteria; order Nitrococcales; family Aquisalimonadaceae; genus LSCE01. The sequence continues at coordinate 47,267 of JAFIFV010000103.1, forward strand.
CGTCGTCCGCCAGGGCTCTCAGCGCCTGCAGTGTCACCGCCATCACTTCAGGGCCAATACCGTCCCCCGCCAGCACGGCGATTTTCCACTCTCTGCGTTTCCTGTCCCTACTCCAGATCACGGCTTGCGCACTCCTACTATCTCCGATCATGTTACGGTCGTTCACCACCACCCGTTTTGCAAGCCATGAGGTGGAGCATGACCGGTCAGTGGATGATCTACGGTGCGAACGGATACACAGGTGAGCTGATAGCACGCCAGGCGGTGAGCAACGGGCTGAGCCCGGTGCTCGCCGGGCGCAACCGGCAGGCGGTGGAAACCCTTGCCGCGGAGTTGAAACTGGACGCCCGCGTGTTCCTGCTTGACGCGCCGGAAACCGTGAGCCAGGGGCTGGACGGCATCGACCTGGTGCTGCTGGCGGCCGGCCCGTTTTCCGCCACCAGCCGCCCGATGATGGATGCCTGCCTGGAGCGCGGCTGCCACTACCTGGACATTACAGGCGAGATAGCGGTGTTCGAGGCGGCACAAGCCCTGGATGAACGGGCGCGAAAGGCCGGCTGCGTGCTCTGCCCGGGCGTCGGCTTCGATGTCATCCCCACGGACTGTCTGGCGCTGGCATTGAAACAGGCGCTGCCGGATGCCACCCACTTGCGACTGGGCTTCGATTCCCGTTCCGGCCCCAGTCCCGGGACTGCGAAAACCGCCATTGAAGGGTTGGCGGATGGCGGCCGGATAAGGCGTGACGGGCAGATTGAAACCGTTCCGCTGGCCTACCGCACCGACACCATCGATTTCGGCGACGGCCCCAGGTTTGCCGTGACCATTCCCTGGGGCGACGTTGCTACCGCCTATCACACGACCGGCATACCGAATATCGAAACACTGATTCCGATGTCACCACGTACAGTCCGTCGAATGAGGCGGGCGAACCTGATTCGACCGCTGCTGAGGTTCGGGACGGTACAGCGCCTGCTCAAGGCACAGGTGGACAAACGGGTGCGCGGCCCGGATGATCAGCGCCGGCAGGCGACCCCGACGCATGTCTGGGGGGAAGCCCGCAACGCAGCCGGCGATTGCGTGACAGCGCGGGTGATTACCGCGAATGGGTACGAGGTCACCCGCCATGGGGCGCTGGCCGTGGTCCAGCACGTGTTGCACCACGCAGTGTCGCCGGGGGCCACCAGTCCGGCCCGGCTCATGGGCGCGAATCTGGTCAACAGGCTGCCTGGTTCCGGCGAGACACGCCTGGAAAATACGCAAGGCAATCGTGGTCAAGCCACGGCGTAGTTTGATAGAATCCGTACCAAATTGGTCCAGTTATCCGTCAGCCTGTCTGACCAATGGGAGAGCAGTACATGTATCAACCCAAAGGTGAACCCGTGATCTTCAGTCGCGACTGCAATGCGGTCGTGATACCCGCTGGGGACTCGGGCACCATACCGCAAGGCGCCGAAGGCGTGCTCACCCAGGCGCTGGGCGGAAGCTACACCGTGTATATCCAGGGCAACCTGTTCCGCGTTGCCGGCGTGGACGGCGACGCGATCGGCATGGAGGCCACCAAGCCGCCGGAACTGCCGGAAGGGGCCACGGACCAGGACGTGGAGCAGCTGGTCTGGGATCAGATGCATACCTGCTACGACCCCGAAATCCCCATCGACATCGTCGAACTGGGGCTGGTCTACAGTTGTCGTATCATCCCTGCGGAAGACGGCCAGCGTGACGTGGAAGTGGAAATGACACTCACCGCACCCGGGTGTGGCATGGGCGAGATTCTGGCCGGGGACGTCAAGCACAAGGTGGAGCTGATCCCCACCATCCGCGAGGCGCGCGTGGAACTGGTGTTCGACCCGCCCTGGAATGCGGAAATGATGTCCGAAGCCGCCAAACTGCAGACGGGGATGCTTTAGGGAAGCGCTGATCGAGTTCCCGCGCACGCCTCGCCTCATGGCGCGGCCGCGGGGAAAGTGGACGTCAGTCCTGGGGCCAGTGAAGAAGGCGAGCGCTGGCCTCCTGCCAGTACGCCGTTCCTTCGGCCAGCAATTCATCGAAGACACTGGAGTATGTAGGCCAGAACAGCTCCAGCCGACCTTCCAGTTCACCGTATTCAAGGCTGAGGTCCATGCCGAACTTCCGAGCAACCCGACGCATGCGTTCATTGTGCGGCTCGGTAACCAGATAGGCTTTCTTCACCGAGCGGTTTCTGGCGTAGATGACCAGCCGGCGGAACAATTCGGAACCGATGCCCTGCCCTTGGTGATCAGCCTCCACACTGAACGCCAGCTCAGCGTCCCGCGGCCAGTCGTCGCCCGTCAGGAAGCACTCGCCCACCGCCCGCAGCGTTCCATCGACGAACGCCCCGATCAGCGTCATGGAAAAGGGCTCCGATTTCTCGCAGTACCGGCGGATGGCCTCATCGGAGGTGACGCCGGCAAAGCGAAGCCTGCGATCCTCGGCACTGAGCCGAAGAAGGTGTGCCTGCCACTGTTCCCGCTCGAACCACCAGAGACGGCGAATCACCACAGTGGGGTTGTTCGCGATGGGGTTGTAAGCATTCATATGTAGACCTGTCTGTATATGCTGCATTGCAATATGCGCTATTCGCTTTGCTCGGTCAATGCCTTCCGGGGACGAGGACTATTGACGCTCCGGCACGAATTCCCCGAGACTGCTCTGCAGTCTCGCCTCTCTTCCACAGGAGCCTTCCATGAAAGCCTGGTGCATTACTGAAAGTGGCGGTCCCGACGTTCTGAAATGTGTCGACCAGCCGGACCCGACCCCCGGGCCGCAGGATATTCTGGTCAACGTCCGGGCGGTGGGCCTGAACCGTGCGGATCTGCTTCAGCGCATGGGCCTGTATCCCGCGCCCCCGGGCGCGATCTCCGACGTGCCGGGCCTGGAATACGCCGGGGAAATCGCCGCCGTGGGCCCAGCGGTGCAGGGTTACAAGGCTGGTGACCGTGTCATGGGCCTGATAGGCGGTGGTGCCTATGCGGAAAAACTGGTGGTCCATGAACGGGAAACCATCCCCGTGCCCGAGGGGATGGACTGGGCCCAGGCCGGCGCCACCCCCGAGGCGTTCCTCACCGCCTATCGGGCCATCTTCCTGGAAGGAGGTCTGCAACCCGGCCAATGGTGTCTGGTCCGTGCAGCCACCTCGGGTATCGGACTTGCGGCTGTACAACTGGTGCGCGCCTTCGCCGGGTTCAGCCTGGGCACCAGCCGCAACCGCGAGCGGCTGGAGAAGGTCAAGCCACACGGGCTGGATGTAGCGCTGGTCGATGGGGAGGGTGAATTGCCGAAGGAGGTCATGAGGCATACCGGCCTGGGCGCCCACGTCATCCTCGACCTGGTCGGGGGCAACGGCCACCTGAACGAGAACCTGCAATGCCTGCGCCCGGAGGGCCGGCAGATCGTGGTAGGTCTCATGGCCGGCCGCGACGACCAGGTGAACATGGGCCTGATGCTGGGCAAGCGCGCCACGGTGCGGGCCATGACCATGCGCAGTCTTCCCCAGGAACGCCGGATGGAGATGGCGCAGTTGTTCCTGGACCGCCTGCTTCCGCATTTCCAGCGCGGCAACCTGAAACCGGTGGTGGATACGGTACTGCCGTTCGACCAGGCACCGGAAGCACACCGTTTGATGGAACAGGGCAGCCACACCGGAAAGATCGTGCTGACAACCTGAAACCCGGGCCGGGCATCGTGTTTCGTGTTCAGCCTCCGTTCAGCAAGCGGGCCTTAATCTGCCCCCATCATCCTGAACGGAGGTGTGCCATGAACAAGAAGCAGAAAGCCCTTGCACTGGGGCTGGCAGGTGGGCTGACGGTGGCATTCATGCCCGTGAGCTCGGCGCTGGCCCACAGCACCTATACGACCGCCCGCGTGGAGCAGGTGATTCCTATCAAGGAGTCTGTCCGCATCTCCTCACCGCGTCAGGAGTGCTGGGATGAACAGGTGGTGCACCGTGACCGCGGCCATGGGCGCGGCGGCATGGTGGTCGGCGGCATTGCCGGAGGCGTGGTGGGTAACCGTTTTGGCGGCGGCAGCGGCAAGACCGCCGCCACGGTCGCCGGCACCATCCTCGGCGCGGCGATTGGTGATCAGCTCACGCGGCAACCGGAACGCAGTTGGACGACCACCGAACGCCACTGCCGCACCGTGGATAGCTGGTACGAGGAAGAACGAACCGTCGGCTATCGGGTAAAATACCGCTATCACGGTGACAGCTACTGGACGGAAATGGATCACCACCCCGGTGACCGCATCCGGGTACAGGTCAATGTCACCCCGGTCCGCTACTGATTGCGGGGCGAGCGGCGCGGCGGAGCATTCCGCGGCGCAAGACGCCCTGTGGAGACGCCATGGGACGCCTGCGCCGCTGCCTGATAGCCCTGCTCCTGGCCATGAGCCTGACCGCACCGCCAGCGATGGCCCAGCAGGCCGTCAGCCTGAATCAGGCAGTGGAAATGGTGCGCGAGCAGAGCGGCGGCCGTGTACTTCGCGCCGAGACCGTGCAACAGGGCGACCGTCAGGTCCACCGGATCCGGGTGCTGGTGCAGGAGGGCCAGGTCCGCGTGTACCGGGTGGATGCCGCGACTGGCCGTATACGGTAAAGCCATGCGCCTGCTGATCATCGAAGACGAACCCCAGTTATCGCAACAGCTCGACCAACGCCTCTGCGCCGAGGGATACGTGGTGGATGTGGCTGCAGATGGGGTCACCGGACTACATCTGGCAACCGATTACCCGGTGGACCTGGCCGTGGTGGATCTTGGCCTGCCCAACCTGTCCGGGCTGGAACTCATTCGCCGCGTGCGCGCTTCGGGCAACCGCCTGCCTATCCTGGTGCTGACGGCGCGTCACCAGTGGCAGGACCGGGTGGAAGGGCTTGAAGCGGGCGCTGACGATTACCTGACCAAGCCATTCCGCATGGAGGAACTGCTCGCCCGCATCAATGCCCTGCTCCGCCGGGCGGCCGGTTTCGCCCACCCCACCCTGACCGCCGGCCCGCTGGCACTGGATACCCGCGCCAAACGTGCGGCAATCAATGGCGAGGCGCTCAGCCTGACAGCATTCGAATACCGCGTGCTGGAGTACCTTATGCACCGCCCGGGACAGACCGTCTCCAAGACCGAGCTGACGGAGCATCTATATCCGGACGAAACGGACCGTGACAGCAACGTCATCGAAGTGTTCGTTCGACGGCTGCGCCAGAAGCTGGATCCGGACGGCAGCCTGCAGCCCATCGAAACCCTGCGCGGCCTGGGCTACGCGCTTCGCCTGGGCGGGTCCGGGGCCGATTCATGACGCCGTCGCTCACCCGGCGACTGCTGCTGGCCTCGGCCCTGGTTCTCGCGGGGTTTCTCGGTGCCACGGGGCTGGCCCTGGACCAGGCGTTCCGGAACAGCCTGGACACCTCCCGCGAACTGCGCATGGAGGCTCTGCTCTACACGCTGCTGGCGGCGGCGAGCCTGGAGGACGACGGCCTGACCGTGGAGCCGCCGCTGGCTGACGCCCGCCTGCGGACACTGGAATCCGGGCTCTACGCCCGCATCCTGGACACCGATGGCAACACCCTCTGGGAATCCGGCTCCCTCACCGGGATGCGCTGGAACGGGGATGGCGCGCTTCCGCCGGGCGCACAGCGCTGGAGCCGGGCGCGCGTGGCGGATGACCGTGCCCTGGTGCTGAGCTACGGCCTGGAATGGGATGACCCGGCCGTGGGAACCGGGCGCTTCACTGTGCAACTGGCCGAATCCCTGTCCACGCGTCAAGCCGAGCTGTCCGCATACCGCCGAGGCCTGTGGGGCTGGCTGGTAGCGGCCGCAGCGGCGCTGCTACTGACCCAGGGGCTGATCCAGCGCTGGGGTCTTTCTCCATTGCGGCGCGTGGCAAATGACCTGGATGCCATACGCCGCGGCCAGGCGGAACGCCTGAGCGGCAGCTACCCGCTCGAGTTGAGACCGCTGACTCAGAGCCTGAACCGGCTGCTGGACGCCGAACGGGAACGTGGAAAACGGTACCGGCAGGCACTGGCGGATCTGGCGCACAGCCTGAAGACCCCGCTGACCGTCCTACGCAGCCGATTGGAGGCAGACCCGGATCATCCGGCTCCGCCGGAAGCGCTGGACCAGATCGAGCGCATGGACAGCAGTCTGCAATACCATCTGGGCCGCGCTTCCCGGGCGGGGCAATCCGGACTGGCCCAGGCCACGGCGGTGGCGCCGGTCATCCACCGATTGCTGCGAGCCCTGCCGCAGGCCGCAGAACGCGATCTTCAGGCTCGGGTCGAGTGCGCCGACGCTGTCCGTTTCCCGGGTCCGGAAGCGGACCTGATGGAACTGCTGGGCAACCTGCTGGACAACGGCGCCAAGTGGGCACAATCCCGGCTGCTGATCAGTGCCGTCCATCCCGCGCCGGAGCTGCTGGAGCTCAGCGTGGAGGACGACGGCCCCGGTATTTCCCCGGCACTGAGCGAACAGGTGCTGGAACGTGGGGTGCGGGCGGATCAGACCCGCCCCGGCCAGGGCATCGGTCTGGCCGTGGTACGTGACCTGGTCAACGATTACGGCGGCGACATCACCATTGACCGCAGCGAACTGGGCGGCGCGCGGCTGCGTATCCGCCTGCCGTTGCATGGCAGCGCCCTGCGCTGAGGCGCCGTGAGGGGCTACGGTCGCCTGGGGATGCATCCCCTGGCTGTCACATCACCCATTTCAATTTGTGCGCTCACGGGGCACAATCCGCTGTTCCTACATTGACGACAATCAGGCGGCGCATGTATCGCAGCACCGAGCAACGTTTGAGCGGACTGTTGGGCAATGGCAGCAAGGGACTATTGCTGGGCAGCCTGAAAGGGTTGGAAAAGGAGAGCCTGCGCGTCTCGCGCGAAGGCCATATCTCACAGACCGAGCACCCCCGTTCGCTCGGTTCGGCGCTGACCCACCCATGGATCACGACAGACTACTCCGAAGCACTGCTGGAATTCATCACGCCTCCGTTTCAGGACACCGCCGAAACGCTGGATTTCCTCAAGCAGATCCACAGCTACGTCTACCACCAGTTGGACGACGAGCTGCTATGGGTGGCCAGCATGCCCTGCATCATCGGCGGCGGCGAGAGCATTCCGATAGCCCGCTACGGCAGTTCCAACGTGGGCCGGATGAAACACGTCTACCGGCGCGGGCTCGACTGGCGGTACGGACGGCCCATGCAAGCCATCGCAGGCATTCATTTCAACTATTCCTATAGCCGCGACTTCCTGCAGGCCCTGCAGGCGGCGGAGGGCGATGACAGACCGGAACAGCTCTTCCGCTCGGACGCCTACTTCCGGCTGATACGGAATTTCCAGCGCTTCGGCTGGCTGATCCCGTTCCTGTTCGGTGCCTCGCCCGCCATCTGCCGGTCCTTCGCCCAAGGTCAGGAACTCGGCTTCCAGGAATTCGACAGGCATACGCTCTACGAGCCGTACGGCACGTCTCTGCGGATGAGCGACATCGGTTACAAGAACAAGGCCCAGGCCGGGCTGAACATCTCCTATAACGACCTGGACAGCTACGTGGCCAGCCTGTCCCGGGCCATCAGTACCCCCGATGCCGAATACCGGCGAATCGGCACCGTTGTGGACGGTGAGTGGCGGCAACTGAACACGAACATCCTGCAGATCGAGAACGAATACTACAGCTTCGTACGGCCCAAGGCGGTAGCCCGCTCCGGCGAGAAACCCACGCTGGCGCTACGGCGTGCGGGCGTGGAGTACGTGGAGATCCGCGCACTGGATCTGAACCCGTTTGCCCCGGCCGGCCTGAACGAGGAGCAACTGATTTTCCTGGAAATCCTGCTGCTGTTCTGCCTGCTGGAGGACAGCCCCCGCATCTCGCCGCGCGAGCAGGCCGGGATCAATGCCAACCAGGGACTGGTAGCCCGGAATGGCCGCGATCCGGCGATGAGCCTCTATCGCGGCGAACGCGAGCGGGTCAGACTACGCGCCTGGGCCAGCGAGCTGTTCCAGACCCTGCAGGGGCCGGCCGAGCTGCTGGACCAGCTCAGGCCCGGAGAACCCTATCAGCAGGCGCTCAGGCGTTTCCGGGCCTGCGTGGACGACCCGGGCTGCACGCCCTCCGCCCGCATGCTGCAGGAAATGCGGGATAACGGCGAGAATTTCGTGGATTTCGCGCTACGCGTCTCGAGAGCACAGGAACACTATTTCAGGGCCGAAGCGCTGGATCCTGCCGTGGAACAGCGCTTCCGGGAAGCGGCAGAGCAGTCGCTGCGGGAACAGCAGGAAATCGAGGCGGCGGACAACGTGGACTTCCAGGCGTATCTAGACCGTTATTTCGCGCAATCGGCCTAGGATCCGCACTTCCTTCAGTCGGCGTAACCAGTCAACTCGGCGTACCCATGGCCTCGCACCGGGGTACCCTCGCGTTCACCGCGGATACGCACAGCCCCTTCCCAGTAGCGGAACCCGGTACGCAGTTCCTGGTCGTCCAGCGTTGCTTCCACCTCCAGTGCCAGATCCCGCTCCGGTACGCGAAGATGCCAGGCCACCGGGTAACGGGCATCGCCCGCGGGACTGTCCCAATGCCGCACCGCCTCCAGTTCCACCGCCTCGCGGAGCAGCACGGTGTAGCTGCCGTCCTGCTCCACCCACAATCCCTTGGAACGTGGGTCCACATCGCCATCCCGCAACCGCAGCGTGTAAAACATGATGTCGACGCCGTCATCGAGTTGCAGGGAGAACCAGTCCCAGCCGCGCTGGGCTTCCGAGAGCACGCTGCTGCCCCACTCGCGATCCATCCAGCTCAGCCCTTGTACCTGGAAGGTCTCGCCCCCCACGCGCAGCTCCCCCGCGGTACGCAGACGCGTGTAGGAGAAATAGCGCGAGGCGTTGCCGGGCTCGGGTCCCTTCTGGCTGTATCCGCGGTCGCCCTGAAGAACCAGAGGCTTGGCGGCTTCCAGAGTGAGAGACACCGCCACGTCCCCTTCCGAGGCCGTGAGCTGAAGGGGCATGATGTCATCGCCCTCCTGGCCTTCCAGCCGCCAGTCCTCCAGCCAGACCCGGAACGGCTCCACCTCGGCACCAGCGAGCCCCACAGCGCCACGCGCGAAGCGCTCATGGTGGAAGTAGCGGCCGGTTTCGGAATCGGTCAGCGCCAGATGCGCCATCCAGACCTGATTCGTACTCCAGGCGGATTCGCCATCGGTGGCTTCGGGATCCACGTTGAAGCGAAAAAAGGTAATCTGGTAACCGAAATGGCGGTTGCCCTCGCCATGCAGGTTGCCGGTAACATACCACCACTCGTGGCGGTATTCCGGGTGCGCGCCGTGGTCCTCGGGGAAGTTCAGCGACTCCGGTCCGGTCACGCGCGCGTAGCCCTCGGCAGCCTGCTCCCCGGTCAGCATGTCGACCACCGAAAAGCCGTCAGCCTGATCGGCATCCCGCGCCGGCTCCCGGGGCCAGAGCAGGAACAGCAGCAGACCGACCAGGACAACCAGCAACACCCACCAGCGGCGTCTCATGCAGCCTCCTCGCGCAATGCCAGTGCGGGCGGCGTTTTGGCCATGCGCCAGGCCGGGTAGAGCCCGGCGACCAGCGCGGCAGCCAGGGACAACAGGAAGGCCTGCCCAAGCACCTCGGGCGGAAACGCCATCTGCATGCTCCAGCCGAACGAGCGCTGGTTGATGACCAGCACCAGCGCTGCCGCCAGTCCCATGCCCAACGGCAGCGCGAGCAGACCGGCAATGCCGCCCACCAGCGCATTCTGACCCAGCACCAGTGTCCAGATCTGCGCCGGCGTGAACCCGACCGCGCGCAACGCCGCGTACTCCCGGGCACGCTCCAGCGCCAGCGCCATCAGCGCGCTGAGCACGCCCACCACAGCCACCAGTATGGCCAGCAGACGCAACACCTGGGTAATGGTGAACGTCTGATCGAAGATATCCAGCGACAGCCGCCGCAATTCCGCGTTGGACTGGTAGCGTAGCGGTTGCACGGCCCCGGCGTTCTCGCGCAAACGCCGGATCAGCGCCTCGGTTTCCGAGCCTTCCACGCCATACAGCGCAACCGAGTTCACCACCGGATCGTCCCACCAGCGATCATAAGTCTGGCGGCTCATCACCACAGCGCCCTCGCTGGTGCTGTAATCGTAGATCACGCCGATCACTCTGAAATCCCGTTCCCCGTCCGGCGTACGCAACGGCAGGCGGTCACCCACGGCCACCCGCTGATGCCAGGCGAAAGGCTCCGTCACCAGTACAACATCCTCCTCCCGGAACGCCGCCCAGACCTCCTCGCCGTTGCCGCTCTGCAGTCGGAACGCGCGCTTCCCCTCCGGCGGCAGATGGAATACGCGCAGCCGATGTCGTTGCTCGCCGGACCCAACCCGCCCATAACGTGCGGTACTCCAGGTTTCAACGCCCTCGGTGTCCTGCAGGGCTGTCACCGCGTCCGGCTGCACCTGCCCGCTGCCGGGCACGCTGACGTAGACGTCGGCACGCAGTGTGGCATCCAGCCACTGACTGAAGGTGTAGCGAAAGCTGTCCACCATGGTGCCCACGCCCACGACCGCCGACACGGCGATCATCAACGCCGCGGCAGCCACGCTGGTACGTGACAGGCCCGCCTCGACGCCGCGGCCGGCCATACGCCCCGACAGGCCCGCGAACCTGCCCAGCAGGGGCAGAAGCAGGTGCAACAGCAGGCGCATCATCACCGGCACCATCAGTGCCCACCCGATCATCAGCAGGAAAAGACCGGCGAACGCCGCGACCAGGCCGGCGCCCGTCACCAGCAGTGCCAGGCCCAGCAGCGCCAGCACCAGGCCCACCATCGCCACGCGCGGCAGTTGCCGTCGCACGCCCAACTCCAGTGCGGCGCGGCTGAGTGCCGCCCGTGGCGGTGTCCCCGTGGCCTCCACAGCCGGGCTGAAGGCTGCTACCACGGTCATGCCCAGCCCGAGAAGCACCCCCAGCGCCAGCGACCAGGGCGACAGGGCCAGTTCCCGCACGCTCAGCATGAAATAGAGGTCGTTGATAGTGCGTCCGACTAGCTCCAGCAGAACGTGGCTTAGCGCAACGCCGAGCAACAAGCCGGCCACGGTCCCCACCGCCCCGATAAGCAGGGCCTCCAGCAGGATCAGACGGAAAATCTGGGCACGGGTCACGCCGACCGCCCGCAGCAGCCCAAGCAGTTGCCGTCGCTGGACCACGGAAAAGGTCATGGTGTTGTAGATCAGGAAAGCCCCAACCACCAGCGCAAGCAGGCTGAATGCCGTGAGGTTGAGCTGGAACGCACTCGCCATCTGCTCCAGCGCGGCGTTACGGGCTTCCGCCTCCAGCAATTGTGCATCAGCGGGCAGCAAGGTCTGGACACGTTCCACTGCCTCACGGTCCGGCAGTATCAGGTCCACCCGGTCCAGCCAGCCATGCCGGCCAAGCGCCCCCTGTGCCGCCCCGATATCCATGACCATGACATCACGCAGCCCCCGGGCGTCCAGCTCACGCTCGGGCTGCAGGGCCGCCGCCACTATCAATTCCAGGGTGCGTCCCCCGATCTCAACGTCAACCCGGTCGCCGACACTCAGCCCCATCTCGTCCAGATCGCTGGACAGCATCGCGAAGCGGTCCGGCCGGGACATCAAGCCGCCCAGGGTGCCCTGCTCCGTCAACGCACCGAAGCCACTGCGGAAATCACCCTCAGCCAACGGGTCCACCCCCAGCAACCTCAGGCCGCGTTCCGGGGCGTCGACAATCCGCGCCTGGCCTTCCACGACAGGGGCTGCCTGCAGCACGCCCTGGCGCGTTCGCAGATCCACGTACCAGGCTTCGGGAATGCCGCTCGGCCCGCCCAGGACCTGGTGGGTGGTCGCCCCCGTCAGGCTGGCCGTGGAGAGCTCGAAGGCGCGGCCCGCACTCTGGTTCGCAAGGTCGACGGCCACCACGACGGCCACCCCCAAGGCCACGCCGAGCAGGGACAGCGCCAACTGCCAGGGGTGACGCAGCATGTAGCGCAAGCTGGCGCGATAGACCTGCATCAGGCTTCCACCGGCCGGCCGTCCACCAGCCGTACCACACGATCCATCCGGCGGGCGACGTCAAGGCTGTGGGTAACCATGACCACGGTCATGCCGTGCTCGGCGGTGAGCTCCGCCATCAGGGACAGCACCTGCTCGCCGGTTTCCTCATCCAGCGTGCCGGTCGGCTCGTCGGCGAGCAGCACCCGCGGACGGTGGATCAACGCCCGCGCGATGGCCACGCGCTGCTGCTCGCCACCGGAAAGCTGTTCGGGAAAGCTGCCACCGCGATCCTCCAGCCCGACGCGCTGCAGCAGCGCGTTCGCGGCTTCGGCCGCCCCGCTTCCCTTGTGACCAAGCAGATCCAGCGGCAACAGCAGGTTTTCCCGGACCGTCAGCGTGGGTATCAGGTTGAAGAACTGGAATACGAAACCGACAGTGCTACGTCGGAACAGCGTGCGCTCCCGCTCGCTCAACGCCTGGACAGCCGTCCCGCCGACCAGCACGGTGCCGGCATCGGGGTTGTCCATGCCACTGATCAGGTTCAACACCGTGGACTTGCCGGCGCCGCTGCGCCCCACCAGCGCCAGCCGCTGCCCCTCCGGGACCTGCAGGGAGAATTCGCGCAGCACGACGCGATCTGCGCCGGCCTCGCGGTAGCGCTTGCTAACCGACTCGAGCGCGATCATGTCAGGGCCGTGGTTTCGCTTCCGCAGCGTGAACAGCGGTAGACAGTCACCAGCTTGCCCTGCTTGACGTCGAAACGCGTGGTGCCCAGGGGCTGCCATTTGTGCAGGCCGTGGCGACACAAGGTCTTGCCTTCGGATTTCTTCTTGCGGTCGGGTTTCCGAAACGGTACGACATCGCCCATAATGCCCCTCGTTTTTTCACTCGTCTGACATCATTAGATGACCATCTCAGTCGCTACATTCTATCGCTTCGTTCCACTGGACGGGCTCCTGTTACTGCAATCCCGGCTGCGGGAGCGTTGCCAGGCGCTGGGCCTGAAAGGCACCGTCCTGCTGGCCGCCGAGGGCATCAACGCCACGCTGTGCGGGGACCGGCCGGCGCTTGAATCGCTGCTGGCGGACCTGGCTGCGGATGCACGTTTCGACCAGCTGCAACCCCGCTGGTCGGAAACCGGGCAGATGCCCTTCGGCAAGCTGCGGGTGCGGCTGAAGCGCGAGATCGTGACGCTGGGGCGGCCCGATCTCCATCCGGCCGACAAAACCGGCCATCACGTGCCGCCCGCCGACTGGGACGCGCTGCTCGCGGATCCGGAAACCCTGGTCATAGACACCCGGAACCGGTACGAGGTTTCGCTAGGTCGCTTTCGCGGCGCCATCAGCCCCGATACTGAACGCTTCCGGGATTTCCCCACCTGGGTGGCGCAACATCTGGACCCGCAGCGGCACCGCCGCGTCGCCATGTACTGCACCGGCGGCATACGCTGCGAGAAGGCCAGCGCCTGGATGCTGGCTCAGGGGTTCCCGGAAGTCTACCAGTTGCAGGGCGGCATTCTTCGCTACCTGGAGGAGGTCGCACCCCAACAGAGCCACTGGGAGGGTGAATGTTTCGTATTCGACGAGCGCGTGAGCCTGACGCACGGCAACCGCGACGGCGAGCACAGCCTATGCCTCGGATGCGGTGAACCGCTGCAGCCGGGCGACGAGCAGGATGCCCGTTTCGAGGCCGGGGTGAGTTGCCCGCGCTGCCATCACCGGGTGACGCCGAAGCGCAGGAAGCGCCTACTGGACAAGCGGCGGAACACACCTTGAGAAAGCACTGACGCAATTCCCGCGTTCGCGGCAGCGCACGCCGCACCGGAGCGGCACGCTAGTGCTGTGCTTCGCGGGCTGCGCGCATCAGATCCCTGGGCAGCGAAAACACCACCTTTTCCTCCCGCCCTTTCAACTCAGCCGGCGCCTCGGCGCCCCATTCCCGCAGCCGTGCGATCACTTCGTTCACCAGAATTTCCGGCGCCGAAGCACCGGCGGTGACGCCGATGGTGTCGACGCCATCCAGCCAATCGCGCTTCAGCATGCCGGCATCGTCTATCTGGTGGGCGGTAACACCCATACGCTCGGCGAGTTCGGTCAAGCGGCTGGAATTGGAGCTGTTGCGCGCCCCGACCACCAGCATCAGATCCACCTCTGCGGCCAACGACTTCACCGCGTCCTGCCGATTCTGCGTGGCATAGCAGATATCGTCCTTGCGCGGCCCCTGAATAGCCGGGAAGCGCTTGCGCAGAGTATCAATGATGAGGGCGGTATCGTCCATGGAGAGCGTGGTCTGACTGACATGGGCCAACGCTTCGGGATTGCGCACTTCGAGAGAGGCCACATCCTCCGGCGTTTCCACCAGGTAGATGGCGCCCCGGTCGGCGCCGCGCCCAACGTACTGCCCGATGGTACCCTCCACCTCCGGATGCCCGGCGTGCCCGATCAACACCACCTCGGTGCCGTCACGGGCGTACTTCTCGACCTCCAGGTGCACTTTCGTCACCAGCGGGCAGGTGGCATCGAACACACGCAGCCCGCGGCGTTCCGCCTCCTCGCGAACGGCCCTGGAAACGCCGTGGGCACTGAATATCACGGTCGCGTCATCAGGGACTTCATGCAGTTCCTCGACGAAGATCGCGCCCTTGTTCCGCAGCGTGTCCACCACGTAGCGGTTGTGGACCACCTCGTGCCGGACGTAGATGGGTGCACCGAACAGTTCAAGCGCGCGCTCGACGATGGTGATAGCCCGATCGACACCGGCACAGAATCCACGGGGATTGGCGAGCAGAATGCGAGGCATGCTTACAGACCTTGTTGGGGCTACGGGAATGGTGACCAGTGTACCGGACGCAAACCGCCCCTGACGAATCAGGCCGGCTGCCGCTTCTCCAGGAAAAAGGCATGGAACAGGATCATGCCCACACCCACGGTAATGGCCATATCCGCCACGTTGAAAATGGGATAGTGCCAGCGATCGTAGTACACGTGAATGAAATCGATCACGTGGCCATGGATCAAGCGGTCTACCAGATTACCTATGGCGCCACCCAGCAACAGCGACAGGCTCCATGTGAGCCAGCGATCCCAGGGCGGCAGCCGGCGCAGCCAGGCAATCAGGAAAACACTGATAGCCAAGGCGAAACCGGTGAACAGCCAGCGCTGCCAACCCGATGCATCGCCGAGAAAACTGAATGCCGCACCCGGATTGTAACTGAGCGTCAAATTCAGCACCGGCAGCAGCGGTACCGGCACATGGTAATCCAGCATCCGCTCGGCCAGGACTTTCGTGAGCTGGTCCAGCAGGATCACCGTGCCCGCGATCAGCGGCCACGGCGGCACCAGCCAACGACGGCGACTTATGCCTTGCTGTGGCATCTCTGAGTCATGATCGGTCATGAGCGTCCCGTGCGTATCGGATCCCGTCGTCAGGCGACCTGTCGGTGCTCACCGCCGGCCTCCACGTTCTCCACACAGCGCCCGCAAAGCTCCGGATGCCCGGCATGGCTGCCGACATCCTCCCGCCGGTGCCAGCAACGGTTGCACTTGGGATGCTCCGAGCGCGCGGCAACGATCCCCAGCGTGCCGCCGTCATCCAGTTCCGCCCGGGCCGCACCGGCCGGCATCTCGCTGTCCGGGTGCAAACGCGCGGCTGATGTGATCAACAGGAAACGAAGCTCGTCGCCCAGCCGTGCCAGGCTCTGCAGGACTGCCTCGGGGCAGTAGAGGTCCACTTCCGCCTCCAGCGAAGCACCGAGTTGGTCTGCGGCTCGCAGGGTTTCAAGCTGCTTGGACACGGCCTCACGCACCGCAATGACCTGATCCCAGAAAGCGCGGTCGAACCTGGCATCCGCTTCCAGCGCGAACAGCCCCTGGTACCACTCGGCCATGAACACCGTGGCCTCGCGTTCACCGGGCATATGTTCCCAGATCTCGTCGGCGGTGAAGCTGAGGATGGGCGCCAGCCAGCGCACCAGTGCCTCCACGATGTGGTACATGGCGGTCTGACAGGAACGCCGGGCCAGGCTGTCCGCCGGCGTGGTGTACTGTCTGTCCTTGATGACATCCAGGTACAGGCTGCCCATGTCCACAGTGCAGAAATTGTGGATGCGGTGGTAGATGCGATGAAACTCGTAGCTGTCATAGGCGCGGCAGACATCCTGCTGCACCTGCCAGGCGCGGTCCACCGCCCAGCGGTCGAACGGCAGCATGTCCTCCGGCGCCACCAGATCGGTGGCAGGGTCGAAACCGTTCAGGTTGGCAAGCAGGAAACGGGCGGTGTTACGCATGCGCCGGTAGGCATCGGCGGTGCGACTGAGTATGTCGTCGGATACCGCCATCTCGCCACTGTAGTCTGTGGAGGCCACCCACAGGCGCAACACATCGGCACCCAGCTTGTTCATCACGGTCTGCGGGGCCACCACGTTGCCCACCGACTTGGACATCTTGCGGCCCTTGGCGTCCACCGTGAACCCATGGGTGAGAACGCCGCGGTACGGCGCGTGGCCGCGGATTGCGCTGGACGTCAGCAGCGAGGACTGGAACCAGCCCCGATGCTGGTCAGACCCCTCCAGATACAGATCGGCGGGCACGCTGAGACGCGCGTCGGCCTCCAGGACCGTGGCATGGGTGATGCCGGAGTCGAACCAGACGTCAAGGATGTCGGTGACTTTCTCGTACTGATCGGCCTCATCGCCCAGCAGGTCGCGCGGATCCAGGTCGTTCCAGGCGTCAATGCCGTCGCTTTCCATGCGCCGGGCCACCTGCTCGATCAGCTCCAGCGTGCGTGGATGGGGTTCGCCGCTGCGCCTGTCCACGAACAGCGCGATGGGTACGCCCCAGTTACGCTGCCGGGAGATGCACCAGTCGGGCCGGTTGCGGACCATGCCGTCGATACGCGCCTGGCCCCACGCCGGCATCCAGCTCACCTGCTCGATGGCCGACAGCGCGGTCTCCCTCAAGCCCGCCTGATCCAGGTTGATGAACCACTGGGGCGTCGCCCGGAAGATGATTGGCGTCTTGTGACGCCAGCAGCAGGGATAGCTGTGCTGGTATTTCTGATGCGCGAGCAACATGCCCCGCTCTCCCAGCAGTGCAACCAGGGTCTTGTTGGCCTTGAACACGAACTGGCCGGCGACGAACGGCACGCCTTCCAGGAAATGGCCGTCGTTCCCGACCGGGTTCTCCACCTCCAGCCCGTATTCCAGGCCCACCCGGTAGTCGTCCTGGCCATGGCCGGGAGCCGTATGCACGGCGCCGGTACCGGCATCGGTGGTAACGTGGTCTCCAAGGATGACCGGCACCTGCCTCTGTTCCAGGAACGGGTGCTGCAACATCAGCCGTTCAAGCCGGTCGCCCGTCACCCGGCCAAGCTCGGCTTGTTCGGTGAAGCCGTAGCGGGCCAGCGCGGGCTGATCCAGCCCCTCGACCAGCACCAGCACTTCGGTACCGGCATCGCCGACGACCTGCAGTACACGGTAGACGTACTCCGGATGCAGGGTAACGCCACGGCTGGCGGGCAAGGTCCACGGCGTGGTGGTCCAGATCGGAATGGACACCCGCGCTCCTTCCGGCAGCCTGTCTTCAATGCCGGTACGGCGTGCGAAGTCGGCGTTATCCACCACCGGGTAACGCACGTCCACGGCCGGCGAGGTGTGGTCGTGGTATTCCACCTCGGCCTCTGCCAGCGCCGAGCCGCAATCGGTACACCAGTGCACGGGCTTGAACCCGCGGCTCATGTGTCCGCTGGCAAAGATGCGGCCCAGGCCGCGAAGGATGTTGGCTTCAGTCCCGGGCGCCATGGTCAGGTAGGGATCATCCCAGTCGCCCAGCACGCCCAGGCGCTTGAAATCCTGCCGCTGGCCATCCACCTGGCGATGCGCGAAGGCACGGCAGGCGTCGCGGAAGTCCCGCGCGCTGACCTTGTCGCCGACCTTGCCCACCTCCTGCTCCACCTTCAGCTCGATCGGCAGGCCGTGGCAGTCCCAGCCCGGCACGTAGGGCGCGTCGAAGCCGTCCAGCGTGCGGGATTTGACGATGGTGTCCTTGAGGATCTTGTTCACCGCATGGCCGATATGGATATCGCCATTGGCGTAAGGAGGACCGTCGTGAAGAATGAACGTCTTCCGACCGGCACGGGCCTTGCGAATCTGACCGTAGATGTCCTCCGCGTACCAGCGCTCCAGGCGCTCCGGTTCGCGCTTGGCCAGGTTGCCGCGCATGGGGAAATCGGTCTGGGGAAGGTTCAGAGTGTGTTTGTAATCGCTCACGGTCGCTATCTGCCTGCGGTTACCTGAATTTTCCGAGCCCGATAGCTTACCAGAAGTTGTGCCGCAGGCACCGGTTAAGGAAGCGCTGACGTATTCACACTACCGCGTTACGGTCAGACGGACCGGCCGCGGAGCCAGTCCCGGGCAGCCTCGGCATCCTGTGCGATCTGCCGCCTGAGCTGATCCAGGTCTGGATAGTGCGCCTGGCCGCGGAGCCAGTGCCGGAAACGCACCCGCAGATGCTTTCCGTACAGGTTCCCGGACCAGTCCAGCAGATGCACTTCGCAGACGGGGCGCCGACCGTTGACGGTGGGGCGGGTTCCGACGCTGCCCACCGCGGGCAGCCAGGGGCCGGCCTCGATCGAGACTTCCACCACGGCCACGCCGTCCATGGGTGGCCGGCGGCGAATGGCCAGGTTGGCGGTCGGAAACCCCAGCTCCCGGCCGATGCGGTCGCCGTTGATGACCCGCCCCGACATGCAATAGGGACGCCCCAGCAGACGCTCCGCCAGGCCGAGCTCGCCGCTGGCCAGCGCCTCTCGCACCCAGGTGCTGCTCACGCGCTTCCCATCCAGGGCCACGGTGGGGGTATCGTCCAGCTCGAAGCCATGCTCCCGCGCCGCCTGCTGCAGCATGGCGTGGTCACCGCGCCGCTGGTGTCCGAAACGGAAGTCATCGCCCACCAGCAGGTATTGCACGCCCAATCCATCCAGCAGCAGCTCGCGAATGAAGTCGTCGGGCTCCATGCCGGCCAGTCGGCGGTCGAACCGCAGACACAGGAACCGGTCGATGCCGGCCTCATCCAGCTTCGCGGCCTTGTCGCGCAAGGTGGACAACCGGGCCGGCGCCTGCCCAGGGGCGAACAACTCCCGGGGAAGCGGCTCGAAACTGATCACTACGGATGGTAGCGAGAGCGCGGATGCCCGGGCACGCAGCCGCTGGAGGATGGCCTGATGCCCGAGATGCACCCCATCGAAGTTCCCGATCGTTGCCACGCAGCCGGTGTGCCGTCGGCGCAAGTTATGTAAACCTCGAATCAATTCCATGCACTCACTAACCTTCTGCTACGCCGGCACTGCCGTGCAGGGCATCGCCCGTGTGTCATGAAGGACCTCTCCCGCATGCGCCTGTCGGCCACAGGTCCGGCAACCCTGGCGACACATGGGGGAAGTCACGATCCGGCTTGCTCCCGGAGATGCCGCGGGCGCAGGCCGCACAGCAACAGCATGCCAAGGTACACCACCGCAGCCAGCAGCAGCCAGCCGGTCAGCGAGACAGCACGCCGCCATAGGCCCGCATCCAGCCACAGATCCAGCTCTCCCACGCCGACCAGCAACACGGCCGCCATGGTAGCCGTGGCCAGCAGCACCTGGAACCAGAGACGCCCCCAGCCGCGCAACGGCGCGTAGACACCCTTGCGCCGGAGGCCGAGATACAGCATGCCGGCGTTGAGCGAGGCCGCCATACCCGTGGCCAGCGCCAGTCCGGCGTGGCCGATGGCGGTCTCCCGCAGCAGCAGGACCACGGTGACGCTCATCACCATGTTCGCCAGCATGCTCACGGCTGCGATCTTGACCGGCGTGACCATGTCCTGACGCGCAAAGAAGCCGGGCGACAGCACCTTCACCATGATGAAACCGTGCAGCCCCAGCGCGTAGGCCACCAGGCTGAGCGACGCGGCTCTGGCATCCGCGTCGGTAAACGCACCGTACTGGAACAGCGTGGTGAGGATCGGGCCGGCCATCACCGCCAGACCCACGGCGGCCGGTGTAGCGATCAGCACGCCCCAGCGCAGCGCCCAGTCAAGTGTGCGGGAAAAATGCTGCGGAGAATCGGCAGCGTGCTGGCCGGACAGACGGGGCAGGATCACCGTGCCCAGCGCTACCCCGAACACCCCCAGGGGGAACTCCACCAGCCGGTCGGAATAATAAAGCCAGCTGATCGAGCCCACCATCAGGAAGGATGCCAGGATGGTGTCCACCAGCAGATTGATCTGCGCCACCGAGGAACCGAAGATGGCCGGCAGCATGAGCTTCAGGATCCGTTGCACGCCGGAATCCTTCCAGCCCCAGCGGGGCCAGGCGAGCATGCCCACCCGGTGCAGGAACGGCAGCATGAACGCCAGTTGCAGCGCTCCGGCAATGAACACCCCGACGGCCAGCGCCATGATCGGCCGCTCGAAGGCCGGCGCCCACCACCAGGCACTGGCGATCAGCACCAGGTTGAGTAGCACCGGCGCAAAGGCGGGCGGGCCGAAACGCCCGTAGGTGTTCAGCACGCCCTGCGCGGCAGCCACCAGCGATATGAATAGCAGGTAGGGAAAGGTGATGCGCACCATGTCCACAGCAAGGGCGAACTGCTCAGGGTCACCGCGGAAGCCTGGCGCGAACAGCATCACCAGATACTCGGCGGCCACCAGGGCCAGCACTGTCAACGCAAGCAGGATGACCAGCAAGGTACCGGACGCCCGGGACACCAGCCGCCGCACGTCAGACGCCTGTTTGCGGGTCTTTTCCGCGGCCAGCACGGGGACGAACGCCTGGGAGAAGGCACCCTCGGCAAACAGCCGCCGCATGAAATTGGGGATCTTGAAGGCAACGAAGAACGCGTCGGTGGCGGCGCTGGAACCGAAGATGGCCGCAATCACCACGTCGCGCACCAGCCCCAGCACGCGCGATACCATGGTCAATGCGCCAAACACGGCCGTGGAACGCAGCAGACTCATGCCCGGCCCTACCCCCCGATGCAAAATTCAAGAAGGCCGCATCATAACGCAGCACGGGGCAGGATAATCATTACTCGCGTTTCGGCGCGGCAAAGGTTGACATCCGGCAGGGAAATCGGGATATTACGTGCCCTTTCTGGAACCCGATTACCACTGTCAGGAGTTGAGCCTTGGCTAATTCCCCATCCGCACGGAAACGAGCCCGTCAGGCCGAGCAAAGGCGCCAGCACAATAAGTCGCGCCGCTCCATGATGCGCACGCAGATCAAGAATGTCATCAAGGCCATCGAGTCGGGTGACAAGCAGGCTGCCGAGCAGGCTTATCAGTCGGCCGTGCCGTTGATTGACCGCATGGCGACCAAGGGTCTGATCCACCAGAACAAGGCGGCGCGCCACAAGAGCCGTCTGAACGACCGGATCCGCAAGCTGGCCTGAGCCTCAGCGCCTGTCGAGCATCAGGAGACCGCCAACCCGTCACGGGTTGGGGGTTTTCGTGTGCGCGCTTTCAGCCACCGGGCTCCAGCCGATACAGCGCGCCATCCTCCGCGTCATTCAGTATGTAGATGTAGCCATCCGGCCCCTGGCGGACATCTCGAATGCGTCCGACGGTGCCATGCAGCAGCTCTTCCGCGTGCAGCACTTCCCCGGTCTCCACGGACAAGCGGAGGACGCGCTCGGCGCGTAGCCCCCCGGCCAGCAGGTTCCCTTCCCAATGCGGGAAGTGCTCGCCGTTCACAATCGCCAGCCCGGAGGGAGCGAGGGTAGGCAGGAACTCGAACACCGGGTCTGCCATGTCGTCATGCTGACGGGTCTCCGCGTCCGGGAAATCCCCTTCCGTACGGTAATCCCTGCCGAGCGTCGCCACCGGCCAGCCATAGTTCTGCCCCGGCTCGATGAGGTTGAGTTCGTCGCCTCCGCGCGGACCGTGCTCGGTCACCCACACCTCTCCGGTATCGGAACGCAGCGCGATGCCCTGGATGTTGCGATGCCCGTAGGTGTAGATCTCCGGGGCATAGCCCTCCCGATCCACGAAGGGATTGTCGTCCGGTACGCTGCCATCGTAGTTCAGCCGCACGATGGTGCCCGAGTGATCCATGGTGTCCTGCGCCCGCGGCGGATGTGCGCCCCGGTCGCCGATGGTCATCAGCAGCGTACCGTCTTCCAGGAAGAGAATGCGTGAGCCGTAGTGACGTCCGGGTTCTGTAGCGGTATTGGATTCGAACAGTTCCTCGAAATCCACCAGGCTGCCTCCATCGAGCTTCGCCCGCGCCAGTGCAGGCACGGTGCCATCGGCATCGCCCTTGGAATAGGTCATGTAGACCCAGCCGTTGTCGCCATATTCCGGATGAACGACGATATCGAGCATCCCACCCTGGTTCGTCGCATGAACCTCGGGGGCGCCCTCCAGCCGCGTCTTGTCACCGTTATCGATCAGATAGACACCACCAGGGCGCTGGGTTACCAGCTTGCGTCCATCCGGCAGGAGAGCCACTGCCCAGGGGTGAGTGAAACCGTCCGCCACTTTCAGCAGACGTGCGGAGAGATATTCGGTACTCAGCGACTCCTCCACCACCTCTTCGTGGGCCTGCACGGGACCAGCCATCAGCGAGAGCGCGGCGAACGCCGCAATGAGAGAGCCACCGGATCGGGAAAGGACCAGCATGTATCGTTCCTCCAGGCCAGGTTCCAGTCTGCGGAAGCGCTGGAGCATTCTCACGGCTGCGGGAATACACTCGGCGCTTCCCTGAGAGGCATACGGAATCCAGGGGGCCGTTGCGCAAATAGCCGCTTGCACGACCCCCCTAGGGAAACAGTGTTTCCCTAGGGGGGACTATGGAACAGTCCGGAGGTTCCCGACGGGTTTTGAGATCGCCGACCGGCGCCGGGGCGGCGTGGGCACGAGATCAGGTCAACACCAGGTTGTCCCGGTGGATCAGCTCCGGCTCGTCCGCGTAGCCCAGCAACGCCTCGATCCGGTCGCTGGCCTGGCCGAGAATCAGCTGGGCTTCACGAACATCGTAGTTCACCAGCCCCCGGGCCACCTCCTGGCCATCAGGGTCCAGGCAGATGACAATTTCCCCGCGCCGGAAATCACCGTCGACGCGGGTCACGCCCACCGGCAGCAGACTGCGCCCGGCTTCCTTGAGCACGCGCACAGCCCCGGCATCCAGCCAGAGTCTGCCCTTGGACTGCAACTGGCTCGCCAGCCACTGCTTGCGTGCCACCAGCACCTCCTGAGACGGCGACAGCAAGGTTCCCACGGGGCGGCCTTCCGCGATCTTGCGCAGCACATCCGGCTCCCTGCCGGAGGCGATGATCGTCGCGGCGCCCGAGCGGGCTGCCCGGGCGGCGGCGCGCACCTTCGCCAGCATCCCACCGCGACCAAGACTTCCTCCAGTTCCGCCGCCGCAAAGCTCCTCCAGGGCCGGATCACCCGCCAGGGCTTCGCTGACCAGCCGGGCCTCAGGGTTGCCACGCGGATCAGCGTCAAACAACCCCGCCTGGTCGGTGAGGATCACCAGCAGTTCGGCCTCCACCAGGTTCGCAGCAAGGGCAGCCAGCGTGTCATTGTCGCTGAATCGGATCTCGTCGGTGGCGACGGTATCGTTCTCGTTCACCACAGGGATCACGCCCAGTTCCAGCAAGGTGCGCAGCGTGCTGCGCGCGTTGAGGTAACGCCGGCGGTCGCTGAGATCATCATGGGTCAGCAGCACCTGGGCCGTGTGCAGCCCGAACCGCTGGAAGGCGGCCTCGTAGGCGTGGACCATCCCCATCTGTCCGATCGCGGCCGCAGCCTGCAGCTTGTAGAGTTCGGTCGGCCTTCGCGCCCACTGCATGCGCTTCACGCCCTCGGCCACCGCTCCGGAGGAGACCAGGGTGACCCGTCGTCTTTCTCCATGCAGCGCGGCAATCTGGGCGACCCAGTCGCGCATCCGATCAATATCCAGACCGCGCCCCTCGTTCGTCACCAGTGCGCTGCCCACCTTGACCACCCACTTGGTCGACTTGCCCAGCCGCCGACGCATGTCACTCATCAGCATCGCCCTCCGCCGCGGACGAGTCCGCTTCGGCCCGCCGCCGCTCCAGTTCGTCCAGACGCTGCTGTTCCAGCCACTCCATCACACGCCCGCACAGCACATCCGTGCCCTGTTGCGCCAGCGCCGATATCGCAAACACCGGCCCGTTCCACTGCAGCCGCTCAACGATGTCCTGGACCCAGGCATCACGATCCTCCGGCGCCATCAGATCCAGCTTGTTGACCACCAGCCAACGTTCGCGCGACGCCAGTTCCGGGCTGTAGCGCTCCAGTTCCCGGAACAGCGACTGCACATCCTCCACCGGATCACGGTCAGGCTCGGAGGGAACCGCATCCACCAGATGCAGCAGCAACCGCGTACGTCCCAGGTGCTTCAGAAAACGCACCCCAAGTCCGGCGCCTTCCGCCGCGCCCTCGATGAGGCCCGGGATATCCGCCACGACGAAGCTTCGATGGGCCTCGACCCGCACCACCCCCAGGTTGGGATACAAGGTGGTGAAGGGATAATCGGCAACGCGCGGCTTGGCGGCGGATACGGCGCGAATGAAGGTGGATTTGCCGGCATTGGGCATCCCCAGCAAACCCACGTCGGCGAGAACTTTCAGCTCCAGATGCAGGCTACGCCGCTCGCCTTCGCGGCCGGGCGTTGTCCGCCGGGGCGCACGGTTGGTGGAACTCTTGAAATGGATGTTGCCAAGCCCGCCACGACCGCCACGGGCCACCAGCAACCGCTGACCGTGCTCGGTGAGATCACCCAACTGCTCCCCTGTTTCCTCGTCGCTGGCCAGGGTTCCAATGGGAACGGGCACGATGACGTCCTGACCGCTCTTGCCGGTTTTCTGGCGCCCCATGCCGTTCTCGCCGCGCTCGGCCCGGAAACGCCGGACATGACGAAAATCCGCCAGCGTGTTCAGGCCTTCGTCGGCCTCCAGGTAGACGCTACCGCCATGACCGCCATCACCGCCATCGGGTCCACCGAATGGCACGAACTTCTCCCGACGGAAACTGGCCGATCCGTTACCGCCGTCGCCGGCATCCACATGTATGGTGACTTCATCAACGAACTTCATGGCTTAACAACCTTCACCCCGACCGTGCCCGCAGCAACACAGCCGGACATTGTGCATAAAAAAACCCCGTGCGGCGACGGGGTTTTCTGACTCTCAGCCTCGGGGCGCTGATCAGTTAGGCCGCACGCTCACGTATTTGCGGTGACGCGGCCCCTTGCGCTCGAAGACCACCTGGCCTTCCACAGTGGCAAAGATGGTGTGGTCACGACCAAGACCGGTTCCCTCACCGGCGTGGAAGTGGGTGCCGCGCTGGCGAACCAGAATGTTGCCCGGCACCACTACCTGCCCGCCGAAGCGCTTCACGCCAAGGCGTTTGGATTCCGAATCGCGGCCATTGCGCGTGCTGCCGCCTGCCTTTTTATGTGCCATGCTTCAGCTCCTGTTCCCTAGCCGGCCTGGATGCCGGTGATTTTCACTTCAGTGAAGATCTGGCGATGACCCTGCGTGCGCTTGTAGTTCTGGCGACGCTTGAACTTGATGATCTCGATCTTCTTGTCCTTCGCCGTGCGGATGACCTCGGCCTGGACCTTGCCACCTTCCAGCATCGGCGTACCGACCTTGACCTGGTCGCCATCGGACACCATCAGCACCTGATCAAACTCGACGGAAGCGCCGTCCTCGGCATCCAGCTTTTCCACCTTCAGGATGTCACCTTCGGAGACGCGATACTGCTTGCCCCCGGTCTTGATAACGGCATACATGTCGTATAACTCTCCGTCGATTGATCGCGTGCGATTCCCGCGTGTCGGTCCCGGGAATCCCGCGCGGCGGTTCCGGAATTAAGGCGCGAGAGTTTATCGCCTCCCCGACAGCAGGTCAAACGAATTCCACCCCTCGAAAGGGGGGCGATGCAACGGCGCATCACGCTTTGCGGCTTGACACCCCCCAGCGCCGGCCATAGCATCCGTGCATCCCACGCTTCCGCGCATGGTTCCTGCATGACGATAGACCTGATAAGGGCCCCGGTGGTCCAGGACATGCTAGCCGTCGACCGCCTGATTCAGGAGCGGCTGAGCTCCGACGTGGTCCTTATCAACCAGCTCGGCAGCTATATCGTCAACAGCGGCGGGAAACGCCTGCGCCCCCTGCTGGTCCTGCTCGCCTCCCGGGCATGCGGCTACCAGGGTCAGGATCATGTCCAGCTGGCGGCGGTAATCGAGTTCATCCATACCGCCACGCTGCTCCATGACGACGTGGTGGACGGCTCGGACATGCGCCGTGGCCGGGAGACGGCCAACAACCTGTGGGGCAACGAGGCCAGCGTCCTGGTCGGGGATTTTCTCTATTCCCGTGCGTTCCAGATGATGGTGGAAGTGGGCAGCATGCCGATCATGGAAGTGATGGCCCGCACCACCAACACCATTGCGGAGGGCGAGGTCATGCAATTGCTTAACGTGCATGATCCCGACACCACCGAGCAAAGCTACCTGAATGTCATCTACAACAAGACCGCGACGCTGTTCGAAGCAGCCGGGCGCATTGGCGCCCTGCTGGCGAACCAGCCGCTGGACGTGGTCGATCAGTTGTCCGACTACGGCAAGCACCTGGGCACGGCCTTCCAACTGGTGGACGACGCGCTGGACTACACCGGCCAGAGCGAGGAAACCGGAAAGAACGTGGGTGATGATCTGGCGGAGGGCAAGCCCACCATGCCGCTGATTCATGCCATGCGCAACGGTACGCCGGAAGAGACGGCGCTGATCCGCAAGGCGATCGAGGAAGGCGGTCGCGAGCACATCGACGCCATCATGCGCGCCGTTGAAAACACCGGGGCCATCGCATATACTCGCGCCCTCGCAGAACAGGCGGTGCTG
This sequence comes from Ectothiorhodospiraceae bacterium, assembly GCA_020831845.1. GTDB lineage: Bacteria > Pseudomonadota > Gammaproteobacteria > Nitrococcales > Aquisalimonadaceae > LSCE01. The sequence continues at coordinate 74,194 of JAFIFV010000103.1, forward strand.
AAGGCACGCATCAACCTGGACTGCCTGCCGGAGTCTCCTTTCCGGCAGGCCATGGATGACATGGCGTCGTTCAGCATCGAACGGGTTTATTGAAGTGATGGTCGTCGGGGTGTAGCTCAGCCTGGTAGAGCACTGTCTTCGGGAGGCAGGGGTCGGAGGTTCGAATCCTCTCACCCCGACCATTTTCCACTTCATCGCGCTCCGCCCAGTGGGTTTCCCTGCCCCGCATGCAGGCATCAGTACGACAGGCCCGACGGCGCCCGCCGGTCAGGCTTTCTCCATGCAGCCAGACGCCGCCAGTTTCACGCTGGCATCAGCGGCATGCCTTGCACTTTATTTGATAATGATTATTATTCGCGTAACAGTCCGGTAGCGTCTTGCCCTATCCGGCAGCGTCTCTCTCATGCCAGGAGTCAAACATGCGAATCAAGTCACTATCCGCCGCGGTTCTCGCTGCCGGCCTGGTCGCCGGGGCGGCAATGGCCAGCGACCGCATCGACCACTTCGAGGGTCTGTCCGCCGAAACGCTCGAAGAGGCGGTGGCGAACTTCTCGGAATACAACAACCGTCTGGCCGGGATTCTGGAAAAGGAATCGCTCTCCGACGACGATCTGCTCCGGATCCACGAGCTGACCTACACACTGGAAAACGCGCTGGAAAAAATCAACGTCGAGCTTTCCGAGCTGGCGGAAACGCTGGAGGAACTCCACATCGCTTCCGAGACGGGTGATGACACCGGCGCCCAGCGGCACGGTGCCGCCTATCTGGAGACGGCGCGAAAAGTCATTCCGTAACAACCGACAAGCAGGTTACAGAACCGCCATACGGGCGACGCCAGGCAACGGCCGCAACGGACCGTACCCAGCAGTGATTGATGCATGCCGAATCTTCGCATCGGCATAAACCGTACAGAAATCCAATTAACAGCATCAATTTTGGGTGGTCTCATGCGAGCTATTCCTCTGTACCCCTTCTCCACAAGGGCGGCGATTCCATTTGCCCTGTTCCTGATTACGCTGGCGCTTTCCGGGTGTTTCAGCAGCGGTTCCTCCGGCGGCGGAAGCGATGGCGGCGGCCCCACCACCAGCGTCACAGGTCTGGTTACCGACCCTCCGATAGCCGGTGCTGCCGTCAACCTGGTCCGCGCTGACGGCTCCTCCCTGAGCACGATTGTCTCCTCGGACCGGGACGGCAGGTTCACGGTCAGCATTCCCCAGTCGGCGGACACTGCAGGGGCAACGGTCCGCGCTTCCGGTGGGCGCGACACCCAGACCGGGTACAACTTCCAGGCAATCGAACTGCTGGCACCTCTCGACAACGTGCCGGTCATCGTCTCGCCATTGACCACCCTGGTGTCCTGGGAAATGGAGAATGCCGGCCTGGACGTCTCCTCAGCGCGCGCGGCCGTGGCGGACAGGCTTGGCCTGCCGGCGTCAGCGGTGCTTGCAGATCCTGCCGATCATGCAGGTGCCCAGTTGGCCAGCCTGAAAACGGTCAGACTGGCCGCTGCCCTACGCTCCCAGGGGAACGCGCTGGGGCGCGTCGCTGAAGCCCTGTCGCTGAACCAGGGAAGCTTCGAAGGCGCCCGCGGCTATCTGGAAGCACAGGACTTCCCGCAAGCCGTCAGGAATCGTCTGCATGCGCTCGGCCCGGAACTGGCGCTGCTGGCCGGCATTGATACCAGCGGAACCGCCACAGCCGTGATCCAGGAAGCCAACCGCGTCGCCCTGCGACTGGGGGTCGCTGCGTTCATGCAGGAGACGCTGGGCGTACCCGGCACCGAATCCGCCGACGACGACTTCCGTGCGCTTGCCGATGCCCTCTGGGAGGCGAACGGCCGCCGCGGCGTCCCCTCGGACGGTGCCCAGATCGGCAACCTGGTGCGCTACGCACTGCAGGCCTATGAACTCGACCCCTCGGACTTCGGCAGCGACGACTTCGCGCTGCCGGGAGAACTGTCGGGCGACGCCGCCATTGCCGGCATTTCCATGCTGGACGTCATCGACCATCGGCTGCCGCTGGCGCCGGGGGAGGAACTGGGCATGGATAACGCCAGCCGCCTCGCCTATTTCTACGCCTCCGATCTCTCGCCGTTCTACCGCGCCGAACGGCTGTTCGACGAGGTGCTGGACGACAACGTCCGCGACCCGCTGTTTTCGGACATCGCCGAAGGGCAGGCCCTGATCGGCGATGTGGACGCCGCCGTGATGACGGTGGAAACGCGCATCTTCCAGGCTGAAACCCGTGCCAGGACTTTCCGCGGCATCGGCCGTGCGGTAACCGACTCGGGCGCGCCGGAGAGCGGCGCCCAGTTCCTGGATCTGGCCCGCCAGGAATACGATCGCATTGTCGAGGCCCAGGGCCTGTCGAACCTCACCGCATCCGACGCGAACTTCTATCTGGGGCTGATCAAATACTACCTCGAAGCCGATGCAACCGAAGGCGCCGAGGCGGCCACCGGCGTCCTGATGGACTATGTGGATCTCGCCGCGGCGAATCCCCCGACCGCGGGTCCGTACAACCAGATCCTCGCCGCTCTCTGGAGAAACGCCGACGACCGGGTCGTAGCCTATGTGGAGGGTGAGGCCACCCGGGCGGACGCGGAGGCCGGCATGACCCCCTTTCGGACCGCCGTGACCGGGTACAATGCGTCGACGACCACGATCAAGGCGCTCTACCTCTATCGCCAGGCATTGCTCGACAACCAGTTGGGCAATACCCAACGGACGTGGGATGCCATTCAGGAATTCCACGCTCTCCGACAGGCCGCCGCGCCCTCCACTATCGACAACTACCTGCGCTACCTCGCCCCAGCCTATGCTGACGCAGGGCGCATCGACGAATACCTGGACCTGGTCGAGAACACCATTTCCAGCGCCAGCTACCAGGAAACCGCCCGCCTGGCCATGCGCGTCTACCAGGCGCGAAACCTCGCGATCGACGGGCATGTGACGCAAGCGGTTACGTTGGTCACCGAGCCATACGACAGCCTGGCTGACCAGTTGCAGCAGCTCACGTATCTGGGAGTCAATCGCAGCACGCCCTATCTGGGCCTGCTGCTTTTGCAAAACAACGAGATAGACGCCGCTCGGGAGGTACTCGAAGCCGCCTGGGATCTGCTCCACTCGGAAGCCTACGTGCAGGAACACGCCGGCAGCACGGGCAACCTGATGACGCGCGGCTGTCTGAAGATTGCCAGCCTCTATGCGGATTTCATCAGCCAGGCGGAAGCCGGCAACCTGCTGGGTGAATGTCCGGTCAGCACCTGGTTCGCGGGCGCCGATGCCGGCACCCGCGTCCAGGCTCATCGCGACCACGCCAGCGCCTTCGCCGACGTCGGGCGAAGGGGTTCCGCGAGCACCGCCCTGCAACGCGCCGTCGCCGCCACCAGCGGGGTGACTGTCGCCGACCGGGTCGGCGCCCACGCCTCCAATGCCGTGGTTGCCGCGCGGCTGGACGAGGCCAGCCTGGTGCTGTCGGAACTGCAGGCCGGCCTCGGCGCACTCGCGCAACTTCCCTTGTCCTCGGACCTGGAAGCCAGGCAGACGCTGTCCCGGGCCGCTCTGCTGTCCCAGGCCCATGCCAACGCCGCCAACGGCCTTCGTGCGCTGATCGCCGGAAGCGGCAACCTCTCCGACGGCAACCGCTCTGCGATCACGACACTGCGCGAACAGTCCCGGAACATCCTGATGCAGTCCGCAGGGGGCTGGCAGGGTTATCGCAGCGTCGTGGAATCGCTGCCCTCGCCGTCGGACCGCGCCACCCAGTACAAGACGCTGGTCGACCAGTTGTCCCGTAACACCTGGTACGACGACGCCCGCCAAATCATCGCTCTTTCAGAGCACTCCAACCCGGACCGCAACACCATGCGGGGAACGCTGGCGTCGCGGGAGATCGGTCACGATGCCTTCCCGGGCACGCTGGTTGCCAGCCGGGACCTGGACGGCGACGGCCGGCCGGATTTCTTCGACCCGTCGGCCACCGAGGCGCAGCAACTGGCCTCGCCGCTGATGCTGGATGACGATATCGACGGCGATGGCATCCCCGACACCAGCGACCGCACGCCGTTCTGTGCCCACTGTTCTGCCGCGCCATGAGGCGCGGCGCATTTACCGCCTGGCTGGCGGCGGCAGCCGGTGCGCGGCCCCGGACGGCCCCCGGCGCGGGAACGGGCCGGGGGCTGTGCGCGGCCAGCCGCTGCGGAGGGAGAGGCGCAATCTCGTTGTGCGGCCTCCGGCATGCTGCTAGCTCTCGGACATTGCCGTGCAATCCTGCCGCTCCCCGGTCCCGGCCCTAGAGCGGTTCCCCCCCCACGCCAGTGGTGTCCCATGTCGATTTCTCCGGCTCGGTCCCTCCGATTTGTCCCCCTCCTCGGCGGACTCCTTCTGGTCCTCGCGGCCTGCGGTACCACGGACCTGGAGTCCCCTCCGCCCGCCACGACGGAGACATCACCGCCCGTCACGACGGGGAGCGGCCCTCCGACCACCGGTCCGAGCGGCACGAACGGCGGCACGAGCGGCGGCACGGAGAGCTGCGGCCCATGCCCGCCGGTGGAGTGGCTGGACTGCGACGAAGACTTCGCCATCGTCCTCGCGTCGATGCCGGGGCCCGACTGTACCTGTGTGGACACCGAGGTCGAGCGCACGGACTGCACGCAGACGAACCGGCGCTGCCTCGACGGCCAGTGCGTGGAATGCCTCGAGGATCGCGACTGCCCGGCCATGGGCCGGCCGCAGTGCGAGGGCAGCAACCAGATCAACAACCGCGGGCGGTGCAATCCGGACAACACCTGCACCATGGTCGGGGTGCCGACGTTCTGCGAGTACGGCTGCGAGGAGGGCGAGTGCGTCCCCGAGCCGCCGTGCCCGACCCTGGACTGCCCGGGCACGCCGGGCCCTCCGTCCTGCGACGGGGACGTGTGGGTGACGCCGCTGCTCGTGCCCGATCCGGACAACTGCGAGGTCTGCATCGAGGTGGACCAGCGCTGGCTCTGCGGTGGCAACGAGGTCTGTGATCCGGATCTCGGCTGCTTGCCGGGAGGATGCGACCCGTGCCCGGTGTTCGATCCGCCGGCGCCGGT
>JAFIFV010000105.1 GCA_020831845.1 Ectothiorhodospiraceae bacterium
CGCGTCAGGCGGCTGGCACCTCACTGGACCGGTTCCCGCACCTCCGGCAGCAGTGTTGGGACCAGCCGCAGATAGACCAGCAGCGCTGCAAGTTCCACCAGCGCCTGCAGGGCCACCGCCGTCGCCGCGAGTTCGGGCTGGTGTGTCACCAGCGCCAGCGGCAGCACGACGAAAGAGTTCCTGGTTCCCAGGCTGAAGACCAGCGTGCGGGCCGGGGCATATCTCAGCCGGAACGCGCGTGCCAGCAATAGGCCCACCACGAGGGCAGCGCAAGCGTAAAGCAGGTAAACCACCAGCAGGTGCAGCATTATCCATTGCGGCTCGCCGAACAGCGGGGCCGCATGCGAAGCGCAGACCAGGAACAGTACAAGCGCCAGTAACAAGGCGTTGCTGGGGGCGAGTAACGATTCCGACGGTGCTTTGCCGAGCCGGGCGAGCAGGTGCTGCACCGCCAGGGCCAGCAGCAGTGGCACCAACACCACTGCGAAGAATGCGACCAGCAGATCCATTGGCCGGAATGCTTCCAGCGCCGGCGTTCCCAGTAATATCAACAACCAGACCGGAAGCGCGATGAGTTGACCGAGCAGCAGTAGCGGACTGCTGACTACGGCGAGCTGGGTGTTGCCCCTTGCCAGGTGCGTGAAACTGATGAACCAGTCGGTGCAGGGGGCCAGCAACACCAGGCAGACGGCCAGGCGCAGCGCTGGTATGTCCGGCAGCAGTTGCAGCAGCAGGGCAACCAGCAACGGCATCAGCAGGAAGTTGCCCGCCACGCTCGCCCAAAGGTAGCGTCTGCCACCATGGCCTGCGCGCAAGCGCAGCATTGGTACCTGGCAGAAGGTCACGAACAGTAGCAGTGCAAGCACCGGCCAGATCAACCCGTCCAGGGCGGCGCTGCGCGCGGGCAGCAGGGTGCCGGCCAGCAGGCCCAGGGCGGCGGCCATTAGGCAAAGCGGGAGCAGCAGGCGTTGAAGCCTAAGCGGGTTCACTGGGGATCGGGCAGCCTGTCAGTCGGTGATGCGTGAGAGAGTATCATAGGGGTGACATCGCCGAGGGAGTGACTGAATGGAAAGAAGCAAGGTGCGGAGGCGAGCGTTGAAGACCCAACGCTACCTGATAACCGGGATACTGACGGTGATTCCGTTATGGATTACCTGGTGGGTTTTCAATTTCTTCTTCAGCCAGCTATCGGCGCTGGGCGCCCCTTGGGTGCGGGCGCTGGCGAGGCTGGTTGAGCCATCGTCGCCGGTGATCGCCGATATCCTGCTACGACCCGCTTTCCAGGCAAGCCTGGCCATTGTGCTGACGCTGGCGGCTTTGTATTTGCTGGGATGGCTGGCTACCCAGGTGCTGGGCAAGCGTCTTATCGCCTGGTTCGACCGGCTGATGGAGCGCATACCGCTGGTGGAGCGCATCTACGGTTCCACCAAGAAGCTGCTGACGGCCCTTCAGCAGAAACCGGATGCCGTGCAGCGTGTGGTGCTGATCAACTTCCCATCGCCGGAGATGAAGGCGGTGGGCTTCGTCACGCGGACCTTCGCCGATGCTGACACCGGCCAGATGCTGGCCGCGGTCTATGTTCCGACCACGCCGAACCCGACTTCCGGCTACATGGAAATCGTGCCGCTGGACCAGGTGGTGTCCACGGACTGGACGGTGGATGAGGCGGTCTCGTTCATCATCTCGGGCGGTGCGATCACCCCGGAAGCGATCAACTACACATACAGCAGGAAGCCTCCCCAGCACAAACCACAGAGGCCGCGTGCCGAGTCGGGGCAGGGCTGAATCACTGCTGGCTATCCCCTTCCTGCCGAAGTGCTTCCAGCATCGCCACGTCGGGATAACCGTCCGCCGGTAGATCGCGGCTGCGCTGGTATTCCCGAAGCGCTGCCCGCGTCATGCGCCCCACCATGCCATCCGGCCTGCCGCTGTCGAAGCCCAGTCCGTTCAGTCGCTGCTGGATTTCCTCCACCTCCTCCCGTTTGAGAGGGCGTTGGTCAGAGGCGGGCCTGGCCTCCAGCTTGCCCATGCCGGCGATACGGTCCGCAAGGTGCCCCACTGATAGCGCATAGGAGATGGACGTGTTCCAGCGCATGATGCGGTCGAAGTTGCGGTACACCAGGAATGCCGGCCCGCGATGCCCGGCCGGTAGCAGCAAGGCCGCTTCCATGTCCCGGCCGGGCAACGATGAGCCGTCCGCGGCCAGTACGCCCAGTTCCGCCCAGCGGGCCAGCGATTTTCGCTGGTCCAGCCCGCTCAGCCCCCAATCGAAGTCGTCCGGCACGCGGACCTCGCGACCCCAGCGCTCACCTCGCTGCCATCCGATACTGGACAGATAGTTCGCGGAGGAGGCGAAGACGTCGGGCAGACTGTTCCAGAGATCGATGCGGCCATCTCCGGATCCGTCCACGCCGTAGCGGGTGAAGGTGGACGGCATGAACTGGGTGTGACCCATCGCGCCGGCCCAGGAGCCGCGCATCTCGTCGCGGGAGATGTGCCCGCCCTGCAGGATCTTCAGTGCCTCCATGAGTTCGCCGGTGAAGTAGTCGCTACGGCGTGGATCGCACGCCAGCGTGGCCAGTGAGTCCAGCACCGGCATGTTGCCGAAATAGCTGCCGAAGTTGGTTTCCAGGCCCCAGAATGCCACCAGATATTCAGGCCTGACCCCGTAGTCGGCGTAAATCTGGTCCAGCAGGGGTCGATAGCGCGCCAGCAACTCGCGCCCGCGCTTCACGCGCTGCTCGGTCACGCGCGCGTCCAGATACTGCCAGAAGGTTTGAAAGAACTCGGGTTGGCGACGATCAAGCTCCAGCACGCGCCGCTGCAGTTCCAGGTTTGTCAGGCCGTTGTCGATGGTGGCGCTGTCGAGCCCTTGCTGTGCCGCGACGTTGCGGAGTTCGTCCACGCAGGCCTGGAACTCCGTCTCGTTCAGGGCCGCCTGGGTATTGAGTGCGGCGGGCAGGAGCAGGCACAAGGCAAGGTATCGCATTCGTCGTCCTCATCCATCATCGACTCGGCGGCGACCGGTCGGGTGGCTTGATATTTGCTGATTCCTTCCTGAAGGCGGGCTGCCCTATGGTCAGCCCGTTCACCGGTGGGCTGGTGCGTGGTGTGCACGTGATTCGGTCATGCCTTGCACTGTGTTGGTGCGGTTTCGGCAGTCACCTCGGGGCGCCCCACGAACCGTCAGGAGGATACTCAGTGGACCATAGCACGCTGTCGTTTGAAATACGGATGATCATCGCCCGGATGGCCAGGCTGGTTCGGAAGTTCGACGGTATCAGGACAGGCCTTTCGGACGAGGGGGATATTCTCGGCCTGTTGCGCGTGGCGGAAGTACATGAGCGGCCGGAAGTCCGTTCCATCTACGACGAGATGCTTTACGTGATGAGCCGCGAGGAACTGCGGTATATGGTGGATCACGGACTGGATCTGCCTGAGGAATACGCTGCGCGCCTCGCGCCGCCTCCCGTATCGATGCCCCCAGGGGAGGGCGCGAGACCGAAAATGATGTACCGCGGGCAGGTGGTACGGCGCTGAGGGCAGCGGGCGGGTCCCTTTATCCGTTGCAAGAGCTTTCGGAAGCTTCTGTTTTATGGTGATATACTTGGATCACTGGCCCATTTTCGAGCGTGCTGACTGTCATGATCGACACCAACCCGACGGCACTGCGGGATACCTTGCGAGAAGCGGGGCTGCGGCCCACCAAGCAGCGGCTCGCTCTCGCGCGGCTGTTGCTTGGCGGCGGCCACCGTCATGTGACGGCGGACGATCTGCTGGCGGAGGCTCGTGCCCAGGGCGTCAGCGTGGCGCAAACCACCGTCTATAATGTGCTGCACCAGTTCCACCGGGCGGGCCTGCTGAAAGAAGTGCTGGTGGAGTCCGGCCGCACCTGGTACGACACCAAGACCGGGTCGCACATGCATCTGTACGACGAGGAGACCGGAGCGGTCAGCGACCTCGATCAGGATCCGCGTGCGCTGCAGATACTGGACAAGCTGGAGTTGCCGGACGATGTGGACGTAATGTCCGTCGATGTCGTTGTCCGGGTTCGTGCCAAAAAAAATCAGATCTGACGGACTCTTGGGTATTTTTTTGGAATCCATCCAAACTGGTTGACGATCTATCCCTCCCCCCATATAGTTTTACTGCCCGTAACATTCTGTTGGCAGCCTATGCCTTTTTTCAAGGTGTAACACACGTAGTGTGGGAGGAATCATGAGTCTGAAAGGTACCAAGACCGAAGAGAACCTGAAGGAAGCCTTCGCCGGTGAGTCCATGGCTAACCGCCGTTATCTGTACTTCGCACAGAAGGCCGACGTGGAAGGCTACAACGACGTGTCCACCGTCTTTCGTTCCACTGCGGAAGGTGAAACCGGCCACGCTCACGGCCACCTGGAATTTCTGGAAGAAGTGGGCGACCCCGCCACTGGCGAACCCATGGGCGATACCAAGGCCAACCTGAAGTCGGCCATTGCCGGCGAAACCCACGAGTACACCGACATGTACCCGGGTATGGCCAAGGCAGCGCGTGACGAAGGCTTCGACGAAATCGCCGATTGGTTCGAGACCCTGGCGAAGGCCGAAAAGAGCCACGCAGGCCGCTTCCAGAAGGCCCTGGACCAGCTCGACGGCTAAGTCCGGTCCCCAAAGCGTCATTCGAGAATGGCCGGCGGCGATCTGCTGCCGGCCGTGTTCTTCCCCTCAGCTGCCGGGAGGCGCCCGTCATGAGCGAAGGAAGTCTGGAAGCCCCGATTCGTCACCCCATTCCCTGGGAAGACCCCGATTTCTACGACGAAGACAAGCTGGACGCAGAGCTGCGCCGCGTCTTCGATATCTGCCACGGCTGTCGCCGGTGTTTCAATCTGTGTGATTCGTTCCCGCGTCTGTTCGATTTGATTGACGACTCCGAGTCCGGAGAGCTGGATACCGTGGCATCGGCCGATTTCAAGCCGGTGGTGGATGCATGCACGTTGTGTGACATGTGTTTCATGACCAAGTGTCCTTACGTGCCGCCGCACGAATTCGACCTTGACTTTCCGCACCTGATGCTGCGCTATCGCGCGGTGGAGGCGAAGCAGGGAAAGGTGGGCTTCGTCGACAAGGAGCTCAAGAAAACCGATCGCAACGGCAAGCTCGGTGGTGCCGTCGCGCCGTTGGCAAACTGGGCGACCAGCACGGAGAACAATGCCACGCGGCCGCTGATGGAGAAGATGGTCGGTATCCACAAGGAAGCCCATCTGCCGAAGTTCAACCGCAAGACCTTCATGGCCGCCGCGCGGAACGACGTGCCCCCGGTGAACACCGACGCACCGAACTACGGTCGCAAGGCGGCGATCTTCGCCACCTGTTTCGTCAACTACAACAATCCCGACATCGGCCAGGCCACGCGGCGTGTGCTGGCGCACAACGGAGTGGAAACAGAAGTCGTCTATCCGGGTTGCTGCGGCATGCCTCAACTGGAGAACGGTGACATCGCGGCGGTGGCCGAAAAGGCGAAGCATACGGCTCGCGAACTCAAGCCCTGGCTGGACAAGGGCTACGAGATCATCGCCCAGGTGCCGTCCTGCGCCCTGATGATGAAGTTCGAGTGGCCGCTTATTGTTCCGGATGACCCGGACGTGAAGCGCCTGGCCGAACATGTATCCGACGTCACCGAGTATGTGGTGTCCCTGCACAAGGCCAAGGGCCTGGTTGAAGGTCTGAAGCCGCTGGAAGGCAAGGTCGGCCTGCACCTGGCCTGCCATGCCCGGGCCCAGAACATGGGTGCCAAGGCGGCTGAAATGCTGCGCCTGATTCCGGACGCAGAACTGGCGGTGACTGAGCGCTGCTCTGGCCATGGCGGTGCCTGGGGCGTGATGAAGGAGAACTTCCCGGTCGCACTCAAGGTCGGCAAGCCGGTGGCGCGCAACATGAAAAAGGGTGACGTGGCCTATGTCGTGTCCGAATGCCCGCTCGCAGGCGACCACATCCTCCAGGGCATGGAGCGGCTTGACGGCGAGGGCAAGACGCCGGAACAGGCCTGGCACCCGATTGAATTGATGGCCAAGTCCTACGGCCTGTCCTGACACCCTTCCTGGGCATGTGCCGGGAAGGCCAGTAACTGGAGGCAGCAATGACCAACAAGACCGAGGTCACCAGGGATGACATACTGCCGATGGAGGAATACGGCAAGATGCGCAAGGCGCACCGGGCGGAACTGGTGCAGATCAAGCGCCATCGCCGGGTTTCCTGCGGCCCCTTCGCGACGTTCTATTTCGAGAACTACCACACCATGTGGTCGCAGATTCACGAAATGCTCTACATCGAACGCGGCGGCGAGGAGCAGATCCAGGACGAACTCGACGCCTATAACCCGCTTATCCCCAAGGGCAAGGAGCTGATCGCGACGTTCATGATCGAGATCGAGGACAAGCCCCGCCGGCAACGTGAGCTGGCGAAGCTGGGCGGCATCGAGGAGACCTTCTTCGTGAAGGTGGGCGAGCAGAAGATCATCGGGGAATCCGAGAAGGACGTCGACCGCACGACGGCGGATGGCAAGGCTTCCTCCGTGCAGTTCGTGCACTTCGAGTTCAGCGATGAGCAGATCGCCGCATTCCGCGATGGTTCGGTGGACGTGGCCGTGGGCGTGGGCCACCCGGAATACAACCATATGGCCATACTCAACCGGGAACAGCGCGAAGCGCTGGCGCAGGACTTCACCGCCTGATCCCGGCTTCCAGGGGTTGTTTCGAGGCGGCCTTCGGGTCGCCTTTTTTCTGTGGCCACGTCCGTTTGCCTGCCATCGGGTCTGCCGCTATGATGCTGCGCCTGACACGCAAACCGGCTGCCGACAGTGTATGCTGACGACAAAAATCGGTGTGTTGCGACGACAGCGCTTCGGCGCCGGGCAAGCCGGTTAACTCACGAGTCCCTGCCATAGCAGCCTGGACCACATGAAAAGACGGGGTGGAGGATGAGAGGTCTCCTGGGCTTCGCGTTCATCATTGACGTGTTTACCCGCATTGTTGGCAGGTGCATGGGCTGGGTAGCGGTGGCTCTGATCGTGCTGGGCGTGGTGAATGTGGTAGGCCGCTACCTGGGTGCTCAACTGGGCATGCAGCTCAGCAGCAACATGCTGCTGGAGGCCCAGACCTACGCCTTCAACCTGATGTTCCTGCTGGGTGCGGCCTACGTGCTCCAGCGGGACGGTCATATCCGGGTGGATATCCTCTATTCACGCTTCGGCGGCCGCCAGCGCGCCTGGGTGGACATCCTGGGCGCATTGGTGTTTCTCATTCCCTTCTGCGTCCTGGCCATCTATTTCAGCCTGACCTACGTGGGGCGGTCGTGGTCCACGATGGAAGTCAGTCCCAACCCCGGTGGCCTGCCCCGTTACCCCATCAAGACGGTGATCATCATCGGCTTCGCCATGCTCATGCTGCAGGCCGTCAGCGAGACCATCAAGCGCATTGCCTGGTTGCGTGGCGTGCCGGGTGTTCCTGGCCCTGCGGGCATTGAAGAGCCCGCGCAGCGACCGGAGGGCGTTTGATGGAGTATCTCGCTCTCTGGATGTTCCTGGCCTTGATGCTGTTCATGCTGACGGGCTATCCGGTGGCCTTTGCCCTGGGTGCCACCGCCGTGCTGTTCACGCTGATCGGCAGCGATATGTTGCCGAATATCGGTATCTCGCTACCGTGGGATCCGATGTTCCGCACCACGCGGTTGAACGTGCTGCCGCAGCGGATCTTCGGCTCCATCATGGACAACTACACGCTGGTCGCAGTGCCGTTCTTCGTGTTCATGGGCGTGATGCTGGAGAAATCCGGCCTGGCGGAAGACCTGCTCAAGACCATGGGGCGGCTGTTCGGCCAGATGCGCGGGGGGCTGGCGATTTCGGTTGTGGCGGTGGGCGCCCTGCTGGCCGCCTCCACCGGCGTGGTGGGCGCCTCCGTGGTCACCATGGCCGTGCTGGCGCTGCCGGTCATGATGAAGTACGGCTACGACAAGGGTCTGGCCAGCGGTGTCATCGCCTCCAGCGGTACGCTGGGCCAGATCATCCCGCCCAGCATCGTGCTCATTATCCTCGGCGACCAGATGGGGGTGAACGTCGGGGACCTGTTCCTCGGAGCATTTGTACCCGGGCTGGTGCTGGCCTTGCTGTATATCGCCTACGTGGCCGTAGTGGCGTTCTTGCGCCCGTCTGCGGCGCCGGCATTGCCGAAGCATTCCGAGGACTTCGCGGTGCAGAACCTGGCACTGGCCGTCTTGCGGAGTCTGTTGCCGCCCCTGATCCTGGTGGGGGTAGTGCTGGGTACGATCTTCATGGGCATTGCCTCACCCACCGAAGCCGGCGCCATGGGCGCGTTCGGCGCCAGCTTGCTGGCGTTGCTGAACGGGCGCCTGACGCTGAAGAATGTGCGTGACGTCACCGAAACCACAGTGCGCCTGACCAGCATGGTGTTCATCATCCTGGTGGGCGCGACTGCGTTCGCCATGGTCTTCAACGCGCTGGATGGCCCCTGGATCGTGGAGGATTTTCTGCTGGCGCTTCCGGGTGAGCAGTGGGGTTTCCTGTTCTTCGTGATGCTGACCATCTTCATCCTGGGTTTCTTCCTGGATTTCATCGAGATCACGTTCATCGTCGTTCCGCTGATCGCACCCATCGCCATCACACTGGGCTTCGATCCGGTGTGGTTCGGCGTGCTGATCGCGATGAACCTGCAGGCCTCGTTCCTTACCCCGCCGTTCGGTTTCTCGCTGTTCTATCTGCGCGGCGCGGCGCCGGCGTCAATCAGGACCTCCCATATCTATCGCGGCATCGTGCCGTTCATCCTGATACAGCTGTTCATGCTGGTCGTCATCGTGGCGTTTCCGGGACTGGTGCTCTGGCTGCCGGGCATATCGCCTAACTAGACCGGAAAACCGCCGCAACGAACAGCGCTTCCCGAGAGGGTGCAAGCGGCAAAAAAAGGCAGCCCCCCAAGCGGGCTGCCTTTTCCGGTTTGCCCGGGCGGCCCGTTTCAGCCGTTGCGATAGATGAAGTTCTCGTACTGGTGGGTGGTGCGCTGGGTCCAGCTGCGAATGCGGGTGCGGAAGGCATCCCACTCCTCGTAGATGGTCCGGTACATGCTGTCGCGCATGTCTTCCTCGTGCACTTCCTCGGTGCCCTGGCGGAACGCTTCCAGTACTTCCGTAGGGAAGTCCCGCACCTCGATACCGTGATCGTTCACCAGCGTCTCCAGCGCCGCGGGGTTGCGCACGTGGTAACGCGCCGCCATCCACGCATTGGCCTCGTAGGATGCTGCCTTGATCATCGCCTTGATATCGTCCGGGAACTCGTTCCAGGTGTCCTGGTTGAAGTAGAAGCCCAGCATGGCGCTGGTTTCAGCCCAACTCGGCATGTACAGGTACTTGGCCACGCGGTGCATGCCCAGCGTCATATCGTCGTCCGGGCCCACCCATTCGGCCGCGTCAAGCGCGCCGCGCTCCATGGCCGTGAACACCTCGCCGCCGGGGAGCTGCTGGATGTTGACCCCGGCCTTGGCCATGACACGGCCTCCGTGGCCCGGGAATCGCATGCGCAACCCGCGCAGGTCCGACACGCTGTTGATTTCCTTATTGAACCAGCCACCGGTCTGGGCGCCGGTATTGCCGCCGGGGAAGGCGATCAGGTTGTCCCGGGCGTTCAGCTCGTCCCACAGTTCCTGGCCACCGCCGTGGATCATCCAGGCGTCCTGTTCGTGCAGCGTCAGGCCGAAGGGCAGAGCGGTGTAGAACCCATGGGCCGGAGACTGGCCGATGAAGTAGTACGGGGCGGTGTGGCAGCACTCGAAGGCGCCGCTGGAGACCGCGTCGTAAACCTCAAGCGGGCCGACCTGGGCGCCACCGGGGTAGGTGTTTACCCGCACGTCGCCGTCGGTGAGTTCGCCCACGCGCTTGGCGAAGTACTCGGCGGTGCCGTACAGGTTGGTCAGGGCTGCCGGCCAGGACGTGACCATGTCCAGGCGGAAGCGACGGTTACTCGCGAACACATTCGGTGAGAACGTGCTGCTGGCGGCAACGGCACCGGCAGCCGCGCCGGTGAGAAAACCACGACGTTTCATAGAAGCTACCCCTTTTCGGAATTGTTTTGAGTCAGCCGACCACGGGCCTGGCTTCCGTGCCTATTCAACCCTCGTGGAACCGCAGTCTTGCTTGATTGTGACATTGCCGCCGGTCGGATGCCATTGCTGCTCCCTTCCGCCTGCCAGGCAGCCGCGCGCCGGTTTTTTCTTGCATAGTTGTACATTAGTTGTATAACTATCGTATCGATATTGCTTGTCATGCATATCGATGGCCTTTTCCCCCAAGGGCATCTTTATTCTCTGTTTGGAGATCCTCGTCGTGAAACGAACATTTCTACTCGTCCTGATCCTCGGCGCCGCGCTCGTTCTGGCCGGCTGTTTCAGCAGCAGTAGCAGCAACCGCAGCAGTTCCGGGCCCACGGCCCAGGTAAGGGTGTTGCATGCCTCCGCCGATGCGCCGGCGGTGGATATCTACGTAGCGGGCAGCCGTGCCATCTCGGGCCTGGCATTCGGGGAGGCCACCGGCTTTACCTCGGTGCCTGCGGGGAGCCTGACCATCGAAGTCCGTCCGGAAGGTGCCGACGCGGACTCGGACCCGGTGTTCAGCGAGAACGTTGCACCGGCCGAAGGGCAGTTCTACACGGTGGTTGCCTACGGTTTGCTCGGAGATGACAGTTTCGAACTGCTGGTTATTCCGGACCAGCAGGAAACGCCCGCCGAAGGCACGGTACGTCTGTTCGTGCTGCATGCCGCCCCCGGTGTCGGCACGGTGGACGTCTACCTGGGGCTGGACGATGCGTTGAGCACCCCGACTCTGAGTGATTTCGAACCGCGGGATGATACCGACGGCTATATCGGGATCGGTGCCGGCGAGAACCGGATCCGTATCACACCCGCCGGCAGCACGGAGGTGGCATACGATTCAGGCGTGGTGGATCTGCAACCGGACCTGTCGTACTTCGTCGCCGCCATCGACCTGGAATCCGGTTTCGCGCCGGCATCTACCGTCGCATTGCTGGACGATCCGGCTTTCGTCCAACTCGACGACCAGCGGGCCCGGGTGCGCGCCATGCACCTGTCGCCGGACGCGCCCAACGTGGATGTGCTGGTGAATGGGGACGAGGTGCTCAGCGACGTGCCGTTCCGCGCCGTCAGCGACTATCTGACCGTGCTGGCAGGCGACTACACCATCGAGATAGCACCCACCGGCAACACCTCGTCGGTAGCGACGCTGGACGTGTCGCCGGAAGCCGGCAATGCCTACAGCGTGCTGGCCATCGGCCTGGTCAATCCCACCAACGGCAATGGGCTGGAGCTGACAGCGATCCAGGATGCGACGCAGCCCGCCGACGGTGATGATGTGCTGGTTCGGGTCATCCATGCGTCGCCGGACGCACCGGAGGTGGATGTGCTGGCCGACGGGGCCGTTCTGGGCGGCCTGGCCGGTGTGCCGTATTTCACTGTTTCCGACTACCTGACCGTGCCGGCGGGTACCTACGATCTGGCGGTGAATGTCGCGGACACGGCTACCACCGTGATCGATTTGCCGGGCACCGACCTGGCGGCCGGAACGATCTACACGGTCATTGCCACGGGGCTGGTGGGCGACGATGATCTCGAGCCGGTGATCGTTACCGACTGAGCGTCGTCTGGCCGAAGCCAAGCAGGTAACATGAACGCGAGCGTGGTCTCCGCCCCGGGCGGGGTTCGGCGCTCGTGTTGTCTTGTCGGGCCGGTGCAGAAAGCCACCGCCCATGGTCCGTGCTGACAGAAACAGGAGCGAGATTATGTCCCGCCACTTCGAGCAGGCCGAAGGCCTGTGCGAGAGCCCCGATTCGGAAACCGAAGGCTACGTCTTCAACCAGACCATGATGCGTATCAAGGACCCGAAGCGTACGCTGGATTTCTACACGCGCCTGCTGGGGATGCGGCTGATCCGCAAGCTGGACTTCCCGGAGATGAAGTTCTCGCTGTACTTCCTGGGTATGGCGACGGAGGAGCAGGCGAAACAGATTCCCCGGGACGTGGCCGGGCGCACCCGCTACACCTTCGGGCAGCCGGCGATGCTGGAACTGACCCATAACTGGGGTACGGAGGATGATCCGGATTTCTCCTACCATAACGGCAATGACCAGCCTCAGGGCTTCGGCCACATCGGTTTCGACGTGCCGGATGTCTACAGGACCTGTGAACGACTGGAGAAGGAAGGCGTCGAATTCGTGAAGAAACCGGACGGGGGGAAGATGAAAGGCATCGCCTTCATCAAGGATCCGGACGGTTACTGGATCGAGCTGTTCCAGTCCCGGAAAATGGCGGAGACGGTGTGATGTCGCAGGGGCGGGCTGGCAGCCCAGCCCACGCTCCCTAGACCCCGGCGGTCAACTGGCCGCCGGACCCATTCTCCCGCTGTTTCCTGCCCAGTCGTTGCCACACTTTTTCGTGAAAGAAGTAGGCAACGGTGTTCACCATCGGCTCGATCAGTGCCACTGCACCACCGATCACCAGGCTGCCGGTCAGCGCATAGACAACGGCGAACGCAACGGTGATGTGCGTCAGGCCGAAGGTGATTGTCTTCGCGAGTGTTTTTTCGGTACGCATGGTTCATGCCCTCATGTTCAACCATATGCTCATCATGCCGTACCCTGATCAATAGATGAAATTGATAATTACTTTCATTTGGATTGTTGGTCTCAATCAAACAAAAACGGCGTCCCACTGATCAGCGGGGCGCCGTTCCAAGGGCAGTGGCAACCGGTAGTATCAGCCGCCGGAAGCCGCTCTCCCACATTCCGAGGTCTCCAGTTCCTCGAGCTGCGCCTGCGCGTCCCGCAGGGCCGTCCGCAGACCCTCTTCAACCACCGGGTGGTAGAAGGGCATATCCAGGATCTGTCCGATGCTGAGTCGCTGCTGGTGCGCCCAGCTCAGCAAGTGGGCAATATGCTCCGCGCGCGGGCCGATCATCTCCGCACCCAGCAGCCGGCAGGTGACGGCATCGGCATAGACATGCAGCAGCCCCTTGTTCTGGCCCATGACCCGGCTGCGGCCCTGGTTCTCGAAGCTGACCGTACCTACAACGTGCGGTCGTCCGCGGATGGCCGCATGTGTTTCGCCGATCATCGCGATCTGCGGATCGCTGAAGACCACACTCAAGGGCGAACGACGCTTGCCAGGAGCGATGAAGGGGTAGCGGCCGGCATTGTCTCCGGCGATGCGCCCCTCATCCGAGGCCTCGTGCAGCAGCGGCAACTGGTTGTCGGCGTCGCCCGCGATGAAAATATGGGTGCGACCGCATTGCATGGTGCTCGGGTCGAACTCGGGCACGCCGCGCGCGTCCAGCTTCAGCGACGTGTTTTCGAAGCCGAGGTTGTCCACATTGGGACGGCGGCCGGTGGCCGCCAGCAGATACTGGAACCGCTCCTGCTTCTTGCTGCCGTTGCGATCGCGGAATGTAACCACCACTGCCTCGCCATCCCGCTCAACGGTCTCCACGGCGGCGTCCGCATCAAGAGGAAATTCCGTGGCGAACGTCGTTTCCGCATAGCTGCGCACTGCCGGGTCGGTCAGCGGACCAACCAGTCCGCCCACGCCGAACATGCGCACGCGAACCCCCAGGCGATGCAAGGCCTGGCCCAGCTCGAGCCCGATCACACCGGGTCCGAAGACTACGACGGATTCCGGAAGATCCTGCCAGTCGAACACATCGTCGTTGACAATCAGCCGGTCGCCTGCGCTCTTGAACATCGGCAGCACGTTCGGGCGGGAGCCGGTAGCGATCACGATGCGATCGGCCTGAACCTGGATGTCGTCATCCACCTGCAGGGTGTGGTCGCCCAGGAAGCGGGCATGACCATGGAGGCGGTCCTCCGCCGGGATTGCCTCGGTGGATTCCACCACGAAACCCACGAAGCGGTCGCGCTCGCGGCGCACACGATCCATCACCTCGCGACCGTCGATACGCGGCCCGCCCGGGTGCACGCCGAACAGGGGCGCGTGCCGCGCGTGATGGGCCGCTTCCGCGGCCGCGATCAGCAGTTTGCTGGGCATGCAGCCGACGCGGGCGCAGGTCGTGCCGTAGGCGCCACCTTCGATCAGTACCACCCGTTTCTGATGGGCCTTGGCCGCACGGTAGGCCGCAAGGCCCGCCGAACCGGCGCCGATGACTGCAACATCAGCCTGGATCTTCTGCATGGATCTGTCTCCTGATGGATGCGGGTTTTGCAAAATGCACCCCGATGCGCTTTGCAAAACCCGTGGAGGCGGGGATGCCTCCACGGGTGGGCATGGCTTACGACCGAGACCGGATCAGGCCGCCTGGTCCTTCTTCAGATACGCTTCCAGCGCGTCGGCACCGCCGATGTGCTGTCCACCGATGAACACCTGAGGAACGGTGGTGGCTCCACTCACGCCGCGCAGACCGCGGCTGGTGATGCCAGCGCCCAGCACGACTTCCTCGAACTGCAGGTCGTGTTCACGCAGCAGCGTCTTGGCGCGGGTGCAGAACGGGCAGCCCACCTTCGAGAAGATGGTGACCGATTCCGGCGCCTTCGCGTCCTGGTTCAGGTAAGCCAGCATGGTTTCCGCGTCGGATACCTCGAAGGGATCGCCCGGCTTTTCCGGCTCGATGAACATCTTCTCGATGACACCGTCGCGCACCAGCATGGAATAGCGCCAGGAGCGCTTGCCGAAGCCGAGGTCGGCCTTGTCCACCAGCATGCCCATGCCTTCGGTGAACTCGCCGTTGCCGTCCGGGATCAGACGCACGTTCTCGGCTTCCTGATCCTGACCCCATTCGTTCATGACGAAGGCGTCGTTCACGGACAGGCAGACGATTTCATCCACGCCGTTGGCTTTCAGCACCGGCGCCAACTCGTTGTAGCGGGGCAGGTGGGTGGACGAACAGGTCGGGGTGTACGCACCCGGCAGGGAGAACAACACCACCGTCTTGCCGGCGAAAATGTCATCGCTGGTCACGTCGACCCAGTCATTGTCCACGCGGGTGCGAAACGTGACGTTCGGGACGCGCTGGCCTTCACGATTCTGCAACATGTCAAACCTCCTGTTTACACTTGATGAAAAGACAAGTCAGTGCATTGCTGCGACGCCGCAAAGGATCGCAAACAGGTGCGCACCTGTACAATGGATTGATCTTGTCCTTCTGATAGCTAACGACTATCAATGAGCGGGTGGGGGTGGTCAGGAGCTTTGACGCCATGCTCCGGCTGCGCTTCAATCCCCTCACCGATCGATAGGCTGGGAGATTGCGATGGCCGCGCTGGGCCCAAGAGAAGTGGAACCGGATGCCTGGCTGCGCTGGCTACGGGAAGCGGCGGGACTGCTTTGCAGCCGTCCGCGTCCTACGGCCGCCTGGGTGGCGGCGACGCTGTTCCTCTTTTACATGAGTCATCGCATGAGTTGGGCGGAGTTTCGCTACTTCTCGCAATTCTTCCTGGTCGGACTGGGTTTGATGGCGTTCATCCGGTTGGCCTGGTGCGTGGATCACAACCGCACCCCAAGGCTCTGGAATGTAATGCCTGTGAATCGGGATTGCGTACTGGCGCTTGGGCTCGCCGCCGCGTTGTTCGCGATGTTTGTGGCCTTCGGCGGCATGCTTGGCCCGCTGGCTGCGGCCTTCCGCGAGGCGGTGCAGGCGATGGGCCTGTGGAGTCCGGTCACCGTGGAGGCCTTGCCCGCGATCGCGCCCTTGCGGCGCACGCTGCTGGGTCCGATTCTGGTTCCCGGCGGGACGGTGGGGCTGGCGTTGACGGCCTGTGTGGCACTTTTGCTGGCGTTCGGGCAGTTTTTCCTGCTGCCGATGATGGTGTTGCATCAGCCGCCGCTGCCTCCGGCGATGATCACCAGCGCGCGCGCCTATCCCCTCAACCCGGTGCCGATGATGGGGCTCTCCGGCGTGGTCATGGTGTTACCGGCGCTGGTGGTGGTGTCCCTGGGTTGGCTGGGGGCGTTGGCGGTGCCGTATGTCGGGGCGTTGATGTACGTGGCGTACCGGGATGTGTTCCTGGGCGAGGAGGAAGAGGAGCCGGAAGAGGTCGAAGACGAGGAACCGGACCGCTTGCCGTTGCGGTATTGACTCGAGGGGCTTCAGCTTCCCCCGGTGTCTTCCCAGTAGGCGCAGGGTGCTCAGAGCCGAAGGCGATGCGCACCGAACGCACTGGGTGTTTGGAATCCAGGAGCAGCCTGTTGGATCGCGATCGTGTCGTGAAGGATGAACTGGGCCGCCCCCTGTTTGATGTGGTGGTGGACAGGAGGGCGCTGGCGGAGCGGGTGTGCGAGCGTTATCGCGAAGTGGTGGATGACTGGCCGGCGCTGGTAGAGACGCTGCTGCGGCCACTGCCGGTGACCCTGTGGGCGAATCCGTTGCGACTGTCCCGGGAACGACTGGTTGAGCTGCTCGCTCGCTCCGGCATCCACGCACGCCCCCTGGAGTGGAGCGAGTCGGCCCTGGAACTGGATCCGGGAGCGCGTCCCGGGTTGCATTGGGGGTTCTTTGCCGGCTTGTTCCAGGTACAGGAGGCGGTGTCGATGCTGCCGGTGCAGTTGCTGGACCCGCAACCCGGCGAGCGGGTTCTGGATCTCTGCGCCGCGCCGGGCAACAAGACGGCCCAGATCGCCGTGGCCATGCGGAACACGGGTACCGTGGTGGCCAACGATCTGAACCGTGGCCGCGTGCCGGCCATACGCCAGACGGTGAAGCGGCTCGGGCTGATGAACGTGGCGGTTACCGTCAAGGACGGGCAGGGGCTGACCGCGCGAGCGGGCCTGTTCGACCGGGTGCTGGTGGACGCGCCCTGCACCTGCGAGGGGACGTTTCGCAAGGTGCGGGTGCCACAGGTCGTCACCGACCGTTTCCGGGAGAGTACGACCCGCACCCAGCGCCGACTGCTGGAACGTGCGGTGGCACTGGTGCGGCCTGGCGGGCGTGTGGTGTATTCCACCTGTACATTCTCGCCGGAGGAAAACGAGGCGGTGGTGGATGCGGTCATCGGCGCCTCCGGTGGGACCATGCGTTTGCTGCCTGCCAGTATCCCGGGCTTTCCGACCGGCCAGGGGCTGACAAGCTGGCAGGGACGGCGGTTCGATCCGCAGCTATCCCTGGCCATGCGCATATGGCCGCATCATGCGAACACGGGCGGTTTCTTCGTGGCGGTACTGGAGAAGCGGGATGATGGGCCGGCTGCCGCCCCCGCGGAGTACTTCCGGCCTCCGGAGGAGTCTGCCGAATGGCTGAGTCCTTTCGTCGACCGGCTGGGAATTCCCGCGCAGGTTTTCGCTGATGTCAGCCTGGTGAAGCGTGGCAACCGGCATGTGCACCTGGTGCCAAGAGACCATCGGCTTCCGCAGGCTCCGGCGCCGGATATGCTGGGTTTGCCGGCTGTTCGCCGCCGAAGCCTGCCGCTGAAACCGACCACGGCGGCCGTGCTGCTGTACGGGCATCTCGCGGTGCGCAACCGGGTGGAGCTGTCAACGGTTCAACTGCGCGATTACCTGGAGCGGGCGGATACCAGTGTGGAGCACAGCCAGCTCGCGCGGTGTACCGGGCCTGGCTACGTGGTCGTGACCTATCAGGAGCAGACGGTGGGTCTGGGACAGCTCATCTATGAGCGGGAAAGCCCGCGGGTCTGGCTGCGTAGCCTGATGCCGAAGGCCTGGAGGGCCTCGGTTGCCGAGGAGGTGTCGTGAGCCGCGTTCGCCCGCCCTGCCGGGTGCTTACTCGTCCTCCGGTTTGTAACCGGCTTCCGGCCAGTTGGCGAGGATCTCCTGTGCCTGGTCCTGCGCCGAAAACCGCTCCCAGACCAGGCCGTTGAGGTCGCGTTCCACGGACAGGGTCTCGGCGCTGGGATCTTCCCAGCCCACATGGCGGATCCCGGTGTCGTGGCCGGGGATATAGCGTACCGAGAGATTGATTTCCTCCGTACGCCACAGAGCGTATTCGCCGGGTATCAACAGAACCGGTCGCGCATCCAGCCGGCGGCTGTATTCCTCCACGCTTGCATCGATGTCTTCCACGCCGACGGCCACATGAAAGCGCCTCATAGTCACGTCCTCTTGCTGTGCCCCACCCCGTCTCTTCTTCCTTCTACTTGCGGGGAAAGCGGGAGGCTGATAGTTTTCAAACTACCAAGTTTAAGCTACATCGTGCCAGTGACTTCCATCATCGATCATCATCGCAGACGATTTATCGGCCCCTGGTCCTATTGGATGGTCCGGGGGAGTCTGTCGTACACCTGATCAAAATCCCGCTCAACTGGTGAACGTCATGGCCCGGCTCCCTCGGCGAAAAGGACCGGGGGTTATTTGTCGGCAGGCCATGACGCTGAGCACGTATCAACACCAGGAGAGCAGCATGACATCGCCTATTCGTTCCGACTGCCTGCAACATCTGCTGGTCAGCCGGGATCTCACCGACCGGCGCCAGGGCGAGCACGCCCTGCAGCCGCTGTCCCGCAACATCCTCCAGCAGACCGCCTCGACACTGGAGTTGCCTCTGCGTGTGGTCCGTAGTCTGGGGCTGCGCCGCGCCGATGACGGCAGTCTGCGGTTGAAGCCGTCGCCCGCTTCCGGCCTGGAGGAGGCACTGTTCCTGATGGAAGAAGAGGGCGGCGAGCAGGAACCGGGCCTGCTGGCCTGTTTCGATCGCGCCCAATCGCTGGAGCAGGATGGTGTGGTCGGGCTGCGTACCCACCGTCTCGCCCTGTGGTGCCCGGAGAAAGGCCCGGAAGACCCTCTGCCGTTGCTGGTGGGAAGTGCATTGCGTGCGGCGTTGCCCGGCTGCTGCTACCGGCTGGTGCCGGACCGGCAGCCGGACCTGGCAAGGGTGTTCCGCATGGATGTCAGGGACGGAGGGGACTGGATGGCCGTGGGCTTCTGCGGACGCGAGGCCGGTGGCAATGCGGCGGGCTTCGTCGGCGTGGTGCTCGACCTGGAGGCCTTGCTGGTACAGCGCAAGGGCTTGCCGGAACATGCCCTGATCTACTCCAGCGATGTCTCGGTGCAGGCGCAGATGGTCGATCTGGAGCCCTGGAAAACCCTGGAAGAGCTGGCGCTGCCGTCAGCAACGGCGGAGTAGAGCCAGCGTCTCCACGTGCTGCGTGCCGGGAAAGAAGTCGTAGGGCTGCAGGATGCTGACGGTGTAGCCCGCGGCTTCCAGCTCCTGCAGGTCGCGGCTCAGCGTGCCCGCGCTGCAGGACAGGTATGCCAGCCGGCGGGGACGCCCCTCGGTCACCAGCCAGTGCAGTATCGCGGGTTCCAGACCGGTGCGCGGAGGGTTCGCGTACAACAGGCGTGAATCCGGCAGGGTGTCGCCAAACCAGTCCCGGATCTGGGGCAACCGGGTGGCGCAGGCACCCCGCAGTACCAGCGCCCCTGGCGCATTCAGACGCGCGTTACGGACGGCCTCGGCTCCCAGTTCAACGCCCAGCAGCCGGGCGCCGCTCTCTGCCCAGCGGGCCAGCCCGCCACCCAGTCCGCAGTAGAGATCCAGCAGCGCGTCTCCCGCTTCCGGGGCAAGAAACCCGTCTGCCATGTCAAGGCTGTGCCGGTGCAGCGATGGGATCAGTTGCTGGAAGGCCTCCGGGCCGTACTCCAGGCCGTGATCATCCACCGAGGCAGGTACGCCGGCAAGCAGTTTCCAGCCGCGCTTGGCGAATAGCCGCCGTCCGGCGGAGGGATGCAGGTTCAGCCATAGCCCGTCCAGGTCCAGTGCTGCGGGCGAGACGTCACCCACCCAGTCCAGCCTTGGCAGGGCGGCACTTTTTAGCACCAGCGTGGCCTGCCTGCCGTTGCAAACCAGGTAAGCCAGCGGAAACCGTTCCGGGCCGGGCAGTGCCCGCCGCAGAAACGAGGCCAGCCGGTTGATGCGTGGATGATGCACCGGGCAGTCGGGAATCCAGACCAGCGCATCACGGCGCAGCAGGCCGAATCGCCAGGCCCCGTCCCAGTCGGCGTGCAGACTGGCCCGGGAGCGGTAGTGCTGGCGATGGCCGGCCGGAGCGGGGATGACCGGCTTCAGCGCCGCGCGCCAGGGGGCCAGAGCCTGGGCAAGCCAGTGTTGCTTCCGGTCCAGGCTCTCTGAATAGGTCAGTTGGCGGTGGCGGCAGCCGGGGCAATCCCGTTCGCAGCCCAGCAGCGCCGCCAGGGGCTCAGCCTCGGCCAGCATGGTCCGGCACCATGGCCACGGTGACCTCGTCCCGGTCGTGGAACAACTGACGGCAGCGCAACCGCAGTGGCTGGCCGTCGGCATTGTGCGTGGGTAGCCGCTGCAGGCATTCACGCACATTCCGGTAGCGCTGTTTCATCGGCAGTTTCAGGTTGAAGATGGCTCCGCGGCAGTCCCCGCGCTGCAGCCATTGCCCCATGAGCCCGGCGATGCGCGAGGGCTGCTCCACCATGTCGCAGACCAGCAGGTCCACCGGGCGGGCCGGCCGGAAACGGAAGCCGTCCTCGCGCCGGTGATCCACCAGGCCGGTGTCCATCACCACGGCGCTCATGGGGCCGTTGTCCACGGCGATAACGCGCAGGCTGCGGTTGGTGAGCTGCCAGGTCCAGCCCCCCGGAGCGGCGCCCAGATCCACGGCGGTGTTACCGGGAGCTAGCAGCGCCTTCTTCTCTACCTCGGTAAGCAGCACCATCAGTGCCTCGTCCAGTTTCAGCGTCGAGCGGCTTGGCGCTTCACGCGGCATGCGCAGCCGCGGGACGCCGAGCGGCCAGGGGGCACTGCGCTGCCGGTCACCAAGCGCCAGTTCCACCGCCGCGGAGTGCTGGAAATACAGGTGCAGCCGCGGCGCCGGACTGTCGGAGCGAATCGCCAGGCGGCGTTCCAGGCCGCGCAACAGCGGGCCTCGAAAGCGCTTGCAGAAACGCGACAGCGCCTTGCCTTCATTGGTATCGGGGTATTCCAGCAGCACGTCCGACACCTGATCGAGTTCGTCCGGCAGCGCATCCACGATGGCGGCCACGCGGTCTGCTTCCGGCAGCTGTTCCAGTGCAGCCAGACGCCCGAGCCACTGGCGCGGGAAGATCAGGCCTCGCCAATGCAGGGACTGCAGAAGCGGCTGCAGGCTGCTATGGTCGCCAGTATGGAATCGCACCATTCCGGTGTCGGGCTCGGCACGGCACCATCCCGGTACCGCTTCTGCTGCCGCGAGATCCATGATCTCCGCGGCGCTGTCGCTCTCGAAGCCCGGGCGGCAATAGAACAAAACCGCGTCACAGGCGGTCCAGAGGGTACAATGTTTGTTCATGCGCGGCATTGTAGCGTGGTTGGAATGACGCTAGCGCGGGCATTACTTGGTGGTTCCGTAAACTCGAACGAATAAGGAGAGATCATGGAGACAGTACTGATTGTCATAGCTGCAGCGGTCGTCGCGCTGCTGGCCTCGGCGATTCGTATTCTGCGGGAATACGAACGGGGTGTGATCTTCCAGCTTGGTCGATTCTGGCGTGTGAAGGGCCCCGGTCTGATCCTGGTCATCCCGATCATCCAGCAGATGGTTCGCGTGGATCTGCGTACCGTCGTCATGGACGTGCCCAGCCAGGATGTGATCTCCAAGGACAACGTGTCCGTCAGCGTGAACGCAGTACTCTATTTCCGGGTGGTGGATCCGGAGCGCGCTGTTATCAACGTCGAGGACTATTTCGCGGCCACCAGTCAGCTTGCCCAGACCACGCTGCGCTCGGTGCTGGGGCAGCACGACCTCGACGAGATGCTGGCCGAGCGAGAGAAGCTCAATGACGATATCCAGGGCATCCTGGACAGCCAGACCGACGCCTGGGGCATCAAGGTGGCGAACGTGGAAATCAAGCACGTGGACATCGACGAGAGCATGATCCGCGCCATCGCCCAGCAGGCCGAGGCTGAGCGTAGCCGGCGTGCCAAGATCATTCACGCGGAAGGTGAAATGCAGGCTGCGCAGAAACTGCAGGATGCGGCAAACATCCTGTCCCAGAACCCGCAGGCACTGCAGTTGCGCTATCTGCAGACCCTGAACAGCATTGCCGGCGAGCAGAATTCCACCATCGTCTTCCCGTTGCCGATCGAGCTGATGTCCGCCTTCAAGGGGGTTGCGGACCGCGCAGGCAACAAACCGGCGGACAATGGCTGAAACGGCAAGCCCGGCCGCCATGGTCCATGACGAGGACCAGGCGGCGATCGACCGTTTCCTGGATGCGCTCTGGAGCGAGCGCGGCCTGGGCCGCCATACGCTGGCGGCCTACGGTTCCGATCTGCGCGTTTTCAGCGTCTGGCTGCGCCATCGCGGTGGCCGGCTGGAGCGCGCAAGCCGGGTGGATGTGCTGGGTTATCTGGCCGAGCGCGTCGAGCAGGGTGCCAGGCCCCGCAGCACCGCGCGCATGCTGTCCAGTTTTCGTCGCTACTACCGCTGGCTGGTGCGCGAGGGTCGTCTGAAGAACGATCCCACCGCGAACGTGGATTCCCCCCGGTTGGGGCGGCCACTGCCCCATGCCCTGACCGAGGAACAGGTGGAGCGCCTGCTGGCGGCCCCGGACGTGGATGCTCCCCTCGGCCTGCGGGACCGCGCCATGCTGGAATTGATGTACGCAGCCGGCCTGCGGGTCTCCGAACTGGTCGAGCTGCAGTTGCAGGCACTGAATCTGCGGCAGGGGGTGGTGCGCACCATCGGCAAAGGCAGCAAGGAGCGCCTGGTGCCCATGGGGGAGGAGGCCATGGACTGGATTGAACGCTATCTTGGGGAGGCGAGGCCGGGGCTTGCCCGCGGCGGGAAGAGCGAACACGTGTTCCTGACCGCCCGCGGCGCCGGCATGACGCGCCAGGCATTCTGGTACAGGGTGAAAGCCCACGCACTGGAAGCCGGGATACATCAGCCGTTGTCACCCCACAGCCTGCGGCATTCCTTCGCCACCCATCTGCTCAATCATGGTGCCGATCTGCGTGTGGTACAGTTGCTGCTTGGGCACAGCGACCTGTCCACCACGCAGATCTATACGCATGTGGCCCGGCAGAGGCTGCAGGACTTGCACGCCCGACACCACCCCCGCGGGTGAACGGTGCGGCCGCCGTGCGGTCCGACAACAGTGCGGCCCCGGCGGGCCATTACTCGGAGTCATTACATGAAGAAGTTCCTGGCTGGCCTCGTTGCGGGCCTGTTCGTGCTTGCCGGTTCACCGGCCGGTGCCGACGATGAACACGCCGAACTGCGTGCGAAGCTGGAACAGCGCCTGAGCGAGCTGGGGGTGGATGCCCCGGTACAGCGCATCCAGCGTTCCCCGGTCGACGATCTCTACCTGGTGATGCTGGGAGGCCAGGTGGTTTACGTGTCCGGCGATGCCCGCTACATCCTGCAAGGCGACATGTTCGATACCCAGACGCGGCAGATGGTCTCCGACCAGATGCATTCCGGCAGCCGCAAACAGCAGTTGGAGGAGCACGGCGTCGAGAACATGATCGTCTACCCGGCCAGTACGGACGAGACCGCCCATGTCGTTACCGTGTTCACCGATATCGAGTGTCCGTTCTGCCAGCGCATGCACGCGCGCATGGACGAATACAACGCGCTGGGCATCGAGGTGCGCTACGTACAGTTCCCGCGCGCGGGGGTAGGCAGCAGCGCCTACCAGAAGGCGGTATCGGTCTGGTGCGCCGATGACCGGCGCGACGCCATGGACAGGATCAAGGCCGGGGAGCGATTGCCGGAGGGCGACTGCGAGAACCCGGTGGCCGATCAGTTCGCGCTGTCCCGGGAACTGGGCGTGAACGCCACGCCCACCATCATCACCGAGGGCGGCCGGATGCACCGTGGGCTGGTGGAGCCGCAGCCGCTGAAGGAAATGCTGGACGAGGAGAAGTCAGGAGGCTGAAGCGCCACTGATCGCAACCTGCGAGCATGAAAAAAGCCGCACCCGGATCCGGGTGCGGCTTTTTTCATGGCCGGCGCACGGTGAGGGCGTCAGCGCTCCAGCAGGTCCAGCTTGCCGGGCTTGCCGTCCCATTCCTCGGCGTCCTCCGGCGGATCCTTCTGTTCGGTGATCACCGGCCACTGCTGGGAAAGCTCGGCATTCAGCTCCAGGAAATGGTGCTGCTCCTCCGGCAGGTCATCCTCGGAGAAGATGGCTTCCGCGGGGCACTCCGGCTCACACAGCGTGCAGTCTATGCACTCATCCGGGTCGATGACCAGGAAGTTCGGGCCTTCGTGGAAGCAGTCCACCGGGCAGACTTCCACACAGTCCGTGTATTTGCACTTGATGCAGTTTTCGGTGACGACGAAGGTCATGTTCGGCTCCGGTTCTCGTAACAGCGGCTGCCACCGCAGCCGTTTTGAATCCAATGCAGGTGGCGCTCAAGCGCATTTTGGCCGCGCAAGTCTACCGCTTTCCGGAGAAGAATTTAAGGAAGCGCTGATCAATTCCCGCGCGCGCGTCACAGACGGATGGTTCGCGATGCCAGCCGCGGTGCGCGGCGCCGCGGTTATTCCATGGTCAAGCGCCGCAACAACGCAGCGCGAACTATCCGGCTCCAGCCCTCCAGGGCTCGGCCGCATCGGCCGTGGCGACCTGCAGCCCGGGGGGCGAGGGGCTAGTCCCTGGCCAGCGACTTGAGCTCGTAAAGCAGCTCCAGCGCCTGTCTCGGAGAGAGGCTGTCCGGGTCGAGCGCGTCCAGCCGGTCGCGCAGCCGGTCATCCCGGGGCTCCGCGAACAGGGACAACTGGTTGGCTTCGCTTCCGGACTGGTGACTGTCGCGCTCCAGTTGCGTCAGTTTGTCCCGGGCGGCCTCGATCACCGTTCGCGGCACGCCAGCCAGCGCAGCCACCTGCAGGCCGTAGCTCTGGCTGGCCGGCCCGTCTTTCAGCGCATGCAGGAAGACGATGCGCTCGCCATGCTCCACGGCATCCAGATGCACGTTGGCGGCGGTGGGGTAGAGCTCGGGCAGGGCGGTCATCTCGAAATAGTGCGTGGCGAACAGCGTGAACGCCCGCAGCCGGTCAGCCAGGTAGGCGGCCGAGGCCCAGGCCAGTGATAGACCGTCGAAGGTGCTGGTGCCGCGGCCGATCTCGTCCAGCAGTACCAGGCTTTCGGCTGTGGCGTTGTTGAGTATATTGGCGGTTTCGGTCATTTCCACCATGAAGGTGGAACGGCCGCTGGCCAGGTCGTCGGAGGCGCCGATGCGGGTGAAGATGCGAACCACCGGACCCAGCACGGCCCGCTTGGCGGGCACGAAGCTGCCGATGTGGGCCAGTAGCGTGATCAGCGCCACCTGCCGCATGTAGGTGGATTTCCCGCCCATGTTCGGACCGGTGAGTACCAGCATGCGGCGTTTGTCGCCCAGTTTGACGTCATTGGGGACGAAGGGTTGTTGCAGTACCCGTTCCACCACCGGATGGCGTCCCTGCTCGATAGTCAGCCCCGGCCGTTTGCTCAGGTCGGGGCGCCGGTAGTCCAGTACTTCGGCGCGCTCCGCGAGCGCTGCCAGGGCGTCCAGTTCCGCCATGGCGTCGGCACTGGTCTGCAGCGGGCCCAGCGTGTCGTTCAGCGCCTCCAGCAGCCAGTCGTACAGCGCCTTTTCCCGCGCCAGTGCCTTCTCCCGGGCGCTAAGCACCTTGTCCTCGAAGCCCTTCAGTTCCGGGGTGATGTAGCGTTCCGCGCCCTTCAGCGTCTGTCGGCGGGTGTAGCGGTCCGGCACCAGGGCCGCATTCGCCTTGCTGATCTCGATGTAGTAGCCGTGCACGCGGTTGTAGCTGACCTTCAGCGTGCTGATGCCGGTTTCCTCGCGCTCGCGCTGCTCCAGATCCACCAGGAACTGGTCGGCGTTGCGGCTGAGCCCGCGCAGTTCGTCCAGTTCCTGGTCGAATCCGTCGGCAATCACGCCTCCGTCCCGCGTCACCACGGGAGGATTGTCGACGACGGCGCGGCGGAGCAGGTCCACGGTTTCCGGGTGCTCGCCCAGGCGTTGGGCCAGTGCGGAGAGCAGTGGCGCATCCATCGGAACCAGTGCCTTGCCCAGCGCCGGCAGACGCTCCAGCGCTATGCGCAGGTGCTCCAGGTCTCGCGGCCGCGCCGAGCGCAGGCCAACCCGGGCGAGAATCCGCTCCACGTCCCCGATGCCCCCGAGCAGATCCCGGATGCCCTCGAAGGCCAGGCCGTCCATCAGGCGTTCCAGCGCGTCGTGACGGGCGGAGACCTGGGAGCGGTCGCGCAGCGGCCGGTTGATCCAGCGGCGCAGCAAGCGGCTGCCCATGGCGGTGACCGTGCTGTCCAGCACCCAGGCCAGGGTGTGTTCCTGGCCGCCCTGCAGGTTGTACTCCAGTTCAAGGTTGCGGCGGCTGGCGGCGTCGATGATGATCGCCTCCTCGCGCCGTTCCACCCGCAGGCCGCGAATATGGGGCAGGGCGGAGCGCTGGGTGTCCCCCACGTATTGCAGTAGCGCGCCGGCCGCCTGGAGCGCCAGCGGCATGTCCGCACAGCCGAAACCGCTGAGATCACGGGTGCCGAACTGTTTGGTCAGCAGGCGTTGGCAGGTGTCCAGTTCGAAGTGCCAGGGGGCGCGATGGGACAGGCCGCGGGATTCCGCCAGCGATTCCGGTGCGCGGTGTTCATCGTTGCACAACAGCTCCGCCGGGCGCAGCCGCTCCAGCTCCGCCAGCAGCGCTTCCTCGCCCTGCAGCTCCTGCACGGTGAAACGGCCGCTGGAGAGTTCCAGGACAGCCAGCCCGAAGCGCTCGCCCCGCTGGTCCAGGGCCGCCAGCAGGTTGCTCTGGCGTTCGTTGAGCAGCGAATCCTCGGTGAGTGTGCCCGGGGTGACGATGCGCGCCACCTTGCGCTCCACCGGCCCCTTGGAAGTGGCCGGGTCACCCACCTGCTCGCAGATGGCAACCGATTCGCCCAGCTTCACCAGTCGCGCCAGGTAGTTCTCGGCCGAATGATAGGGTACGCCAGCCATGGGTATCGGCTCGCCAGCCGACTGGCCGCGTGCGGTCAGCGTGATGTCCAGCAGCTTCGCCGCCTTCCGCGCATCCTCGAAGAACAGCTCATAGAAATCGCCCATCCGGTAGAACACCAGGATGTCCGGGTGCTCCGCCTTGATACGCAGGTACTGCTGCATCATCGGGGTATGCTGCGTAGCGGTGGTTTCTGTCATGCGCCGGTCCGAAGCCTGTAGACTCATCTTCAATAAGGTGTTGGGTGACGGGATGGTGTCGTCCTGGATCCCGCTGCCGCATGTGCTCGCGCCCAGCGACCATAGCGAAGCCACTGCGTGCCGACAAGTTGGAATGCGCCAGGGGGCGTGATAACGGACGACAACAGGGAAACGATAGCGCAATGCCCACAGATGAGACGCTGAACGGACTGGCGGTGCGACTGGGAAATCTTCTGAAAGCCGGGGGCGGCGTCCTCGTGACGGCGGAATCTTGCACCGGGGGCTGGATCAGCAAGGTGGTGACGGATATCGCGGGCAGTTCCGCCTGGTTCGACCGTGGTTTCGTCACCTACTCGAACGGCGCCAAGCAGGCGCAACTGGCCGTCCCGGCGGAATTGCTGGAAATGCACGGCGCGGTCAGCGCCGAAGTGGCTGCGGCCATGGCGCGCGGCGCGCTGGCCGCCAGCGACGCCTCGCTGGCGTTGTCGGTGACCGGCGTGGCTGGTCCCGACGGCGGAACTGCGGAGAAACCCGTGGGTTTCGTCTGGTTCGGCTGGGCCGATGTGCGTGGCGTGGCGACCGAAAGCAGACAGTTCGCGGGCGACCGTGACGCCGTGCGCCGGGCTTCCGTGGCTCACGCGCTGGAAGGGGCCCTGCGCCGTCTGGGCTGATGCGGCGCCGCTTGCCGGCGGCCTTCGCCGATTCGGTTGCCCATGCCGCCGAACAGGGGTGCGAGTGGGTCCGCGGATATGGAATAATGGCGCGTCTTGGTGATTCAACCGCAGGGGTTAGGGAATGGACGACAACCGCAAGAAAGCGCTCGGCGCAGCACTCAGCCAGATCGAGAAACAGTTCGGCAAAGGTGCCGTCATGCGCATGGGCGATGCCCGCGCGGTGCGTGACGTATCAGCCATATCCACCGGCTCGCTGACGCTGGATATGGCGCTGGGCATTGGAGGCCTGCCGAGAGGGCGCGTAGTGGAAATCTACGGCCCGGAATCCTCGGGTAAAACCACGCTGACTCTGCAAGTGATTGCGCAGGCCCAGAAGGTCGGCGGCACGGCGGCCTTCGTCGACGCCGAACACGCACTGGATCCCGACTACGCCGAAAAGCTCGGCGTGAACGTGGACGAACTGCTGGTCTCGCAGCCGGATACCGGCGAACAGGCGCTGGAAATCGCCGATATGCTGGTGCGTTCCGGCGCGGTGGACGTGGTGGTTGTGGACTCGGTCGCCGCGCTGACGCCGAAGGCGGAGATCGAGGGCGAGATGGGCGACTCCCACGTCGGCCTGCAGGCGCGGCTGATGTCGCAGGCGTTGCGCAAGCTCACCGCCAACATCAAGCGTTCCAACACGCTGGTGGTGTTCATCAACCAGATCCGCATGAAGATCGGCGTGATGTTCGGCAGCCCGGAAACCACGACCGGTGGTAACGCCTTGAAATTCTACTCCTCCGTTCGCTTGGATATCCGCAGGATCGGCGCCATCAAGAAGGGCGACGAGGTGGTGGGCAACGAGACCCGCGTGAAGGTGGTGAAGAACAAGATGGCACCGCCGTTCAAGCAGGCCGAGTTCGAGATCCTCTATGGCGAAGGCATTTCCCGGGAAGGCGAGTTGATCGACCTGGGCGTGAAGCACAATCTGGTCGAGAAGGCCGGCGCCTGGTACAGCTACAATGGCGACCGCATCGGCCAGGGCAAGGACAACGTCCGCCAGTTCCTGAAGGAGAATCCTCAGATTTCCGAGGAACTGGAGCGCAAGCTGCGCGAGACGCTGTTGCCGGCAAAGGGCGAGCGGTCCGAGGCGGTTGACGCCGAGGCCTGACGGCCGCCATGGACCAGGAGGCCCTGGACAGTGCGCTGGAAACCGGAACCCGGTTGCTGGCGCGCCGTGAGCATGCGTCGCAGGAGCTGCGCCTGAAGCTGCTGCAACGCGGTTTCGGCCCGGAGGTGGTGGAAGCGGCGCTGCAGGAGCTGGTCCGGCGCAACCACCTCAGCGATGAGCGCTTCGTTGAGGTGTACATCAGCCACCGCTGCGAACAGGGCTACGGCCCGGTGCGCATCGTGGCGGACCTCCAGGCGCGGGGCGTGGACGAGCAGGTCTATCGCCCCTTCCTGAACGAGCTCCAGGTGGACTGGACGGCAATGGCGCGGGAACAGAAGCGCCGCCGCTTCGGTGCCGGA
The DNA here is from genome assembly GCA_020831845.1 of Ectothiorhodospiraceae bacterium. Classification (GTDB taxonomy): domain Bacteria; phylum Pseudomonadota; class Gammaproteobacteria; order Nitrococcales; family Aquisalimonadaceae; genus LSCE01. The sequence goes on from JAFIFV010000105.1 coordinate 29,355, forward strand.
CGTCCCGGCGACCGTCGGGAATGGGGCCGGCAGGGCCGCTTCCTGGCCAGCCGCGGCTTCACCGCGGAGCAGGTGCGTCAGGTCCTGGGCGAAGACGATCCCGAACTGTAACCCGGGGTCGAAACAGGTAGACCGGGAAACCGGGTTGGCATCCCAGCAGTCGAGACACAGTGTATCCATGACCACCAGTGCTGAACTACGCAAGGCGTTTCTGGATTATTTCGCGGGCAAGGGCCACCAGGTGGTGCCCAGCAGCCCGCTGGTGCCAGGCAATGATCCCACCCTGCTGTTCACCAACGCGGGCATGGTGCCGTTCAAGGACGTGTTCCTGGGCAGCGAGCAGCGCAGCTACACCCGCGCCGCCAGTTCCCAGCGCTGCGTGCGCGCCGGCGGTAAGCACAATGACCTGGAGAACGTGGGCTACACCGCGCGCCACCATACCTTCTTCGAGATGCTGGGCAACTTCAGCTTCGGCGACTACTTCAAGCGCGAAGCCATTCATTTCGCCTGGGAATTCCTCACCGAGGTGATCAATCTGCCGCCGGAAAAGCTCTGGGTGACGGTGTTCGAGGAAGACGACGAGGCGGCCGATATCTGGCTGAAGGAAATCGGCGTGCCCGCCGACCGCCTCTCCCGCATCGGCGCCAAGGACAACTTCTGGTCCATGGGCGACACCGGCCCCTGCGGTCCGTGCTCGGAAATCTTCTACGATCATGGCCCGGAAGTGGCCGGCGGCCCCCCCGGCACGCCCGAGGAGGACGGCGACCGCTACATCGAGATCTGGAACCTGGTGTTCATGCAGTACGACCGCTCAGCGGACGGCACGCTGACCCCGCTGCCCAAGCCCTGCGTGGATACCGGCATGGGGCTGGAGCGTCTGGCGGCGGTGCTGCAGCACGTGCACAGCAACTTCGAGATCGACCTGTTCCAGCGCCTGATCAAGGCCGCCGGCGACGCCGTGGGCACCAGCGATCTGGAGCACAACTCGCTGAAGGTCATCGCCGACCACATCCGCGCCTGCGCCTTCCTGATCACCGACGGTGTCATGCCCTCCAACGAAGGCCGCGGCTATGTGCTGCGCCGGATCATCCGCCGCGCCGTCCGCCACGGCTACAAGCTGGGGCAGGAGGGACTGTTCTTCCACCGGCTGGTGCAGCCGCTGGTGGAGGAGATGGGCGAGGCCTACCCGGAACTGGTGGAAGCCCGGGTCCAGGTGGAAAAGACCCTCAAGCGCGAGGAAGAGCAGTTCCGCGAGACGCTGGAGCAGGGCCTGAAGCTGCTGGAGGCCGACCTGGCCGGGCTGAAGGGCACTGAAATTCCCGGCGAGACCGTCTTCAAGCTGTACGACACCTACGGCTTCCCGGTGGATCTCACAAATGACATCGCCCGCGAGCGTGAACTCAGCCTGGACATGGCGGGCTTCGAACGGGAAATGGACAAGCAGCGCAAGCGCGCTCGCGCCGCCAGCCAGTTCAAGGCCGACCATTCCGGCGGTGCTCGCGTGGAAGGCAGCTCCGAGTTCACCGGCTACGACCATCTGCAGGGTGAAGGCCGGGTGATCGGCCTGTATTCCGAGGGCCGCAGCGTGCAGGCGCTGGAGGCCGGCCAGAGCGGTATGGTCGTGCTGGACCGCACACCGTTCTACGCCGAATCCGGGGGCCAGGTGGGCGACAGCGGCTGGCTGCTGGGCGAGGGCCTGGAGTTCCTGGTCTCCGATACCCAGAAACACGGCGCCGCCCACGGCCACCTGGGCGAACTGGTCGAAGGTCGGCTCGCGGTGGGTGACTCCGTGACCGCCCGCGTCGATGGCGAACGCCGCCAGGCCACGGTGCTCAACCATTCCGCCACCCATCTGATGCATGCGGCGCTGCGTGACGTACTCGGAAAGCACGTTACCCAGAAAGGCTCCCTTGTGGCGCCGGATCGCCTGCGTTTCGACTTCTCCCATCCCGAGCCGTTGACCCGCGAGGAACTCGCCACCATCGAGCGCATGGTGAACGAGCAGGTGCGCGCGAACCAGGCTGCGGACATCCGCCATATGGCCTACGACGACGCCATTTCGGCCGGCGCCATGGCGCTGTTCGGCGAAAAGTACGGCGACGAGGTGCGGGTGCTCAGCTTCGGCGATTTCTCCACGGAACTCTGTGGCGGTACCCACGTACAGCGCACCGGGGACATCGGTTTGTTCAAGATCATCGCCGAGGGTGGGGTGGCTTCCGGCGTGCGCCGTATCGAGGCGGTGACCGGCCAGCGGGCGGTGGACTGGGTGATGGCCCAGGAACAGGCCCTGGACCAGGTGGCCGAGCTGCTGCGCTCCAGCCCGGAGAACATCACCATCAAGCTTGAACAACTGCTGGACAAGGCGCGCAGCACCGAGAAGGAGCTGGATCGCCTGAAGCAGAAGCTGGCGTCCCAGGCCGGTGGCGACCTGGCGGCGGGTGCCACGGACATCAACGGAGTCAAAGTGGTGGCTTCCACGCTGGAAGGCGGTGATGCCAAGGCGCTGCGCGACGCTGTGGACCAGTTGAAGAACAAGCTGGGTAGCGCAGCCATCGTGCTGGCGGCGGTGGAAGACGACAAGGTGCGCCTGGTTGCCGGCGTGACCAAGGATCTGACCGACCGCATCAAGGCCGGGGACCTGGTCAACGTAGTGGCCGAGCCGCTGGGCGGCCGGGGCGGCGGACGCCCCGACATGGCGCAGGCCGGCGGCAGCCATCCGGAGCGCCTCCCGCAGGCAATGCAGGGCGTTTCCGAGTGGGTGCGGAGCCGTCTCTCGTGATCGGGCCAGCCAGTCCCAGACGCGCGTATCCCAGCGTCAACAATGAAATTTGCCGCCCGATCGTGTTTAATAGGCCGCCCGTCGAACATGACAGAAGGATACTATGGCTCTGATCGTACAGAAGTACGGTGGCACCTCCGTCGGCACACCCGAGCGGATCGAGCATGTCGCCGAGAAAGTCATAAAGACCAAGGAGGCCGGCAACGACGTCGTCGTGGTGGTCTCTGCCATGAGTGGGGAAACCAACCGGCTGATTGACCTGGCCAAGGCCATTCACCCGCGACCGCCGGCCCGGGAACTGGACATGCTGCTGTCCACCGGCGAGCAGGTCACCATCTCGCTGCTGACCATGGCGCTGGAGAAGCGCGGCCATGCGGCCCGCTGCTATACCGGCGCACAGGTCAAGATTCTCACCGACAGCGCCCACAGCAAGGCGCGCATCCAGGAAATCGATGCCAAGGTGGTCAGTGAAGACCTGAAAGTGGGCCGTATTGTCGTGGTGGCCGGTTTTCAGGGCGTGGATTCCACCGGCGCCATCACGACACTGGGCCGGGGTGGTTCCGATACCACCGCCGTCGCGCTTGCCGCCGCGCTGAAGGCCGACGAGTGCCAGATCTACACCGACGTGGATGGCGTCTATACCACCGATCCTCGGGTGGTTTCCAAGGCCCGTCGCCTGGAGCGCATCACATTCGAGGAAATGCTGGAGATGGCCAGCCTGGGCTCCAAGATCCTGCAGATCCGCTCGGTGGAGTTCGCCGGCAAATACCATGTACCGCTGCGGGTGCTTTCCACCTTCGAAGAAGGCCCCGGCACGCTGATCACGTTCGAGGACGAAAACATGGAAGAACCACTGATTTCCGGTATCGCGTTCAACCGCGACGAAGCCAAACTGACCGTGCTGGGCGCCCCGGATCGTCCAGGCATCGCCGGCGCCATTCTGGGCCCGATCTCCGAAGCGAACATCGAAGTCGACATGATTGTCCAGAACGTCAGCCAGTCGGGCGCCACCGACTTCACCTTCACTGTTCATCGCAACGAGTACGAGCGGGCGCTGGACATTCTCCAGGGCTCCGCGAAGGACATGGAGGCAAAAGAGGTCTATGGTGATCCAAAGATCGTCAAGTTGTCGCTGGTGGGTGTGGGCATGCGTTCCCATGCCGGTGTTGCCAGCCGGATGTTCAAGACGCTGGCGGACGAAGGTATCAACATCCAGATGATCTCCACCTCAGAAATCAAGATCTCGGTGGTGATCGACGAGAAGTATCTGGAACTGGGCGTGCGTGCATTGCACACAGCGTTCGGTCTGGACGAGGACGGCACGCAGTTGCGTGACGAAGGCAAGGACGCGGGTTAGTTGCGTGGCCCGGGGGGCGGGATGCTGCCCGGTCGCGTATGTATCACTTAGCTGAAGGGTGGCGGCGGCGTTGCCGCCGTTGAATGGATAGCAAACCGCATTCGTCGCCAATTGTGTGCCGTGGGAGGCGACTGGGGACGTGACGGTCAAGACTGTCAGTGCGGTTCAGGTCTAAGGAGTAAGGGAAATGCTGATTCTCACAAGGCGTGTTGGCGAAACGCTGATGATTGGTGACGAAGTCACCGTGACTGTTCTGGGAGTGAAGGGCAATCAGGTTCGTATTGGTGTGAACGCGCCGAAGAACGTGTCTGTGCATCGCGAGGAGATCTACGAGCGCATCCGTCGCGAGAAGGAACCGGGCGAGGAAGGTTACGAAGATAACGAACGCTGACCCGCTGCACCTGCTTCCGGAGCGCTCCGACAGGCTCCGGACAGCCCCATGATCGGGAGGTCATGGTCCGGGGTTTACCCGACGCCCCGTTTCCCGTATCTTTACGCGCTCAAGTTAATAGGCACCATGATTTCGGAGAGGTGGCCGAGCGGCTGAAGGCGCTCCCCTGCTAAGGGAGTATGGGTCAAAAGCCCATCGAGGGTTCGAATCCCTCCCTCTCCGCCAAATACCAAAGGGAATCAGTTGCTTAGAAGGATATTTTTAATCTGTCCATCAAAGCGACCAACAACCTTGAAACGCTTGTGGCCGGTTCGTCCGGCCCGGCAGAAAACGCCCCGGCGGCTTGTGTCCCGGGGCGTTTTTTTGTAGCAGGGTGGTGAGCAAACCGCTTCCCAGATCACTGAGCGGGTATAGGCGTGGAGAAGCTCGACTGTCGGCACTGAATCCGTCACGCCCCTTAGCCTTTAGCCTATCGGTACGTCTGCTGGTCCGGTTCACTGAAGCCCTTCTAGGTACAGCTTACGGCCGATATAGTGTTCGGCGACATACAGAACTCGACTAGGAAGGTTCATGAAGGCACCCACCGTATCGAACACATCGGCTAGCAGGCTTGATCAAGAGTACTTAGACGCCGTCTTGGGCCCGATCCGGAAATGCGCTAACTATACGCCCAAGTTTGGGCAGGGCGGCAAAGATGGGATGACGTTAGAGCAGTTCCAACGCCACTACCAAGCCGATCAGTTTTACTCGTGGTTTGGGCTTGACAATCCGCTCATGTATGCGGCCCACAAGGCGGCTGGGGGAATGACTAGCGTCTATCGGCAGATTGGCATCGGCTGCGAAGCCCTGTTTAGGAAAATGCTTCGCAATGAGCTTGGACTAAGTGACAAGGACGCGAGGTGGTCCTATGAAGTCCCAAAGGCAAACGGTGGCACTCGGAAGCTATCGCTAGATGGTCGCATCCCATTCCATGCTGTGAAGGATGAAGGGCGCCTGGAAACTATAAAGGATTGGGTTTATCAGCAGGCTGACTTTCTAGGGGTTGACGAATCTGTCAAAGAGAACTTAAAGGGCGTCGTCTTTGAAGTTCGTCAGGGGTATAAATCAAAGGACTCGAAACGCCAAAACGCCGATATAAGCAATGCGGCGACTGCGTATACAAAGGCATACCTTCCGTGCGTCGTAGTGTTGTCATCGCAAATAGATGGCGATATATCATCAAGATACCGCGGAGAGCGTTGGGCCCTTCTTACCGGCGGAAGCGGGGATGACCCCTTTGAGTCTACCTATGCGTTCGCGCGCGATATCGTTGGTTATGATCTTGCGGGATTTTTCCAAAGAAACGAGAAGGTGCTTCGGTCGGAAGTGGATCAAGTTCTAAGAAAATTGCTTTCTCCGGAGACCCCATGATTAAGAAGGCGAAAATACACCAGCACTCGGATCTCACATTCCGGCACAATGTTGGGCTTTGGCGTCACGGATGGCTACGATTAACACCAGCCTATTCGGTGAAGGTCGTTGATGAGATTATATCGGCATCTGACGCCGAACGAATCCTAGACCCCTTTAGCGGAACTGCCACAACGCCTCTTTGTGCTGCAGATTTGGGACGAATGGGGGTTTCAGTTGACATAAACCCGTTTCTAGTGTGGCTCGGGAATGTAAAGCTAGCGCACTACGCTACAGAGAGTTTGACGAGAGCCGAGGCTGCGTTTGATAGGGTTTGTGTCGAAGCTGTCTCTACGGCATCGAGAAAAGTCAATCCACCCCCGCTTCACAATATTGAGAGATGGTGGTCGGAGTCAGCACTCGATTTTCTGTGCCGAATGAAGGCGGCCATCGACGATAGTTGCGACGCGGGAACACCTGAAAATGATCTCATGCGCGTCATCTTTTGTAGGACGCTTATAGCGATTTCTAATGCCGCATTTAACCACCAGTCAATGTCGTTCAAAGATGCGAGCGAAGACGAAAAATTCATTGCCGAAGACTATCGCCGTATAAGCTTGGGTTTTTCGAAGGAAATTTTGGAGTCTGCAGCGCAGAACCCGTCTGGCTCCGGGGAGGTTTGGCTCGGGGATTCTAGGCAGATGTCGTGCGATAAGGATCAGCTGTTCGACATGGTCGTGACCTCGCCGCCGTACGCCAACCGAATGTCCTACATCCGAGAGCTACGCCCTTATATGTACTGGCTTGGCTACCTTTACGAGAGCCGAGAGGCCGGAGAGCTGGACTGGCAAGCTATCGGAGGCACATGGGGGGTGGCGACTAGCAAGGTGGCCGAGTGGATGCCCCCGAAGGACTTTCGAATACCGTCGAAGCTCTCTGCCATAGCTACCGAAATTGAGGGGGCGCATCCGAAGAACGGAAGAACCCTTAGTCGCTACGTGGTTAAGTATTTCTTTGATATGGCAAAGCATATCGAGTCGATTAAATCGGTATTGAGACCGGGGGCGGAGGTTCATTACGTCGTAGGTAATTCTACATTCTACGGGCATTTGGTTTCCACCGAGGCGGTTTACGCAGAACTCTTGGAAAACGAAGGATTTTCTTCGGTAGATGTCCGGATACTCCGAAAACGCAATTCAAAAAAGGAGCTGTTTGAATTCGTGGTTTCGGCCAGGGCGCCTGCTAGTGCTGGCAAGGGCAGCGGTTCTCAAAGCGAAGCTAGTTTAGCTGTAGCAGCGGGTTCATAGCCTACAAGGTGTCGCTATTGTGGCGCCTTCTGCGGAAGTGAGTGTGTCTGATAGGCGGACAGAAATAGGCCAGCCCCACAGGCCGGC
>JAFIFV010000107.1 GCA_020831845.1 Ectothiorhodospiraceae bacterium
CCCGCCCCCCCCCCGCCCCACCCTTTGGTGGGCGCTCAGCCCCGCGGGGCTGCGCCCCGGTGGGCGGGGGCGGGGCCCTTGGGTGCGGGCTGACCACCCTACGACTCCCAGAACGTAGATACCGTCTTGTTGGTCAAGCGCTCATTGGGTCATAAGGACGGTGGTGCTTGAGTACGCCGAAGGCGATGTGGATGAGCTTGCGCATAGAGGCAGCGATGATGGCCATGGGGCTCTTGCCGGCCTTGCGCAGGCGCTCGGCCAGGGCGCGTATGTGTTGGTTGTGTTGTTGGGCGACGATGGCCGGGTGTGCACCACAAAGTGGTGCGCACCGATTCCCGTGTGTGACCGGTGCGCAAGCCTTGCTTGCACACCCTACGCTGGTTTCCCTTGAGGGGGGCTAATCCAGCAGCTCCACCGCCATCGCCGTTGCCTCGCCGCCGCCGATGCACAGCGACGCCACGCCCCGCTTCAGGCCGTGGGTCTGCAGCGCGTTGATCAGCGTGACCAGGAGGCGGGCGCCGGAAGCACCGATGGGATGGCCCAGCGCGCAGGCGCCGCCGTGGACGTTGACCCGGTCATGGGCGATGTCCAGCTCGCGCATGGCGGCCATCACCACCACGGCGAACGCTTCGTTGATCTCGTAGAGGTCGACGTCGGCGTTGCTCCAGCCGGTGCGCTCGAACAGATTCTGGATGGCGCCCACCGGGGCGGTGGTGAACCAGGACGGTTCGCGGGCGTGGCCGGCGTGACCGCGGATCACCGCCAGCGGCTGCAGGCCCCGGCGGTCGGCTTCGCTCATGGGCATCATCACCAGCGCCGCCGCGCCGTCGGAGATGGAGCTGGCATTGGCGGCGGTCACCGTCCCGTCGCTGGCGAATGCAGGCTTCAGCGTGCGAATCTTCTCCAGGGAGGCTGCCCAGGGTTGTTCGTCGCGGCCCATCGTGCGCTCGCCCTTGCGTTCCTTCACGGTGACGGGAACGATCTCGCGGTCGAATACGCCGTTCTCCCCGGCCTCCCGAGCCCGCTTCAGCGAGGTCTCGGCGAAATGGTCCTGGGCGTCCCGCGTGAAGCTGTAGTGGTCGGCGCAGCGTTCGGCGAAGCGGCCCATCAATTCGCCTTTCTCGTAGGCGTCCTCCAGGCCGTCGTAGAACATGTGGTCGATGACGCGGCCGTGGCCCAGGCGGTAGCCGCCTCGGGCCTTCTCCAGGAGGTACGGCGCCCGGGACATGTTTTCCATGCCGCCGGCGACGACGATGCGGCTGTTGCCCAGCAGCAGGCCGTCATGAGCCAGCATCGCGGCCTTCATGCCGGAGCCGCAGACCTTGCTCACCGTGGTGCAGGTGGTGGAAAGCGGCAGTTTCGCACCCAGCGCCGCCTGGCGGGCCGGGGCCTGGCCCAGGCCCGCCGGCCGCACGTTGCCCATCAGCACCTCGTTGACGTCCTCTGCCGGAACGTCTGCGCGCTCCAGCGCCGCGGCGATGCTGATGCTGCCCAACTCGGTGGCGGGGAGGGTGGAAAGTTCGCCCATCAGCCCGCCCATGGGGGTGCGAGCGGTGCCGACGATGACGATGGGATCGTCCTGCATGACCGTGTCTCCCGAAATGTTATGTGTTACTAACCTCTAAGGAGGTAAAGCCGTGACTCAGTGGTTTCTGAGGCCGCTGTGGACTGCGTTGCTCGTCGGTTATGTAGCCAGGGCTACACTGCCCTCCTCGCGCCTTGCCGGCAGACCGCACAATGGCGCTGAGTTATGGCTTTACCTCCTTAGAGGTTAGAAGAATTATATTGTCCGCTGTCCGGTGACAGCGATCAATGGCAGTTGCCGATGCCGTACGAGGCACTCAGAGCGCGTCATGCTCCAGCAGCCGGGAAAGCATGTCCTCCGACAGGCCCCAGTCGCGCAGCGCCTGCTGGTCGTGTTCGCCCGTGGACGGCGCGCCGCCGGACAGTCGTGGGGTCGTACGCGAGAACCGCGGGGCCGGCGCGGGCTGCACCATGCCATCATGCTGCACGAACGTCTGCCGGGCCTGGTTGTGGGGGTGGGCCTCTGCTTCCTGCATGCTGAGCACCGGCGCGACACAGGCGTCGCTGTCCGCGAAGACCTCGCTCCATTCATCACGGCTGCGGCTGCGGAAGGTGTCCGCGAAGGTCTTGCGGATGGCCGGCCAGCGTTCCCGGTTCATCTGTTCGGCACAGTCGGGATGGTCGGTGAGGCCCAGCCGTTCCAGCAGTTCCCGGTAGAACTGGGGTTCCAGGGCGCCGACGGCCATGTGCCCGCCATCGGCGCAAACATAGGTATCGTAGAACGGGGCGCCGCCGTCCAGCAGGTTGCTGCCGCGTTGCTCCTGCCATTGTCCTGCGGCCCGCAGGCCGTGAAACAGGCTCATCAGCAGCGCCGAGCCGTCGGTCATGGCGCTGTCCACCACCTGGCCGTGGCCGGACTGGCGTGCCTCCAGAAGTGCGCAGACCACCCCGAAGGCCAGCATCATGGCGCCGCCGCCGTAGTCGCCCACCAGGTTCAGCGGCGGCACCGGGCTGTCGCCCGCCCGCCCGATGCCATGCAGCACGCCGGAGAGTGCGATGTAGTTGATGTCGTGGCCGGCGGTGGAAGCCAGCGGGCCGTCCTGGCCCCAGCCGGTCATGCGGCCGTAGACCAGGCGCGGGTTCTTCTGCATGCACATTTCCGGCCCCAGCCCAAGCCGTTCCATGACGCCGGGCCGGAAGCCCTCGATCAGGATGTCGGCCCGTCCGGCCAGTTCCCGCGCGGCCGCCGTCCCGGCGGGCTGTTTCAGGTCCAGCGTGACCGAGCGCTTGCCGCGGGCGGTGACCACGTCGGTGACGGGCAGCGGGGTGCGCGTCTTGCGATCGATTCGCAGCACCTCCGCCCCCATGTCCGCCAGCATCATGCCGCAGAACGGGGCCGGGCCGATGCCGGCCATTTCCAGTACGCGTACGCCGTGCAACGGTCCCATCCGCTTCCCTCCGCTTCCTCGGGCAGGCCTGCCCGCCGTGATCGTCCTTTTCGCCGAGGACGTTTGTTGGCTGATCGATTACCATCGAGCCTTCGACGTTACGCGTCAAGTATCCACGGCGCCGACCGTGGCCTATAACCTGTGTCAGTCATAACAGCCAATGAGGGGGAGTTTATGGATATCAAGGACTGCGTTTTCATTGTCACCGGCGGTGCGTCAGGCCTGGGGGAAGCCACCGTCCGCCGTCTGGTGGGGCAGGGCGCCAGTGTGGTGGTGGCGGATCTGCAGGAGGAGCGTGCGGCAGGCCTGGAGCAGGAATTTCCCGGACAGGTGAAGGCGGTGCGCTGCGACGTGACCCGTGCCGAGGACGGGGAGAAAGCGGTGGCGCTGGCGAGGCAGTCATTCGGCGCGGTCCACGGCCTGGTGAATTGCGCCGGCGTGGGAACGCCGGAAAAGGTGGTGGGGCGCGAGGGCCCGCACGATCTCGACCGCTTCAACAAGGTTGTGCAGATCAACCTGGTGGGTACGTTCAACATGATCCGGCTGGCCGCGGCTGCCATGGCGGACAACGAGCCGGATTCCCAGGGCGAGCGCGGCGTGATCGTGAACACGGCATCCGTGGCGGCCTTTGACGGCCAGATCGGCCAGGCGGCCTATTCCGCGTCCAAGGCCGGTGTGGTGGGCATGACCCTGCCCATTGCCCGGGAACTGGCGCGTAGCGGCGTTCGCGTGGTGACGATTGCGCCGGGCCTGTTCGAGACGCCGATGATGCTGGGGTTGCCACAGGAAGTGCAGGAGTCGCTGGGCCGCAGCGTCCCGTTCCCGCCCCGCCTGGGCCGCCCTATCGAGTTCGCCCAGACGGTGCAGTTCATCGTCGAGAACACCATGATGAACGGCGAGACCATCCGCCTGGACGGCGCTATCCGCATGCAGCCGAAATAGAGGCAGGCGACGCACCATACTCCAAGCTGGCGACCGATTTGTGGGGAGCCGAGGGCGCAGCGCACCGGGCTTCGTTCCGGTCAGGGGCGGGGACCTGTCTGCGGACACGCCGTGAACCCATCCATGGGGGCTTGTCGGCGAGGTCCCTCTCGCCGACAGTCCGCAGACAGGTC
>JAFIFV010000055.1 GCA_020831845.1 Ectothiorhodospiraceae bacterium
CTTGTCGGCCGGGTCCCTCCGGCCGACAGTCCGCAGACATGTCACCACCCCAGACCTGGTTTCTGTGGCCGCTGCACGGAGTGGTCCCGTTGCATGAACCGCTGCGTGCTTCGATGCGGTGCGGGTGATTGCCACCGATCCGGCACCGCCGGATAACGCAGAGTCACCATATCCAGGCCTCCGGCGGGAGGTTTGCTTCCGGACTGTCGGCGAGAGGGACCTCGCCGACAAGCCCCCAGGGATGGGTTCACGGCGTGTCCGCAGACAGGTCCCCGCCCCTGACCGGAACGAAGCCCTCGCAAGGTGCGCATCGCTGCGCTCTGAGCACCCTACAACCGAGACCGATCAAGACTGGACCACGGACATAGGCTAGGAGATAACCATGCTGGACTGGAACACCGCCGAAGACAGGAACACAGAACAGGCCACCGCCGGCGCCACCGGGCTGGAGAATATCGAATTGGGCGCCCGCCGCGTGCAGGTGGATGACAAGAAGATCATCAACTGCCGGGCCGACCTCAACCAGCTCGTGCCGTTCAAGTACCGCTGGGCCTGGGAAAAATACCTGGCCGGCTCCGAGAACCACTGGATGCCCCAGGAAATCCCCATGGGCCGCGATATCGAACTGTGGAAATCCCGCGACGGGCTGTCCGAGGACGAACGGACCATCGTCAAGCGGAACCTGGGCTTCTTCTCTACCGCCGACTCGCTGGTGGCCAACAACCTCGTGCTGGCCGTCTACCGCCACATCACCAACCCCGAATGCCGCCAGTACCTGCTGCGCCAGGCCTTCGAGGAAGCCGTGCACACCCATGCCTACCAGTACGTGATCGAATCGCTGAGCATGGATGAAGGCGAGGTGTTCAACATGTACCGGGAAGTGCCCTCGGTGGCCGCCAAGGCCGAATGGGCCCTGCCCTACACCCAGAGCCTGGGCGACCCCAACTTCGTCACCGGCACGCCCGAAGACGATCAGCGCCTGCTGCGCGACCTGATCGCCTTCTACGTGGTATTCGAGGGCATCTTCTTCTATACCGGCTTCGCCCAAGTGCTGAGCCTGGGGCGGCGCAACAAGATGACCGGCACCGCCGAGCAGTTCCAGTACATCCTGCGCGACGAGTCCATGCACATGAACTTCGGCATCGACGTCATCAACCAGATCAAGCTGGAAAACCCGGAGCTGTGGACGCCCGCCTTCCAGCAGGAAATGCGGGACCTGGTGCTGGAGGGCATGGAGTTGGAGATCGCCTACGCCCGCGACACCATGCCCCGGGGTGTGCTCGGCATGAACGGGGACATGATGGCCGAGTACCTGCATTTCATCGCCAACCGCCGCCTGGTCCAGATCGGCCTGCCAGAGGCCTTCCCCGGCGCCGAGAACCCGCTGCCCTGGATGAGCGAGATCATGGATCTGAAGAAGGAAAAGAACTTCTTCGAAACCCGGGTAACGGAGTACCGGACCGGTGGGGCGTTGAGCTGGGATTGAACGAGGTCCGGCGCAGTCCAGCCTCGGGCTTCGATCCCGTCCATGGCGGGTTTGGTGGATATCGACTTCGCCACCATCCAGCCTGCGCCCGATCGGAACCCGTGTAGGGTGTGCAGGCCGCACGGCCTGGGCACCGGGCCAGGCCGGGGAGTGGTGCGCACCACGTTCTGGTGCGCACCCTACGTCCAAGATTGCTGAATTCTCCAGACCAGGCCGGCGGCCGGATCGAAACCCCAGGAGCGGACGGTGCGCATCGCTGCGCTCTGAGCACCCTACGGTGGTGACGAAATCCGCTTGACAGAATAGTGACGACTGAGTCATGTTTTCGGGCACGAACCGAACCGTGACTCAGGAGCTCGCATGCCCGCCCCGTTGGTGGAAACCCGTCTGGAAGGACAGATCGCCTGGGTGGTGCTGAACCGCCCTGACCGCCATAACGCGCTGATCCCGGAGTTGCTGCAGGAACTGCTGGCAGCACTCCATCGGCTGGAATACCAACAGCCCCGTGCACTGATCCTGGCCGCCGAGGGCCGTTCCTTTTCCAGCGGCGGCGATGTCGGCGGCTTCTACGCCTGCCCCCGCAACGAGCGGCGGGAGTATTCCCGGCGCGTAGTGGGACTGCTCAACGACTCCATCCTGCAGCTACTACGACTGCCCTTCCCCACCATCGCCGCCGTGCACGGCATGGTCACCGGCGGCTCCATCGGCCTGGTGCTGAGCTGCGACCTGGTGGTGGCCGGGCCGAAAGCGCATTTCGCGCCCTGGTACGTGAACGTGGGATTCAGCCCGGATGGCGGCTGGACCGCACTGCTGCCGGAACGGATCGGACGCGGCCGGGCGCTGGAGATCCAGCTGCTGAATGGCACCATCGGCGCCCAGCAGGCGTTGGACTGGGGCCTGATCAGCCGACTCGCCGAACAGGGAAAAGAACGGGAACTGGCCTCGGCACTGGCGGCCGAGATCAGTGGCAAGCAGATCGGCAGCGTGCATCGCACGCTGCAACTGACCCGGCCGGATCACGATCGCGTGGCCTCGGGACTGGATGCGGAACTGCGAAACTTCCTGGACCAGATCGACACCGAGGAAGCCGACCGCGGCATGGCCGCGTTCCTCGGCAAGGCGTAGAACAGACATCGGGAGGAGCAAAGATGCAGATGTTCGATCTGCTGGCGCATCGGGCACGGGTCACGCCGGAAAAACCGGCCGTGGAGGACCTGGCCGACGGCACGCGCTACACCTATGCGCAACTCAACGAACGAGCCGCCCGCCTCGCGGCCGCCGCCCGCCAGCATTGGGGGCTGGAGGAAGGCGACCGTCTGGCCTACCTGGGCCAGAACCGCGCCGAGTTCTTTGCGATGCTGTTCGGCTGCGCCAAGGCTGGGCTGATCCTGGTGCCACTGAACTGGCGCCTGGCGGTGGCCGAGCTGACCGGCCTGATCGAGGATTGCGAGCCCCGTGCGCTGATTTTCGCGGAGGAGTTCAGCGACGCCGCTGGCGAGCTTGCCCACAATTTCCCCGGCCTGCAGTTGGTGTCCCTGGATACGGGCACGGATACCGCGCGGGACTACCGGGCGGATCTGGCGTCGGTCACGCCTGACCTGGCCCCCCACCCGGACCGGGACCCCGACAGCACCTGGTACCTGCTCTACACCTCCGGCACCACCGGCCGGCCCAAGGGCGTGATCCAGACATTCCGCATGATGCTGGCAAACTACATGAATATCGGCCTGCCAGTGGAATTGCGCCAGGACGACGTGTTCCTGAACGTGCTTCCCATGTTTCATACCGGCGGCATCAACCTGTACTGCACCGCCGTGCTGCTGGTGGGTGGCTCGGTGCTGGTGTTGCGCAGCTTCGATCCGGCCCAGGCCCTACGCGAACTGGAACAACGCTGCACCGTCTTCTTCGGTGTGCCGGCGGTGTACCAGATGCTGCTGGACCATCCGGGGTTCGATGCCGACAAGCTCAAGGGCGTCCGTTCCTGGGGCTGTGGCGGCGCCGCCCTGCCGCTGCCAGTCGCGGAAAAGTACCTGGACGCCGGCATCCCCATCCGCACCGGCTTCGGCATGACCGAAACCGGCCCCACGGTCTTCCTCACCGATCTGGAGCACGTGGTGGAGAAGGCCGGCTCGGTAGGCCGGCCGCAGTTGCTTGCAGAGGTGCGTATCGTCGACATCCAAGGGCGCGACCTGCCCGTCGGTGAGGCCGGCGAACTGCTGATCCGCGGCCCGGGCATCACTCCTGGCTACTGGAAGCGGCCGGACGCCACGCGCGAGGCCATCGAAGCGGAGGGTTGGCTGCACAGCGGCGATGTCGCCCGCTGCGACGAGGACGGCTACTACTTCATCGTCGACCGCTGGAAGGACATGTACATCTCCGGCGGCGAGAACGTCTACCCGGCGGAAGTGGAACAGGTGCTGCAGCGGCATCCGGCCGTGGCCGAAGTGGCCGTGGTCGGTGTCCAGGACGAGCGCTGGGGCGAAGTCGGCAAGGCATTCCTGGTTGCCTCGGCAAACGTGCAACGACCGGATGACGCGGAACTCAAGCGCTACTGCCGCGAGAAGCTGGCGGGGTACAAGGTGCCCGTGCACTTCCAATGGGTGGGCGCGCTGCCGCGCAACGCCCTGGGCAAGATCCAGAAGGGAGAACTGCGCAATGGCTGAGCGCATCGAGGAACAACGGGCGTTTACGCAGGCGGAGTTCGACGCCTTCGCCGAACTCTCCGGCGACCACAACCCCATACACGTGGATCCTGCGTTCGCTGCCAGCACCGCATTCGGCGCCACGGTGGCCCACGGCATGATGCTGTTCAGTGCCATCCGCGGCCTGATCGCCCGGCAGTACCCCGCCGCCCGGATGCTCAGCCAGGAGTTGATGTTCGAGGCCCCCACCTACGCCGACGAAACCGTCACACTGGTGCTGGAGCCACTGGGGGCCGTCGACGGCGGCGAACTGCGCCTGGCCACCCGCGTCATCAAGCCGGACCAGCGCCTCGGCCTGAGCGGGGAATGCGTGATCCAATTACCGGAGCAGACCGCATGAACCAGAACAGCACTCGCTTCTCGCTACTCTCCGTGGGTGACAGCGCCAGTATCGGTCGCCGCTACCGCGCCGCCGAACTGGTGCAATGGGCCGCTATCGCCGGAGCCCCGGAGCCGGACGGCCATGTGCCGGAGCCGCTGATCGCCGCGCTGTTCTCGAACCTGCTGGGCGAACAGGTCCCCGGCCACGGCACCAACTACCTGAAGCAACAGATGCGCTTTCACGACCAGGGTCAGGTGGGCGAGGAACTCACCGCCACGGTGACCATCAGCCGGCTGCGACCGGACAAGTCGCTGGTAAACCTCGAGACACGCTGCACCGGCGAGGACGGCCGCCTTGTCTGCAGCGGCGAGGCACTGGTGCTTTTCAAGCACTGAGCAATCACGGGGTCGCTGCATCCGGCATGCTGTTCCATACTGGTTGCACCAGACTGGAGCGACGAGTGCCATGAATGAATCAGTGATGCCCGCCCGCACGCAACACCTGGTCGACGACATCCACGTCCGCCGGGTACTTCCGCGCCACCACTGCAGAATGGTCGGCCCCTTCGTTTTCCTGGATCACCTGTCGCCGGATGACATGCCGCCGGACCAGGAACTCTACGTTCCGCCGCACGCGCACGCAGGCCTGGAAACGGTCACGTACCTGCTGTCCGGCGCGCTGCTGCACCGGGACAGCCTGGGCACCCGGCAGGAGATACGACCCGGCGACGTGAACTGGATGACCGCCGGACGCGGTATCGCGCACATCGAGGACGGCCGCTCCTCCGCCGTGGAGAGTAACCAGCCCTTGCATCTTGCCCAGGTCTGGGTGGCGCTGCCCGCGGACAAGCGGGATATCGCCCCCGCCTTCGTCCACCATCCCGCGCAGTCCCTGCCGGAATGGGAAGACGGCGGCGCGCACATACGCCTGCTGGCGGGGCAGCTATCGGGCCAGCGCTCACCGGTGCTGACGCACTCGCCACTGGCCTATGTCGACCTGGACATGGCCGCGGGCGCCAGCCTGTCCCTGGACGTCTCGCCAGCATTCGAACTGGCGATCTACGTGATCGAGGGCGAACTGACCGCCGCCGGTGTGGACGGGGCGGCGGAGCCCTGCGAACTGATGCGACTGCCACAGGAGGACTATGTGCGCCTGCAGACCGGCGTCCCCACACGGGCGTTGCTGCTGGGCGGCGAGCCGCTGGATCCGAGGCCGGTGGTGCGGGACAACTGCGCGTTGGACAGCCTGGACGCCATCAAGGCATTCCAGGCAGATTACAAGGCAGGAAAGTTCGGGCGTATCGCTTAAGGAAGCGCTGAAGTATTCACGTTTCCCTGGAAAGCACGGATCAGCTCCCGCGTTCGCTCCATCCAAGATCCACCACGTCCCGCTCCCCCATCGCGTACACGCGGTCGCCGGGCCCCGGGGTGATCGCATGTCCGCCGGTGAAACGGCCGAACGCGGGCAGCACGGTGCAGCCAGGCCGCACCCAGCAAACCGGCAGCCGCAGGCTATCGCCGCCGCCCCGGAGTCGCATGACCGGGTGGAGATGCCCACCGATCACATGCACGCCACTGCCCTCCCAGGGCTCATGGTCGAACAGGAACGGCCCCTCCCGCAGCGGCTCCGGAAACCAGTCCAGCCCCCAGTCCTCACAGGGACCTCCGGCATGGCGATCATGATTGCCAGCGACCACCTGCACCGCCAGCGAGGCGTGCCCGGTGCGCCACGCGGCAAAGGATTGCAGCCACGGTTCGCCGGGCTCCGGCCTGGCATGGAAGAAATCTCCCAGAATCACCAGGCGCTCAGCCCCGGTCGCGCCCAGCAGCACCGTCAGGCG
Organism: Ectothiorhodospiraceae bacterium; assembly: GCA_020831845.1. Lineage (GTDB taxonomy): Bacteria > Pseudomonadota > Gammaproteobacteria > Nitrococcales > Aquisalimonadaceae > LSCE01. Next base: position 6,351 of record JAFIFV010000055.1, read on the forward strand.
TCGCAGATCCGCCTCCGTGACGCCCGCCGGCAGCGGGATGCCGCGACGCCGGAACACACCGGCCTTGCCGAAATGCGGATCGGCGATCAGCAGGGTCCACCGCGCCGGCCAGTACATGGCGCGGTCGGGACAGAGCTGCATGACCTCTCCGTCAATATCAATCGAAAGCATGCTGTCGCCTTCCTCGTCCGAGACCGGTTCAGCCTGCGTTCAGGCAGGTCTTTGCACACTGGCGGCACCTGATAACAGAAGGAGTGCCGTCATGAAACGAGTTTCCGCAGGTTTGCTGGGCCTGGCTCTGCTGCTCCCGGGCATCGCCATGGCCGACAGCCGACTGGCCGAGCGCGCCCTGATCGGAGGCGCCATTGGCGGTGCTGTCGGAGGCTATCTGGGCGCGGAATTCGGCGGCCGCGACGGCGCCATGATCGGCGGCGCGCTGGGGGGTCTGACCGGAACGGCCATCGCCACCGAGCGTCACTCCGGCAGCCGCCATGTGACGCATTACCACGGCCATCACAGCCGGCCCAGGAGCCGCAGCCACTATCACTCCCATTACCACGCCCCCCCGCGGCATTACCGGCACCACTCCAGGCACCATGATCCGCGCTTCAAGTCGCGGTCGCGGCATCGGGCACAGCAGCATTACCACTATCACTATCACCAGCACGCCCCGCGCCGGGGAAGCTGCCCGCCCGGCCTGGCAAGACAGGGGCGCTGCTAGCACGTTGCCCCACTGGAAGAGGGGCAGGATGCCCGAGGCACGGCGATGCGGCAACGGTCGCTTCGTTCCGGTCACCGCAGTGAGGTTTGCTTCCGGACTGTCGGCGAGAGGGACCTCGCCGACAAGCCTACATGGGTGAGGCCGATCAAGGGAAAGCACTGCTTTCCCCGGCCGAACGGGCTGGACACGAATGGCCAGCCCCGGTCCTGCAAGCGTTGCATGGAATGCATAGCGCCGCAGGGGTTCACGGCGTGTCCGGAAGCAAACCTCACTGCGGCGACCTGCGCATGGTGACTCCGCTTTATCCGGCTTCGCCGGGTTCAGGTACTTCACCCGCATCATGCTGTCGGAGGTAATCGTTCCCACCGCCATGCGGTGGAAACGGGCGATGCGTTGGTCCGTCACCCGGTAGACGCCCCCTCCACCACCACCTTGCGATACTGCGGGTAGGCCTTCAGTGTGCTGCCACCGGTGGTGATGAAATCCAGCGCCCAGCGCCATTCGGCCTCTGTGAGTTCGCGGTAGGCATGCGTGGAGCGAACCTCTGCGAGCTGTGCGTCGTCGGTGAACCCCGGGCCGAGTGCCAGCGTGACCAGATGCTGCACCAGAACATCCAGGGACCGCTCCTGGGGCCGGCGGGCCTCCAGCAGCGCTCATGCCATAACTCGGCCTGGGATCGCGTATTGGTGAACAGCAGCGTGCTGCGAGCCCGCTCCAACGCATCCATGACCTGGAGCAGCAGCATCGTGCCCAGGTGCCCGGCCCAGGGGAAACGTTCCATGCGCTCCGGGATCAGGCTGGAGATCCGCGTCTGCTTGGGCAGCAGTCCCTGGATCAGTCGGGCCTGGCCGGCACCTCCCAGCAGCACCTCCGCAGCCTGATCCAGGTTACCCGGCGTGGCCGACACGCCCCAGCTCCGCAGCACCGGGCACAGGGTTCGCAGATGCGCCAGGCAGAGTTCCAGCTGAACGCCTCTCTTGCTGCCCATCAGCTCGTGCCATTCGTCAACCACGACGCTGCGCAGATGTCGCAGTCGTTGATGGGCCTCGCGGTCGCTCAGCAACAGCGACAAGCTCTCCGGCGTGGTCACCAGCACGGTGGGCAGGCGTCGGCACTGGCGGGCCTATACTGACTGCGCGGTGTCCCCCGTGCGCTGTTCGATGGTCCAGTCCAGCCCGAGGGCCTCCGCGCTCGCCTGCAAATACCCGGTGGTATCCGCGGCCAGCGCCCTCAGCGGCGTGATCCACAACACAGTCAACGGGGGCGGCTGCGATCCCGCATCGGCCCGCAAACCCTCCAGCACGGGCCCGAACTACGCCGCCAGGGTCTTGCCGGTACCGGTGGGCGCATGGATCAGCCCGCTTTCTCCATCCAGATAGGCCTGCCATGCCTGGCGCTGGAAATCGAACGGCCGCCAGCCATGCTCCCGGAACCAGGATTCGATGCGCTGCAAGGGGGAGGCGGTGATTGCCGAGGCCATAGCTGGCATTATGACCCGCAGACGTCCACCGGGTTCCGATGCGAAGGTTGGTGTAAATGCGCTATTCGTGGCTATTGCTGGTCCTGGTCCTGCTTCCCGTTCAGGGCTTTGCACAGCCGTTCGGCCGGGCGGTGGCCTTCGAGGCGGAACGCCGCATGTTCATCGGTATTGGTGGTGCCACCTCGCAGAGCCGCTTCCGGGCAGACGGCGAGGCCGGCGGCAATCTCAATACGCTGTCCGATACGCCGGTGCTGCGCGTCGGCCGATACGGACGCCCTACCCGCTACGGCGTCGACCTGATGCGGGTGAACTATAACGAAGCGGAAACCTGGTATGGGACGGCCTTCCTGGACCTGGTCATTCCCGGCGGCGAGATGTTCAGCGGCTATGTCGGTGTGGCCGCAGGGTGGGGCAGCATGCGCTGGCGCCGCAACGATGTGCTGGGCGGCGACGGCAACTTCGGCGCCAAGGGTACGCGCACCGGCAGCTGGCTGGCCGGCTTTCGGGCCGGGGGTCTGATCGAGGTGACGGACCTCGTACAGGTGGAGATCGGCTACCGCTTCCTGTTCGCCGATTTCGAGGAACGCTTCAGCGACGGCACCACCACCGTCACCGCCGTGAGCAAGAACCAGCGCGCGGTCCATGCCGGGGTGAACTTCCGCTTCTGACACGATTCAGGAGGGTTGTTCCGGCAACAGCGCCCTCACCTGCTCCAGCGTGTCCGCATCCTTGATGCCAAGATCATGTCGCCAGCGGCTGATACGCGGAAAGCGCAAGGCCACCCCCGATTTGTGGCGGGAGGATTCGGCGATGCCTTCGAAGGCCAGCTCGAACACCTGGTCCGCACGCACCGACCGCACCGGCCCGAAGCGCTCAATCGTGTTGCCGCGAATCCAGCGGTCCAGCGCTTCTATCTCGACGTTGTCCAGACCGGAGTAGGCCTTGGCCACCGGCACCAGGGTCTCGCCGCTCCAGACACCAAAGGTGTAATCCGTGAACAGGCTGGAACGACGTCCGTGGCCAGGCTGGGCATACAGCATCACGGCATCGATGGTGAGCGGATCCAGCTTCCACTTCCACCAGTCGCCACGGGTGCGGCCGACCCGGTAGGGAGAGCCCAGGCGCTTCAGCATCAGCCCCTCGGTACCCAATTCCCGCGCCTGCTCCCGGTGCGCTGCCAGTTCCGTCCAGGAGTTCGCGGCCAGGGGACGAGAGACCCGAATCGCACCCTCCATGCCGTTCAGCAAGGCTTCCATCCGCTGTCGCCGCTGCCCCAGCGGATGCTGGCGACAGTCTTCGCCCCGCCACTCCAGCAGATCGTAGGCCAGAAAGAGGGCCGGCACCTCGCGCAGCATTCTGGCGGACGGTTTCAGCCGACCGATGCGCCGCTGCAGCTGATGGAAAGGCGCCGGCGCGTCGTCGATCCAGATCAGGATCTCGCCGTCCAGCACGACCCCGTCCGGAAGGCGTTCGGCCGCCTCTTCGATTTCCGGGAACCGCCCTTCCATCAGGTCCTCCCCGCGGGACCAGAGATAGCAATCGCCGTTCCGGCGCAGCAACTGTCCACGGATGCCGTCCCACTTCCACTCCGCCTGCCATTCGGCGACCGGCCCCAGCGATGCCGGCTTCCCCTCCAGGGGGGAGGCGAGGAAAAACGGGTACGGTCGCGAGGCATCCTCGCCCCGGTCTTCCGGGTCCAGCAGGTCGCCAAAGGCGGCGGCCGTCGGCTCCCAGTGGCCCATCAGCCGATGGGTGACCGTGGCCGCATCCAGTCCGCTGGCCTGTGCCAGCGCCCTCACCACCAGCCGCCGCGAAACCCCGACCCGGAATGCACCAGTCAGCATCTTGTTCAGCACGAATCGGCCGCCGGTGGGCAATTCGGCCCACCAGGCCGTCACCGCATGCTGTCGCTGCTCCGGCTCCATGCCCCGCAGTGCAAGCAGCCGCTCCCCCACCCAGCGGTGCAGCGGCATGTCCTCGCTTTCCGGTGGCGCCAGTTCGCTGTCCAGCAACAGTGCGAGCGTCTCGGCCAGGTCACCCACCGACGCGTAGGTTTCTTCCAGCAGCCAGTCCGGCATCCCGGTGGCCGCCAGCACCCATTGCTTCAGCTCTGCGGTCGGCACCAGGCGTTTCAGCCGTCGCCCGGTCAGGAAGTAGACAGCCCAGGCGGCGTCTTCTGGTGGTGCGGATTCGAAGTAGCTGCGCATGGCCGCTACCTTCGCGCCGGTGGCGTTAGTTTCGTCCAGTGCCTGGTAGAGTGCGGTGAACCGCTGCATCAGTCATCCGCCTCGCCGCTGTAGGGCGTGACCAGCGGCGCGGCATCCACCCTTTCGATTTCCCGCAGATAGCGAACCAGCACATCGGTGCGGCCATGCGTGGCAAGCACACGCTGCGCGCCAGTTTCCCGGATGGTGCGAATCAGCGACGGCCAGTCGGCATGATCGGAGACGATGAACCCCCGGTCGTATCCGCGCCGACGGCGGTTGCCCCGTACGCGCATCCAGCCGGAGGCGAAACCGCTGACGTGACTGCGGAAGCGGCGCATCCACGGACTGCCCGCGGCCGACGGGGGCGCCAGTATCAATGCGCGCGAGAAATCATGGCGAGCCGGAAGTTCGCTGACCGGCTCAGTCGGAAGCATGGCAACGCCGGCTTCCCGGTAGGTACGGGTCAGCGGCACCATGGCGCCATGCAGATAAACGGTGTCAGCCGTATGCGCCGCCAGTTCCGCCAGCAACCGCTGGGCCTTGCCAAGCGCGTAGCAGAACAGCACGGAGGCCTTGCCCGCCTCGGCGTTCTGCTGCCACCACTCGTGGATGTCCACCGCCACCAGGCTGGCAGGGCGCCAACGATAGATGGGCAAGGCAAAGGTCGCCTCGGTGATGAAGGTGTCGCAGGGCACCACCTCGAACGGCGCGCAGGTCGGATCGGGATCGCGTTTGAAATCGCCGGACGCCACCCAGACACGGTCGCCCAGTTCCACGCGCACCTGCGACGACCCTAGTATGTGTCCGGCGGGATGCAGCGACACCCAGGCCCTGCCCATCCGGAAACGCCGGCCATAGCCGACGCCGCGCAACAGACTGCCCCGCGGCAAGCGGCTGCGCAGCAGCGCCAGACCGTCATGGCTCGACACATAGACGCCCATGCCACCCCGGGCGTGGTCGCCATGGGCATGGGTGATCACGGCCCGCTGCACCGGCCGCCAGGGGTCGATGTGAAAGCCGCCGGCCGGGCAGTAGAGGCCTGCGGGCGATAGCTGGATCAGGTCCTCCGCCATTCCGCACCTTCGCTAATCGAGATTGAAAGCAGAGACCGGGAACGGGGGAAACGGTTCGCCAAGAAAATATTGCAACGCACAAAATTCAATGTTATGTTGCACTGCAACAGGGGATGGTCCCTGCCGACATTTCCGCTAAGAGGTATTTACCATGTACGACGACATCATCAAGCAAGCCAACAGCCAGCTGGAACAGTTCATCGCCCCGAGCCGCAAGGTGAGCGGCCTGTACGTGGACTATTTCGCCAAGCTGACCGCCTACAACCTGGAAGCGGCCAAGGCCTACTCCGACCTGAGTGTCGAGCAGCTGCGCTCCCTGAGCAAGGTCTCCGACGTCAAGAGCCTGCAGTCCTTCGTGGACAGCCAGACCAAGACCGCCAAGACCATCAGCGAGAAGCTGAGCCAGGACGCCAACACGCTGGCCGGCCTGGGCAAGGACTTCAGCGCCGAGCTGCAGAAGGTCGCTCAGGAAAACGTGACCACGCTCAGCAACAAGGCTGCCAAGGCCGCCTAAGCTGACCGTGCACTGACGGGGCTCTGCCCTGCCAGACCAAACCGCGCCTCCGGGCGCGGTTTTTTTTTGCGCAAGAAACGGGATGCGCGCAAGTTGCGTCAGCGGTAACGTGTCCTCAGCATGAATGAGGATGCAGCCATGTCCCAGCACGCCGATATCGTTGCCTCGCTGTGCCGCCACATCGACATCTCGACGCAGCCCCCCTCACTGGAGGAGCTGGCCCGGCTGGCCGGCTGGAGCAGTTACCATACCCATCGCGTTTTTCGCCAGATCACCGGGCTCACGCCGCGGGCCTACGCCGAGGCCCGGCGGGGCGAACGGGTACGGCAACGGCTCGCCCAGGGCGATAGCGTCACCGATACCGTCTACGAGGTGGGCTACGGTTCCAGCAGCCGGTTCTACGCAGCGGCAACGCGGCTGCTGGGAATGACACCAAGCCGATACCGCGCCGGCGGTGCGGGGGAGCAAATCCTGTTCGCCGTTGGGCAGTGCTCGCTGGGGGCGATCCTGGTGGCAGCCAGCCAGCAAGGCGTCTGCGCCATCAGCCTTGGCGACGACCCGGATACGCTGGTCAGGGAACTCCAGGACCGCTTCCCGCAGGCCAACCTGCAGGGTGGCGACGACGCCTTCGAGAACCTGGTCGCCGCCGTCGTCGGTTTCGTGGAAGCCCCGGAGGTGGGGCTGGACCTGCCGCTGGATATCCGCGGCACCGTTTTCCAGCAGCGCGTATGGCAGGCGTTGCGGGATATTCCTCCGGGGGAAACGGTCAGCTATACCGAGCTGGCACACAGGCTCGGTGCCCCGTCGGCGGTGCGTGCCGTGGCCGGAGCTTGTGCGGCGAACCGGCTGGCGGTGGCAATCCCCTGTCATCGTGTGGTGCGCACCGACGGCGGGCTGGCCGGCTACTACTGGGGCGTCGCACGCAAGCGCGAGTTGCTGCGGCGGGAGCGCGACAAGAGCAACGCTGGCAATTGCGATGACGATGGATCTGTTCGACACGCTGGAAACCGGTAAGGAGCGGCTTGCTCCTGGTGCGGTGCTGCTGCGCGGTTTCGCCGCCGGCCAGGATGCAACGCTGCAGGAACACATCAGTCGCATCGCCGGACAGGCGCCGTTTCGGCAAATGGTCACGCCCGGCGGGTTTCGGATGTCGGTGGCGATGACCAGCTGCGGAGACCTGGGCTGGATCACGGACCGCAGGGGCTACCGTTACAGCCCGATGGATCCGGCCAGCGGCCGGCCGTGGCCGCGGATTCCGGAACCCTGGCTGGAACTGGTCGCGGCGGCCGCGGCGGAGGCCGGCTTTCCCGGCTTCGTCCCCGATGCCTGCCTGATCAACCGCTATGTGCCAGGGGCCCGGATGTCCTTGCACCAGGATCGGGACGAACGGGATTACAACCACCCCATCGTGTCGGTATCACTGGGCGTGCCCGCGGTTTTCCAGTTCGGCGGCGAGCGACGGAAAGACCGACCGCTTCGCGTCCGGCTGGCGCACGGCGACGTGGTCGCCTGGGGCGGGCCGGCGCGGCTGCGCTATCATGGCATACTCACCGTGAAGTCCGCGCACCACCCGTTCGCCGGCAGTGACCGCATCAACCTGACCTTCCGCAAGGCCGGTTGATCCCCGGCTGGCTGGACGCCCGCGCGTTGGCGGGACACAATCAAGGCACGCCGGATGAAGAAGGGACAAGGGCATGAAGAGCTTCCTGCTAGTCGCCGCCGCGCTGGCCCTGGCCGGCTGCGCCACCACTCCGCCGTCGCCGACACCCCCAGCCACCGAGCGCCCCAGCGCCAGGAGCGAACCGCAGCGGGATGGCGTCATCCAGGCCCTTTACACACAACATGCCGACTGGCGCGGCACGCCCTACCGCATCGGCGGCACCGGCAGAACCGGCATCGACTGCTCCGCCTTTGTCATGACCACCTTCCGTTCGCAGTTCGGCGTCGACCTGCCCCGCACCACGGAACAGCAGGCTCGGTTCGGTGATCCAATTCCCCGTGAGCAGATGGCCGCCGGCGATCTGGTGTTCTTCAGAACCGGTGCAAAGAAACGTCACGTCGGCATCTACGTGGAGAACGGGCGTTTTCTGCATGCCTCCACCAGCGCCGGTGTCACCCTTTCCGAGCTGGACAACCCCTACTGGGCCGACAGCTACTGGATGACACGCCGCCCGCGCGCCCAAGGCGCCTTGCTCACCGAACGCTGATCAGGCAGCACAGGAACCGTCTATGCCGTTTGTCCGTACCCGCCGGCCGCTATGGCGCCTGCTCTGGCTTCCACTGCTGGTGCTGCTTGCGCTGCCGCCTGCCGGATGGTCGTCCCCGGTGGAGGAACCGTGCACCCCTCACCGATTCGAAGGCCTGCGTTTCACCGTCTGCACCGTGGACCTGAAGGTACACTCGCTGCAGCTGTTCTGGCGCGACGAGGTCGGGCAACCCTACCGCGCGTTCCGGCGGCTGCCGACCACGATGGGGAACGAGCAGCTCGTGTTCGCCATGAACGCCGGCATGTTCCGCCCCGATCTGTCACCGGCGGGTCTCTACATCGAGGACGGCGAGACCTTTCGCCGCGCCAATACCGCCGACGGCCCCGGCAACTTCCACATGAAGCCGAACGGCATCTTCCTGGTGGAGAACGGTCGCGCCGCCGTCATGACCACCGAGCAGTACCTGGAGGCGGACCGCAGTCCGGAGCTGGCCACGCAATCCGGCCCGATGCTGGTCATCGACGGTGAGCTGCACCCTGCCTTCCTGGAAGACAGCAACTCCCGCAAGCGGCGCAACGGCGTTGGCGTCATAGACGAGCGCACGGTTGTGTTCGCCATTACCGAGCAGCCGGTGACCTTCCACGAGTTTGCCCGACTGTTCCGCGACGACCTGGGCACCCGCAACGCCCTGTTCCTGGACGGCTCCATGTCCAGCCTGCATGCGCCCTCTCTCGGCCGCAGCGATTTCTTCCGCCATATGGGTCCGATCATCGGCGCCCTGGCGCCCCGCGAGCGCGGCAACTGATCGACACCGCCGTCATCAACAGGCGCGGCCGGTCAGTGCCGACTCTGCTCCAGCGCTTCCACCAGCCGGTCGAACGCAGCCCCCTGGCGGCCGATCAACACCAGCGCCGATGATCGGCCGGCGCTGGTGGGAACGCTGCTCAGACGGCCGCCGGCCAGTTGCAACAGGTAACGCCCCCTCTCCGGCGGGGCTGCCTCCAGCATGCCCTTGGCGCGCAGCAGTACCGGCCCCGCCTCCAACAGCAGGCGCTCCACCCGCTCCACATCCACCGGGAAATCAAAACGCAGACTGCGGGACACCACCGGCCCCGATTCGACGTGCGGCTGCCCCACCGCTACCAGGGTACCGGGTGCAAGCTGGTCTTCCTGCAGCACGATCCGCGCATCCGGGTTCCGGCGTAGCAGGTCATCCATGAACCCGCGGCGCTCTGCCTCCGCAAGCCACTGCCAGCGATTGACGCGCAGCAGTGCGACCTGCCGGATCTGGTCCTCGACGATGTCGGCAACAGCGGTATCAGCCAGATTCCGCTGAAACGCGCTGGCGTCCACCAGTGACTCCACCGCCTCAAGTTGATAGCCGCTGGCAGCGGCGAACAACTGCTTCAACGGCAGCGGGCGTGCGATTCCACTGGCCTCGAACACCAGCCGCTGCGGCGGCGTCTTCCAGCGACGGATGGCACTGAGCTGTGCCGACAGGTTTCCGGACACGCCACAGCAGGCGCAGCCGTTGTTCAGGCGAAGCACGCTGTCCTCCTCCGCCTGGATCAATTCGGCATCAATGGCGATGCTGCCGAAATCGTTCACCAGGAACAGCGCGTTCCGCAGCGTGCCCGCCCGGATCAGCGCATTGATGCGCGTGGTCTTGCCGCTGCCGAGAAATCCGCAGAGCACGGTGGTGGCAATCGGCGCGGCCACGGCTAGGCGCCCCCGGTGGGACGCCCGGACAGCACCGTGTCGTGCACACGGATATCCTTCAGCGGCGTCTCGCTGGCGAGGGGATCCTCGTCCAGCACAGCCAGATCAGCCTGCTTGCCGGGTTCCAGACTGCCCACCCGGTGGTCCATGCGCAGCGTGTAGGCGGCGCCGAGCGTGATCGCCTCCAGCGCCCGGGCGCGGCTGATCTTCTCCGCCTCGCCCAACACCACGCCGCTGGCCGTCTGCCGCGTGGTCGCGCACCAGGCGGTGAACAGCGGCGACAGCGGCGTGACCGGCGCATCGCAGTGGATACCGAAGGGAATGCCCATGCGGTCGGCGCTGGCGGCCGGCTCCAGGCGCTGGCAGCGGTCGTACCCGAGGGTACGAGTGCGATGGATGTCGCCCCAGTAATAGATGTGATTGGCGAAGATGTTCAGGCAGGCGCCGAGCCGGGCAACCCGCCGCAGCTGATCCTGGCGAATGAGCTGCACATGCTGCAGCGTGTGCCGGTGGTCCGGCCGCGGCCACAGCGAAAGGGCCTCGTCCAGGGCGTCGAGGATCATGCCAACTGCTTCGTCACCGTTGGTATGGATGTGCAGATGCAGCCCCGCCTGGTGGTAATGCTGCACCATGTCGTGGAAGGTCTGCGGCGGCGCGTTCCATACGCCATTGTCCGGGCCTTCCAGGTAACCGGGCCACTGCAAGCGGGCGGTGAAGTTCTGGATGGCGCCGTCGGTCACCAGCTTGACGAGGCCGAACTGCAATCGCTCATGGTTGTGGGCCATGGCCGCACGCACCCGCTCGCTGCCGGTCTGCGGATCCCAGGCCAGGGCGTTCAGCGCCGGCAACAGGCGTACCGGATAGTCCGGCTCGGCGGTGGCGGCACGCAAGGCCTCCACCGCCGCGTCGTCCATCGGGTTGAGCAGATCGACGATGGTGGTGATGCCTTCCCGGCGCGCTGCCTTCGCGTAGCGGTTCAATGCCCGGCTGCTGGAAGCGCCGCCGAACAGGTCGAACGCCATGGTGTCGAACACCAGGTGCATGGCCGGTATTTCCTGCAGCTCCCCGTTGGGCAGGCCGTCGCTGCCGCGGACGATGCCTTCCACGTCCTTGTCCGCCAGGGCGGCCTGCCGGATAACGGCGCTGTTCACCGTCATCACGTGCAGGCTGGCATGCATGATCACGATCGGCCGCTTGCTGCTGACGCTGTCCAGCAGCTGCTTGTCGATGCGCTCCCCCTCGAAGTACACCGGATCGAACCCCCAGGCGATCAACGGCTCCTCCGGATTGCCGTCATCGATGTGCGCCGCCAGGCGCGCCCGCACCGCCTCCGGGCTTTTCAGCCCCTCCCAGCGGCGCCCGTCCGGGTCCAGCTTGTCGAAGTAGCCCAGGTAGAGAAGATCCCAGACATAGCCTTCCAGCGCGTGGCTATGGCCTTCGACGAAGCCCGGCACCAGCACCTTGTCGGCGTAGCGGTCGTCGATGCGCACCTCGCCGAATCGGCGCACCTCGTCCAGGGGTCCGACGCCGAGCACCCGGCCATCCCTGACCGCGACGCAGTCCCCTCGCGGCTGGGAGGGATTCATCGTAAGTATGGTCCTGGCAGTGTAGACGGTAATGGACATGGGGCTCCTCCGGCTGCTCCTATGATCGGCTTCCGATCAGCGTAGCGCTGAAACGGGAGACACGGAAAGCATTAGGGAAGCGCTGAAGTATTCACGTTGTCGCGCTCGACACCGGTTTTCGTTCGTGGCCAGGAACAAGGCGCCGCAGGTAATGGTTCTACCTGGGGTGGCTTGCGACACCGCCGCGGTCAAGCGCCGCAACAACGCAGCGCGAAGAATCTGACCGTAAGGCGGCAGCGTGAATACTTCAGTGCTTCCTTAGCCGTGCGCGCGGACGCAGTCCAGGAGGGCGTCGCGCAGCGGGCTGCCGGTGGCCAGCTGCCAGATGCAGCACGAACGGTGCCGGATGTCCGCGTTGGCCAGCGGCAGGAAAACCACGCCCGAGAGGCCCGCGTTGACCAGCGCGCGCGGCACCAGCGCCACGCCCATGCCGTTTGCCACCATGGCGACGATGGTCAGCCACTGGGACACCTCGTGGCGCACCAGCGGCTCCGCACCCACCATACGGAACAGGCTCATGATCCGATCATGATAGTGCGCCGCCAGCGAGCGGCTGAACATGACCAGCGGGGCGTCTGCCAGCTCCTCCAGCGCAATGCGCTCTCGCGCTGCCAGCGTGTGCCCGGAAGGCAGGCAGCAGACAAACGGCTCTTCCGCGATGGTGAGCGAGGCGACGGAATCCGGCAGCGGCAGGGCATGGATGAAGCCGACATCGATGCGGCCCAGCGCCAGCGCTTCCAGTTGTCCGGCGGAGTTGTGCTCGATCAGTTGCAATTCCACGTCCGGGTATTGCTGCCGGAAGGCCGCCAGCATGTCCGGTAGTTTCCGGAACAGCATGGTGGGCGTGAAGCCCACGCGCAGCCGGCCGGCCGAGGCCTCGCCCAGCCGGCGCACCATGTCGCGGGCGTCCCCCAGCTGGTTCAGCAGCCGCCCGGCCTGCTGGCGGAACAGTTCCCCGGCGGGCGTGAGCACCACCTGCTTGCCGCTGCGATCCAGCAGCCGTGCCCCCAGGTCGTCCTCCAGTTGCTTCAAGCTGGCGCTGAGCGGCGGCTGGGAAATATGCAGCCGCTTGGCGGCGCGACCGAAATGCAGCTCTTCGGACAGCACCAGGAAATAACGCAGTTGGCGGAACGTCAGCGCCATCGAAGACCTCGGGTAACGATACAGAAAACTATATCACCAGATAGCGAAGCGATATTGGGAAAGCCAGGCCAATCGGCCTAGTCTGGTAGTTACTAACCTTTAAGGAGGTAATCATGGCTGCCGATATTCATCGCAATATTCCGGACAGCAGGGGCAGCAACAGCTACGAGGTCGACGCCGACTTCGGCCCGCTGCTGCAGGTCTACATGACACCGGAACTGTTCCGCCACGTGGAGCCGCAGTTCCACCGCCTGGGGGCCCTGGTTGGCTCGGAGCTGGAAGAACTCGCGCTGGAGGCCGACCGCCATCCGCCGGAACTCAGATTGCGAGCCCGTAACGGTGCCGAAACCCAGCAGGTGGACAAGCACCCGTCCTACCGCGAGCTGGAGCGCTACGCGTTCTCCGAATTCGGGCTGGCGGCCATGTCGCATCGGGCCGGCGTGTTCGGCTGGAACGAGCCGCTGCCGCCCATCGTCAAATACGGGCTGACCTACCTCTACGTGCAGGCGGAGTTCGGCCTCTGCTGCCCGCTCAGCATGACCGATGCGCTGACGCGGACCCTGCGCAAGTTCGGCTCCCCGGAACTGATCGACCGCTACATCAACGAACTGACTTCCCAGGATTTCGATGCGCTGTACCAGGGCGCCATGTTCATGACTGAACAGGACGCCGGATCGGACGTGGGCGCCATCACCACGGAAGCGCGTCAGGAAGGCGACGTCTGGAAGCTGTACGGCGACAAATGGTTCTGCTCCAACGCCGGAGCCGAGCTGGCCATGGTGCTGGCGCGGCCCGAAGGCGGCGAGGCCGGCACCCGGGGGCTGACCCTGTTCCTGCTGCCGCGCCACAAAGCGGATGGCAGCCTGAACGACTACCGTATCATCCGTCTGAAGGACAAGCTGGGCACACGCTCCATGGCCAGCGGCGAAATCGTCATGGAGGGTGCCGAGGCCTACGTGGTGGGGGAGCCCGGCCGCGGCTTCAAGCAGATGACCGACATGATCAACATGTCGCGACTGTCCAACGGCGTACGCTCCGCCGGGCTGATGCGCCGCTCGGTGAACGAAGCCCTGTTCGTGGCCCGCAACCGCAGCGCCTTCGGCAAGCGGCTGCTGGATCTGCCGCTGATGCAGCGGCAGTTGCTGAAGATGCTGGTCACCGCGGAACAGGGCCGCAGCATGGTGTTCCATACCGCCGACTGCCTGAAGCGCGCCGACGTCGGCGACCAGCAGGCGGCCAAGCTGCTGCGCATCCTGACGCCATTGATCAAGTTCCGAACCACCCGCGACGCGCGCAAGGTGGCCGGCGACGGCATGGAGGTGCGCGGTGGCTGCGGCTACATCGAGGAGTGGTCGGACGCCCGCGTGCTGCGCGATGCCCACCTGGGTTCCATCTGGGAGGGCACCAGCAACATCGTTGCGCTGGACGTGTTCCGCGCCATCCGCCGCGAGCAGACGCTGCCGGTGCTCAAGGACTACCTGAGCGACCTGCTCCGCCGGGCCGCACTCCCCGAAGCATCCCACTCCCGGCTGCAGGCGCTGCTGGACAGAACCGCGGCCACCGCGGATCATCTGGCCGGGACCCCGACCGCCGAGCAGGACGCCCGGCGCATTGCCAGCGCCCTGTACCATATCACCTCCGCGGTATTGCTCGCCTGGGAGGCGGCACAACTGGGCGATGACCGGCGCCGCCTGGCGCTGGCCCACCTGGTGGTGCGCCACAAACTGCTGCCGCAGGACCCGCTGACCCTGCACGATGAGGACCCGGAGACGCTGCAACGCCTTCTGGACGGGCTGCCGATCAACGAGCAACAGGCCCTGGCCCTGTTGCCCGGCCGCGGCGCAACCCAGGGAGAACCGGTCCTCTCGGGCTGATCTTTCCCGACCCTCACCGGACAGCTATGCTGGCAGACACTATCCCGCCCGGTGCGCACCGGGCGGGCAATGCGCCCGCAGCGGAACGAGGCCAGCATGAAACCGATTCCCGTCGACGCAGCGTCCGTGGACAACGACGCCAAATGGGCCGGCCTGACCCGGCAACAGCTGGAAAGCTACTGGATGCCGTTTTCCGGCAACCGCGGCTTTCGCCGCGATCCGCGCCTGATCGTATCCGCCGAGGGCTGCTACTACCGCAGCGCAGATGGCCGGCAGATCCTGGACAGCCTTTCCGGGCTGTGGTGCGCCAGCTTCGGCCACGGCCGGCCGGAGATCGCCGAGGCGATTGCCCGCTCGGCCCGGGAACTGGACTACTCGCCAGCATTCCAGCACGCCCACCCCGGCGCCGTGCTGCTGGCCGACCGGGTCAGGCAATTGACGCCGGACGGCCTGGACCATGTGTTCTTCACCAACTCCGGCTCGGAGTCGGTGGATACCGCGCTGAAGATGGCGCGTGCCTACTGGCGGCTGAAGGGGCGGCCGGAGAAGACGCGGCTGATCGGGCGCGTGCGTGGCTACCACGGGGTCAACGCCGGGGGCACCAGCGTTGGTGGCATCGTCGCCAATCGCAAGCATTTCGGCTCGCTGGTGGAAGCGGACCACCTGTCCGCCACCCTGCTCCCGGAAAACCGTTTCAGCCGCGGCGTGCCGGAATACGGCGCGCATCTGGCCGAGCAACTGGAAGAACTGGTGAATCTGCACGACGCCTCCAACATCGCGGCGGTGATCGTGGAACCGATGAGCGGATCGGCAGGCGTGATCGTGCCGCCGAAGGGCTACCTGCAACGGCTGCGCGAACTCTGTACCCGGCACGATATCCTGCTGATCTTCGACGAGGTGCTAACCGGCTTCGGCCGCATCGGCGCCCCCTTCGGTGCCACGCTGTTCGACGTCACGCCCGACATCATGACGCTGGCCAAGAACCTGACCAACGGCGCCGCTCCCATGGGTGCCGTGGTGGCCTCAGGCGAGATCCACGACACCTTCATGAACACCGACGGCCCGGGCTACCTGCCGGAGTTCCCGCACGGCTACACCTACTCAGCCCATCCGCTGGCCTGCGCCGCCGGGCTGGCCGCCATGGAGATCTTCGAGCGCGAGAGGATGGCCGAACGCGCGGCCGACATGGCGCCCTACTTCGAGCAGCAGGTGCACGGCCTGAAAGGTCTGCCGCACGTGGCGGACATCCGCAACCTGGGCATGGCGGCGGCGATCCAGATGGAACCCTACCCCGGCGAACCGGCACGCCGCCCCTGGGAGGTGGCCATGAAATGCTGGGAACGCGGCATGTACGTGCGCTTCGCCGGCGACACGCTGCAGTTGGGTCCGCCGTTCATCATCGAACGCGAGCAGGTGGACACCATGTGCAATCTGCTGGCGGATGCGATTACCGAGACAGCTTGAGTAAACGCTGATCACCACTCCAGGCCTCGGTACCTCTGCCTGGGGTGGTGATCGCCTCAGGCAAGCGCCATCGATCCGGTCTTAAGGAAACACTGAAGTATTCCTTAACGCGAGAGCGGGGACCGATCAGCGCCTCCCTGGTGTCCTGAATGAGGACACGACTAGCCGAACACCACCGTGCGATTGTCGTAGCACAGCACCTTGCGGCCCAGGTGGTGCCAGATGGCCCGTGCCAGCACGATCTTTTCCAGGTCGCGCCCCTTGCGCACCAGATCCTCTACCGAATCCTTGTGGGTCACCCTCGCCACGTCCTGCTCGATGATCGGGCCGGCATCCAGTTCGGTGGTGACGTAATGACTGGTGGCGCCAATGATCTTCACACCACGCTGGTGCGCCTGGTGATACGGCCTCGCACCGGCGAAGGCCGGCAGGAAGGAATGGTGGATGTTGATGATGCGCTCCGGATAGCGGCTGATGAAATCAGCCGAGAGGATCTGCATGTAGCGGGCGAGCACCACGAAATCCACTTCATGCTCCCGCAGCAACGCGATCTGGCGGGCCTCGGCCTCGGGCTTGTTCTCCGGGGTCACCTCCACCACGTGGTAGGGGATGCCGAAGCTCTCGGCCACCGGTCGCAGATCTTCGTGATTACTGACGATCAGCGGCACCTCCACATTCCACTCGCCGGACTGGCACCGGGCCAGCACATCGTAGACGCAGTGCGAGAGCTTCGAACAGAACAGCGCCATACGCGGCACCTGGTCGGAGAAATGCAGCTTCCAGCGCATGCTGTAGGGCTGGCCGCAAGCCTGGTCGAAGGCATCGGCAATCGCCTCCCGCTGCAACTGAAAGCGGTCCAGCTCCCATTCCACCCGCATGAAGAACACACCCTGGATGGCGTCCACGTGCTGGTCGAGGTCCAGGATATTGCCGTCATGGCGGGCGATGAAATCCGTCACCGCGGCAATCAGGCCACGCTGGTCGGGACAGTGGATCAGTAGCTGGGCGGATGCCGGCTGCATGGGCTTGCTCATAGTGGATGCCAGTCTGGAATCGGGGGTTGTTATCAGCCGTCGCGGTTCTGGCCGGGCTGCCAGAGCACGTCACCGGAGCCGGCACTCTGGTTCACATGCCGGGCGGCGACGAACAGCCAGTCGGACAAGCGGTTCATGTACTGCAGGGTCAGTGGATTCACCGTTTCCACAGCAGCCAGTGCGGAAATATCGCGCTCGGCCCGCCGCACCACGGTACGCGCATGATGCAGATGCGCGGCCGCTGCCGTGCCGCCGGGCAACACGAAGGAGCGCAGCGAGGGCAGTTCCGCGTTCATGCGGTCGATATCCTGTTCCAGCCAGTGGATCTGCGCCTCGGTGATGCGCAGCGGCGGATAGCGCGGCGTTTCCACTTCCGGGGTGCACAGGTCGGCGCCGACGTCGAACAGGTCGTTCTGCACCCGCGCCAGCGCGGTGTCCATTGCCTCCGGCACATGAAGCCGGGCCACGCCCAGCACCGCATTGGCTTCATCCACGGCGCCGTACGCGGAGACGCGCTGGCCGTGCTTGTCCACCCGGGAACCGTCTCCCAGGCCGGTGGTTCCGGTGTCGCCGGTCCGCGTGTAGATGCGCGTGAGCCTGACCATCAGGCGCTGCCGTCCCGCCGCCGCGGCGCGGGCTGCTCCCCGCCCAGCCGGGCTGCCGCAAGCGCGATGACTTCCCGCTTGCGCTCCACGTCCATGCCCACCCAATGGCCGATCTCGTCCAGGGTGCGACCGCAGCCGATACAGTGTCCGGAGACCCTGTCCAACTGGCAGAGACCCACACAGGGGGATTCGGGGTAGGGGCTGGACTGGCTCATGCAACGGCTCCGGCGTGGATGCGGGGTCGCAGTCCGCAGAACGTCTCGTCGTTTGCGGGACCACCACTATGGGAACAACGGCAGACATTCTCGCCAGCCGGAGGCCGTTTGACAACTTCGGTTATTGCTCGCTGTCGTCACCTTCCCGCTGGGCCAGTTGCAGACTGCCGTCAAACGGGGGCATCAGCGGAACCGCGCTGGCCAGCCGGCGAGGCTCGCCGTAGAGTTGCCAGTCAAACACCGCGCGGAAGGCGAGCACGCTTTTCACGTAATCGCGGGTTTCACCGAAGGTGATGTTTTCCACCCACACCTGGGCCGGCAGGCCTGCGTTGTCACGGCGCCAGCCGTCCACACGGCCGGGACCGGCGTTATAGGCCGCCGCCGCCATCACCAGGTTACCGTCGAAGCGCTTCAGCATTTGGTCCAGGTAGGCGGCGCCCAGGGCGAGGTTCATGTCCGGTTCGTACAGCTTACTGGTGGTGAACCCGGAGATACCGAGCCGGCTGGCCACGTTCCTGCCGGTACCCGGCATGACCTGCATCAACCCCATGGCCCCCACCGGCGACCGGGCATCCGGGGTAAACGCGCTTTCCTTCCGCATCAGCGCATAGACGAGCCCCATGTCCACGTCGGAGTCGCGGGCGCGGTTGGCCATGGTTTCCCGGAACGCCAGCGGGAAACGCAGCTCCAGTGCATCGTGCAGGCCGGCGCGATTGGCGGCATTGATCATGCGGTCGTACCAGCCCCAGTCGCGGGCAAGCTGCGCCGCCTGGGCCCAGTCGCCGGCATCGGCCCCGGCGAGGCCGGCCTGCCACTCGCGGCGCGCTTCCTCGGCGAAGCCGAGCAGGTGGAATTCCCGCGCCCGGGCCAG
The DNA here is from genome assembly GCA_020831845.1 of Ectothiorhodospiraceae bacterium. Lineage (GTDB taxonomy): Bacteria > Pseudomonadota > Gammaproteobacteria > Nitrococcales > Aquisalimonadaceae > LSCE01. The sequence goes on from JAFIFV010000055.1 coordinate 25,103, forward strand.
CGCGGGGCGACGTTCAAGCTCGGCCATCCTCGCTTCGTCCCGGGGGCCGGGCTGATGATTCATGGCATAGTCCTGGCCCAGCCAGTCCGCCGCCAGGAAACCGTAGTAATGGCGCTCCCCTGCCAGTTCCTGCAGAAGCTCCCTGGCCTGATCTTCATCACCGGTGCGTGCGAGCGCATAGGCCTTCCAGTAACGCCATTCGGACTGCGCCTGCATGTCATCCGGCAAGGCCCAGATCGCACCCACCAGGCGTTGCCACTCCTGCCTGCTCAGCGCCATTCTGGCGGCCCACTCGCGTACCTGGTTGTCCACCGCATCTTCCGGCAGCGATTCCAGCCACGACAGCGCCTCCGGACGCCGGCTGAAGGCGGCACGCAGGGCCACGTGACGGCGCAGCTCGCTGACCACCTCGAAACTCAGCCATTGCTGGTCGCGGTAACGGTCCAGCAGCGCCATGGCCGCGTCCTGATCGGACACGCCAAGACGGCGGAAACCATCCCGCACCAGCAACTGCCCCCGCTCGGAGCTGACGTCAAACGCCGGCCTGCGCAGCGCCCGCTCCGGATTCGCGGCCACGGCAAGCCAATACTGCAGCCAGCGCTTTTCGTTGGACTCCAGCCGCGGCTCCAGCGCACGCGCCAGGTTTGTATTGCCCGACAGCATGATCAGACGGATGCGCTCCCAGCGACGCTCGGCGCTCAGCGCGTGGCGCTGGTACAACTCGGCGAAGACCGGATCACAGGCGTCGGGTTGCGAATGCCCCACGGTCCAGAGCACGCGGGCACGGTCCAGCCAGGCGTCATCCACGCCGCTGGCATGCCGTTCGGCACGCAGGCGATAGCATTCCAGCGCGGCACCCGGCTGACCTGCATCCGCCTGCCTGAACGCAGCCCAGTCGGCACGACGCCCCTGCAGGTGCAACCAGCGGGTGGCAAGCAGCCCTGCAACCGGGAGGTCGCCGTGCTCATCCATGAACGCCTCGATCTGGGCGGCGGATGCCCGACTGAGATTCTGGTTCAGGTGCTGGTAACGCAGATAGGGGGCGAGGGGGTAGCCGACCAGCTTGCGCTCGATGGCCTCCAGGTCCGAGACACGCTTGCCGTCCTTGAGCAGGGTGTAGGCATCGGCGAACTGCTTGCGCTGCTCTTCCAGTGCCGCCTCCGCCCAGGCCGTCCCGTACCACACCAGCGACAACAGCAGGACGAGACGAGCAACCGCAACCATAGACCCCCCGGAAGGATAAGGAAGCGCAAGGCACCTCCACATAGAACTGGTCTTAGCATGCACGCAAAAGTAGTTGAAAAAAAGGGGAGATTGCGGAAATCTTGATGCAGTACGCAGTCGCCGTGGCGACGCCGTCACAGGAAAGGGAGCATTGAAAGATCGCTACGATGGCCGTAGCGATATCGATTGAGAAAAGCTATGCGGAAAAGCCGTCAGTCCGACAACTCGCGGATCTCTTCCTCCCTGGTCCAGGTGGAGGTACGTCCGAACATCGGCGCGCCCACATAGCCCCGCAGACTCAGGGTATCCTCATCCTCCAGATCCATGCGCGCACGGTAGGTGTTCCCGTTCTCGGGGTCGTAGACCCGGCCTCCTTCCCAGCGGTTGTCGCGACGGGGGGCCGGCTCCATGTCCCACAGTATCTTCAGGCCGATCAGTTCCCTGTCCCGCAGATCCGAATCCGGGTTGTTGCTGTCGCGGGCCAGTTCGCCCTCGTCGTCGTAGGGATTTTCCAGCCAGACGGTATGGCCGCAATAGGCATCCCCGCAACGGGAGATTTCGATCTGGGCGCTGCCTCCTTCGGTCAGCCACACCCCCTCCGGTGACGCTGCCATGCCCAGGGGCGGCAACGCGGCGGCCAGGAGTCCCGTCAACAGATATCGCTTCATACGCGTATGCTCTCCCAGGATGCCCGCATGGGCGTTTCCCTCAGTGTATGCAAGTGCAGCCCTTTCGTCAGCGGCGTTGCCGCGCGAGAAAACGGCCCAGCTTGTCCATGGCCACTTCCAGTTCGTCCCGGTGGGGCAGGAAGACCAGGCGCAGGTGATCCGGCTGCGGCCAGTTGAACGCGGTCCCCTCCACCAGCAGCAGGTGTTCCTGGCGCAACAGCTCCAGCACCACCTGACGGTCATCGGTAATCGGGTAGATCTCGGGGTCCAGGCGCAGAAAGAAGTACAGCGCCCCCTGCGGCTTGACGCAGGTGACGCCCGGCATTTCATTCAGCGCCTCGTGCGCCAGCGCGCGCTGCTCGTAGAGCCGCCCGCCGGGCACGATCAGGTCGTTGATACTCTGGTATCCGCCCAATGCGGTCTGGATGGCATGCTGGGCCGGCACGTTCGCGCACAGACGCATGGACGCCAGGATATTGAGGCCCTCGACGTAGTCCCTGGCATGGTCCTGGGGACCGCTGATGGTCATCCAGCCGGAACGGAACCCGGCGATGCGGTAGACCTTGGACAGGCCGCTGAAGGTCAGCGTGAGTACGTCATCCGACAGCGTGGGCAGGGACACGTGCTCGGCTTCGTCGAACAGGATCTTGTCGTAGATCTCGTCAGCAAACAGGATCAGGTCGTGACGCCGTGCCAGTTCCACGATCTGCTCCAGCATCACGCGGCTGTAGACCGCACCGGTGGGATTGTTCGGGTTGATCACGACGATGCCGCGCGTGCGCTCGGTGATCTTGGCTTCCATATCGGCGAGATCCGGCTGCCAGCCGTTGGCCTCGTCGCAGCGGTAATGCACCGGGCGACCACCCGACAGGCTGACGGCGGCGGTCCAGAGCGGGTAATCCGGTGCCGGGATCAGCATCTCGTCGCCGTTGTTCAGCAGCCCCTGCATGGCCATCACGATCAGCTCGCTGACGCCGTTGCCGAGGAAAATGTCGTCCAGGCTCACATCCCGGACGCCCCGCTGCTGCCACTGCTGCTGGATCGCCTTGCGCGCCGAGAAGATGCCCTTGGCGTCGGAGTAGCCCTGTGCCGTGGGCAGGTTGTAGATCACGTCCTGCAGGATCTCGTCCGGGGCCTCGAAGCCGAATGGTGCCGGATTGCCGATGTTCAGCTTCATGATCCGGTGGCCTTCGTCTTCCAGACGCTTGGCTTCCTCCAGGACGGGGCCGCGGATGTCGTAACAGACGTCGGCCAGCTTGTGTGACTTGCTGATGGCTCGCATGCGCTCAACCAGAGTAGTGGTGGTTTGGAAAACGGCTCAGTATAGCGGGGAGTTCGCCCGGAGTTGAGAGGGACATGTGGACGACGCTGCGCCGCTCCGGCATACCGAAACCATTTGCAGCATAACGATTGCCGCCAGTCCGCCCGCCGGGTCGGAGACGCCTCGCCCAGTCTCCACTCCCGGTCACTCGCCGCCCAGATTCGACAGCCGGCGGATGCGGGCCTCCAGCGGCGGATGGGTGGCCATCAGCCGGCTGGCCTTTTCCGGGAAATGCTTGAACGGATTGACGATGAACAGGTGCTGGGTAGCACGATTAGCCCCCGGAAACGGGGCCGCCTGCTGCGAGAGCTTGCCCAACGCGGACATCAGGCCGTGGGGGTTTCGGGTCAGCCGTACGCTGGTGGCATCGGCGAGGAATTCCCGCTGACGGGAGACCGCCATCTGCACCAGCTTGGCAAACACCGGCGCCAGCGCCGCAACCAGGAACAGGATCAGCAGTGCCACGGCCGCCCCGCCTCCTCCGCCCCGGCCGGAGCCGGAGGTTCGTACCCTGCCACCGCCCCGACCGCTCACGTAGACCACCCGCCAGGCTGTATCCGCAACCAGGGCGATCAGTCCCACCAGCGTGCTGACAGCGGTGGCATAGCGCATATCCAGATTGACGATATGACCCACCTCATGGCCGACCACACCCTGCAGCTCATCGCGGTTCAGCGTATCCAGCAGACCTCGGGTAACACCGATCGCACTGCGGCGCAGCGTCAGTCCGGTGGCGAAGGCGTTCAGCGCCTCGGTCTCGATCACGTAGACCTGCGGCTTGGGAATGCCTGCGGCGATGGCCATTTCCTCGACCACGTTGTGCAGTATCGGCTCGTCGTCACGGTCAACCTGCCTGGCACCGGTGATGCGCAGTACGATGCGGTCGCCCTGCTTCATCGCGATCAGCGTCCACAACAGGCTGGCCGCAATCATCAACGTCGCGCCCCAGGCACCCCAGGCGCTGGGAAACCAGATGGTGTCCAGCTCCCAGGCCGTCTCTCCGAGAAAGATTTCCAGGTTCCACCCAAGGACGTAACCCATCAGCCCACCGATGAACAGCAGGAGAAGAACCAGTCGCGTGGTGGCCCGGCTGTTCGCACGGGCGGCGGAGACGAAATCGGTACGGCGCAGCATCTTCTGCTGCATGCCCGGCTGCGCGGCCGCAGTGGCATTCAGCGGGTCGCCACACAGCCGGCAGCTGGCGGCACGCGCGCTGTTGGCGGCGCCGCAGTCGGGACACTGGATGGTCGCGCCCATGGCAGTCGGGGCCGGAGGCTAGCGCAGCGAGACCTGCGGCGCCGCGCGCTCCTGCGTGTCTATCTCGAAATAGGTGGCGTGGCGGAAACCGAACAGCCGGGCAACGATATTGGAAGGGAAGGATTCCACCGCCGTGTTCTTGGCCATCACACTGTCGTTGTAGTGCTGCCGGGAGAAGGCGATGCGATTCTCGGTGCTGGCCAGCTCTTCCATCAGGTTGGCCACGCTCTGGTTTGCCTTCAGGTCCGGGTAGTTCTCCATCAGCGCGAACAGCCGTCCGAGGGCGCCGGTCAGCAGTTGTTCAGCGGGGTTGGCTTCTTCCGGCCCCTTGCCCTCAGTCTCCACCGCGCGGGCCCGCGCCTCGACAACCTGTCGCAGCGTCTCGCGCTCGTGGCTCATGTAACCCTGTACGGATTCCACCAGGTTGGGAATCAGATCGTGGCGGCGCTTGAGCTGCACATCGATCTGCCGCCAGCCATTGCGCACCTGGTTCCGTAACTGCACCAGCCGGTTGTAGGCGCTGATGACATAGCCCACCAGTAGCACGATCAAGCCAATGACGATGATTTGACCCAGTTTCAGTTCCACGACGCCTGCTCCTTGTGGATTGTTGTAGTGTCGGGCTAGTCCGCTTCAATAACATAGCCCCAGGCATCGTGTGCAGCCGTGACCGGTGCCGCAGTTCACGACAGCCGCCGGCTCAGGCCTGCTCCCTCGCCACCGCGCGGTAGCCGATGTCCCGCCGGCAGTAAACGCCATTCCACTGGATCGTGTCCACCAGCGCGTAGGCATTACGCTGCGCCGTGGTCACGCTGTCCCCCAGCGCGCAGACACAGAGCACACGGCCGCCGCTGGTCACCACTTCTCCCTGGGCGTTGCGGGCAGTGCCTGCATGGAACACCTTGGCGCCCTCCAGTTCCCGCTCGGGCAATCCCCTGATGACATCGCCCCTGGGATAATCACCGGGGTAGCCGGCGGCGGCCAGCACAACCCCGAGGCTGACCTTGGGCGACCAGTGGCACTCCACCTGGTCCAGCCGACCCTCGATCGCCGCCTCGCACAGCTCGGTAATGTCGGATTCCAGCCGCAGCATGATCGGCTGCGTCTCCGGGTCGCCCATGCGGCAGTTGAACTCCAGTACCTTGGGCGCTCCGTCCGAACCGATCATGAGTCCCGCGTACAGGAACCCCGTATAGCGATTGCCCTCGGCCGCCATGCCCCGCACGGTGGGTTCGATGACCTCGCGCATGGCACGCTTATGGGCCTGCCGGTCCAGCACCGGCGCCGGCGAATAGGCACCCATGCCACCGGTATTCGGGCCGCGGTCGCCCTCGTCCCGGGCCTTGTGGTCCTGGGAGCTCGCCAGCGGCAGGATGTGCTCGCCATCCACCATGACGATGAAGCTGGCCTCCTCGCCCACCAGGAATTCCTCGACCACGACACGGGCCCCTGCATCACCGAAGGCATTCTGCTCCAGCATGCTGTCCACGGCCGCCAGAGCCTCGTCCACGGTCTGCGCGACCACCACGCCCTTCCCCGCGGCCAGGCCATCGGCCTTCACCACGATGGGCGCACCCTGCTGCTGCACGTAGGCCCGGGCTTCGGCGGCGTCGGTAAACGTGGCGTAGGCCGCCGTGGGGATCGCATGTCGGGCCAGGAAATCCTTGGAAAAGGCTTTGGAGCCCTCCAGCTGTGCCGCCCCCTTGCTCGGCCCAAAGCAGGCAAGTCCGGCCTCGCGGAAGGCGTCCACGACACCCAGCACCAATGGCTGCTCCGGACCGACGATGGTCAGGTCCACCGCCTCGCGGCGGGCGAAATCCACCAGCCCCCGGACATCATCCACCTCGAGGTCAACGTTCTCGCACTTTGCCTCCAGGGCCGTGCCAGCATTGCCGGGCGCGACAAACACTTGTCTGACCCTGGGCGACCTTGCGGCAGTCCATGCCAATGCGTGCTCACGACCGCCGCCTCCGATAACCAGTACCTTCATGTGCTTTGCCTCATTCGCTCGCGCTTCCCTAGTGGCGGAAGTGACGCATGCCGGTGAACACCATGGCCATGCCGTGTTCGTCGGCAGCAGCGATCACTTCCTCGTCACGGATCGAGCCGCCCGGCTGGATCACCGCCGCAATGCCCGCTTCCGCGGCCTGGTCGATTCCGTCCCGGAAGGGGAAGAAGGCGTCCGACGCCATCACCGCACCCGGCACCTTCAAACCGGCATCCTCCGCCTTTTCACGGGCAATCCGCGCGCTCCAGACCCGGGACATCTGCCCCGCCCCGATACCCACGGTCTGGCCGTCGCGGCCATAGACGATGGCGTTGGACTTTACGTAGCGGGCAACCTGCCAGACGAATCGGAGATCCGTCAGTTCCTGCTCGCTTGGGGAACGCCTGGTCACCACCTTGAGTTCCGCATCCGGCACCTGGGCGATATCGGCGTCCTGCACCAGCAACCCGCCGTTGACGCGCTTGTAGTCCAGTTGGCCGGCACGCTGTCCCCGCCAGAGGCCGCACACCAGCAGGCGGACGTTCTTTTTCGCCGAGACGGCCTGCACCGCGGCCTCATCGGCTTCCGGCGCGATGATCACTTCGACGAACTGGCGCTCGACGATAGCCTGGGCAGTGGCCCCGTCCAGGCGCCGGTTGAATGCGATGATACCGCCGAAGGCGGAAGTGGGGTCGCAGGCGAAGGCACGGTCATAAGCGTCCTGGAGACTGGCTGCCACCGCAACACCACAGGGGTTGGCGTGTTTCACGATCACGCAGGCTGGCAGGTCGAAACTCTTGACGCACTCCAGGGCGGCATCGGTATCGGCGACGTTGTTGTAACTGAGCGCCTTGCCCTGCAACTGCCGGGCGGTGGACACCGACGGCTCCGCCGGGTGGCGCTCGCGGTAGAAGGCCGCGCTCTGATGCGGATTCTCGCCGTAGCGCATGTCCTGCACCCTGTGGAATTGCAGGTTCAGCGTGCGCGGATACCCTTCCGGTCTGCGCTCGGCGTTGAGACTGCCCAGATGACTGGCAATGGCACCATCGTAGGCCGCCGTGTGCTCGAACGCTTTCACCGCCAGATCCAGGCGCAGTTCGAAGCCCACCGCATCCTGCTCGGCCAGTTCCCCGAGGACGCGATCATAGTCCACCGGATCGGTCAGTACGACGACGCCGTCATGGTTCTTCGCAGCCGCCCGCACCATGGCCGGGCCACCGATATCGATGTTCTCCACCGCGTCATCGAAGCTGCAGCCGGGCTTGGCCACAGTCTGCTGGAACGGGTAGAGGTTGACGGCGAGCAGATCGATGGGCTGGATACCGTGCTGCTCCATCACCGACTCGTCCGTGCCGCGACGGCCCAGCAGCCCGCCGTGGACCAGCGGATGCAGCGTTTTCACCCGGCCAGCCATGATCTCCGGGAAGCCCGTCACCTCGGCCACGTCCCGCACAACCAGACCGGCGTCACGCAAGGCCCTGGCAGTGCCTCCCGTGGACAGCAGCTCCACGCCACGTTCTGCCAGCGCGCGGGCAAAATCGACGATTCCGGTCTTGTCGGAAACACTGAGTAATGCGCGCCTGATGGGGCGCAGCCCGGCGTTGGCTGTCATGGCGTGGATCCCTTTGCTGATCGTCGGATGAGTGGCGGGCCGCGATTATACTAGGGAAACGGTGGGATTTTCACGCGGCCGGGAAGTCGGCATACCAGGCGGGAACGGCCACGCAAGGGGATCACCCCTGGCGTGTCGCGGTTCACCACCCGGATCGGGGGCACAACCTGGCCGCCAGCCGGTACTTCTCTAATCGGTGAGGCCGTATTGCAGCAGCTTCTTGCGCAAGGTGCCGCGGTTCATGCCCAGCAGCTGAGAGGCGCGTGTCTGGTTGCCCTGGCAGTAATCCATCACGGCTTCCAGCAACGGCGGCTCCACTTCCTGCAGTACCAGCCGGTACAGGTCCGCGCAATCATGCCCGTTCAACCGCGCCAGGTAGTCATCCAGCGCCTGCGCCACGCAAGCCCTGATCGGCCCTGCGCCCTCGGGCACCGCTTGGTCATGGTTGTTCAGATCATTCAATTGCGTTGCCTGGTTATTCATACCATTGCACAGGATTGAACTGGATCGGCCGGGTCAAGCTCCGGCCAGAACCGGAGAAGGACCAAGATAGTACCCGAAACCCACCCCTACGAAAACGCATGTCGCCAACACCAGACAGGGCTTTCGGCGCGGAGCACGAAATCGCCGGATTGTGAGCCGGCAATCCCTGTCAGCGATAATCGAAAACATACTGGGCCGATCCGCTCCCAGGATCGACGAGATCCAGGCGGACGGCAACGGGGAGTCCGGATGGCATACCCGAGGCCCAGCGCGCGCGCAGCCCCGCGTCTTCAAGATAATCGCTGGGATGAAACCAGCGCTCCCCCGTCACGTTCTGATTTTCATCAAGCAAGGATAGCTTAAGCAAAGGATACGGTTGACGGAAGGGGGCTTCGTTCATCAGCACGGCCGTGGCCACCAGGGCGCCCGGCTGGCGGGGGTGATCGGACACCTGGCCGCGGGCGAGCTGGATGCGGGCCAGCTCCCGCTGCAGGGGAAGCTCGCAATCGGTCAGGGCGCACAAACGCTCCATCCAGGGCCGCAACTGCGGGTAGCCGGCAAAATCATTACGCTGGAAATACGCTACCTGGAGGATCATGACCAGCACCAGCCCCACGATACCCGCGGCCCAGCCCCAGTTCGACAGCGGAAGCCCCCCGGCCAGCGTGGATGGCCGCGCGCTGGATTCCAGCTCCAGCGTGGAGGCAAGATGCCAGTCCTCCCTGAAGACGGGGTCGCCGTCGTCAGGCGCCGGGCCGACGGGTTCGAACAGGGGTTGCTCCAGGACGGGGCTGCGGGTCGAGGCCGCAGCGCTCTCATCGAGTGACGGAGCGATGGGATGGCGCTTCAGTGAGAACGGGCGGTTGCCCGAGTCCGGGCGCCGGGCACCGGGGCGGCGCCCGGGCACCACGGAGACAGGCCCGGCATCCCAGTCCGTCGCACGCATGGGTTTGCGCAGCCCCGGGCGGAGTTCTGGCTCTGGCTCTGGCTCTGGCTCTGGCTCTGGCTCTGGCTCTGGCTCTGGCTCTGGCTCTGGCTCTG
>JAFIFV010000123.1 GCA_020831845.1 Ectothiorhodospiraceae bacterium
GGAAGCAGGAAATAGATGCGTTTCATTGTCACCTCGTGTCGAGTGATGGGGGGGGGCGTTCCTGCTTGGGCTGATCCCCCGGCATCACTCGACACGAGGTGACAATGAAACGCATCTATTTCCTGCTTCCGGATGCACCCGCCGCCGAGCAACTGGTGAACGAGTTCCGCGGTCGCGGCTTCAGTGACTCCGAAATGCATCTGGTAGCAAGCAACAGCGCCAAACTGGAAAACGTGCCGGAAGCGGATCCGGTGGAGCAGTCCGACCTGGGACCGGCGCTGAAACGCGGCACCGCCATCGGCGGTACCACCGGCCTGCTTGCGGGCCTGGTGGCAGTGTCCATTCCCACCGGCGGCCTGGCGCTGGGCGGTGGCGCCCTACTGGCGATCACCGCGGCCGGCACCGGGGTCGGCACTTTCGCCGCGGCACTGGTGGGGGCCGGCATGTCCGACAAGGAGGTAGCGGACTGCGAGCAGGCCATCAAGAACGGCAGGATCCTGATGATGCTGGACGTTCCCGACGACCAGGTGGATGAATACCGATCACTGGTACAGCGTCAGCACCCCGAGGTGGATGTGCGCGACACGGTGACCAAGAATCCATCACCGCCGGCCTAAGCCGGCGATCAGAGCACGCGGGTTTCCGCCTCAGCCCCCTGACTGACCAGCCGGACCCCGGCGGTACTTGTCTCCAGCACGGTGACGGAACAATGGTCGGGCCGGAAATGCACCACCCGATCATTGTTCAGGGCCGCGCCCGCCGCAGCGTTGATGGCGATGAAATGCGTGAACACCACGGTGTTTTCCGGCAGTTCCCGCAGTGCGTCAAGTATTCCCTGGCGCCACGAACGCAACCCTTCGTCCAACTCCGCGTACTCCTGCTGGGCCAGACCCCGCAGCCACGCACCGCGAGCCTGCAGGTCCTCCACAGGAGACGGTATCTCGCTGACCCGCGGTTCCACGCGCGGCTCTGCCGCCCAGTGATGCAGCAGGGGGGCAGCGGTTTCCCGCGCACGGGCCATCGGGCTCACCAGCACCGACATCGGCCCCAGCGGCCGGAATCTGTCCACCAGCGCTTGCGCCTGCTGCTGCCCCAGGGCGTCCAGCCCGGGATCGGGGTCGGCATCCCAGGCAGCCGCCGCGCGGCCGTGTCTGACCAGGTAAATCAACGGCATAGGAACTCCATTCAGACCAGCGTCTTCAGCGATTTCTTGGCAAACGGCTGGATCTCGTCACTGCGGCCCTGCCGCACTTTTTCCAGCCACTGCGGATCCTGCAGCAGGGCGCGGCCCACTGCCACCATATCGAATTCCCGATTCTGCATGCGCTGGACCAACTCGTCGATCCCCGACTGCTCCACTGCCTCCTGCTTGCTCTGGAACGTCCCGCTGATGAAGTCCTCGTTCAGGCCCACGCTGCCCACGGACATAGTGGGCAAACCGGTGATCTTGCGAGTCCATCCCGCCAGGTTCAGATCCGACCCGGGGAACTCGGGCTCCCAGAACCGTCGGGTGGACGCGTGGAACATGTCGACTCCGGCTTCGACCAGCGGCATCAGGAAACGCTCCAGTTCCGCCGGCGTGTGCGCCAGACGCGCCTCGTAGTCCTGCTGTTTCCATTGCGAGTACCGCAGCAGGATGGCGAAATCGGGCCCCACCGCCTCGCGCACCGCCTGCACGATCTCGATGACAAACCGCAACCGCTTTTCCAGCGAACCGCCGTAGGCGTCGTCGCGCTGGTTGGTGCCTTCCCAGAAAAACTGGTCCAGCAGGTAGCCGTGCGCACCATGGATCTCCACGCCGTCGAACCCCAGCGCCTTGGCATCCCGCGCGGAATCCGCGAAGGCGCGCACCACATCATCGATGTCCCGCTGGGTCATGGCCTTGCCATTGGGCTTGCCCGGAGCGAACAGACCGGACGGGCTGCAGCCGGGCTCATCGGGATACGGTCCCACCCCCGGCCGGCGCACCGCACCCACGTGCCAGAGTTGCGGAATGATGGAACCACCGGCCGCATGGACGGCATCCACCACCTGCTTCCAGCCGGCCAGCGCCTGTTCGCCGTAGAAATGCGGAACGTTGGGATAGCCGCTGGCGCCGGCATGATTGACCACGGTTCCCTCGGTAATCAGCAACCCCACTCCGCCCTCGGCCCGCCGGCGGTAGTAATCCGCCACGTCCTGTCCCGGAACACCTTCCGGGGAGAAATTTCGCGTCATCGGCGCCATGGCAACGCGATTGCGCATGCGCAGGGATTTCAGTTCCAGGGGCTCGAACAGGGGGCCAAGGCTCAGGCTCACGGTCATCTCCGATATCAGGTGTTTGGTTCGCGATTCAGTTGCGTTTTGCAACCATAGGCAATCCGGTTTCGTAACACAACCGTTTTCCGTAGACTGGGAAGATGGTCAGAAAACGGCTGGATGATTCTCATTGTGCGGTTGCCCGCGCACTGAACGAGGTCGGCGACTGGTGGTCGCTGATGATTGTGCTGCAGGCGATGTATGGCGTCCGCCGGTTCTCGGACTTCCAGCAGGCGCTGGGCATTGCCAAGAATATACTCTGCGACCGGCTGGCCCGGCTGGTGGAGCACCAGGTGCTCGCAAAGGTGGCCGTGGGCGAGCAGGGCAGCCGTCACGAATACCGCCTGACACCCAAGGGCCGCGACCTGTTCACCGTCGTGGTGGCACTACGCCAGTGGAGCGACCGCTGGCACCCGGATAGCCGATCCCCCGGCATGCATGATCGCGCCGAAGGCCAGCCGCTGCAGGAGCTCTACGTGAGCTCCTCCGATGGGAGGCGCCTGGATGTGCGGGATGTCATCCTCCAGCCTGCGGACGCGCGCAAGGATACCGCCTGAAACAACGCTGCCCCTTCCCGTTCTCGCACAGCCCCCGATGACAGCGGCCCTGGCTGCAACGTGAACCCGCACACAGAATTCCTGACACCGACAGGTTACTGATAAGAAAAATAATGTCGAAGAAAGAGCGTCATTGAAGGGCGCCGCGAGCCCCCGGGAGGCTCATTGAACCCACTGGATCAGGAAACTGCCCGCGCCCAGCGGCTGCGCCTCCGGCGCGTGCTGTGGGGCAGCGGCGTCTATTGCTGCACCTCGCTGATCGTGCTGGGCTGCTATCTGGCCGGCTTCATCGAGGGTCGCCATGCCCTGATTTTCTTCTCGGCGCTAGCGGCCCTGAACCTTGGCTTCATCGGCATGATTCTGTCCGGGTTGAACCTGCGCCTGGGCGACCCGAGCATGACGGGCATACAGATCGTCAGCTCCCTGTGGCCTTCCATCTACGTGATGTACCACCTCGGCGAGCCGCAGGCGCGCATGGCGTTCCTGCTCGTTGCGGTGGTGGCAATGCTGTTCGGCGTGTTCCGCTTCGACTTCCGCGGCATGCTGACCCTCGGAGCCACAGTGCTGCTCACATACCTGCTGTTGCTTGTCGCACTCGTCCAGTGGGCGCCGGAGCGCGTCGACGTGCGGGTGGAGGCCATCATCGTCTTCGCCTACAGCGTGGTGCTGGCCCTGGTGGCCTATCTCGGCAGCTTCATTGCGGGGTTGCGGCGTTCGCTGATGCGAAGAAACCGCGAGCTGGAAACCGCGATGGCGGAACTGCGCGAACTGGCTACCCGGGATCCGCTCACCCGCCTTCCGAACCGGCGCACGCTGATGGAACAGCTGGACCGTGAAACCGCCAGGGCAGAGCGGGGAGAGCTGTGCAAGAGCCCCCTGAGCATCTGCATGCTGGACATCGATCTTTTCAAACGTATCAATGACTCGTACGGCCACCAGGCGGGGGACGCGGTGTTGCGCCGCGTGGCGGCGGCGCTACGGAGGTCGCTGCGGAACGGTGACTTCGTCGGCCGCTTCGGCGGCGAGGAGTTCCTGCTGCTGTTTCCCGAAAGCAGCCGCGAGGAAGCCCAGGAACTGGCCGAGCTGATCGGCCGGAACCTGGCCGCCATGCGCATCCCGGAACTGCCCGGCAATGAAGCCATCACCGCCTCGATCGGTGTCGCCGTCCACCGGAAGGGGGAAACCCTGGAGGAGACACTGGCGCGAGCCGATTCGGCACTCTATGAGGCCAAACGGCGCGGGCGCAACCGCGCGGTGGTTGCCGACGGCCCGACACCAGCCATGGCCCATCAGGCGTAGTCAGCGCTCACCTGTCTGCAGGTAGCGGTCACGCAGTTCCCGCTTCAACACTTTCCCAATAGCGCTGCGCGGCAGCGCATCCACAAGTTCCAGCGCGGCCAGCCGCTGGGTCTTCCCGACGCGATCATTCACCCATGCCATCACCGCTGCGGGGTCCGGCGAGGCGCCTTCGGCGGCTACCATGAATCCCACCGGCGTCTCTCCCCAGCGCTCCGAGGACACCCCCACCACAGCCGCCTCGGCCACGTCCGGGTGCTGACGCAGGATCTCCTCGATATCGCTGGGAAAGATGTTGAAACCGCCGGAGATGATCATGTCCTTCTTGCGGTCGACGATGAGCAGGAATCCATCCTCGTCAAAGCGACCGATATCACCGGTGCGCATGAAGCGCTTGCCATCCGGGGCGCGCCATTCCGCCTCGGCGGTTTTCTGCGGTTGATTCCGATAGCCCAGCATCATCGCCCCGGAATGCCCCACCACCTCACCAGTGCCACCGGGCGGCACTTCGCGGCCGTCCTCGTCGACCAGGCGTATATCATGCCCTTCCACCGGCTTGCCCACCGTGTGCAGCTTGTCCGGGTACTTGTGGGCCTCCAGGGTGCACACTCCGCCGCCTTCGGTCATTCCGTAGACGTCCAGCAGCGCGCCTGGCCAACGCTTCAGCACGTCGGCCATCAGCTCCGCCGGAAACGGCGAACTGGTGCAGAACTTGTAGCGGAAACTGGACAGGTCGTATCGATCGAAATCCGGCAGCGCCATGATCCGGCGGTACTGCACTGGTACCAGCGTGGTGTGCGTTACTCGGTAGCGCTCGGCCAGGGCGAGATAGGCGGCGGCGTCGAACTTGGCCAGCAGCACCACGCACGCCCCCAGCGACACAGCCTGGAAGAAGGGCACCAGGGTGGTGTTGGAGTAAAGCGGCGTCGACAGCAGGGTACTGGCACCGGGGCCGTATTCCTGAATCACCCCACGCCGCACGTGACCCAGCCGCATACCGTAGGGCTGCACGATACCCTTGGGGGTACCGGTGGTGCCGGACGAATAGATGATGTTCAGCGCCCAGTCTGGCTGGATATCCACCGCCGTGGGGGTTACGCCTTCCGGGGCCAGCCAGTCGGACAGCGTCTGGCCGGCCTCGGCGTCGTCCAGCATGACGAACGGGGCGGCGATCCGCTCCCGGACCGACGCCAGCGCCTCGGCCATGCCGGCGTCCACGAACAGCAGGCGCGCTTCCGCATCGGCGGTCATCACTGCCAGGCCATCCGCCGTGGTCGAGGGCGCCAGCGGCGCCACGATCACGCCTGCCCGCAAGGCGCCGAGAAACACGGTGGCATATTCAAGCGAGGTGGTGGCGCAGATCGAGATGGCCTCGCCGGGCATGATGCCGTCCCTCTGCAGCGCCGCAGCCACCCGATCCATGCGCTGATTGAGTTCCCGGTAGTTCATCGACCGCCCGTCCTGGACCAGCGCTGGCGCATCGGGCTGCACGCGGCCCTGAGCCTGGACAAGATCCGGGATACTGACGAACGGCCGCTCCAGCAGTTCGGCGATGGCCTGATACATACGTTCCAAACCCTTCTGGTTGCTTGCGGGCGGGCAAAGTGGCCGCCCGGAGGTTATTGAGCTTTCACAGTGTTTCGAGATCGTTATCCAGCGGCATCACCTGCAGCGTAACGCCGCGCGCCGCCACCACGCGTACCGGCTGCCCGCGGGGCAGCGGTTGCCGGTCCGGCGTGTGGGCACGCCAGCTCTCGCCGCCGATCCGCACCCGCCCGACCGGGTCCAGCGGCACGGTCACGAACCCCTCCCGGCCGATCAGCACCTGGCCGCCGGTGGGCACCTGGCGCTCCAGCGCCGGGCGGTAGAACGGGTAGAGCATCACGTCCTTGACCAGCCAGACGACGAACACCAGCAGTGCCGCCAACGGGCTGAGCCAGCCTTCGGACCAGGCCCACCATAGCAGCGCCCCCAACAGCACCAGGCCGGGGATCTGCAGTAATGTATAGCGCAGCAGGGCACTGTTCATGCCGACGACCGGCGTCCCTCAGAAGCCGTAGGCGGTCCAGCCACCATCCACGCGCAGTGTTTCGCCCGTCACATAGGTGGACGCATCGGAGGCGAGGAAGATCGCCGCTCCGACCATTTCCTCCGGCCGCGCCAACCGGCCCAGCGGTGTTCGAGCCCGCACCCGATCGGCGAAGCCCTCCTTGCTGTCGGTGATGGCCTTGACCAGCGGGGTCTCGGTGTAGGCCGGTGCCAGGCCGTTCACCCGGACGCCCCGGGAAGCCCATTCCACGGCCAGCACCTTTGTCAGCATGTTCACACCACCCTTGCTGGCGCAGTAGGCCAACGATCCGCTCAACGCGGTCTCAGCGGCAATCGAGGAGATGTTGACGATGCTCCCGGAGCCCTGGTCGAGCATTCGTCGCCCCACGGCCTGGGCCATCAGGAACACGCCGGTCAGGTTGACGTCGATGATGCGCTGCCAGTCCGCCAGTGCCAGGTGCTCGGCCGGCTGTTTCACGGTCATGCCGGCATTGTTGATGAGCACGTGTATGTCACCGAAATGCTCCACCGCCTGATTGACCGCCGCCTCCACCTCGCCAGCCTCGGTCACGTCGCAAGGCGCCACCAGTGCGGACCGCCCCATGGCGCGCACCTCGTCGGCAACGGTTTCCAGTTCATCGCGGCTGCGGCTGCTGAGCACCAGATCACTGCCCGCCTCCGCCAGCCCCAGCGCGATACTGCGACCGATTCCACGGCCCGCGCCGGTGACCAGGCTCACCTTCCCCGCAAGATCAAACCGATTCATCGAAGCCCACCTCCGACAGAAAAACGCGCAGATGGCGGACCAGCGCCTCCGGCTGCTCCACGCAGGGCAGGTGAGCGGCCTGCGGGATCACGACCATGCGGCTGCCGGCGATGGCATCCGACAATTCACGGGCCATGGCAGGTGGCGTGCCGGGATCGTCTTCGCCAACCACGACCAGTGTGTGTGCCCGGATGCGTGATGCCAGCGGAACCAGATCCATGTCGCGGATCGCCTCGCAGCAGCCGGCATACCCTTCCACCGGTGTGCGCGCCACCATGTTGCGGTACAGCGCCTCCTCGGCGCCGCCACGGAAGGCCGGCGTGAACCAGCGTTCCATCGCACCTTTCGACACCTCCTCCAGGCCCTGCTGACGCACCTGGGCGACCCGGTCGTCCCAGATGGCCGGATCCGGCATGCGCATGGTGGTGTCGCACAGCACCAGCCGGTGCACGCGCTCCGGGTACGTGGCTGCAAGCTGCTGGCCGATCATGCCGCCGATGGAAAGGCCGCAGAAATGCACGCGCTGGAGACCGAGCGCATCCAGCAGGCCGATCGCGTCACGTGCCAGCCCTTCCATGCTGTACGGCCCCGGTGTGACGTCGGCGAGCCCATGGCCCCGCTTGTCGTAGCGCAGGATGCGATAATCGTCGCGTAGCACCCCGGCCACCGCATCCCAGATTCTCAGGTCGGTACCCAGCGAATTGGCGAACATGATCACCGGAGCGTTGCCGGGGCCCTCCAGGCTGTAGTTCACGGAAATGCCGTTCACCTGCACCGCATTCATTCGCTCTCCTCCACAGCGGCTGTGACGTTCGCGTACCCGCCGCCTTGCGAGGATCAGCCGTCCTTCAACAGCCGTCGCAGCATCTTGCCGGCACCTGTGGCCGGCAACTCGGTGCGGAACTCGACCAACCGCGGGTACTTGTAGGCGGCCATGTGGTCCCTGGCCCAGTCGATGATCTCCTGCTCCGTTACCTTACCCCGATACTCCGGCTTGAGGACAACAAACAGTTTCACCGTCTCGCCGCGCTTCTCGTCCGGTACGCCGATGGCGGCGGACTGCTGCACCGCAGGGTGGTCCATCATCAGTGCCTCGACGTCCTCCGGGAACACGCTGTAGCCCGAGCACTTGATCATTTCCTTGATGCGCCCCGTGAAGTACAGGTAGCCATCCTCGTCCAGGTAACCGACGTCGCCGGTATGCACCCAGCCATTGCGCAGCGTTTCCTCGGTCGCCTCCGGACGGCGCCAGTAGCCCTTGAAAACGCCCGGATTACTGAGAATGATCTCGCCGCTCTCGCCGGGCGCAGCTTCTCCGCCGGTTTCCAGGTCCAGGATGCGGATATCGTTGCCGGGCATCGGGATGCCGCAGCTTCCCCACTTGATGCGCTGCTTGGGCATGAACGTATCCGACGTGTGCGTTTCGCTGAGACCGTATGAGGCCTCGTGCATCTGGCATCCGGTCAGCGTCTTCCACTCGGCGGCGAGCTTTTCCGTCACCGGTATGCCGAAGCTGGTGGCCGGGTTCTGCTTCAGGCAGCGCAGATCCCGTTGCTCGATGCCGGGCATGCTCAGGATGGCCCGGTTCATGGGCGCGATGCTGTACCAGGCATCGCAGCGGTACCGCTCGAAGGCCTGGACGACGGTCTCCGGTTCGAAGCGTGGCAGGATCACCACGGTACGCCGGGCGTAGACGGGGATGTAGACCCCGGTATTCATGCCGGCGATATGGCAGAACGGCGCGATGGCCAGAGTGACGCCATCCATGGTCATCCGGTTGCCCAGGAACGAGGCCGCCGTCTTGTACAGCGCGGCACCGTAGCAAAGCATCGCCCCCTTGGGGCGCCCGGTGGTGCCGGAGGTAAAGGTCATCAGGCAGATATCCTCCCACAGGTCCACCTGTTCGGGCTCCGCCAGCGGGTCGCAGGTCTTCAGCACCTCCATCAGATCCACCGCATCTTCGGGATGGGGCTCCCGGGCGCCAAACCCCTCCGGCACCGGCAGCGTCGGACGCTCCGGCAGGAAGTCGGCATAGGCGGTGGTGATCACGACCTCCAGCGAAGGGACGCGATCGCGCACGGCCGCCACCATCGGATAGAGGTCACGGCCTGCAATCACGGCCCGCGTCTCAGCGTTGCCAAGCTGGTATTCCACCTCGGCGGATTTGTACTGCGGATTCAGCGGGCTGACGATGGCGCCCAGCATCTGAATGGCGTAGTGGGCGATGATGTACTGGGGGCAGTTCTGCATGTACAAGCCGACCCTGTCGCCCTTGCCCACACCCCTGCTCTTCAGGAACGCCGCCAGCCGCCGCGTGGCGTCACCCACCTCGGCCCAGCTCAGCTCGCGGCCAAAGAACACGTAGGCCGTGCGATCGGGGATCTCGCGGGCGTTCTCCAGCAGGTATTCGTGCATGG
This sequence comes from Ectothiorhodospiraceae bacterium, assembly GCA_020831845.1. Taxonomy (GTDB): domain Bacteria; phylum Pseudomonadota; class Gammaproteobacteria; order Nitrococcales; family Aquisalimonadaceae; genus LSCE01. The sequence continues at coordinate 9,384 of JAFIFV010000123.1, forward strand.
GCTTCTCGCCCGAGCGGTAGCTGATGGTGCGCGGCACATCATCCGGCCAGCTGGCCAGCCATGGCTGTTTCCGTTCAACCGCCTGCTCTTGCATGGTTCGCTCCTGTTTATGGTGTCGGGTGAGGGCCGGCCCCCAGAGGGATACAGCCGGCTGCAACGCGAGGGCGGGAATGAATCAGCACGTCCTCAGCGCAGCCCTTTCATCGTCGGGTCCAGCGCCACGCGCAGGGATTCGCCGAGCGTGTTGAAGGCCAGCGCGGTGATCATGATCATCAGCCCCGGCGCCAGCATCTGTTCCGGCGCGATCTCCATGTACATGTAGGCGCGCGCCAGCATGGAGCCCCAACTGGGATCCGGCGGCTGGGCGCCCAGCCCCAGGAAACTGAGACTGGCCTCGGCCAGCAAGGCCACCGCCAGCAGCAGCGTGCACTGCACGATCACCGGCTGTATGGCGTTAGGCATCACATGCTTCAGCAGCAAACGGAAGGTGGAGGCGCCAAAACAACGGGCGGCGTCCACGTACAGTTCCTGGCGCACCACCAGGGTGCGCGCACGCACCAGCCGGGCCAGTTGCGGTGAGAACACCAGGCCGACCGCGATCATGGCATTGGTCAGGCCGATCCCCATGGCGCCGGTGACGGCGACGGCCAGCACGATGGCGGGGAACGACAGCAGTGTGTCGATGAAGCGGCTGATGGCCTGATCCACCCAGCCGCCCAGGAAGCCAGCCAGCAGACCGATCGGTACACCCACCGCCAGCGCGATGCCCACCGCGAGAAAGGCGGCGTAGACCGACAGCGAGCTGCCGTGGATCAACCTGCTCAGCACATCCCGGCCCAGATCGTCGGTACCCAGCCAGTGCTGCGCACTGGGCTCCAGCAGCATCGCATTGAGGTCCTGCGAGGACGGCGAATACGGCGCGATCCACGGCGCCAGCAGCGCCAGGCCGACGATGGTGAGCAGCGCAAGGAGACTGATCGCACCGCGGAGGTCACGCCGCAGCCAGCGCAGGAAGCGCACGTGAAAGCGTTCCTGGTGCAATTCCAGGGCAATGGCTTCGCTGGTCATATCTGATCGATCCTCGGGTCAAGGACGGTGTAGAGCATGTCCGTCACCAGGTTCACCAGTATCACCGTCACCACCATGGCCAGTACGGCACCCTGGACCACGGGGAAGTCACCCTGAAGCACAGCGTTGACGATCGTGTTCCCCATGCCGGGGATAGCGAACACCACTTCCACCACCACGGTGGCAGCCAGTGTCTTGTTCACCAACAGGCTCACCACGGTGAGCAGGTTGACGCTGACGTTCTTCAGGCCGTGCTTCCAGAGGATCGCAGCCGGGCTGAGCCCCTTGGCATGCAGCGTACGGACATGCTGCGAGGAATGGATTTCCACCAGCGAACTGCGCAACTGGCGCGCCACTTCGGCGATCCCGTTGGTGCACAGCGCAATGGCCGGCAGCGTGGCAAACCACAAGGCCGCACCCAGGTTCTGGGTGGGGGCGACAAAGCCGGTGGCCGGGAACAGATTCAACCCCAGCGCCAGGGTGGTGACCAGGATCATGCCCAGCCAGAAGTTCGGTATGGCCACCCCCAGCGAGGCCACGCCCATCACGGCCCCATCCATGCGCGAGCCCGGGCGGGTGGCAGACAGGATGCCCAGCGGCACGCCGATAAGCACCGAGAGCACGATCGCGTAGAGCACGATCAGCATGGTATTGGGGAAGACGCGGGCAATGGTGGTGGCGACCTCCTCGCCGGTCAGCAGGGAGGCCCCAAGATCCCCTTGCGCGGCGCTCCACAGCCAGTTGCCGTACTGCACCAGGAAGGGCTGATCCAACCCGTACTGGTCGCGGATCTGTTCGATGCGTTCATCGCTGGCGTTATCCCCCGCCAGCGTAACGGCGACATCGCCGGGGATCAGCTGCATCAGCGAATAGACGATGAAGGTCGCCAGGATGACGATCGGAATCGCCTGCAGCAGCCTGCTCAGCAGCATTTTCTGTTTCTTGCGCGAGATCATTCCTCACCCGCCAGGATTGCGTGGATCGGGGAGGCGCGCGGCCCTGCCGGG
>JAFIFV010000124.1 GCA_020831845.1 Ectothiorhodospiraceae bacterium
GCCGGCAGGATCCGCCGGGCGCGGCGCTCGTAGAATCGGCGCAGACTGAAACGGCCCCGCTCCAGATCAGTGATGATGATGGTGGTGATCAGGTATCCGCTGATCACGAAGAATACGTCGACGCCGACATACCCTCCGGAGAACAGGCTGAAGCCAGCGTGAAACAGGATGACGGCAAGCACCGCAATGGCACGAAGGCCGTCAATCTCCGGGCGGTATGTCATACCCACACTCACGAGTGCCGAGAAAGTTAGTCGAGTAACTTCAACTGGTGACCACCTGGTCTGTCCTCAGTAATCCGTTGCAAGGCGGACCGCATTTGGGTTTAGGGCGCAGTTGCCGGCGGGAGGAGACACCATCTGAGCATGGAGATGGGCGAACGCTTTGTCAGTGCGGTCGCACACCTGATCAAAGCATGGGAGTGGGAGAGGACACCCACAAACTGAAGGACGCGGCAACCTGATCTTGCGAGGATGATCGGCAGCACCCTGTGGACGAAAGACCTGCGACGCCCCGGCCCCACCGCGTCCCCCTCACCCTGAGCAGCAGTGCTCGAACCCGGAGACTCGACATGGATGAACAGCAACTCCTTTGCTTTATGGACCGGCGCAATTGAAGACCGCTTCCGTGAACGGGGTCCTTGCTTTAACCAGTAGGTGAAGCCGAACGGTACTCCGCTGCGCTTCGTCCCGGCCGTTTGCTATGACGTTAGGCCTCTCTCACGTTATCGTCGATTCCGTACGGTGTCATTCGACAACCAGATGGGGCCAGAGATCATTCGAAATCACATGCTGGAAGTCCGGCTCCATTGCGAATCTTTCATCATCGAGGCATGAAGATGACACGAGTACGCGTTGAGAGCTTCACCATCTCGCTTGACGGATACGGAGCAGGTCCGAATCAAGGCATCGACAATCCACTCGGTGTTGGCGGAGAGGATCTGCACCAGTGGTTAATCCCAACACGCACCTTACAGCGCACCTTGTTCGGCAAGGAGGACGGCACGACCGGGGTTGACGAAGAGTTCGCCGCGCGTGGCTTCCAGAATATTGGGGCCTGGATCCTTGGGAGGAACATGTTCGGACCCGTTCGTGGTCCCTGGCCGGACATGAACTGGAAAGGCTGGTGGGGGGACAATCCACCCTATCACTGTCCAGCCTTCGTCTTGACCCATCATCCGCGTCCACCCATCGAGATGGAAGGCGACACGACGTTCCACTTCATCACGGGAGGCATTCGCGAGGCTCTCGACCGTGCACGCGAGGCGGCCGGCGGACTGGACGTGCGGATCGGCGGTGGGTCGAATACGATCCAGCAGTATCTGCGTGAGGGCCTTATAGATGAACTGCATATTGCGATCGCACCGGTCCTGCTCGGCGGGGGAGAACGGCTGTTCGAAGGGGTTGACTTGCGGGCTCTGGGATACGAGTGCGTTGAGTTTGTAGCTTCGGAGAAAGCCACGCATGTTGTTCTGCAGCGCCAAAGTCGCACGGACGCCTAGCAAGCGCAGTCACGGCGATGGCTTTTTCGTTGTGACCTCGCCCGCTGAACTTGGGTGTTATAGGCCTGGTCAATTTCCGGGCTGAGTCTATTCCAATATGGTTTGGGCAAATTCATACTTTTCAGGAGGGCGTGGCTTTGGTCGATATAGTCTTGGAATCAACGATCAAATGTCCAAACTGTGGCCACCAGAAAACGGAAACCATGCCTACCGACTCATGCCAGTATTTTTACGAGTGTGAGTCTTGCCATGTTTTACTGAAGCCCAAGCATGGAGACTGCTGTGTCTTTTGTTCATACGGCACAGTGTCGTGCCCACCAATTCAACAAGGGTCAGGGTGTTGTGCCCCTGACCCATAAGCAAGTCGCAGCAGTACGGGGCCGATGGCCGCCGGACTGGCCTTGCCCGCTGAAACCGGACACTGTCATACGCCGCGTCTTCTGGCTTCCCAGGCTCTGATCAAATCCCCCGCCGGTCCATCACCGGCGCATGCTGCCCCATCAGCTCCGCGATCCAGTCGATGAACACGCGTAGTTTCGCGCTCACATGCCGGTTCGGCGGAAACGCCACGTACAACGGCATCGGATCCAGGCGCCAGTCATCGAACAAGCGCAGCAGTTCGCCGCGGGCCAGGTGTTCCCTGGCCACGTATTCCGGTAGCCAGAGCACCCCCATGCCGGCCAGACCGGCTGCGAGGTAGGCGTTGCCGTCGTCCACCGCGATCACGTAGCGACCCTGCAGTTTGACGCTCTCGCCGCTACGGTGCAGGGCGTAGGGGGAAACCTTGCCGGCCCGTGTCCAGGTGAAGCCCACGATGTAATGCCGGGGGTCTGCAAGGTCCTGCGGATGGGAGGGTGAGCCGACGCTTTCCAGATAGCTGGGTGCGGCGTACACCCCCAACTGCAGGTCGCCCACGCGCCGGGCCATCAGGGACAGGTCGGTGAGTTCGCCGCCGCGCACCACGCAGTCCACGCTCTCGTCGATGATGTCCACCATGCGATCGCTCACGCCCATGTCCAGTTGGATGTCGGGATACCGGGCGTGGAACGCAGGCAGGGCGGGTATCAGGATCATGCGGGCCAGGGGGCTGGGAACATCCACCCGCAGCCGGCCCCGGGGCGATGCGGAGGCGCCGGACAGGCTGGTCTCGGCGTCGTCCATGTCGGCCAGCAGCCGTACGACACGCTCGTAGTAGACGGCACCCTCGGCGGTGACGTTGACCTTGCGGGTGGTGCGGTTGAGCAGCTTGACGCGCAACCGGGCCTCCAGCTGCTGCACCAGTTGCGTCACGCTGGTCTTGCTGATGTGCAGCGTCTCGGCCGCCTTGGTGAAGCTGCCGGTTTCCACTACCCGGGCGAATGCCTGCATGGCACTGAAACGGTCCATTTCTGCTCCGGCGATTCCCTGATTGTTTGGATTATACAAACAGTGTTGCCCGGGATTGCGCGTTTATCCGCCTGCGCCGGCTATCTAAGGTATGTCCATCTATGGTTCGGGTCGGCTTCGACCCATTGAAGGAGATACCCATGGCACAGCGTGACGTTGTTTTCCCACCCCGGCGCCAGGCGCTTTACGACCGTAATCGCTATTCCCCGGCAATCCGCGCCAATGGCCTGCTGTTTGTATCGGGCCAGGTCGGCAGCCTCGACGACGGCTCCCCCGAGCCGGACCTGGAAAAGCAGGTGCGGCAGGCATTCGAGAATCTGAATGCAGTTCTCGGGGCGGCCGGTTGCACGTTCGATGACGTGATCGACGTCACCGTGTTCATGGTCGAACCCGAGTCGAAGTTTGAAAGGATCTGGAAGGTGGTGCCCGAGTACTGGGGCGATGCGCCACATCCCACGTTGACCGCTGTCGGGGTGACGTGGCTCTACGGGTACGACTTCGAGATCAAGGTGGTCGCAAAGCTGCCGGAAGCCGCGCAAGGCTGATGCTCTCTGGTTCGCGATCAGGTATGCCGCAGAGGCGTTGGACACAGCCGGTAGGCTTTTGGCTATATACGATGTCGGGGATCGCGATTCGAGACGAGGACTGTCATGCACCCGGACACTCGGAAGTACAACGCCGCCCAGGCGCCCGATGACCAGGAGGTCTGCGATCTCCTGGCGCAGGAAATCGACCGGGTTTTGCCCGAGGCGGAGAACAAGATCTGGCACGCCCATCCGGTATGGTTCCTGGACGGTAATCCCATTGTTGGATACAGCAAGCTGAAGAACTGCGTCCGGCTGCTTTTCTGGAGTGGTCAGTCCTTCGACGAGGAAGGGCTGAATGCGGAGGGCAGTTTCAAGGCTGCCGAGGCCCGCTACACGGCCGCCGATCAGGTGGACACCCAGCACCTGCAGCGCTGGCTGGCAAAAGCGCGGGACATCCAGTGGGACTACAAGAACATCACCCGCCGCAAGGGCAAGCTGGAGCGGCTGAAGTGAAGACCACCGATGCCGCGACCCGGCGGGCTGCCTGAGCCATCCAGACGGGTCATCCGCCCTTCACGTTTTTCACTGATGTGATGATCAGCGCCGCCAGTTCGTCGCCAACCTGGGTGATGCAGTTGGTGCTCCGTTCGCTGCGGGCCATGATCAGAGCGCCTTCCAGGCTGGCAACGATCATTCTTGCCAGCCGCCCTGCACGCTTCGGCTTCAGGCCCGCCTTGATGAGCGCCTCGCGGTAGAGGTCCATCCACTCGTCGAAGGCCGCCTGACATGCGTCGGCCAGTTCCGAGTCGGCACCGGGGCCGTCCAGCACGATCGGCGCAACCGGGCAACCGAAGGCGTAGTTGGAATCCGTCATCTCTCCGGCCGCCGCCTGGAAGAAGGACTGCACCCCGGCGGCAGGGTGCTTCGCGTTCGCCAGACATTCCCGCAATATGCGCGTGGCCTCATCGATGCCGGCGCGCATGGCTTCCAGCACCAGGGCCTCCTTGCCACCGGGGAAGTGGAAATACAGCGACCCGCGCGGCGCACCGCTTTCGTTGAGGATGTCGCTGAGGCTGACGCCGTGCAGGCCGCGCGTCTGTATGAGGCGTGCGGTGGTTTCGATCATCCGGGCACGGGTATCTCTGCTCATGCTTCCCTTACTATCAGGTTTGACGAAATATGACGATCGGTCTATATATTATGACGATCGGTTTACATAGCCAATCGGAGGCAGTCATGACAGACCATCAGCCAATCACCGAGCGGCAGGGGCGTGTGAAACCCCATCATGAGGATGCCGCGCGTACCTGGGGCTTGGGCGGTCGGGACTACGACCACGTCAGTTTCGGGGTTTCGGATGCCATTGCCCACGCCATCCAGCGCCTTTCCCCCAAACCCGGTCAGCGCATCCTGGACGTGGCCACCGGCACCGGGTGGACGGCTCGCAACGTCGCCGCACTCGGCGCCCAGGTGACGGGTGTCGACATTGCGCCGGAGCTGCTGCAGGCCGCGGAGGAGCTGTCCGCGAACATAGAGCCGCGCATCAGCTATCAGGCGGCGGACGCCGAGGAACTGCCGTTTGCAGACGCCAGCTTCGATGGCGTGATCTCCACGTTCGGCGTGATGTTCGCGGCGCAGCAGCAACAGGCCGCGAGCGAACTCGGCCGGGTGTGTCGGCCGGGAGGGCGGCTTGCACTGGTGGTCTGGGCGCCGGACGGTGCGGTGGCGGATTTCTTCGGGGTGATCGGCAAGCATGGCGACGCGCCTCCGCCCGAGCCCTCGCCGCTGGCCTGGGGAGATCCCGATCACGCGCGTCAACTGCTGGGCAGGGATTTCGACCTGTGGTTCGAGCGCGGCGTCAACAACCACTACTTCGACAACGTCGAGGATGTCTGGAACTGGTACGCCCGCGGCTTCGGGCCGATGAAGAGCGTCATCGAGCAGCTTCCCGAAGCGCGACAGGCGGCGTTCAAGGAGGACGTGGACCAGTACCACGGCAAGTTCGCCACCGACGCCGGGCTGCACATCCAGCGTGAATACCTGGTGGTCATCGGGCGACGGAAGTAGCTGCTTCGACCGGCTGGCGCCCGCGACGCGATCCGTGGCTTCGGATGCCGCGCCCTAGGAAACGACCAACTGCAGGACAGCGAACATCGCCACCCCGCCGATCACCGTCAGCGCGATACTGCGGGTGACAGCCGCGATGGCCAGGGCGCCGATTCCTGCCAGCACGTGGGGCAGGGACCAGGTGATGCCGGGGCTCTCGCCCACCAGCAGAAGCTGGTCCGCGAGCAGTGCCGCGATGACGGCGATGGGGATATAGGTCAGCCATTCCTCCACCAGGCGCGGCAGCCGGATGACCTGCGCCAGCACCAGCGGCAGCACGCGCGGCACGATGGTCACCGCCATGCAGGCCAGGATCATGAGCAAGATCTCGGGGCGGACGGTCATGCGGTTTCATCCCTCGTGCTGTCGTTCCGTTGCATGCCCAGTATCAGGCCCACAGTGGCGGCCGTGACCGTGGTCAGGACCAGGTTCAGTGCGTGCGGTCGCCAGTAATCCAGCATCACCATCAGGGTTGCCGCCAGCACGGCGACGATAATGCCCACGTGGCGACTCTCCAGGCGGCTGCGGATCTGCCCCACCAACAGTGCGGCGAACATGCCCGCCAGTGCGAACTCCAGCCCCAGCGCGTCGATGGCACCGGCCATGGAGCCCAGAACGGCACCGGTGACGTTCCCCGTGCACCATGCGAGATAAGACGCCACGTTGAGCCCGATCATCCAGGCGGCGTAGCGCAGTCGGCTACCCATCAGCCCGCTGGCCAGGGCGAAGGTCTCGTCGGTGAGCTGTGCGCCAATGAGGAACCGGGCGCCCGGCGAGTGATGCCGAACCCGCGGCGACAACGCCGTGGAATAAAGCAGGTGCCGCAGGTTCACCAGGAACACGGTGCTGACCAGTACCGTGAAGGCTCCGGTGTACAGGTCCGCGAACACGAACTGGGCGGAGCCGGCGAACAGCAGCAGGGACAGCAGGCCCACTTCCGCCGGGCTCAGCCCGGCCTCTGCGCCCACCACGCCGGCGGCGAGGCCGATGCCAAGATAGGCGACGGCGACGGGTGACGATGCCTGCATGCCTTGCACGGCGGCTTTCCAGGTGGAGATGGTTTGTTGCATGAAGCCCTCTGCGATGGAATCTACAAGCGGACGATATCGGGATCAGTGGCGGGCGGTCTCGAGTGTTCTTGCACCTTGCCAGGCCTCCCTTCCTCGGTCATCACATGCCATTGTAATGGCACTCGGAGCCGCGATGGCTTCCGACTTCCAGGGACGTAGGTGTTGAAGAGCGAATTGTCATGAAGCGAATTATCGGTCTTTTCCTGCTCGGGCTGGCAACCCTGCTACCGGGTGTGTTGCTGCTCTATGCCATAGGCTGGCTGGTGCTGGGTGGCGAGCGATTGCTGGGCCGCTGGCTGGCGGTCTGGCTGCCGGAAGGTGCGTATCTGCCCGGCATGGGGCTGCTGGCCGTCGTGCTGCTGGTGCTGCTCACCGGCCTGCTGGCACGCAGTTGGATCGGGCCGCCCGCCGGCCGCTGGATATCCGCCCGCATCGGTGAAATCCCGGTGCTCGGGCGTCTCTATCTCAGCCTGCGCGCCGCCGCCCGGCGCCTCTCCGGGGACCGGCCCACGGCGTTCGCCGAGGTGGTGTTCGTGCCCATCCCCGAAGGCGGCGGCCGTCTGGGTCTGGTCGCCGAGCGCCAGCCGCTGCGATGCACCGCGAAAGGCCCGGCGCTGATACCCGTGTACTTCCCGGCCGCCTTCCAACCCGGTGGCGTCCTGGAACTGCTCCCGGAAGAGCGCCTGGAACCCTCCCACATGACCGTGGACCAGGCCATGAGCCTGATCCTGAGCGGTGGTTTGGTGACCGGAAGTGACGACAGGCCGGATGATGGAGAAGGTGCGTCGCCGCAAGGAGGACGCCCTTCCGCGCGCTGAGGGCGACTGATCTCCAGCGGCAGAGGACCCAGCGGATCAGAGCGCCCCGCGTAGCGCATCGATGGCCACGGTGATCGCCGTGCCGGTTGCACCGATGGCAATGGCTTCCCGCACGGATAATTTCTCACCGTCCTTGGAGAACACCTTAGCAAAGACTGCCGCCAACACGATGGCGAAGGGGAGCATCCAGAGTTCCATTCTGAGGCCTCTTACCAGAAATGCGTTCTTGTGTAGTCCACGGCGATGAATATGCTTGCCACCAAGATAATGCTCATTGCGCGAGATGCTGATCCTGCCCGCCTGTGTGAATCATTCGTAAAGAAAATATAATATCCATGGATTTATTGGTGGTGAAAGCCAAATTGGCGCTATGAGACGCCGAGAACGTCATAGCCAAATAGGCAGTAGAGTCCGACCCCAATCAAGAACAGGACCGATGAGTGGACCACTACTCTTATCAGCATGGTTGCTTTGGAATAGCTTTTTTTTCTTTCGGAAATATCGAAAGCAAGAAAGGCTAAAGAAAGAAAGACCGCTGCGATAGCAGTTTCTATTATTGGCATCTCGAGGGCTACCTCTGGGTGTTCCATGTGGTTGTTGTGACAGAGCCATTTGGGGATATATCCAAACGAGCTCGAGTTGGCCAGTTTTGTCCATCTTCGCTCAGGTATACCAAGACGGTTAAGGTTCCTGATCGTGGAACGGGAGCCCCGACGATTTCGCGCCAGAGAGGAATATGATCTTGTACTTGGAACAACCCCGCCATGCCCGGATAGAAGCTTTCGGATCTGATCTTCTTGTTCAGTTTGCGTGTCGCTCTCTCAATTCCAGGGATTCGGACGACGGCCTTGGAAGTGGCGTAGGAAGCGTAGATTTTTGTTGCGTTCTTGGCGACAATAGCACTCCAATAGTTGAATCTGCCCTGCTGCGTATTCTGCGTGTAATACCAAAGCGACGGATCATCTCTGAAAAGAACAAAAGTCTCGTCCACAATCGCATAGTGAATATAGTGACCGTCAGCCTCGATCCGGTTCGGACGAAGCCCAAGTGTCTCAAAGTCTACGCTTGTGCCCTTCGCGGTTTGCATACTCCCGTTGCCGTGGTCCCAACGCACAGAGCCTTCGTCGAGTTTCAACGCCGCGCGTTCTAATGCCGCACGAAATGGCCCAGGAAGATTCTCACGGTGTGTCTTCACCTCCCTGCGGCTCTGCGGATCCAGATGATGGTAGAGCGCTAGCCCGGTCAAAGCCGTGATGGCGTCATCGCGACTGACGCTGGTCAGATGAATGCAGTTGATGCCCGCCATCTCCGCGAGCATGACGAGCTTTTCATCGGGGCAGTGGGATTGAAGTACCGAAGCAGTGCTGGTCATGGTTAATCCTCCTTGATGTGTCGGTCGTTCCGTCTCATTCAGCGTGTCCGGATCGTCAGGCAACCTTGTTGGTTGTCACGTCGTACCCGACGGCAATCGGGGCGAGCGGCGTGCCGTCGTCGTTCCCCGGTATGTAGCGAATCTCCATTCCGGTGAAGGATACGGTCAGTTGCTCCGAGGCGCGATTGCGCAAACACCGGCTGGCGCAGACCTTGAACCCGCTGATCACCGCGTCCTTCAGCACATACTGAACATAGGTCTCTTCACCACTTCCCGACCCTGTTCTGGTGAGGTGGAGCAGCATGTCTCCACCACGCCCGCAGCAGGCTTTCAGGAAAAGGTAAGGAGATGCTCTGTCGGCACGTCGGATGATCTGGATTTCGGAGAACTCGGCGTTGGCTGATTCCCGATCAACCCGGGTTCCGGTGGTGGAGGTGATGCGCCGGTGAGTGCCGGCGAAGTGGACTTCTTCCACATCAATCCAGCCTTCGTGGCCTTCGGCGCCTGTGGCGTCGCCCTGGATCGCGTCGTACTGAAGGAAAATCGACATTACGCATTCATCCCTGGTTGCAGCAATGGCACTGCCGGGAAAGGTTGCGTTGATACCGAGAGCGAGGACGGGAAAGGTGGGCTGTTCACGTCCTTGTTGTCTTCCAACGCATCGCAACCATCCCTGGCAGCGGTTTCATGACAGGTTATCGTGAAATCGACGTTTGTCAATCCAGCACTTTGCTGTGCCCGGTTGAGTCGAGCCGGGGTGCCTGGCGGCGCCCCGGCTCAAGGATTAAGGAAGCGCTGATTTCAGCCACGCCAGAACGTCGGATTCCACCTCGTCGCGATTGGTCTCGTTGAGCAGTTCGTGTCTCGCGTCCGGGTAGAAGCGGTGCTCCAGGGAGGTCAGGTTCAGCTGCTTGTAGTGGTCGATCAGCACTTGTGTGCCTTCAAGATTGCCGCCGACGGGATCCTTGGCACCCTGGATCACCAGGATGGGGAGCTGCTTCGGGACCCGCGCCTGCCTGGCAGGGTCCCCGAGGTCCAGCGCTCCGACGAACAGGTCCCGCACCAGCTCGTTGTTGAAGACAAAGCCGCACTGGGGGTCGTCGAGGTACTTCTGCACTTCCTGCGGATCGCGACTGAGCCAGTCGAAGCCCGGCTCGTCGCTGAAGGGCTCGTTGAAGCTCACGAACATGCCCGCCCAGATTTCCGACGGAGCCAGCGGCGCCTCAACGGCTGCGGATCTGATCGCATCCATCGGCATGGGGGCGGCGAGCGCCGGGGTGTAGGTCGTGCCGCACATGATCAGCGCGTCCAGCAGATCATCGCGCCGGGTCAGGTAATCCTGGGCGATGAACGAGCCCATGCTGTGGCCGAACAGAGCCAGCTTCGCGCGAGGGTGTTCGTTGCGAATGTGTTCGCTCAGCTCGATCTCGTCCAGGACGAAACGGTTCCAGCCATCGGGGCCGGCGTCGCCCAGCTCTCCGGAGCGCAGGCGGGTACGGCCGTGGCCCCGGTGATCGCTTCCGTAGACGGCATAGCCGGCGTCTACGAGACCTTGGGCAAACCGGTCATACCGGCCGCTGTGCTCCGCCGCGCCGTGCACCAGCTGCACGGCCGCGCGCGGCGTATCGCCGTTGGCCCAGTGGCGATAGTGAATCTCCGTGCCGTCCGCGGCGGTGAACGAACGCCAGACGCTCTCGTGTTTCATCAAAGGGTCTCCTCCTTTGGATGGAATGATCGCGAGACACGCAAGCGTTGGCGGCTCGCAGCCTATTCGCGTGGTTATGTCGGGTTGCTGTCTGAGGCTTCCGACAGGCAACCCGGAAGATCGAATCGCTAGAGTAGAATGTTCGGAAGCGAACATCCAGAGGGGTCTGGTCAATGGTTGGCGCTGGCTGAAACATGCAGCTCTGTTATCAATACAATATCAGTAAGTTGTGGTTTGCATGGCTTAGGAGAGTAGTTGCTCACAGCGAGCTGTGTCTGAGAGAGAAGGCTTCGTATTGCAACATTCCATGGCGGACGCGAAAAACCCTGTCTGGTTGCACTTGCTGTAGGAACGCACCGTGCGCCCCCTCCTGGTGCGGGCGAGCTGGGCTACAAAGAACGCGGAGTTTTTCCAGGGTGCTGATTTGTTGATGGTTTTCATGACTCCCCATGCGTCTTCCCGGCGGCATTGATCTTGCTTGTATACAGATATGTGTACGAATAGGTCGGGAGCCGATATGCCGCATACCATTACTATTGCCGGAACCACGCACCAGTTCGAGGCGGGGGAGGATGAGCCGATACTGGACGCCGCGATGCGTCAGGGGCTGGAGCTGCCCTTCGACTGCCAGGTGGGTGGTTGCGGTGCCTGCCGGGTGAAAGTTCTGGAAGGGGAGATCGACTACGATCTGCCTCCCATGGCGCTGACCGCCGACGAGGAGGAGGCGGGCATGGCCCTGAGCTGCCAGGCCATTGCCCGGTCCCCGGTGGTGATCGAGGTGGAAGGGCTCGGCGGCGGGAGCGCCTCCAGGCCCGCCATGGCCGGCCCGCGCCGGGTGACCGGCCGTGTGGCCGCGCTGGAGCAGCTATGCCACGACGTGATGTGGGTGGTGCTGGAGTTGCCGGACGGCGAAACCGCCGAATTCCGCGCCGGCCAGTACCTGGACGTGATACTGCCCGATGGGTCGCGCCGCAGCTTCTCCATGGCCTCCGCGCCTGGAAGGGGTTTCCTGGACCTTCATGTTCGGAATGTGCCCGGGGGCCTGTTCACCGGCCAGGTGTTCGGACAGACAGCCGTAGGCGACGCCTGGGAGCTGGAGTTGCCGCTGGGTGGTTTCTATCTGCGCGAGGACTCGGACCGGCCCCTGCTGATGGTGGCCGGCGGCACCGGGTTGGCGCCCATCAAGAGTCTGCTGGAGAGCGCAATGGAGCAGCGCTGCAGTCGCGCCGTACATCTTTACTGGGGTGTGCGCAGCTCGCGTGACCTGTATCTGGACGAACAGGTCGCTCGCTGGGGCGAGCGGCTGTCTGCATACAGCTATGTGCCGGTGCTGTCGGAGCCCGGCGGTGAAGACTGGAAGGGGCGAACGGGCTTCGTGCACCAGGCGGTGGTGGAGGATCTGCCGGACCTGTCCGCGTTCGACGCCTACCTGTGCGGGCCGCCGCCGATGATAGACGCCGCCAAGCGGGCATTCGCCGCCGTCGGCATGCCGGTGGACCGCATGTTCGCGGACAGCTTCAACTTCTCCCACGAACTGAACCCGGAACCGCTGCGGCGCATTTCCTGAGCGTCGCAGCGGTTGTTCGTGCGGCTGCTCAGCTGGCCTGGACCAGCTCCGCCGCCATGCGGTTGTGCCGTTCCAGCAGTACCGGCAGATCCAGCGTTGTGAGCCGGCCGTCGCGGACCACGGGGCGGCCGTTGATGATGTTCAGCGCCACGCGCGGCGGGGTGCAGAACACCAGGGCGGCGACCGGGTCCACCAGGCCGCCGGCCAGCGAGATGTCGTCCAGCCGGTAGGCGATGACATCGGCGCAGTAGCCCGGCTTCAGTTGCCCCAGGGCGTCGCCGCGGCCGAGTACCGCCGCACCGCCGCGTGTGGCCAGGGCCAGCGCCTCGCGGGCGCTCAGCGCGGTGGGGTCCTGGTCGCGGGCGCGGGCGGAGAGCATGGCCAGCCGCGCCTCGCCCAGCAGGTCGCCGCTGTCGTTGGAGGCGCTGCCGTCCACCCCTAGCCCCACTTTCACCCCGGCGTTCAGCATTTGCCGCACCGGCGCGATGCCGGAGGCCAGCCGCATGTTGGAGCAGGGGCAGTGCGCAACGCCCGTGCCGGTACGGGCGAACAGCGCGATGCCGGGTTCGTCCAGGTGCACGCAGTGGGCGTGCCAGACATCGTCGCCCACCCAGCCGACGTCCTCGGTGAATTCGGTGGGCGTCATGCCGTAGCGTTCCTTGCTGAACGCCACGTCTTTCCAGTTCTCGGCGGTATGGGTGTGCATGTTCACGCCGTAGCTGCGGGCCAGCGCGGCGCCTTCGCGCATCAGGTCGGTGGTGACGGTAAACGGCGAGCACGGCGCCACCGCGATCCGCAGCATGGCGTCGTCGCGGGCGTCGTGATGGGTTTCGATCAGCCGCTGCATTTCCTTCAGGATGGCGCCTTCGTCCGGTTCCACCAGTACATCCGGGGGCAGCCCGCCCTGGCTTTCGCCCAGGCTCATGGCCCCGCGGGCGGCGTGGAAGCGCATGCCGATCTCGGCCGCCGCCTCGATGTTGTCGTCCAGGCGGATGCCGTTCACATACAGGTAGGCGTGATCGGCAGCGGTGGTGCAGCCGGAGAGCATGAGCTCCGCCATGGCCGTCTGGGTGGCGGTGCGCATCATGTCCGGGGTGATGCGGGACCACACCGGGAACAGCGCGCTCAGCCAGTCGAACAGTTCCGCGTCCTGCGCCGCCGGCAGTACCCGGGTCAGGCACTGGAACATGTGGTGATGGGTGTTGATCAGGCCCGGCAGCACCACGTGACCGCTGAGGTCGATGACCTCGTCTGCGGTGTCCGGCAGGTCGGCGGAGGGGCCGACGGCTTCGATGCGGTTGCCGCGGATGAATACCGCGCCATGGGGGATCTCGCGCCGTTCGTCGTCCATGGTGGCGACGATGGTGGCGTTCTTCAGTAGCAGCGTGCGTTGCATGGAGTTCTCCTTGTTGGGACAGAGAACCTCATGCAATTCCGGGGCCGCTGCTCACGCCCGCAGTATGCTCGCCAGGTCGATGGCGTGCGGCTGGTCCTGCAGGTCCAGCAGATTCTCCAGCGATTGCAGGTGACGGTGGGCCAGCTTGGCCGCATCGTCGCCCTTGCCGGCGGCAATCAGGTCCACCAGCCGGGAGTGATCGTCGCCCAGGTAGCAGGCATCCACGCCGGGCACCTTGTACAGCGCGATGACGATGGAGGTTCGAAGCACCATCTCCCGCTGGATGCGGCCGAGAACGCGATTGGGGCAGCGGTCCGCCAGCAGCAGGTGCATGCTCATGGAGTGGTGCACGCGATCCTGGTGGTGGCCGCTGTCGTGGGCTTCCTTCTCCGCCTCGATCAGCTTGCGCAGATCGGCGATGTCGGCCTTGCTGAGCTGGCCTGCGCACAGGCGCACCACCTCGCTTTCGATGTGGCGGCGGGCTTCGAAGATCTGATGGGTTTCCTGAACGCTGGGCTTGGCCACCGCGGCCATCTGGTTCGGCCGCTGCTCGATCACGTGGGCCGACGCCAGCCGGGTGAGCGCCTTGCGCACGATGGAGCGGCTGACGCCGAACAACTCGCCCAGGGCCACTTCCGGCAGGCGCGAACCCGGTGGCAGGCGCTGGGTGAGCACTGCGTTGTAGATGGATTCGAAGATGGTCTGGTCGGTAGCCTTGCGTTTGCCGCGCCCGCTTCTGGTGGCGATATCGAGTTTCGCCCCGGCGGTGTCGCTTATCTGGGTTGTCGCCATGCTGCCCTTCCTCTTTCCGGTTTGGCAGTGTATACACCGACCATCATCGACGGCAACTGCTCTTGTGCTGAAAAATTCCCTGTTTCTCGGGCGGTTCCGTGCGACAACCGACTGTGGTCCGTCACGCTGCTGCTTTCCTCTCACCGCGAATCCAGGTGCCCAGCGGGCGGGTTTCCAGGTCCTGCTGCCGGCCGGCGAGGATTTCCTCCATCCAGTCCTCCGGCGACGTCCTGCGTTCCGGGGCGGGCAGCAAGACGAAATCCGCACGCTTGCCGGGGGCGAAGTCGCCCGCTTCGTTGCCCCGGCCCAGGCACTGGGCGCCGGCCAGCGTGGACCGATAAAGGGCTTCGCGAACGGTGACCGGGACATGGGCCTCCCGGTGCTGGGCCAGGAAGCGCTGCATGACGTGGAGCATGCTGTGGCTGGGGCCGGCACCAACGTCGGAAGCCAGCGCGAACGGGATGCCGAGGCGGCGGACCGATTCGATGTCCATGCGGCCGCTGCCCAGTGCTTCGTTGCTGCTGGGGCAGTGCGCGATCCATGCGCCGCGCCGGGCCAGGCAATCCAGTTCCCGTTCGGAGAGGTGGATGCAGTGGCCCAGCACGCTGCGCGGGCTCAGCAGGCCGGCCCGGTCGTAGATGTCGGTGTAATCCGTGGCTTCCGGGAAGGCTTCCATCACCTCGCGGATCTCGATGGGGGATTCGGAGAGATGGGTCTGCACATGGGCGCCGGACTGGCGGGCCAGGTCGCCCAGGCTTTTCATCAGTTCGGCGCTGCAGTTCAGCGCGAACCGGGGCGTGATGACGTAGCGCGACGGGCCCAGCGCCTCCAGCAACGGTGCAATGGCGTCCACGTTTTCCGGGCTGGCACGGCATAACGGCTCCGGCGCGGAGCGCTCCATGATGGAGTTGCCCAGCAGCCAGTCGCCCACCGCCGCATCCGCGGCGATCTGCAGCGCCTCGGCGTGGGGGCTGGAGTAGGCCATGCCCATGGTAGTGCCGGCACGGCTCGTGTCGGCGAAGAAGGCCTGGGCGTAGCGTCGTGCGAACTCCGCTTCGGCGAAACCGGCCTCTTCCGGCCAGATGTGCTCGCGCAGCCATTCCATCAGGTCCATCTGGAAGCGGCCGCGCACGTGATGCTGAACCCAGTGGATATGGACATCCACGAAGCCCGGCACCAGCACGCCGTCCAGCTCCAGCACCCGGGATTCCGGAATATCGGTGAAGCTCCCGAAGGCACCGGCCCGCTGGATGCGACCGTCCTGCACCAGCAGCCCACCATCTTCGTGGTATTCCCAACGATCCGGGGTGAGAGGATTCAGCAGGCCCCCTCGATACAGTATCGGGTCACCGTCGTTCAACACCGCCTCCAGAAAAATGTATACCTTAGTGCATACCTAAACTGCTCGCGAGGCATTTGCAAGCGGTGGGATAAATCTCTCCAGTATGGGGCACGGACGCGGATTCTTGCGGCATTTTGGTGCAAAAACCCGTTCTATGCGGACTACGACCGGCGGCAGCGCGTGGATTTGGTTCTGAAATCCTGTGTTTGCGACGGCTGGCATATCGGTTGCTTTGTATACAGGAGCGGATGGTGACCCGTTCAACCCTATCCAGGGGTTGGTCGGCTGTTGCCATGCACCATGTTCAACAGCCGACAACAGGGAAGGCATGCATGCCCTTATGGATACGTGACCCCTTGGCCATCCTCGCCGATGCGGGCGGTGGCGTGGTGGTGGATGGCGGTCGCATCGTGGAGCTGGTGGCTGCGGGCAGTCATCCGGCCACACCGGACTGCGAAACCTTCGACGCCAGCCGGCATGTGGTACTGCCGGGCCTGATCAACACCCACCACCACTTCTTCCAGACACTCACGCGCGCTTACCCGCCGGCGCTGGACAAGGAGCTGTTCCCCTGGCTTCGGGCCCTGTTTCCGGTCTGGGAGCACCTCACCGCGGACATGATGCGGGCGGCCGCGCGCGTGGCCATGAGCGAACTGTTGCTGTCCGGGTGCACCACGGCGTCCGACCATCACTACCTGTTCTCCGCCGAGCTGCAGGATAGCGTGGACATCGAAGTGGAAGCCGCGCGCGAGCTGGGCATGCGCGTGGTGCTGTCGCGCGGTTCCATGAACCTGCGGGACGACAGCGTGGGTTTCCCGCCGCCGCGCGTGGTGGAAACCGAGCGGGCTATCCTGGACCACACCGAATCGCTGTTGAAGCGATACCACCAGGCCGGCGACGGCGCGATGGTGCAGATTGCCGTGGCGCCGAATTCGCCGTTCGAGGTGACGCCGGAACTGATGCGGGAGAGCGCGGCGCTGGCCCGGCGTTACGGCGCCCCCCTGCATACCCATCTGGCGGAAACCCGGGACGAGATCGATTACTGCCGGCAGACCTTCGATTGCCGCATGGCCGAGTACCTGGAAGAGGTGCAATGGCTGGAACGGGATGTCTGGCTGGCGCACGGCGTTCATTTCGACCGCGACGAGATTTCCCGTCTTGGATCGGCGGGCGTGGGCATCGCGCACTGTCCCTCGTCCAATGCCGTGCTGGGCTCGGGCTGCTGCCCGGTGCATGCACTGGAAGCCGCCGGCTGCAACGTTGGCCTGGGGGTGGATGGCAGCGCCTCCAACGACGGTTCCAACATGATCCAGGAAGTTCGCCAGGCGTTCCTGACCCAGCGGCTTGCGAGCGGTACCGAGCGGGTCACACACCTGGATGCGCTGCGCTGGGCCACTGAAGGTTCGGCGCGCTGCCTGGGCCGGCCGGACATCGGCCGTATCGCGGCGGGCGCCTGCGCGGATCTCGCGCTGTTCACCCTGGACGAGATGCGTTTCTGGGGGAGTGGCGACCCGATCGCGGCGCTGGTGCTGTGCGGAGCGCACCGGGCCGACCGGGTGATGGTGAACGGCCGCTGGGTGGTGGAGGACGGCTGCCTGCCCGGCCTGGATCTCAACGATCTGCGCGAGCAGCACACCGCTGCCAGCCGCGCCTTGCAACAACTCCACGCAGGCTGACCGGCCTGCGGGACATCAGGAGAATGGTTATGGAATCCCGGGTATGCGTGATCTGCGATTCGCGCTATGGCTCGACGCTGGAACTGGCCAAGGCCATTGTGGCCGGCGCGCGCGAGGAAGGTGCGGAGGTGCGACTGTGCCGCGTCGAACTCGGCGAGCCGGAATACAGTGTGGACGCCGGCCGCGCCGACTACCTGCGGGCCCAGGCGGAATACCGCGCCCTGCCGCGTGCCAGCGCCGATGACCTGGTGTGGGCGAACGGCATAGTCTGGGGTTCCCCCACCCGCTACGGGCTGATGAGCACGCCATTGCGGGCCTTCATCGACGAGGTGGCGCCGCTGTGGCGGCAGGGGGTCCTGATCGGCAAGGTGGGCGCCGCATTTACCTCCACCGGCGGCATGCATTCCGGCAACGAGATGACCCTGCTGTCGCTGCTGCTGCCGTTCATGCAGCACGGCATGCTGCTGGCCGGCGTGCCGCACAGCGTGCCGGCGCTGGTGCGAACCCGGACCGGGGGTTCGCCCTACGGAGCCTCTGCGGTGACCGGATTCAACGGCACGCTGGGCGTGGACCAGGACGAGCGTGAGATTGCCCACGCGCTGGGCGCGCGCATGGCCCGGCTGGCGGCCCAGGTGCGCCCGGAGCCCGCTTCGGTGGAGCTGGCGGCGGCCGCCGCTGCGGAAGACCGAGGCTGAACTGCTGCTTCCCTCTCCGTTCCGGTGCAGGCCGGTGCATTTCTGCCCTTCCTCGGTGCGCCTGTGTACCAACCGGGAGAGCGAATCTCCCGTCAGCAAGGCTGCTACAAGCGTGGCACACAGATTGCTAACAGGTTTTGTAGACCTGGTTGTGTACAACGCTGTCGCGACGATTGCGACAGCGCGCGGCCTGCGAGCCGGTCGTTGGGGTCTGAACAATCTACCGAGACGGGAGCGAGAATGATGACGCACTTCAAGCATGTAACCGGCGCCGTGGCGCTGGCCGGTTTTCTGGTGGCGGGCACGACGGCCGCAAACGAGCTGGACAAGGTCACCTTCGGCACCAGCTGGTACGCCCAGGCCGAGCACGGCGGCTTCTACCAGGCCAAGGCCACCGGCATCTACGAGGAATACGGACTGGACGTCACCATCACCATGGGTGGTCCGCAGGTGAACGGCCTGCAGTTGCTGGTCGCCGGCCGCCGCGACTTCTCCATGGGCTATCCCGTGGGCAACATCAACGCCGTGGCCGAGGGGCTGCCGGTGGTGACCGTGGGTGCCCCGTTCCAGAGCGATCCGCAGGTGCTGCTGGCGCATCCGCATATCGAGTCGCTGGAAGAGATCGTTGAGAACAACATGCCGGTGTATATCGCTTCCTCGTCCCACACCACCTTCTGGCCGTGGCTGAAGGCGGAATACGGCTTTACTGACGAGCAGGCGCGTCCCTACACCTTCAGCGTCGCCCCGTTCCTGAACGACGAGCGCGTGGTCCAGCAGGGATACCTGTCCTCCGAGCCGTTCGCCATGCAGCGCGGCGGGGTAACGCCGTCCATCTTCCTGTTCGCGGACTATGGCTACCCCCCCTACGCCCAGACCATCGAGGCCCGTCGCGAAATGGTCGAGAACGATCCCGATCTGGTGCGCCGTTTCGTTCAGGCCAGCATGGAAGGCTGGGTGAGCTACTTCGAGAACCCGGAGCCGGGCAACGCCCTGATCAAGGAAGCCAATCCGGAAATGACCGACGAGCAGATCGCCTTCGGCATCGAGAAGATGCTGGAGTACGGTCTCGTGACCGGCGGTGATGCCGAAACCCACGGCATCGGCTACATGAACGACGAGCGCTGGCAGGCCACCTTCGACTTCATGGCCGAGGCCGGGCTGGTTCCCGCCGACCTGGACTTCAAGCAGGCCTACACGCTGGAGTTCCTGCCCGAGGAGCCGGTGATCTACAACGGTCAGTGATACCTGCGCTTCCAGTCGGCGCCCCCTTGCCGACCGGAAGCCACCCCGAACATTGTTGTGATGAAGCACGGTGCCGGTGGGCAGGAGGCCGACCGGCTCCGGTATGTCTACGTGACCTGAAACAGAACCCGCAGCAGCTGTATACCGCCATCCCATGTTCTCTTCCGGTGCAGATTTCGCCGCCATGCCCTGACCTAGGGCATTGATTACGCCATTCAAAATCCGGAATGTTCGTCCAACTCCCTGTGTTCCCAGTCAAAACCGCTGCTGCTCCGCAATGGCATGCGTCATGCATTTTGTATACAGGGTTGTGTTCCGCTGATTCTGAGATGCGCGGCTGCATGACTTATATCGAAATTGATCCAGAGGACAAGCCGGCCCTGGCGTGATGCTGCTTGATGAACGGGCGGGGGCTGCCTCACCAAACCGTTGGAGAGAAAAGCCATGCTTGTTACTCGTCAGCCTTTGCTTCGTCGCTTCTGGTATCCCGCCATGCCGGTGGACATGCTCAAGGACGGCCCTCAATCGTTCCGGCTGCTGGGCGAAGACCTGGCTCTGTGGCTGGATACCGATGGCAAGCCGCAGGTGGTGGAGGACCGCTGCTGCCACCGCAGCGCCAAGCTGTCCCTGGGCTGGGTGGACGGGGATAACGTCGTCTGTCCCTACCACGGCTGGACCTATGCCGGCTGCGGCACCTGCGTGAAGATTCCGCAGACGCCGGATCGGCCGTCGGACCGCGCCAAGGTGCGGGCCTTCCGCGCAGAGGAGCGCTATGGCTACGTCTGGGTGGCGCTGGGAGAGCCGCTCACCGATATCCCGGACATGCCGGAATCCCGCGAGCCGGGCTACCGCTGCATCCATCAGTTCTATGAAGTCTGGAAAACCGCCGGCCTGCGGTTGATGGAGAACTCCTTCGATAATGCCCATTTCAGTTTCGTGCACCGGGAGAGCTTCGGGCAGTCCGACAACCCGATTCCCGCCAAGCTGAAAATCGAGGAGCTGGACTTCGGTTTCCGCTTCCATACCGTTGCGCCGGTGAACAACCCGGCCATCCAGAAGAAGCTGCTGCGCATGGACAGCGACACCACCGAGCGCAACATGACCAGCAACTGGTTCATGCCGTTCGGCCGCAAGCTGCATATCCGCTACCCCAACGGCCTGGTGCACGCCATCGTCACCTACGCCACGCCCATCGATGACGCGCATTCCATGATCTGCCAGTGGGCCTACCGCAGCGATACCGAGGAAGAGGCGCCGGCGGCGGACATCATCGCCTTCGATCGCCAGGTCACCCAGGAAGACAAGCGCGTGCTGGAGTCCACGGACCCGGACGTGCCGCTGGACGTGGTCAAGGGCGGTGAGCGGCACATGCCGTCGGATCAGCCCGGGCTGGTGATGCGCAAGCAGTTGCTGGAACTGCTGCAACGGCATGGCGAGCCCGAGGCCCGTGGCGACGGCCACCTGCCTGCGGCGGCGGAGAAGGCATCGTGAGCGCGGTTCTCGTCAAGGGTGCTGATGCAGTCCTCACCGGCCATGCCGGTGAGGAGGCCCGCGCGGGCGCCGTCGATATCCGCATCCGGGACGGCGTCATCAGCGAGATGGCGCCGGCGCTGGAGCCGGAGCCGGAGCAGGGCGAGCAGGTGCTGGATGCCAAGGGTTGCGTGGTGTACCCCGGCTGGGTGAATACCCACCATCACTTGTTCCAGAGTGTGTTGAAGGCGGTGCCCAGCGGCATCAACGAACAGTTGTTCGGTTGGCTGGGCGCGGTGCCCTATCCGCGGCTGACCCGCATCCGCGACCATGAGCTGGAAACCGCCGCGCTGGTGGGGCTTTCCGAGCTGCTGCTCTCCGGCACCAGCACCTGCGCCGACCACCATTACATCTACTACCCCGGGCTGGATGCGGCCATGGCCGACGTGCTGTTCGACGTCGCCGAGCGGCTGGGCATCCGCCTGGTGCTGTGCCGGGGCGGTGCCACGGAGGTGGGGCGGCACCCCGGCTACCCCAACGACATGGCCCAGGAGTCGCTGGACGACATCATTTCCGACGTCCAGCGCCTGGCCAACCGCTACCACGACCCGTCTCCGCGGGCCATGCGGCGGGTTGTGATGGCGCCCACCACGCCCACCTTCTCGGTGAGCCCCGACGTACTGCGCGAGCTGGCCGCGGCCGGACGCAGCATGGGGCTGCGGCTGCACAGCCACCTGTCCGAGACCACGGAATACGTCCGCTACTGCCGTGAGGTGCACGACATGACGCCGGTGCAGTTCTGCGCCGAACACGGTTGGCTGGGCGATGACGTCTGGTTTGCCCATATGGTGCATGTGGAGGATTCCGAGCTGCCGCTGCTGCGGGAGTCCGGAACCGGCATCGCCCACTGCCCGCAGAGCAACTGCCGGCTGGGCAGCGGCATCGCACGCGCTCCGGAAATGGCGCGCCTGGGCATCCCGGTATCGCTGGGCGTGGACGGCGCCGCTTCCAACGAGGCGGCCGACATGGCCCAGGAAGCCCATATCACCTGGTTGCTGCACCGGGCGCTGGGCGGCGCCAACGCCACCACCGCGGAAGAGGTGGTGCACTGGGGGACGGACTGCGGCGCGCGCGTGCTGGGCATGGACGGCCTGGGCCTGCTGGAGCCCGGCAAGGCGGCGGACCTGGTGGTTTACGACCTGGACCAGCCCCGCTACTTCGGTGTGCATGATCTCGCGGTGGCGCCCGTGGTGGCAGGTGGCAGCCCCACCGTGCGGTATCTGCTGGTGGACGGCGAGGTGCGGGTCCGCGATGGCGGGATACCGGGACTGGATATGGAGGCCCTGCGGGCCCGGGCGGCGGAAGTGACCCGCGCGCTGGCCTGAACGGCTCGACGGAGACAGACATGCAAGAACAGGATGCAATACCGGTTATCGACTTTGGGCCGTTCCTCGACGGCACGGAGGCGGACCGCCGCCGGGTCGCCGGCGAAATGCGCCGGGCCAGCCAGGACTGGGGTTTCTTCTACCTGGCCAATCACGGCCTGCCGGACGATTTGCTGCGGCGCTCGTTCCAGGCGTCCAGGGACTTCTTCGCCCTGCCGCGCGAGACCAAGATGGATGTCGCCTGGCAGAGCGCCAGCAGCAACCGGGGTTACGTGGCGGTGCGCCGGGAGCGGCTGGACCCGACCAAGCCGGGCGACCTGAAGGAGGCCTTCAACGCCGGGCCGGAGGCAGCCCCGGGCTCACTAAAAGAGAACGAGCGGCCGTACCGGGAGAACCGCTGGCCGACCACACAGCCGCAGTTCCGTACCCAGGTGCTGGAGCTGCTGGACGGCTGCGTGGCCACCTCCAACCGGGTGCTCTCCGCCTTCGCCCTGGCGCTGGATCTGCCGGACAACTTTTTCGTGGATACCCACGATCAGCTCCATCACACGCTGCGCCTGCTGCATTACCCGCCGTTGCCGGAGGATTTCGAGCCCAGCGGTGGCGAGAGTCGCGCCGGTGCCCATACCGACTACGGCAGCATCACGCTGCTGTTCCAGGACCAGGTGGGCGGCCTGGAGGTGCGCACCCGGGACGGACGCTGGATACAGGCAACGCCGATCCCCGGTACCGTGGTCATCAACACCGGTGACCTGATGCAGCGCTGGACCAACCACGTATTCTGCTCCACGCCGCACCGGGTGGCGGTGCCGCCGGGCATTCGCCAGCAGGACCGCTATTCCATCGCCTTCTTCTGTCACCCCAACGTGGATGCGGACATCCGCTGCATCCACTCCTGCACCGATACGGACAACCCGCCGCGCTATGCGCCCATCACGGCCGGTGAGCACTTGATGGAACGCCTGAATGCCACCTACTGACCTTGCACGGGGCAAGGTCGGATTCGAAGGCGAGCAGTCGTCGAGCGTCGCGTCGGGGGCTGCATCGGAGCCGGAGTCCCTAGGTCACGGCATTGCCCGCTGGTGGATCGCGCTTGCCATCCTGCTGGCGGCGGTGAATCTGCGGCCGCTGCTCACCAGCACCGGGGTCATGATGGAAACCATCCGGCTGGATCTGGGGCTGTCCAGCTCCGCGGCCGGTGTGTTGGGCAGCATTCCCACAGCCTGCATGGGTATCGTGCCGCTGCTGGGCGGCTGGGTGATCATCAGGCTTGGCATCGGCCGCGGTGTGCAGGCGGCGCTGCTGCTGGTGGCGCTGGGCAGTTTCGGTCGCTGGTTCACGGTGCACCAATCATTGCTGTTCTTTGCCACCTTTCTGGGCGGTGTCGGCATTGCGCTCTCTCAGGTGCTGATTCCGGTGGTCATCAAACAGACCTTTCCGGTGCGCGGCCCGCTGGTGATGGCCTGTTACACCACGCTGATGAACCTGGGGGCGGCGTTCGGCGCCGCCGCCACGCCGGCGCTGGCCGCGGGGCTGGGCAACTGGCCGGCCGCGCTGGGCCTGTGGGCGATACCAGCGGTCATCGCCATGTTGTGCTGGCCGGCGCGGTTGGCACTCACCGGCACCATCACCGCCGGTGGGCTACCCTGGCGGCGCCCGGTGGCCTGGCGCATGGCGGGGATGATCGGCCTCACCTCCTGCGTGTACATGTCGCTGCTGTCCTGGACGGTGCCGCTGTATTACAGCCTGGGCTGGACGCAACTGGCGGCCGCGCAATTGCTGACCACGTTCACCATCACCCAGGTGGTGGCCTCGCTGGCGGTGCCGGTGCTGAGCAGCCGGTGGCCGGACCGGCGTCCGGTGGGTGGGCTGATGCTGTTGAGCCTGGTCCTGGGCCTGCTGGGCATGGCACTGGCGCCTGAAGCAGCGCCGGTGCTGTGGGCCATGCTGGCCGGGATGGGGTTGGGCGCGCTGTTCTCGTTGCTGATGATCCTGCCGCTGGACTATTCCGAGACCCCACTGGAGGCCGGGCGCCTGTCAGCCATGGCCATCGGCCTCGGCATGCTGCTCGGCGCACTGGGCCCGACTCTGGTCGGCGCCCTGCGTGATGGGCTGGGATTCCCGGCAGCCATGCTGTTCCTGTGCCTATCGGCCGTTGGCGCGATGGTGCTCGGTGCCGGACTTGCGCCGCCTGCACGGCGTTCACCCGCAGCGGAAGAATCCGCGCCACCACTGCCTTAGAGCCGAATTCGTGCTTGATCCCATGAGCGCCAATTTAGTCAGTGTACGAATAATTATCCGACGGCAAGCAACGGTTTTTTGCGCGGAGTTGGGGCGGCGGGCTGCGCGCGTGCTTCGATTTGGGGCGCGATCGCGCCTCAGGTGACGTTTTCCTGCAACACCCCATAAATGGGCTTGCGCTAACTAGATGATAAAAAAGAAATTAGTAGAAGTGGCATTAATATTGAATGCGTGTATCCACGATAGTCCTCCAAAAAGTATACAAGGTGGCACCGTATTGTGCGCAGAAAGGAGTTGATTCTGTAGCCAAGGGCCGCGCCGGGCAGGGGGACATCCTGGTGCTTCGATGAATCCAGCCGAAGGGCATGGCCACGAACTCCAGTCGTGTCAGGGCATTTCCGGAACATGCCGGATGAACGAGGGATCTATCGTGAAAAAAGTCATGAAATCAGCAGTAATCGCGGGGGCCGGAGCGGCCATGCTGGCCAGCGGCAACGCGCTGGCCGTGGACGTCCAGTTCAGCGGCATCGTCGACGTGTGGGCCGGTGTGCAGGATCCGGACGCCGGAGATCGCACCTGGGTGTTGAATTCCGGTGGTATGTCCACTTCCTATTTCGGTGTGAACATCAGCCATGAAATCAGCCCCGGATTGACGGGCTTCGCCAATCTGCAGATGTTCTACCGCCCCGACACGGGCGATCAGGGCCGCTTCGACGGCGACAACTTCTTCGCCCGTGCGGCGCATGTGGGCGTGGCCGGTTCGCTGGGCCGCATCTCTGCCGGTCGCAACACCAACCCGTACTTCATCTCCACGATTCTGTTCAACGCTTTCGGTGACTCCTTCGTGTTCTCGCCGACCGTGCTGCACACCTTTGGCGGCGGGCCGCTGGCGGCGATTGCTGGTGATTCGGGGTGGAGTGATTCGATCAGCTACGGCACGCCGACCATCAACGGCTTCAACGCCAACCTGATCTACGCCTTTGGCGAGGTCGAGGACGAGCCGGGCGACAACAAGATGGGCGCCAACGCCTTCTACCGGGCCGGCGGCTTTGCCGCTACGCTGGCTGTCCAGGCCGTGGACTACACTGCCAGTGATAATCCGGGCCTGGCTCCCGTCGATGCTGACGGCGACACCCAGACTTCCGTGCTGGTCGGTGCCAGCTACGACTTCGGTTTCCT
This sequence comes from Ectothiorhodospiraceae bacterium, assembly GCA_020831845.1. Lineage (GTDB taxonomy): Bacteria > Pseudomonadota > Gammaproteobacteria > Nitrococcales > Aquisalimonadaceae > LSCE01. Next base: position 25,471 of record JAFIFV010000124.1, read on the forward strand.
GAAACTGTTCGGCCAGTACCAGAACATCTCCGACGACCGCGGTCCCTTCGGTGATCTGGACACCTTCTCCATCAGCGCCGCTGTGCCCGCCGGCCCGGGCTCCGTGCTGCTGGCCGTAGCCTATTCGGACTATGACGACTTCCCGGATGCCGACGACCGCACCACCGCGTCCATCGGCTACATGTATCCGCTGTCGCAGTATCTGGATACCTATGCCGCCTTCCTCAACGACGATTGGGACGGCGACACCGACCGTACCTTCGGCGTGGGTGCGCGGTACCGGTTCTAAGGAAACACTGATGAATTCCCGCGCTCGCGTCGCGAGCGTGGGAATTGATCAGCGTTTCCTAATAATACGAAGCTACCAGGGATTCTTCGGAATCCACTGAACAGCGGCCCTTCCGGGTCGCTGTTTTTTTAGCCGATGTCGAAGCGATAGATGCAGCCGTGGCTGTCCGCAAAGCTGTAGTGCTCGCTGTCCGTCTGGTTGGTGTCCGCCAGTTCCAGGTTGAAGAAATCGACGTAATCCCAGGTGAAGTACGGGCCCGCGTGCCAGGTGCCGAGATGCAGCTTGATGGTGGTCTCGCCAGGGATCCGGAAGGCCTTGAGCCGGGACGCGTCGGGGGCGTCGCGGGCATCATCGGGAGGAGCGACCGCAATCACCCAGTCCCGGTCGTTGCGGGCGCCCAGGCACTGGGTGACCTTGCGGTGGCGCGTGATGCGCTCGAACTCCATTCCATGATGCGGCGAACGCATGATGTACAGGCGCGGGGTGCCCCCGGAGAGATCCAGCCTCGCGTCCTGGTCGTCGAACGGCTTGCCGTACCCCGAGGGTTCGATCAGTTCGCCGAACGGTGCGAAAGCGTCCCGGGATAGCGGTTCGGGGGTGAGTGTTCTCACGGTGAGGCTGTCTTTCGTGGTCATGAATGATCCTATGCGGTTCTGACGTGAGCGCGGGAATCAGCCAGCGCTTCCATCGTCGGTGGATGGGGCCGGGAAATGCTTGATCCAGTGCCGGGCCACATCGGCCCGCTGGCAGAGCCAGACGCCTTCCTGCTGCTGCAGATAGTCGACGAAGCGCTCGATGCCCGCGAACCGCGCAGGGTGACCGCTGACCCGCAGGTGCAGACTGACGGACATCATCTTCGGGTGCCGCGAACCTTCCCGCCAGAGCACGTCGAAGGCGTCCTTCATCCACTGGTAGACGTCGTTGGACGTGGCCCACCAGCCCCGGGCGAACTTGTTGTCGTTGTTGGTGAAGGTGTGCGGGATGACCAGGTGGGGGTGACCGTCCACCTCTTCCCAGTAGGGGAGTTCGTCCGCGTACGAGTTGCTGTCATAGATGAAGCCGCCTTCTTCCACGAGCAAACGGCGCGTGGCCATGCTCGGCCCGTACCGGCAATACCAGCCCAGGGGCCGACGGCCCACGGTACGGGTCAGGCTTTCGACGGCCCGCCGGATATGCTCGCGTTCCTCCTCTTCGCTGAGCTGGAACTGATTGACCCAGCGCCAGCCGTGGCAGAGCACTTCATGCCCCGCCTCGGCGATGGCCCTGGCCGCCGGTTCGTTGCGTTCCAGGGCGAGGGCGGCGGCACTCACGGTCAGCGGGATGCCGCGTTCCGTGAACAGGCGGTGCAGTCTCCAGAAGCCCACCCGGCTGCCGTACTCGAACATGGATTCCGCCGCCAGGTCTCGCCCTCCAACGCCCATGTCGGATTGCCCGGTGTCGGTGAGCGTTGCCTCCGACCGGCCATCGCCGTCGGGAACCGAATACTCGGAGCCCTCCTCGTAATTGACGATGAAGTTCACCGCTATGCGAGCGCCCTCCGGCCAGCGGGGGTCCGGCGGATTGGCGCCGTATCCCACGAAGTCACGTTCGTGCGCCTTGTTGATCAAGAGACAGACTCCTCTGCTTGCAGCCAGTATTCCACCAGCGATCCGTCCAGCCCTGTATGCAGGTAGAGTTGCCGGAGCTTCTCCAGATACTGGGGGTCCGACTTGCTGAGATTCCCCGACCAGGGGTCGGCTCCGAACAACAGGGTATCGCTGGCGTCCCAGGAAAGTTGCTTGACGAACTGTACGCGGTTATCTCGCAGCGCCTGGAATGTACTGCTCAGGCGCGCTGCCTGAAGTCCGCCTGCTCCGGCGGCGGCGCGCAACAGCAAGGACAGCGCTGCCGCGTCCTCCAGCGCCATCGTGGCTCCCTGCCCCAGCGTGGGGCACATGGCGTGGGCAGCATCACCGATGTAGATCACTGAGCCCGAGCGGTCGCGAAACAGCGGCTCGATCTCCTGGGCACGGGCCCAGTGCAATTGTTCCGCTTGTGCGGCAAATGACTGCGACAGGTGAACCAGGCGGGCATCCGGCGCGGCCGTCCCTTCCGTATAGGCGCTGCGCAGGAAGTCGGCTCTGGTGTAGTGCTCCGGAACCGGCGCCCCGGCCTCGATGGGCAGGTTGCCGCTGACATACAGCAGCCCGTCGCGGAGACGAAAACAGATCAGTCGGCGGGGGCCGTTGAACCATTGTTCCATGTCGTCGATGTCGAGCTGCCCGCGGTCGTCGACCAGCGCGCGGAAGTTCGAGACCCCAAGGTGTCGAGGAACGGGTTCGCCGCTGAGCTGTGCACGGACTTCCGAGTACCGCCCGTCCGCTGCAATCAGCAGATCGAAGTTCCAGTGGCGTGGCTCGGGGGTGTCGGCGTCGGAGAGGGCATGCACGGTCACCGTGCCATCCGTTTCAATCTGGATGGTTGCCGGGTGCTGGTGATAGTGGACATCCGGGCCCGCTGCCTCGCGCAGGATGCGATAGAGCTCCGACCAGCGAATCCGCACCCCGGGGCGGTCGGCCACGGATTCCAGCGGGGTATGGTAGATGATGGTGGCGTCCGCCAGGCATGCCTGCCAGCGCGTCCAGGGTAGACTCGAGGACTGAAGCGCCTCCGCCAGGGCGGGGATGCTGCGCTCGAGTGCAAGCAGGGCGTTTGGCCCGACATTCAGACCATTACCGGCATGGACATGATCGCTCTGGCCGGTTCTTTCCAGGCAGGTGACCTGGATTCCCGGGAGGTCCCGCAGGCCTGCCGCAACGGCGGCGCCCGCCACGCCCGCACCTATTATTCCGATACGAAATACCATGTTCGCCCACTCCCCCGGCATCTGATCAGACGCCAGAGATGCAAGATGCCGTCCAGCGGCCGGGCCACAGCCATTCCAGCGTCGAACCGGCTCCCCGTGCCTCGGCAGGCGTGTGGTTGCTCTATCGCAGGGCGCGGTGGCCGGGGTTCGCACAGAGAGGGTGCATTCTGGAGCTGATTGTATACCGCCCGCCCTGTGCCACACCGCCAGCCGGCACCCGCATCGCGCACGGGCGGGAAACAACAAAGATGATGGCGACGCGGTCGTCTTGCGTCCGGTGACGGGTTCATCCGGTCTTGCCTGGTTGGCGGAAGCCCGGAAGGGTTGACGCGCCAATGGGGCTGCTTGGCATGTCCCATGCATCGCAGTTGTATACCAGACCGTGTACAACCAGGGACGCTGCAATGTCTGTCAATAAAGAAGCCTCCGGCGAAAAGCCTTTCCAGCTGGGAGAATGCCCGGGCGCAAGCTGGACGGTCACGGCGGAGATGGCCGATCTGAGCCGTCCGGCACCGCCGATGCGGCGGCTGGAACTTCCGGCGCAGCCCAAGCGGCTGGCCGTGGATGCCAATAAATGCGCGTTGCTGGTCGTGGATATGCAGAACGATTTCTGCACCGCCGGCGGCTGGCTGGACCACATCGGCGTGGATTACCGGCCGGCACGCGGACCCATTGCGCCGTTGCAGCGCCTGCTGCCGGCACTGCGCTCGGCTGCCGTCCCGGTGATCTGGGTGAACTGGGGCAACCGCGCCGATCTGATGAACATCAGCCCGGCGCTGCGACACGTCTACAAGCCGGAGGCGGCGGCGGTGGGGCTGGGCGAACCCGTGCCCGCCACCGGTGCACGCGTCCTGGAGCTGGAAAGCTGGGGGGCGGCCATCGTCGACGAACTGCAGCCAGTGGGCGCCGACATCCACGTACGGAAGTACCGCATGAGCGGCTTCTGGGACACCGAGCTGGATTCCATTCTCCGCAACCTGGGTGTCTCCACCTGTCTGTTTGCCGGTGTCAACGCCGACCAGTGCGTGCTGCACACGCTGGCGGATGCCAACTTCCTCGGCTACGACACCGTCCTGCTCGAAGACTGCACCGCCACCACCTCTCCGGATTTCTGCTGGCAGGCGACCATCTACAACGCCCGCCAGATCTTCGGTTTCACCGCGCTTTCGGGCGATCTGATGCGGGCCCTGGGCCCGGCGGAGGACTGATGCTTCCCTTCTTCAAACGGCCAGACCAGTACGAAGCCTTCCGCATCAAGGCGGGCGAGAGCAACCGCCTGGTGATCGTGTTCGACTCGGTGAAGGAAAAGCTGGATTTCATCTGCTGCGTCGAGATCTTCGATGCCGGCGGCAAGACGCCGCCAAACACCCACAGGGTCGCCGATGAACTGTTCTTCGTGCTCGAGGGCGAGGGCCGGGCGCGCTGCGACGACAGCTGGCTGGACCTGAGGAAAGGCGATGCGATGGTGGTGCCGGCCGGCGCCGAGCATGTGATCGAGAACACCGGCGAGGGTCGGCTCTACACGCTTACGGTGATGGTGCCGGACGAGAACTTCACCCAGCTCATCCGCAGCGGCGTGCCGGATACGCTGGATGAGGAGGATCTGGCCGTGCTGCAGGGCAAGGTCCTGGCATGAGCACGGCGCCCATCCGCCCCCGACTGATGAGCATGCGCACGCGCGACGGCGTGCGGCTGGATGCCGATGTCTATTACCCCGAAGGGAACGGCCCGTTCCCGGTGCTGCTGATGCGCCAGCCCTATGGCCGCCGTATCGCCTCCACGGTGACGTATGCGCACCCCTCCTGGTACGCCGCGCACGGCTATCTGGTGGTGATTCAGGATGTGCGTGGCCGCGGCAGCTCGGAAGGGGTGTTCGAGCCCTTCGTCAACGAGCGGGATGACGGCGAGGATACCCTGGAGTGGGTGGCCGGCCTGCCCGGCAGCAGCGGCAAGGTGGGCATGTACGGCTTTTCCTACCACGGCGTGGCCCAGCTTCTGGCGGCCGCCACCAGGCATCCTGCGCTGGTGACAATCTGTCCGGGCATGGCCGGTTTCCACCTGTTCCACGACTGGGCCTACGAGGGTGGTGCGTTCCGCCTGTACAACAGCATGACCTGGGCCGCCCAACTGGGGGCGGAGACGGCGCGTCGGGAGGGCGACAATGCGCTGTACGCCCGGCGCTATCGTATCGGCCACGGCCCGTCCGCCGAGGAGCTGATCGATCCCGCGGGCCCGGTTCGGGAGCAGTTGCGCGGTACGTTCTATGACGACTGGATCGATTCCCCTGCCGACAGCGACTACTGGGCCTTGCGCTCCCCCGGTCTGCAACTGGAAGGGATCTCGCTGCCCAGCCTGCACATCGGCGGTTGGTACGACAGTTTCCTGACCGGCACGCTGGACAGCTACGCGCATTTCAGCAAGGGCCCGGCCCCCTGCCGTCTCATCGTGGGCCCCTGGGGGCATCTGCCCTGGACGGCGGCGGTGGGCGAACGCTGGTTCGGGGATGAGGCCCAGTCGGCGGTCGACGTGCTGCAACTGCGCTGGTTCGATCACTTCCTGAAAGGCAACGAGACCGGTGTGCTGGACGAGGCCCCGGTGCAGCTCTACGACCTGCGCGCCGGAATCTGGCGCGACTCGGACAGCTACGCGGAACAGGCCACCAGTCGCTGGCACCTGGACAGCATCGGCAGCGCCAACATCGATCTGGCCGCGGGCCGTCTGGCCCCGGAACCGGTGGCCGACGGCGAGGTGGACACGCTGGTGTCCGATCCCTGGCGGCCCGTCCCAACGCTGGGCGGGCACCTTGCCCCCTCCGTGGGCATCTGCGACCGCACCGCACTGGATGCCCGCCCCGACGTGCTCACCTACACCAGCGAACCCCTGGCCGACGAACTTCAGTTGCTGGGGCCGGTTTCGGCCGTGCTGGCCTGCGAGGCCGATACGGACAGTTTCGATCTGTGCGCCGTGCTCTGCGTGGTGGGCACCGACGGCCGGGTGCAGAACCTGACACAGGGATACCTGCGCGCCACTGGTGCGGGCCCGCACCGGATCAGCCTGCGCGGGACCTGTGCCCGCATTGCGCCGGGCGAGCGGCTGCGGCTGAGCGTGAGCGGCGCCTGCTATCCGGCCTATGCACTGAACGACGGCAGCGGCCGCCCCCAGGGGCAGATCCGCGCCACGGACTACCCGGTGATCACGATACGCATGCAGGCCGCCGACTCATGGCTTTCGCTGCCGTGTGCGGCAACGACCGATTCAGCTTGAACCAGCCAACCGCGTACAGCGGTCCGGGCACCGTTAGTGGAGACAGGACAGTGACACAACCTCCCGCAACGCCTCTGAAACAGGTGCATCCGGCCAGACCGTCGCCGGATGCGGCAGTCACCGATGGCCGTACCGAGACCATGGGATCCCGCCCGGTGGTGCAGGTGTCCGGCGTGGACAAGGTCTACGCCAACGGCACGGTCGCCCTGCAGGGCGCCGATCTCACCGTGAAACAGGGCGAATTCGTCAGTCTTCTCGGCCCATCCGGCTGCGGCAAGAGCACCTTGCTGCGCATCATCGCCGGCATGGGCGAGGCGACTCGCGGCACCGTCAAATGGTGGGAACAGGATTACAAGGTGGTGGGCGACAAGGGACGCAAGCTGGCCTTCGTGTTCCAGAACGCCACGCTGATGCCCTGGGCGCGGGTGCGCAAGAACGTGCGCCTGCCGCTGGACCTGGAGGGCACCGCCAAGCGGCCCGAGTCCCAGCAGAAGATCGACGAGGCCCTGGAGATGGTGGGCCTGCAGGGCTTTGAAACCGCCTTTCCGCGGGAACTCTCCGGCGGCATGCAGATGCGCGCTTCCATTGCCCGCGCAATGGTCACAGAACCGAACCTGCTGCTGATGGACGAGCCCTTCGGCGCGCTGGACGAAATGACCCGCAACAAGCTCAACGACGATGTGTTGCGGCTCTGGCAGGCCAAGGACTGGACCGTGGTGTTCGTGACCCACAGCGTGTACGAGGCGGTGTATCTCTCCAACCGCGTGGTGGTCATGGCTGCTCGGCCCGGGCGCATTGTCGAGGATGTCGCCATCGACCAGCCGTACCCCCGCAGCAGCGATTTCCGCGTATCCACCGAGTTTGCCGGCTACTGCCGGCGCGTATCCCAGGCGCTGGAGCGCGCCAGCCAGATGGGCGAGGAGGTCGCGTCATGAAACTGCCCCTGATCAGCAATGAACGTTTCGTCCAGATCGCGGCGCCCATCGCCGTGGGCCTGCTGTTCCTGGTCGCCTGGGAGGTGACCGTGGTGGCGATGGAGATGCCGCGCTACCTCCTGCCTGGCCCATCCGCCATCTTCCAGTCATTGGTCAACGACTGGAACACGCTGTTCCGGGGGCTGTTGATGACACTGAAGGTAACGTTGATGGCCTTCGGCATCGCGCTGGTGCTGGGTGTGGCTGCCTCGCTGCTGTTCGTGCAGAGCAAGTGGATCGAGGTCAGCCTGTTCCCATACGCGGTGCTGATGCAGGTGACGCCGATCGTGGCCATTGCCCCGCTGATCATCATCTGGGTGGACGACACCACCTGGGCGCTGACCATCTGCGCGGTGATCATCGCCATATTCCCGATCATCTCCAACACCACGCTGGGGCTGCGCAGCGTGGATCCGAATCTGCTCAGCATGTTCCGCATGTACCGCAGCAGCCGTTGGCAGGAGCTGACCCGGCTGCGCATCCCCAGCGCACTGCCGTACTTCTTCGGCGGCTTGCGCATCAGCAGCGGGCTGGCGCTGATCGGCGCCGTGGTGGCGGAGTTCGTCGCCGGCACCGGCGGCGCCCGCGCGGGACTGGCCTACCTGATCCTGCAGTCCGGCTACAACCTGCAGATCCCGCGCATGTTCGCGGCACTGGCCCTGATCACCCTCACCGGTATTGCGCTGTTCGCGCTGATGGTCTGGCTGTCCGACCTGGCGCTGCGCAACTGGCATGAAAGCGCACTGCGCGTGGAGCACTAGATGACGGACGAGAAAGGCATCAAACGTATACAGGATGATCTGGCCGGCCTGGATTTCATCACCGACCCGGGTCAACTGGAACGCTTCTCCCGGGATTTCGCCTGGTTCAGCCCGGTGCTGGTGAAGGCCTTGGCGGACAAGCGCGCCCAGGCCGTGGTCCGGCCCCGGGATGAGGAAGAGGTGAAGCGGGTTATCTCATCCTGCGTGCGCCACCAGGTGCCGCTGACCCTGCGCGGCAGCGGTACCGGCAACTACGGCCAGAGCACGCCGCTGCACGGCGGTGTGGTTATGGACATGGGTCGACTGGACGCCGTGCGCTGGATCGAAGGCGCCGTGGCCCGGGTGCAGGCCGGTGCGCGCCTGGTCAATATCGACAAGGAAGCCAAGCCCAAGGGCTGGGAGCTGCGGCTGCTGCCGTCCACCTACCGGCTGGCCACCGCCGGCGGCTTCTACTGTGGTGGCTTCGGCGGCGTCGGCTCCATCACCTACGGCTCCATTGGCGATCCGGGCAATGTGCTGGGCGTGCGCGCCCTGAGCATGGAAGCCGAGCCGCGTGTGGTGGAATTGCGCGGAGGCGAGGCGCGGGATCTCTACCATGCCTATGGCGTCAACGGTGTGATCACCGAGCTGGAGTTCGCGCTGGCCCCGGCCTACGACTGGCACGAGGCGCTGCTGAGTTTCCCGGATTTCATGACAGCCGTCCGTTTTGCTCAGACCCTGGGCAAGGCCAGCGGCATCATCAAGAAACTGCTCACGGTGCTGGCGGACCCGCTGCCGCAGATGTGCGGGCTGGACAAGTCCGTGCCGCCTGGCCAGACGGCCGTGATCGCCATTGTCACCGCCACCGGGGCGGAGGCGTTGCGTGAACTGTGCGGGGCGCATGACGGTACGGTGGTGCTGGAACAGGACCACGCCCAGGTCTACGGCACGCCGAAAACGCTGATCGAGCACACCTGGAACCACACCACGCTGCACATCCTGAAGAAGGACAAGGGCATCACCTACCTGCAGAGCGGCTTCCGGCCCTGGGAGAACGTGGAGAAGGTGGAGGAGATGTACCGGCATTTCGGCAACGAGGTGATGATGCACCTGGAATTCCTGCGCGCCGATGGTGCGCTGACCTGCAGTGGGCTGCAGGTGATCCGCTACAGCACCGAGGAGCGGCTGAACGAGATCATCCAGTATCACCGGGACAACGGCGTGCACGTTGCCAATCCGCACACCTACCTGCTGGAGGACGGCAACAAGGGCGAATCCGACCCGCGCCAGGTGGCGATGAAACGCTGGCTGGATCCGCAGGGACTGTTGAACCCCGGCAAGATGCAGGCCTGGGATGACGAGGCGGCGGCATGAGTCAGATGCACGGATCGGTACCGCCGGAGCGTTTCCTTCCCTATCTCACCGCACCGGCCATCGAGGCGTTGCCGGACAAGGAGAACACGGTCATCGTGCTGCCGATCGGCGCCATCGAGCAGCATGGGCCGCACCTGCCCATCTGCACCGACACCGCCATCGCCACCGAGGTGACGGCGCAGGCGCTGGCCAAGCTGGATCCGGCCATTCCCGCCTACGCGCTGCCGCCGGTGTGGTGCGGCAAATCCAACGAGCACGCCCGCTTCTCCGGCACCGTGATCCTGCGCGCGGAAACACTGATGGCGCTGCTGCGCGACATCGGCGCCAGTGTGTACCGCATGGGCTTCCGCAAGCTGGCGCTGGTGAACGGCCATGGCGGCCAGCCGCAGGTGCTGGAGATCGTCGCCCGGGACCTGCGCGAGGAGTATCCGGACTTCTGTATTTTCCCGGTGTTCAGCTGGGCGGTGCCCAACTGCTCCAATGACTTCCTCTCCGCACAGGAGCGGGAGCACGGGCTGCATGCCGGCCGCGCGGAAACCAGCCTGATGATGGCGCTGACCCCCGATGCCGTGCACCCCGAGCTGGCGGTGGGCGAGTACCCGCCGGATTCCGGCTGGCTGCTCACCCCGGAGGGCGGCTTCCGTTTCGCCTGGCTGGCGCATGACCTCTCCCGCAGCGGTGTGATCGGCAACCCCGACGGTGCCACCCGGGAGGAAGGGGAGCAGGTACTGGCTTCCCTGGTGGACGGCTGGGTGCAGGCGTTGACGGAAATCCACCATTTCCGCATGCCGCTGGAACGGGAGAGCTGATGGCTGTTCCCGCTGTGTCCGTGGGCAACAGCCAGTATGCCTTGCGCACGGGCTACCTGTTGCTGGCCTTCACCGCCATCACCTGGGGGCTGAACTTCCCGGTGCTGAAGCTGGGGCTGGACTACAGTCCGCCGCTGCTCTACACCGCGCTGCGGATGTTTCTGGGCATGCTGACCATGTTCGCTGTGGCCTACGCCATGGGCATCCTGCGATTGCCGGCAAAAGCCGACTTCCCGGTGGTCCTGTCCGTGGGGCTGTTGCAGAACATGGGGTTCATCGGCCTGGTGACTGCCGGTCTGCAGTTCCTGCCGGCCGGCCGCAGCGCCATCCTGGCCTATACCTCGCCCATCTGGGTGGTGCCGGCGGCGGCGCTGTTCCTGGGCGAGCGGTTGACGCCGGGGCGGCTGGTGGGCGTAGCGCTTGGCCTGCTTGGGCTGATGGCCATGTTCAATCCGCTGGCGTTGTCCTGGCAGGAGCCGGGGACGTTGATCGGCGCCGGCCTGATACTCAGTGCCACCTTCGTCTGGACGCTGGGGCTGGTGCACATTCGTCTCCACCATTGGCATGGCGATGTGCTCTCGCTGATGCCCTGGCAGTTGCTGACCTCGGTGGTGGTCATGGTGCCGCTGGCCCTGGCCTTGGAGAGCCCCGCTGCCATCGACTGGCAGCCGGCCTTCTACTGGAACGTGCTGTTCAGCGGCGCCATCGCTTCGGGCGTGTGCGTGGCCGCCCAGGTGGGGGCCATGCGTTCGCTGCCGGCGGTGAGCATGTCGCTGAGTTCCATGGCGGTGCCGGCGGTGGGCGTGCTGACGTCGATCTGGGTGCTGTCGGAGCGCCCCACGATTGCGGACATCACCGGTTTCGCCCTGATCGCCGCGGGCATTCTGGCCGTGGCCCTGAGCGACCGCCGTGCCGCCGTTGCCGCGGCGGAGCCGTCGGCGATACCGCCACCATCGCGCTGAATTTCCCATCACCCTGCAGAGGACTGCAAACCATGAAAGGTTTCAACAGTATGCTTGCCGGCTGCGTTCTGGTCGCCGGACTCGGCGCGGCGACCGTCGGCGCGGATGAACTGACGCCGGTCACCGTCTCCACCACCTGGTACGCCCAGGCCGAACACGGCGGGCTGTATGCCGCGAAGGCCCTGGGTATCTACGAGGAGTACGGCCTGGATGTGACCATCCGCATGGGCGGGCCGCAGGTGAACAACGTGCAGTTGCTGATGGCCGGCGCCACCGATTTCAGCATGGGCTACAGCCTGCAGTCGCTGAGTGCGGTCAGGGAAGACATCCCGCTGGTTACCGTGGCCGCGTTTTTCCAGAAGGACCCGCAATCGCTGATGGTGCATGAGGGCGTCGGACACGACAGCGTGGAAGCGCTGAAGGGGAAAGCCATCCGCGTGCCCACGGCGGGGCGGGTGGCCTACTGGCCCTGGTTGCGGGCGGAGTACGGCTTCGAGGACGACCAGCTTCGCCCGTACGATTACACCATCGGGCCGTTCATCCACAACAAGGAGGCCATCCAGCAGGGCTATGTCACCAACGACGGCTTCTTCCTGGCGAGGGAAGGCGTGGAGGCCAAGAGCCTGCTGCTGGCGGACTACGGCTGGGGGGCCTATTCGGCCACCCTGGACACCCGGCGGGAAACGGTGGAGCAGGACCCGGAACTGGTGCAGGCCATGGTGGCGGCCACGGCAAAGGGCTGGGAAGCCTATTTCGAGAACCCGGGGCCGGCCAACGAGCTGATCCTGGCCGACAACCCCGACATGGAAGAGGAGCTGATCGCCTACAGCATCGACAAGATGCAGGAAGAGGGCATCCTGCTCTCCGGCGACGCCGAGGGCGGCCAGTACGGCATCATGACCCGCGAACGCTGGGAGACCTTCTACCAGGACATGGTCGAGGCGGGCACTCTGCCGGCCGGGCTGGACTGGGAACGGGCCTTTGACCTGCGTTTCATCGAGGCGGTGTACGCTGACTGAGAGGCGGCGATGCTTCGGTGGCGGGGGTTGGCTCCTCCCCCGGTACAAATACGGGCGCCGAGGGCGCACCGGGCCGGCGAGACTTCAGCGCGGCGGTGGCTCCGGTTCGGGAGGGATGCGGCCCAATTCACGATGATATTCCGTGGATTCTCGGTACTGCTCGGGATCTCCCTCGACCTGCCTGCCGACCGTTTCCCTGATGATGGGGAGGTAGGCATGGTCTTCGCCACAGTCTCGGCCGCACCAAGCCCTCCACCAAACGCGTACGCGTCCATCCCCGGAGATGCCGACCATTAGATCGTGGGTATATTCGGGGGGCGGATGGTCCCTGTAGAAGGCGCGGACTCGCTTCTCCGTATCTTCCGGGAATGCCAGATCGATTTCGTAGAAGGTGAGAGTACGGTGGGAGAACCAGCGCGCGCTCATGGTTTGCGGGATTGCCCGCGGCCCCATGATTGCAGTACCTCCGCGAATTGGAGGTTCCTCCCAAGAGATGTCTCCTCCAACGCCTCCTACAGGGGGCCCCCATGCATCATCGAACCGCAGCTCTTCCACCCATGCGGGCCATCCATCGGGCCCGCCGCCGGTGATCACAGCATACGGATAGGGAGGTCCGGGATAGGAGGCGCAGCCGGCGAGCGCGGGCAGCAGCGCTAGCCACATTAGAAGGTGGAGTGGTCTCTTGCTTGTATTCCTCATCGTTCCGCCAGCTCCTGCGCTGACGCTTCTGCCTGGCTGTCCCTCCGCGTTCCAGGGGGTTGCATGAGTGTGCTCCAATGTCCGTTACAACGACGCCCTAGCGCGGTGGTGACTCCGGCTCCGGCGGGATGCGGTTGAGGTTGCGGTGGTATTCGGTCGATTCCCGATAGCGCTCAGGATCTCCCTCGGCTTGTGTGCCCACGGCTTCCTTGATGATGGGCAGGTAAACGGGATCGTCTCCGCAGAACCCTCTGCACATGGCCCGCCACCAGAGCCGCACGCGACCATCCCCGGAGATGCCCACCATCAGGGCATGCCGGTAGTCGGACGCCGGGTGTTTCCGGTAGAAGTCACGCACGCGCAGTTCCGTATCCTCGGGCAGTTCCAGTTCGATTTCGTAGAAGGTCAGGGTGCGATGCGAAAACCAGCGTGCCTGCATCGTTCGGGGAACAGGACCACGTCCGATGACAGTGATCTTTCCGCTCTGAGGTGGGATGTCCCAGTCGGGATTTCCACCGATCGCGCCAGCGGCGACACGCCAGCTGTTGTCGAACGTTAGTTCTTCCACCCATGCTGGCCATCCATCGGGACCGCTGCCGGTAACCACCGCATAGGGGTAGGGTTGCCCTGGACTGGAGGCGCAGCCGGCGAGGGCGGCAAGTAGCGCCAGCCACAGTAGATGATGGATCGAGCTTATCCTTGCGTTATTCATCGCTCCTGGAAGCTGCTCCCTGCTATTTGGCCCTCATGGCTGCCCGCCTAACCCTAACGCGGAGGTGGCTCCGGGTCTGGGGGGATGCGGCCCCTCTCGCGCTGTTGTGCTGTGCGGTTAGCGTAGCGTGAGGGGTCCCCTTCGATTTGCTGTCCGACCGCTTCCTTGATGATGGGTAGGTAAACATGGTCTTCGCCACAGTCCCGGCCGCACCAGGTCCTCCACCAAACGCGTACGCGTCCATCCCCGGAGATACCGACCATTAGATCGTGGGTATATTCGGGGGGCGGATGGTCCCTGTAGAAGGCGCGCACTCGTTTCTTCGTATCTTCCGGGAATGCCAGATCGATTTCGTAGAAGGTCAGGGTGCGATGGGAGAACCAGCGTGCTGACATAGAACGTGGCACGGGAAGGGGACCCAGCACGGCGAGGCCACCTCTGCTGGGTGGTTCATCCCACGAGATGTCCCCTCCAACACCGCCTACCGGTGGCCCCCACGCGCCATCGAAACGGAGTTCCTCCACCCAGGCTGGCCATCCATCGGGACCGCCGCCGGTAACTACCGCATAGGGGTAGGGTGGCCCTGGACTGGAGGCGCAGCCGGCGAGGGCGGTTAGCAGCGCCAGCCACAGTAGATGATGGATCGAGCTTATCCTTGCGCTATTCATCGCTCCTGGAAGCTGCTCCCTGCTATTTGGTTCTCATGGCCGTCCGCCTAGACCCTAACGCGGAGGTGGTTCCGGCTCCGGCGGGATGCGGCCTCTCTCGCGCTGTTGTGCTGTGCGGTTAGCGTAGCGTGAGGGGTCCCCTTCGATTTGCTCGCCGACCGCTTCCTTCACGATGGGAAGATAAGCAGGATCGTCTCGGCAGAACCCTCTGCACATGGCCCGCCACCAGATCCGCAGACGACCATCTCCTGAGATATGCACCATCAGGGCATGCCTGTAGTCGGATGCCGGGTGCTCACGGTAGAATTTGCGCATCCGTTGTTCGGTGTCCTCGGGCAACTCCAGGTGGATCTCATAGAATGTCAGCGTGCGGTGGGAGAACCAGCGTGCGTATACAGTACGGGGAATGGACCCGTAGTCCATCACGGTGATGGCGCCGTCGTCTGGTGGAGAGTCCCAAGTCATTCGGCCGCCGATGCTGCCACCCCCGATGTTCACATACCCATCGAAACGGAGTTCCTCCACCCAGGCTGGCCAGCCGTCAGGACCGCCGCCTGTGATGACGGCATACGGATAGGGTGGTCCGGGATTGGAGGCGCAGCCGGCGAGGGCGGCTAGCAGCGCCAGCCACAGTAGATGATGGACCGAGCTTATCCTTGCGCTATTCATCGTTCCTGGAAGCTACTCCCTGCTAATTGGTTTTCATGGCAGGCCGCCTAAACCCTAACGCGGAGGTGGCTCCGGGTCTGGGGGGATGCGGCCGAGTTCGCGGAGTTCCTCGGTCCAAACCCGGTATTTCTCCGGATCCACATCTTTTTGCTGCCCCACCGCTTCCTTGACGATGGGGAGGTAGGCGGGATC
>JAFIFV010000141.1 GCA_020831845.1 Ectothiorhodospiraceae bacterium
AAGCCACCACAGGTAGAACCACGACCTGCGGCGTCTTGCTCCTGGCCACGAACGAAAACCGGTCTCGAGCGCGACAACGTGAATACTTCAGCGCCTCCCTAACGGGCTATGCTTTGCTGACCTTCCAGAAAGGCCCCTGGCCAGACGGGTCTGCCAACATGTGGGAATTCCGGAATGCCTGACCAGAGTGCGCCAACAGACGAGGCAGAGGACTATGAGTCCGCACTGCTGGATTTGCTCCGGGAAATCGTCGCCGAGCTTCGACGCGAACCGGTCTCGGCCGTTCGTGTTGATCTGGACAGCGCCCTGGAGTCAGACCTTGCGCTGGATAGTCTGGCCCGCGCTGAGCTCATCCTGCGCATCGAGTCCAGGTTCGGCGTCAGTCTGCCGGCTCAGACCCTGAGCGAGGCCCGAACCCCTCGCGACCTGTTGCGGGCCCTGGGAGGTGCTACCACCGGCGGCGTCAGGCATGAGGCCGTCGCGGTGATTCCCGTGGGCTCGTCCGTCGTGATGCCGGCGGCCGATCAGGGGCTACCTGACGCCGCCCGGACTCTGCTCGAGGTGCTGGACTGGCACGTGCGCGCGCATCCGGACATGACTCAGCTCCTGTACCTGTCGGAGGGCCGGGAAACCCCCGTCACTTACGCCGAGCTCCGCATGCGCGCCGCCTCCGTGGCCGGCCGGTTGCAGGCGGAAGGCCTTGAGCCGCAGCAGTCCGTGGGCATCATGCTTCCCACCTGTCCGGAGTACTTCTACACGTACTTCGGAATCCTCCTGGCGGGTGGTGTGCCTGTGCCGATCTATCCGCCGGCGCGGCTTGCACAGATCGAGGACCATGTCAGGCGCCACGCCGGAATTCTTGCCAACGCGGAGGCGGTCTTCCTGGTTACCGTTGGCGAGGCCATGGCCGTGGCACGGCTGCTGGAGTCGTCCAGCCCCGCCCTGCGCCAGGTGCTGACCGCCGACGCTCTCGTCGATGGCGAACCAAGCTATACCCCGGTTCCGGTGGCACCCGGAGACATCGCTTTCATCCAGTACACCTCGGGCAGCACCGGCAGCCCGAAAGGTGTGGTTCTGACGCATGACAACCTGCTGGCAAATATCCGGGCGATCGGGGAGGCCGTCCGGATCACGCCGCGGGATGTGTTCGTGAGCTGGCTACCGCTGTATCACGACATGGGGCTGATCAGTGCCTGGCTTGCGAGCCTGTACTTCGGCAACCCCTTGGTCGTGATGTCCCCTCTGGAGTTCCTGGCGCGCCCGGCCCGGTGGCTCTGGGCTATCCACCGCTACGGTGGCACGCTGACAGCGGCCCCCAATTTCGCCTACGAACTGTGCATCAAACGCGTGGACGACGAAGCCATCCAGGGGCTTGATCTGAGCTGCCTGCGGATGATGGCTAACGGTGCGGAGCCAGTCAGCCCGGACACCCTGGCGCGGTTTTCTGACCGATTCTCGCGCTACGGACTCCAGGAAGGTGTTGTGTTGCCGGTCTATGGACTTGCCGAGTCCACTGTCGGTTTGTTGGTGCCGCCTCTGGGGCGTCCTCCCCTGGTCGATCGCATCCAGCGCGAGCCGTTCACTACACAGGGCAACGCGATGCCTGCTGAGCGGGACGACCCCAACCCCTTGCGATTCGTCGCCTGCGGCGGGCCATTGCCCGGGCATCAGGTACGGATCGTGGACGCCCTGGGGAGGACATTGGGCGAGCGCCGCGAGGGCCGGCTGGAGTTCCGCGGCCCCTCGGCCACCAGCGGTTACTTCCGAAACCCGGAACAGACGCAGCGCCTGTTTCACGACGGTTGGGTCGATTCCGGGGACCGGGCCTACGCCGCGGACGGGGAGTTCTACATCACCGGTCGCGTCAAGGACATCATCATCCGCGGCGGCCGCAATCTCTATCCGCATGAACTCGAAGAGGCCGTGGGCGCACTTGAGGGTGTCCGCAAGGGCTGTGTGGCCGTGTTCGGCAGTGCGGACCAGCGTACCGGCACCGAACGCCTGGTGATCATGACGGAGACGGGGGTCAGGGCTCCGCAGGCTCGGGCGGCGCTCCGGGACACAATCAACACAACCGTCATGGACATGCTCGGGGAACCGGCTGACGAGATTCTGCTCGTGCCGCCGCACACGGTACTCAAGACGTCCAGCGGCAAGATCCGGCGCGCTGCAAGCCGGGAGTTGTACGAATCCGGGCGGACCAGCAAGGGCCCGCGCGGGGCCTGGCGGAGCCATGTTCGACTGGGCTGGCGATTGCTCCGTGCACAAGTCCGCCGGAGCCGCGCTATCGTCGGTCATGGGGCCTACGGGAGCTACATGTGGATAGCGTTCTGGAGTATCGCGCCGATCGTCTGGCTTCTGGTGGTCGCCACGCCCAGACCTGCCGCGGCGCTCGCCATCACGCGCTTTGCCGCCCGAATCCTGACAAGGCTCTCGGGAACCCGCGTCAACGTTGCCGGCGTCGACAACCTTCCGGCATCGGGCGCGGCCGTTTACGTGGCCAACCATGCCAGTTACGTGGATGGGCTCATCCTGCTTGCCAGCCTGCAGCATGAGTTCGCGTTTGTCGCCAAACGCGAACTGCTGGACTGGTGGCCCACGGGAGTATTCCTTCGCCGGCTGGGTACTGAGTCCGTGGCGCGGGCCGACGCTGTGCAGGGCGTGGAAGATGTGCGACATCTGGTCACCGCGGCGGCAGCCGGCAAGTCGCTACTGTTCTTCCCCGAAGGGACTTTTACGGAGCGTCCGGGCCTGCTGCCGTTCCACCTGGGCGCATTCGCGGTGGCCGCGGGCGCACGGGTTCCCGTCGTTCCAGTTGCCGTTCGAGGTACCCGTGTGGTCCTTAGAGACGGTCACTGGTTCCCGCGTCGCGGCAGCATTGACGTCGTGGTCTGTGCTCAGATTCCCCCCCAAGGAGCGTGTGAAGACCGTTTCGAAACAGCCATGAGGCTCCGTGCGCTTGCCCGTGAGCGCATTCTGGAGGAGTGCGGAGATCCGGATCATCATCCTTAGGTCCGATTGTTGATTGGCGTCAAGATGCAGCGATCATGGGAGAAGTAGCTTGAACTTCAGGGTCGGGACCGGCGAGGCTGGGTGCTGAATGGCACCGGCTACCGTGGCCGAGGCCCATTCGTTACCCGCTCAACACCTTGGGGGGGCTGTATTGCTGGAGGTTTCACCATGTTGACTTACGAAGACTGCGTGGGAATGACGGACCTGACCCAGGAAGAGATCGAGGCGATTGCGGAACATGAGCATTGCAACGAAATGATTGCGTTGGAGCTGGGGAACTACCTTGTGCATACGGCCGATGGTCAACCCCGAGTCCGCAGGATGATCCTGGAGGATCTCGCCGCCAGTGAAGCGCGGGGTGACAGGGCGCATACCGCGAAGCTCAAGCTGGTTCTCAAGCACTTCTGCGAGCGTTACCCGATGGGGGAGGGGGAGGCTTGATCGTCGCCATCAATATGTTCGTCTGGCAACGGCGCAGATTGCTCAGGGCGTCTGCGCCATTGCAGGTCTGACGCGCTCATGGCCATGACCGAGCGCACACTGACACCGTTCAGGAAGGGACTATGGATACGATTTGGGTCGTAGTTGCAGAACAATCCCGTGCGCGGATTTTTTCCATGAACGGTCGATGGGGTGCGTTGGAAGAGGTGGATAATCTGGTGCATCCGAAGGGTCGCCTCCACGATCAGGATATCAATGCTGATCGCCCTGGGCGCAGCTTTGACACCGTCGGCGAGGGGCGGCACGGCATGAGCAAACGGCATTCGCCAAAGGAGATGGAGGCGATACGGTTCGCTACGGATGTCAGTCGCCGCGTTGCGCAGGCTCACCACGAGGGCGCCTTCAAGGAACTGGTACTGGTCGCACCGCCCCGATTCCTGGCGCTGTTGCGCGAGCGTCTGCCCGAAGCGGTCACTCGCTGCGTGATCCTCTCCGAGGACAAGAACCTGTCCCGGGCTGACCCCACGGCGATCCGTGCACATATCGGCAATGCTTTCTCGAGCTAGGGAAGTGTAAACGCGAAGCCACGTGATGAGATGTCTGTGGCTTGCGGCCTGCGACAACTTCTGCCATAGAACAGAATTGGCGGGAAGCAGGCCGGCTGGCGTCGCGAAGTCTTCAGAAAGATTCACTATCGCCGCGCTCCAGCCAGTTTCCCTCGGGCGACCTGGAACAAGGATTGGAGCCATGTCTGAGAACTTCGGGCCATTCCAGGCCATCAACACATACATCCACCTGGGACCGGATGGAACGTCCATTCCCATTCCCGTTACCAGCACCTTCTGGGAGGAGCTGGCTTCAGGTGCTTTCTCGCATCTGGGTCCTGGTCGGCTGGTATCGACCTACGAATTCACGGCGGACTGGTCCACCTGGGAAAGGCATCCGGAGGGTGAGGAAGTCGTCGTTCTCATCTCCGGTGCCATGGACTTGATCCTGTCCATCGACGGCCAGGAAAGGGGCGTGACAATGTCCAGGCCAGGTCAACTCCTGATCATCCCTCGGGGTGCGTGGCACACTGCGAACGTGAACCAACGAGCTGTGGCGTTGTTCGTCACGGCCGGCGAGGGAACCGAACACTCTCCCCGCTGATCAAGCGGAGCGTTGTTACCGCGCGAACTATCCGGCTGTAACCCTCTGGGGGCTCGGCCATATCATCTGTGGCTTGCTCTGGCCGCGGGCGAAAATCGGTTTCGAGCGCGACAACGTGAATACTTCAGTGCGTCCTTAAAGGTAAAGAATGAAGTCTCGGATGAGTAGGCTCGCATGGTATATGGAGTGCGAGTCGAGAGAATGGAAGCGGTGGGTACATGTCGTTGAATGTTCAGCTATCGCTCTTGCCGGGTTCGTGATCGCCGGAACGGTTCAGTTTTACGGCGATGGGACTGCGTTCCAGGTGCCGTTCCTCTTGTTCACGGTATTGTTGGCGTTAGCGTCCGCGTGTTTTGTCCCAATGGTTGGACAAAAGGACTTTCTTCGCCGCTGGCAGGTACTGGTCGTACAGATTGGTTTGGGGTGTGGTGTCGGTTTGGCTGCACTGGCTGGTTTCCTGCTTCTCGAAGCGCAGCAATTGCCCACGTAAACAAGGTCATGCCCTCACTGACGCTTGCAGCTCCGCTTCGCATCCCCGCTTCGCATCCCCGGGAGTACGTGATGACGATGACAGGTCAGGACAGCAGGGAAGTCCGTGTGCGGGCAGCGGCACCAGAGGATGCCGAGGCGGTGGCCTGTATCTACAACCACTACGTCAAGCAAACGGTGGTGACCTTCGAGGAGGAGGTTGTATCGGCTTCGGAGATCACCCGACGGATCGATGAGGTCCAGGACGCTTCGCTGCCGTGGCTGGTCGCGGAGCGGGACGATGGGCTTCTGGCTGGCTATGCTTATGCGACCATGTGGCGACCGCGTCGGGCCTACCGCTTTTCGGTGGAGGTCACGGTATACGTCCACCCCGACCACGGGGCAAGGGGAATCGGCTCAGCCCTCTATCGTCGGCTCCTCACAGAGCTTCGGGATGGTGGCTTCCACGCCGCCATGGGCGGGATCGCACTCCCCAACGACGCCAGTGTGCGTCTTCACGAGAAGTTTGCCTTCAAGAAGGTGGCCCACTTCGAAGAGGTGGGTTTCAAGTTCAACCGGTGGATCGATGTTGGATACTGGCAGCGACTCCTTTAGGGAAGCGCTGAATAATTCCCACGTTCGCGCTCGAGACCGATTTTCGTTCGTGGCCATTGTTCTCTACCGCCGGCTGGCGGTGCCGCTCGCCTCGGACGTTCTGCCTCGTAAGGTGGTCGCCGTCATTGTTTTCATGGAATTCAGGGGTACGGAAATGTATACCCAGCAGATTGGTTACTACTCCCAGCGCCAGAACAAGGTTCTGGATACGTTTGACAGGACCGCCGCCTTGATGAGCGCATCGCTTGCTGAACGGTACGGGACTGAGACAGCTGAGGCTTTGAAGAGAGAGGTGCGGGATGAGCTCGAAAAGCTCATTCCCGAAATCCCCCACATAAGCGGGGGGCAACGAGCAGGTTCGTTCAACCACTTTCTCAGGATAACGGCTCAAGAGCTGGCGGTGTTCAAGGCTATGCGGAAACGTGGGAAGTCAGCCCGTGAGGCCTGGGAGATCTGCCACGAGGCGATTCGACTTGGAGCGGAGCAAGTGCCTTTGTGGAAACGCCACCTGATAAAGCGGCTGATGTTTTCCTGGGTGGTGAAGAAGCTCTTCGAGAAGCGGGAAAAAAAGGGCGCGTACGGAAAATTTGGTGATTTCGAGGTTGAGTATCTCGCCGGAAACAGTGCTGAGTACGATTTTGGTGTCAACTATCTCGGTTGTGGAAACATTGAGTTCGTGAAGAAACATGGAGGGGAGGAGTTCGCGCCATATATCTGCCTGTCGGATATTGCCCTGAGCGACGCCATGGGCTGGGGGCTGAAGCGTACGCAGACGCTTGCGGACGGCCGCAACTATTGCGATTTCAGGTTCAAGAAGGGCGCGAAAACCCAAATATCATCCAAAACGAAAGAAGTGCAGGAAACCATTGATATCATCAAAGCCAGGGAAGAAGAGCAGGTCGCCGTATCCGGTGTTCGTTCCCCGCGCGACTGAGCTTCGACATGATGGCCAAAGGAGGCCCCGTGACCGAGCTGTTTGAGTTTGGCAGGAGAGTGTTGGGGGAGCAGCCGTTCAGCGTGCTGCTCGGTACAGAGCTTGAGGTTCTTGAAGAGGGCAAAGCCGTACTCGCTTTGGCCGTAAGAGAAGAGTTGAAGCAGCAGCACGGATTCGTTCATGGCGGGGTGGTGAGTTATCTTGCCGACAACGCACTTACCTATGCTGGTGGATCTGTTCTCGGTGACTCGGTCACTTCGGAGTACAAGATCAACTACCTGCGACCAGCGAAAGGCGAGAAGCTGGTTGCAAGAGCGTCGGTGCTATCGTCCGGAAAGAGGCAGGCAGTCTGTCAGTGCCAGGTGGTGGCGATAGCCGATGGGGGAGAGCGCGTCGTTGCCGTTGCTCAAGGCACCATAACGAAGGTTGAGTAGGTATAAGCTCTCTCCTGCCGCTCCAACCGCGGTTTCGCCGTGGTTCAGCTTCGGCACCGCTGCCACGAACGCGTCTGTTCAGTTCGGGTCGAACGCCCGTGCTCCCGGGCCGGCTGCAGCCGCCACATCGGCGGGATTGCGCAGCGGGCAGCTCTCCAGTGACAGACAGCCACACCCGATGCAGCCATCAAGCTGGTCACGCAGTTTGGTCAGCGTGCCGATGCGCTCGTTCAGCCCGGTGCGCCACGCGTCCGAGAGCCGTTGCCAGTCGGATGCGGTGGGAGTACGGCCTTCAGGTAGCGTCGACAGTGCGTCAGCAATTTCTCCAAGCGGAATGCCGATCCGTTGGGCCACCTTGATGATGGCCACTCGTCTGAGCATGCCCCGCGCATAGCGGCGATGGCCGCTGGCATTTCGGTTGCTCCTGATCAACCCCCGGGATTCGTAGAAACGCAGCGCGGAAGTTGCCAGGCCGGCGCGCTCGGCGACTTCCCCGATGGTGAGTGTCACGTGATCTGTATTGGAGCGGCGCATTTTCATATGAGTCCTTGACTTAAAGTTAACTTTAATAATTACGCTTGCTGCTACCACATTTCAAGACAAAGGAGTGGAGCCGTGAGCGAAAATGTACCGGAGCCAATCAGACTTGCATTGATCTACGGGAGCACCCGCGAGGGTCGGCTCTGCGACATAGTGGCGGCCTGGGCGGGTCGGAGTGCGCGTGCGTGGGGTGGATTCGAGCTGGATGTCATAGATCCGCTGGAGCTTGGTCTGCCGACGCGCCACGAGCATGAGGATGGTCCGGCCCTGCGGGAGTTACAACAGCGTCTTGCCGACGCCGATGGCTTCCTCGTCGTGACGCCTGAATACAACCACAGTTATCCGGCGGCGCTGAAGTTCCTCATTGATTCCGTTTACCAGCAGTGGCAGGCCAAACCCGTGGCTTTCGTGTCCTACGGGGGGCTCTCGGGCGGGCTGCGCGCGATTGAACATCTGCGGCAGGTATTCGCGGAGCTGCATGCCGTGGGCATACGCGATGCGGTGAGTTTGCCCAACGTCTGGGACTGCATGGACAAAGCCACCGGGGAGCTGCGAGTACCCGAGGCCGCGGAACGAAGCATGCGCAGGGTGCTCTCCCGGTTGCGGTGGTGGGCCGAGGCACTGCGCCAGGCGCGTCGGGTCAGCCCCTATCAGGAGGTGGCGTAAACCGCCAGTCAGTTGTCCATGTACAAGGAGTGAAGCATCGTGAATACCACAACGCGAACGGACCTTCCGGTTCAGGAGAGACATTGGGAATCGGCATTGCTCGATCTGGAAGCGTACCTGGCACGTATCGGCTATCACGGGTCGACGGCGCCGAACCTGGAAGCCCTGCGCGCCCTGCAGCGGGCGCATCTGGACGCGATCGTATTCGAGAACCTGGATATCGTCACCGGCGGCGAGATCCGGCTCGACCTGGCCAGTCTCCAGGACAAGCTGGTTTACCGCCGGCGCGGCGGGTACTGCCATGAGCAGAATACGCTGTTTGCCACCGTGCTGGACCGGCTTGGGTTCGACGTCACCGGTCGCAGTGCACGGATGCTAATGGGGGACGACGAGCGTGAACTAACCGCTGTCGGCCATACCTGCCTCAACGTCAGGATCGACGGAACCGATTGGCACGTGGATGTCGGGGTGGGCAATACCGGGCCTCGGGAGCCAATGCCACTGCAGGACGGGGTCGAGGTGTCCCACGATCGCTGGCTATATCGTTTGGACAGGACCGACGCCGGTCGGTGGCTGCTGCGGTACCGTCGCCACGATGGCTGGTTCAACCTGTACCAGTTCAGTGAGGAGCCTTATTTCCGGGCGGATTATGAGCAGCACAACTACTTCGTCGCCACACACCCGGAATCACCCTTCGTGCGCCGAATCGTGGCGCAGCGTAACGGTGGAGATATCCGGTATGCGCTGACGGACTGCGAGCTGAAAGTGTTCCGTCCGGGTGAGTTGCCGGAAAAGCGCTCGATTCAACCCGCGATGATGCCCGGTCTGCTCCTGGATGTGTTCGGGCTGAATCTGCCACAGGAGGCCATGGGTCTGCTCGTGGAGCGGGCTCAGGCCACCTGCGGTGCCGAAGTCGGGGGAGATGCGCTCGGGGCCTGATCATGCCCTGACAGGAAGAGCCGGATGCTGACAGCCGTGTGCTGTCGGCTTCCTGCCCCCCCTGAAAGGTCGGAAAGCCGGGCGTCGGGGTGAGCAGATTGGAGATGCGCTGGGGGAACCGTGATCACCGCCCGTCTTGAACCTGATGGATTTCAAGCGATAGTTATTGTCGATTGATTATAAGAATATAATCAATTTTACATATGTATTCCGGGTCGCCATACTTGTGCCCAATTAGACAGATCAGTCTAGTCATCGCAACAAGCGAGGTGCAGCATGACGACTCGTATCTCTCATGGCCGCCCAGTGGTGGCGGGCTTTTTCGAACCACGGACCTCCAGCGTGCAGTATGTGGTCAGTGATCCCGACACCCGGCAGTGCGTCATCATCGACCCGGTGCTGGATTTTGACGAGAAATCCGGTGCCACGAGCACGCATTCGGCGGATGTCCTGCTGGACTACGTGCGGCGGGAAGGGCTGGAGGTCCAGCAGATTCTGGATACGCACCCCCATGCCGACCACTTCTCGGCCGCCCAGTACCTGCGGGATAAGACCGGCGCACCGACTGCCATTGGGGAGCAGGTGCGGGCCGTACAACGGCTGTGGATGGATATCTACAACATGCCCGGGAATTTCCCTGTAGACGGCTCCCAGTGGGATCGCCTGTACGCTGACGGCGATACCTTCGAGGTGGGGAACATTCCGGCGCGCGTGATGTTCTCTCCGGGACACACGCTGGCATCCGTGACCTATGTGATCGGTGATGCCGCCTTCGTCCATGACACGCTGTTCCAGCCCGATTTCGGCACGGCGCGCGCGGACTTTCCGGGGGGCAGCGCTGCCGACCTGTGGCGGAGCATCCGTGACATTCTCGCCCTCCCGGACGAAACGCGGTTGTTTACCGGACACGATTACATGCCCGGCGGGCGCGAGCCGCAGTGGGAAAGCACGGTTGCCGGGCAGAAGGCGCGGAATCCCCATATCGCGGGCATCGACGAGCAGGAGTTCGTACGCCTGCGCAACGAGCGTGACAGGAAGTTGCCCATGCCCAAGCTCATTCTGCATTCGCTGCAGGTGAACATTCGCGGCGGGCGCCTTCCCGAACCCGAGGACAACGGCATGCGCTACCTGAAGCTGCCCCTGGACGCGCTGAAGGGCGCAGCCTGGTAGGCGCGGGGAAGAGAGGCATCCATGTGGGATGAGCGATATGACAGTGAAGATTACGTCTACGGGACGGAGCCCAATGCGTTCCTTGCCGCCAAAGCGGGGCGCATTCCTGCTGGCGGCCGGGTGCTGACGCTGGCCGAGGGAGAGGGCAGGAACGCGGTTTTCCTGGCGGAACGAGGCTTCCGGGTCACCGGCGTGGACGCCTCTGCCGTCGGGCTGAAAAAGGCGGCACGGCTCGCCCGGGAGCGGGGCGTGAACGTCACGCTGGAGGTTATGGATCTGGCCCGGGCGGACCTGGGCGAGGACAGCTGGGATGGCGTGGTCTGCATCTTCGCGCACCTGCCGCCGGAACTGCGTCGTGACACGCATCGTCGGGTGGTCCGGGCCCTGAAGCCCGGCGGCGTGCTGGTGCTGGAGGCCTATACCCCGGATCAACTTGGCCGCGGCACGGGCGGACCGCCCTCGGCGGAACTGATGATGACTGCGGACACCCTGCGCCAGGAGTTCGAGGGCCTGGAGATTGAACTGCTCCGGGAGTGCGAGCGAGAAGTCGTGGAAGGGCGGGGCCACACGGGCACCGGGGCCGTGGTGCAGCTGGTCGCGCGCAAGCCCTGAGCGAAACGCCGCCCACCTTGTCGGGCCTCAGGCACCCGCACTGATCAGAAGCGACTCGTCACGTTGGCTCAGGGGATGCGACAGGGCTCGTTGATGGGTGTGTCCATCGGCCTGCAGTTGGCTTTGATCCTGCCCGCTGGAACCGGGCGCCGTGCGGCGGATCGGTTCCAGCGGGCAGGTCATTCATTGGCGGTTTCCCGCTGTCAGGGGCAGCTTCCCAACTGGAAATGGCCCTCATCGGTTTCCGCCAGTGTCACCGTGTTGAAGGTGTTCCACAGGCCCAGGTCGTCGTCCGAGCCGTTGGCGTAGGCAATGCCACCCTGGTGGTAGGCGCGGCCTTCCTGGGTATGGGCGTAGGTGGACGCGGTGGTTTCCGAGCAGGGGAAATCGTCGTCTCCGTTCCCGTCGTCGCCGTTTCCATCGTCGCCGTTGCCGTTGTCTCCATCACCGTTGTCGCCATCGTCGCCGTTGCCTCCGTCATCAGCATCGATGCGGCGATTGTTTTCGAAGAAGAACGCTGTGATGTAGGCGGGATAGTTGATGCTGTTGGTCGTGATGTAGCTGCCGCCGGGGCCGCCGCCGGCCGGCCAGTTGTGGCCCATGCCGCTGTTATCGATCAGCGAGACGCGTGGGCCGTCCGCATCCGAATACAGGGTGCCGGAGCCGCTGGTGTTGTTGCCTTCCAGGCCGGACAGGCTGAAGGAACTGCTGTCCGTGGCGCCGTAGATGCCGGCCATGATAGCGGCGTTCAGCGTGTTGTAGCCGGGCGCCACGATGCTGTCGTCGTTGCCGTAGATCACGGAGGTGATCTGCGTGTCGAAGTCGTTCGACGCGGAGCCGGCGAACGACAAACAGGTGTTGCGTCCGGCGGTCTCCGTGGTGGCAACATAGCTGATCTCGCCGGAGCTGGTGCCCACCGTGGGGCCGGCGTTGATGCCGATGCCGGCGAACACGTCCGGAGCCAGGCAGCCGGTAACCATGGTCTGGCCGCCGCCGGAAGACAGGCCGCTGAGGTAGACCTGATCGGCGTCGATCTCCAGATCCGAGCGCCCCAGCAGGTTGTCCACCAGGCCGAGCAGGTTGCCGTTATGGCGGTTGCTCCGGGTGTGGTTGGAATCGTAGTAGTCCCAGCACCCCAGCAGGACTCCGCCGTTGGGTGCGCCGGGCACGGCGACGATCATGCCGTATTCGTCGGCGGTGGCTTCCCAGTTTCCGGCGTTGGCCAGATCGGTATTGGTCTGCACGCAGCCGTGCAGGTTCACCATCAGCGCCCGGCCCGCCGGGTGGGCAGGTGCGGTGTTGGGCGTGTAGATGCGAACGTTCATGCCCGCGATGGTTTCCTGGGACCAGTTGCCGGTGCCTCCGGCCGCGCCGCCGCCGTTGGTGCAGCCGGGCAGCGTTTCAAAACCCGGCGGACACTCGATGGCCTGCACCTGGCCGCCGGGGGCGAAAACGAGAAACAGCGCGAACAGCAGGGCCGCAACGTAAGGTGTTGGTCCATGGCCCGGAAAGGTTTGTGAGTCGTTCCCTGGAAGCATTGTTCTCCTCCTTCTGACGGGTTGGGCATGCCTGGGACATGCCTGGTTATTCGTTTTCTGATGACCCGTAGCCCATGTTCTGGCTTGAACATGAATTATGAGTCATAAGTCAGTTAAGGAGACAATGTCGAGATTGTCAAACGCATTAGATCGGAAAATCAGTATGTTGCAATGCAGCGAGGGGCGGGGGAGGGCTGGATGAGGCAGGCGGGTACAATACGACCCCGCGCTAGGGCGCTACCCGGGACGGCGGACGTGGCTACAGGTGCAGCCCGCATTCGGTCTTGGGCTTGCCCTGCCAGCGACCGCTGCGTCCCTCGCCCTTGACGGTGCAGTGGGAGCAGCCGATGGAGGCATAACCCTCGGCCACCAGCGGGTGAAAGGGCAGATCGTGCTCGCGGATGTAGGCATCCCGTTGTTCACGGGTGACATCGATCATGGGGTTGAACTTGATCATGCCGCGGCGCTCCTCGAAGATCTCGAGGCTGGCGCGGTGGTCGGTCTGCCAGCGCATCAGGCTGGATACCCACACATCGTAGTTTTCCTTCACCTGCTCCAGCGGCTGGACCTTGTTGACCGAACAGCACAGGTCCGGGTCGGTTTCGTACAGCTTCTGTTCCTGGCTGTAGCGCAGGTGGTGGGAGTCCGGGCAGATATCCTCCACCTGCAGCTTGAACAGCCTGGTGAGATAGTCGCGGTACTCCAGCGTCTGCGGGAAGTGAAAACCGGTATTGATGAAGTGGATCGTCTGCTCGGGCCGGATCCCCGAGATGATGTGCAGGAAATAGGCTGAGGTGGCCGCAAAGGAGGAGGTCACCATGACCTTCTCCGGGCTGAAGTCTTCGTACAGGCGACGGATGCGTGCCTCGAAATCCAGCGGTGCGTAGGCGCGATTCAGCTCCGCAATGGCTTCCGGGCCCAGCTTGGGCTCGGGCGATTCGGGCTGGATTTGTTGGAGTACGCTGTTCATGATGCCTGTCTTGATCTCCGTGTGCGGTTGAGGATACGTGTCGCGGGGCGGAGGAAAAGGAATATGTCATTTTATGGTTATGCCCAAGGAGCATAAGGGCGGCGAGGAAACCGGCTTGCCCAACGGGTTCAGCGCGCTGGCCTTGCCCGACCCGCTGTTGCGCGTATTGAGCGCACTCGGCTATCGCGAGCCGACGCCGGTGCAGCGCCAGGCCATTCCCCCCATGCTGGCCGGCCGCGACGTGATTGCGCGGTCCGAGACCGGCAGCGGCAAGACGGCAGCATTCGGCATCCCGCTGCTGGAGCGGGTGGATCCGGCACTGAGCGCAGTGCAGGGGCTGGTGCTCTGCCCCACGCGCGATCTGTGCAATCAGGTGATTACCGAGCTGCGTTCCCTGGGGCGGTACCGCCCGAATCTCCGTGTGCTGGGGGTTACCGGTGGCGTTCCGCTCGGCCCGCAGCGCCAGGCACTGGAGCGGGGTGTGCATATCGTGGTCGCCACGCCGGGTCGGTTGCTGGATCATCTCGCGCGGGAAAGCCTTCGACTGGATGCGCTGCGTGTTCTTGTGCTGGACGAGGCCGACCGGATGCTGGACATGGGCTTCCGGGACGCGGTGGCCAGCGTGGTCGCGGCCACGCCGGAACAGCGGCAGACCGCCCTGTTCTCAGCCACCTTTGACGATGCCGTGCGCGAGCTGAGTGCCACCTTCCAGCGCGATCCTGTCAGCGTGGAAGCCGCCGTCGAACTTCACGGCCTTCGGCAACGCGTGCACCAGGTGTCACCCGCCAGGCGAGACGATGCGCTGCTGGCGGTGCTGGCCGGTGAGCAACTGGATCCGGTCATGGTGTTCTGCAACACCCGGGAAGAGACGGAACGCATCGCCGGGCTGTTGCAGGATCACGGCATGGCGGCCGACTGCCTGCATGGTGGTCGGGACCAGGCCGCTCGCGATCTTGCCGTCGCTCGGTTCCGTAACGCCAGCACACGCATACTGGTCGCCACCGATGTGGCGGCGCGTGGGCTGGATATCGACGGCATTGCCACGGTGATCAACCTGGGGCTTCCGGAGCAGCCTGAGTTCTACACGCATCGCATAGGCCGCACCGGGCGTGCCGGGGCCGCCGGTCTGGCCATTTCGCTGGTCGGGGAGCAGGACGGCCAGGCGCTGCTCGCCCTCGAGCGGCAGGGCGTCAGTCTTCCCGGAAGCGTGCCGCTGCCGAAGGCCGCGCCGGATGTGGATTACGGGGCGAGAATGCAGACCCTGTTGATCAGCGCCGGCCGCAAGGACAAACTGCGGCCGGGGGATCTGCTGGGTGCGCTCACGGGCGAGGCCGGACTGCAGGCGGATCAGGTGGGCCGGATCGAGATCACAGCGTCCCGGTCCTATGTTGCGGTGAACGGGCAGGTGGCGAAACGCGCGCTGGTGCGTTTGCGTGAGGGCCGCATCAAGAACAGGAGATTCCGGGTTCACCTGGTTTGACCGTGCTCCACGGCAGCGGTGAACTCGGAAGCGCGCAATGGACGTTTTCTGGCAGAGGGGGGAAGCATGGAAATTTCCATGTGGCAGGTCTGGCTCATACTCGGTTTGCTGCTGTTCCTGGTGGATATCTTCGTGGCCGGTGGTGCCAGCGGCGTGCTGCTGGTGCTTGCGCTGGCCTCGGTAGGCGGCATGCTTGCGGCGTTGCTGGGGCTGGATCTGGCCTGGCAATTGTTCGCCGCCTCGGTTGCCGGCCTGGTCAGCATTCCGGTGGTTATCCTGCTGCTGCGCCGCCTTACCAAGGGGGCTACCGGCAGCTCGGTCACGGATTCCCGAATTGCCAGCCAGGAGTTCGAGGTGGTTCGCCAGCGGGATCGGCTCGGTGTGCGTGTGCTGGGGGACTTCTTTCCGGCCAGGACGGTGGATCGCACGCCGGTGCAGGAGGGGCAGCGGGTGCGGGTTGAGCGTTTCGAAGGCATCGTGGCAATCGTCACGGTGCTGCAGGCGCCTGGAGAGAAAGTCAGTGAAAACAATTAGGGAAGCGCTGAAATATTCACGCTGCCGCGTTACGGTCAGATTCTTCGCGATGCAAGGCGCGGTGCGCAGCGCCGTGGTGGTTCCACGGTCAAGCGCCGCAACGACGCAGCGCGAAGAAT
>JAFIFV010000152.1 GCA_020831845.1 Ectothiorhodospiraceae bacterium
TGAGGCCGATCAAGGGAAAGCATTGCTTTCCCCGGCCGAACGGGCTGGCCACGGATGGCCAGCCCTGGTCCTGCAAGCGTTGCATGGAATGCATAGCGCTGCAGGGGTTCACGGCGTGTCCGGAAGCAAACATCCCGGCGGTGGCCTGGTTTCGGGGCACGACGGTATCCGACGAAGCCGGATTGGTGGATATCGGCTTCGCCTCCATCCACCCTACGCCGGAACCACCACTTGAAGCTGCCACCGAAGCAAGGCCGGGGGTGGTGACATGCCTGCGGACTGTCGATCGCAGGGATGCGATCGTCAAGCCCCCAGGGATGGGTTCACGGCGTGTCCGCAGGCATGTCACCACCCCCGGCCCGATCGAGGCCCACAAACGGAAGGTGCGCATCGCTGCGCTCTGGGCACCCTACGTTTCAGGCGGTGGCTGGTTTTTCCTTTGCAGCCAGGGCCTGGGCCACCTTCGATGCCGGGGTCTTGTCCAACTGGCCGCAGATCCAGCGGCCGGTGTTGGCCAGCGCGTCCAGGTCCACACCGCTGCGGATGCCCATGCCGTTCAGCATGTACACCACGTCCTCGGTGGCGACATTGCCGGAAGCCCCTTTCGCGTATGGGCAGCCGCCCAGGCCGGCCACGGAACTGTCCACCGTGCGCACGCCGAGCTGCATGACGGCCAGAAGGTTGGTCAGCGCCTGGCCATAGGTGTCGTGGAAGTGGGCGGCGAGCCGGTCCATGGGCACGCGCTCTGCCACGGCGTCGATCATGCGCTGGGCCTTCAACGGTGTGCCCACGCCGATGGTATCGCCCAGCGAGATCTCGTAGCAGCCCATGCTGTAGAGCGTCTCGGCAACATGGGCGACCGTGGCGGGTGCGATGTCTCCCTCGTAGGGACAGCCCAGCACGCAGGAGACATAGCCACGTACCCGCACGCCGTCCGCTTTCGCCCTTTCCATGATGGGAGCGAAGCGCTCCAGACTCTCGTCGATGCCGCAGTTGATGTTCTTTCGCGAAAAGCTCTCGGAGGCTGCCCCGAACACCGCGACTTCCTCGGCACCTGCCGCTGTCGCGTTCTCGTAGCCCTTGATGTTCGGCGTGAGCACCGGATAGTTCACGCCGGGCTTGCGGCGGATGCCGCGCAGCACGGCGTCGTGATCCGCCATCTGCGGCACCCACTTCGGCGACACGAAGGCTGTGGCCTCCACTGTCTGCAAGCCGGTATCGGCGAGGCGATGGATCAGTTCCAGCTTCACCTCGGCGGGAATCACCGCGGACTCGTTCTGCAACCCGTCGCGAGGGCCGACTTCAACAATCTTCACGCTATCGGGCAGATTCATGGCCTACCTCGTCGGTCCCGAGGACCGGTTATGTGTTCGCCAGGGGCGCTTTGTCCTGCTTCCCCGGCGTTGTCTATTCTCCGCTGGAGATCGCCAGCAGCTCCGCGCCTTCGCTCACCTGATCGCCGGCGACGTAGTTGACGTGGTCCACGATGCCGTCGGCGAAGGCGCGAATGGTGTATTCCATTTTCATCGCCTCCAGAACCAGCAGCGCATCGCCTTCCTTCACCTCATCTCCCGCCTTGACATGCACGGCGCGGATCATGCCCGGCATCGGGGCGGTCAGGCTGCCTTCGCTGAGTTCGTCCTCCATGCCGGCCACCAGCGGGTCATGGACCACCAGCTCCCGTAGTTCGTCACCCACCACCGTGGTGAGCTTCTGACCGTCGCGAAGCACCAGCGCGTCCAGGTGCACCCCGTCCAGCGCCATGCGCAAATGCCCGTCCGGCGCCAGTTCCCCGTTGGCGCGGAAATCACCGCCGGGCAATTCCAGCAGGAAGCAGTCGTCGCGGTAGTGGGCAACCACCTCGACGTCCTTGTCTCCATCCATGAAATGCAATGTGTGGAAGTTGTCGCTGTTCGGCCGCCAGCCATCGGTGAGGTTCCATGGCGACCAGGGATCGCCGGACGCGGCGGCGCGTGACCGTGCTTCACTGTCCACGCTGAGCAGCTCGAACAGCGCGCCGGCGGCGAGCACGCGGTCGCTGACGGGCTCACGGGCGGGGAACAGGGCTTCCCTGTGTGTCTCGATGAAGCTGGTATCCACACCGCCCTTGATAAAAGCGGGATGTGCGGCCACACGGGCGAGGAAGCCGGCGTTTGTGGTCGTGCCAACGATCACGTAGCGCTGTAGCGCGTCGTGCAGACGCTTGAGCGCCGTGCGCCGGTCGCTGTCCCAGACCACCAGCTTGGCGATCATCGGGTCGTAGTGGACGGAAATGGTGTCACTTTCACGAACGCCGGTGTCGATGCGTACGTGGGGGCCTTCCGCCGGGGTGCGGAGATGGCGGATCGTGCCGGTGGCGGGAAGGAAGTCCCGTTCCGGGTCCTCGGCATAGATGCGCGCCTCGAAGGCATGTCCATGAATACCCAGTTCGCCCTGGGAGCAGGGCAGTGTCCCGCCACTGGCCACGCGTAGTTGCCATTCCACCAGATCCTGACCGGTGATGTATTCGGTCACCGGATGTTCCACCTGCAGGCGCGTGTTCATCTCCATGAAATAGAAGGCGCCACGGGAATCCATGATGAACTCCACCGTGCCGGCACCCACGTAGCCGATGGCGCGCGCTGCCGCCACCGCCGCTTCACCCATGGCGGTACGTTGCTCCTGGCCCAGGCCGGGGGCCGGCGCCTCCTCGATCACCTTCTGGTGTCGACGCTGGATGGAGCAGTCGCGCTCGAACAGGTGCACGGTGTTGCCCGAGGTGTCGGCGAACACCTGTACCTCCACGTGGCGGGGTTGCAGCAGGTATTTCTCGATCAGTACCTGTTCGTCGCCGAAGGCGGATGCGGCCTCGCGTCTGGCGCCTTCCAGGGCCTCGCGGAACTGCTTCGGGTCATCCACGCGCCGCATGCCCTTGCCGCCGCCCCCGGCCGAGGCCTTGATCAGCACCGGGTAGCCGATGTCCTCAGCCACCGCCGCCAGCCGGTCCGGATCCTGGTCGCTGCCGTGGTAGCCGGGCACCAGCGGCACCCCGGCCTGTTCCATGATCGCCTTGGCGGCGCTTTTTGAGCCCATTGCCTCGATGGCGTTCACCGGCGGGCCGATGAAGACGATTCCCGCTTCCTCGCAGGCGCGGGCGAAGCGGGCGTTCTCCGACAGGAAGCCGTAGCCCGGGTGGATGGCCTGGGCGCCGCTGCGCTTCGCCACCTCCAGGACGCGGTCGATGTTCAGATAGCTGTCACGCGCCGCCGCGGGGCCGATCAGCCAGGCTTCGTCGCAGGCGGTCACATGCATGGCGTTGGCGTCAGCCTCGGAATAGACCGCCACCGTTCTGACGCCCATCCGTCTGCAGGTACGCGCGACACGGCAGGCGATTTCGCCACGGTTCGCGATCAGGATCTTGTCGAACATCTGTTTGCGTCCTCTACCGCTACACCCGTTGGCGCGTCATTTCGTCCATGCCGGCTTGCGCTTTTCCAGAAAGGCGCCGATACCTTCCTGCCCTTCCGGACTGACCCGGATGTCCGCGATTCGGCGCGAGGTGTCATCCATCATCCCGCGGTCCACCGGGGCGCGACTGACGTCCCGCGCCAACTGCTTCGCAGCCGCCATGGCCAGCGGGCCGTTGCCGCGCATCTGCGCCGTCAGCTCGCCAATGCGTGCGTTGAGTTCATCCGCCGGAACCACTTCATGCACCAGGCCGATACGGCGAGCCTCCACCGCATCGAACCGCTCGGCGGTGATGAAGTAGCGTCGCGCCTGCTTTTCGCCCACGGATTTGGTGACATAGGGAGAAATGGCCGCCGGAATAAGCCCCAGCCTGACCTCGGAGAGGCAGAATGACGCCGCGTCGGAGGCAATGGCGATGTCACAGCAGGCCACCAGCCCCACACCGCCGCCGAAGGCCGCTCCCTGCACGCGGGCGATGGTGGGCTTGGTAAGTGCGTCCAGTGTCTCCATCAACTCGGCAAGTGCCATCGCATCCCGGTAGTTGTCCTCCCGGCTGTAGCCGGCCATGCGTTTCATCCAGTTCAGGTCGGCCCCGGCCGAAAAGCTCTTGCCGGCCCCGGCCAGAACCACCACGCGCACCTCGTCCAGGAACTCCAGGCGCGTCAGCTCCGCAGTCAGGTCGGCAATCAGCACATCATCAAAGGCGTTGTGACGCTCCGGCCGGTTCAGCATCAGCGTCGCGATGCCATCCCGGATGGTGGTCTGGA
Source organism: Ectothiorhodospiraceae bacterium (assembly GCA_020831845.1). Classification (GTDB taxonomy): domain Bacteria; phylum Pseudomonadota; class Gammaproteobacteria; order Nitrococcales; family Aquisalimonadaceae; genus LSCE01. The sequence continues at coordinate 4,215 of JAFIFV010000152.1, forward strand.
AAGTCTGGTCTTGCATCAGTGTCCTCACATGCGGAACAGCCCGAAGCGGGTATCCTCCACCGGTGCATTCAGGCTGGCCGAGATACCCAGCCCCAGCACACGGCGCGTATCCGCCGGGTCGATGACGCCGTCATCCCAGATACGGGCGGTGGCGTAATAGGGGTGGCCCTGGTGTTCGTACTGATCACGAATCGGCTTCTTGAAGGCTTCCTCTTCCTCGGTGGGCCAGTCCTTCCCCTGCCGTTCCAGCCCGTCACGCCGAACCTGTGCCAGCACGTTGGCGGCCTGCTCACCGCCCATGACAGAAATGCGGGCGTTGGGCCACATCCAGAGAAATCGTGGGGAATAGGCGCGGCCGCACATGCCATAGTTGCCGGCGCCGAAGCTGCCGCCCAGGATCACGGTGAACTTGGGCACCTTGGCGCAGGCCACGGCGGTAACCATCTTGGCACCGTCCTTGGCGATGCCGCCCGCCTCGTACTTGCGCCCGACCATGAAGCCGGTGATGTTCTGCAGGAAAACCAGCGGAATGCCGCGCTGGCTGCAAAGTTCGATAAAGTGCGCGCCCTTCAGCGCGGATTCGGAGAACAGCACGCCGTTGTTGGCGATGATTCCCACCGGATAGCCGTAAATGTGGGCGAAGCCGCAGATCAGCGTCGAGCCATACAGTGCCTTGAACTCGTCGAATTCCGAGCCGTCGACGATGCGCGCGATGATCTCCCGCACGTCGTAGGGTGTGCGCGTATCCGCCGGCACCACACCGTAGATTTCCGAGGAGTCGTACAGCGGTGGCCGGGCAGGGCGTATGTCCAGATCGATGCGCTTGCGCCGGTTCAGCTTGGCCACTGCCCGCCGCGCCAGCCCCAGGGCATGGGCATCGTTCAACGCATAATGGTCGGTCACGCCGGAAACCCGGGAATGCACGTCGGCACCGCCCAGATCCTCCGCCGACACCACCTCGCCGGTGGCCGCCTTGACCAACGGTGGTCCGGCCAGGAAGATCGTGCCCTGTTCCTTGACGATGATGCTTTCCTCCGCCATGGCCGGCACATAGGCGCCGCCGGCGGTACATGACCCCATCACCACCGCGATCTGCGGTATGCCCAAGGCGGACATATTCGCCTGGTTGAAGAAAATGCGCCCGAAATGATCCCGGTCCGGAAACACCTCGTCCTGGTTGGGCAGGTTGGCGCCGCCGGAATCCACCAGGTAGATGCACGGCAGATGGTTCTGCTGGGCCACCTCCTGTGCCCGCAGATGCTTCTTTACCGTCACCGGATAGTACGTGCCGCCCTTCACCGTGGCGTCGTTGGCCACGATCATGCATTCCTGCCCCGACACCCGACCAATACCGGTGATGATGCCGGAGGAGGGCACCTCGTCGTCGTACATGCCGCCGGCGGCCAGTTGCGACAGTTCCAGGAACGGCGAGCCCACGTCCAGCAGCACCTGGATGCGATCCCGCGGCAGCAGTTTGCCCCGAGCCAGGTGCCGCTCCCGCGACTGCTCGCCGCCGCCCTGGCGCACTCGTTCCACACGCGCCCGGAGATCGTCCACCAGCCCCTGCATGGCCGACTGGTTGGTCGCGAACTCATCGCTGCGTGTGTTGATCTTGCTCTTGATGACGGACATTGTCTGCTCCAGCTAACCGACCGCTTTCATGCGGGGTCTCGAAGGTCGGAGGGGGCGACAGCCTACATGGACGTATTCACGGCGTGTCCCGAACAGCCGCCCCCTCCCGGCCGGGTTCGGCGCAAGCCACCTAAGCGGTTTCCCCGAACAGCTCCCGCCCGATCAGCATCCGTCGGATCTCCGAAGTGCCGGCGCCGATCTCGTACAGCTTGGCGTCGCGCAGCAGGCGTCCGGTAGGGTATTCATTGATGTAACCGTTGCCGCCCAGCGCCTGGATTGCCTCCAGCGCCATCCAGGTGGCCTTCTCGGCCGCGTACAGTATGGCTCCGGCCGCATCCTTCCGCGTGGTCTCGCCACGATCGCAGGAGGCTCCCACCGCATACACATAGGCCCGGCAGGCGTTCATGGTGGTATACATGTCCGCCACCTTGCCCTGCATGAGCTGGAATTCGCCGATGGGTTGTCCGAACTGCTTGCGCTCGTGGATGTACGGGATCACGGCATCCATGCAGGCGGCCATGATGCCCAGCGGCCCGGCAGCCAGCACCGCGCGCTCGTAATCCAGGCCGGACATCAGCACCCGCGCGCCCCTGCCCACCTCGCCCAGTACGTTCTCCTCCGGCACCTCGCAGTCCTGGAACACCAGTTCGCAGGTGTTGGAGCCACGCATGCCCAGCTTGTCCAGCTTCTGGGCGGTGCTGAAGCCCGGCATGCCCTTTTCGACGAGAAAGGCGGTGATGCCCTTCGAGCCCGCGTCCGGGTCGGTCTTCGCATACACCACCAGCGTGTCGGCATCCGGCCCGTTGGTGATCCACATCTTGTTGCCGTTCAGCACATAGCGGTTACCGTGCTTCTGCGCGCGCAGTTTCATGCTCACGACGTCGGAACCGGCGCCGGGTTCGGACATGGCCAGCGCGCCGACATGCTCGCCGGACACCAGCTTGGGCAGGTACTTGCGGCGTTGTGCCTCGGTGCCATTCAGGCGAATCTGGTTGACGCAGAGGTTGGAATGCGCGCCGTACGACAGACCGACCGAGGCAGAGGCGCGGGAGATTTCCTCCATGGCCACGATATGCGCCAGATACCCCATGTCACTGCCGCCGTACTCCTCGCCGACGGTGATGCCCAGCAGCCCCATGTCGCCCAGCTTGCGCCACAGATCCTCCGGAAAGACATTGCTGCGATCGATCTCGGCTGCCCGCGGGGCGATATGTTCGGCGGCAAAACCGGCCACGCTGTCGCGCAGCATGTCGATTTCCTCGCCCAGCCCGAAGTTCAGGGAAGGGAACTGAATCATGGTGGTGGTCCTCGTTCGGTACGTTGATGAGATCCTGCTTGAGGCCCCATCGGGGGAAATCGCGCCCTCGGTGGCTTGTCCTGTTCCGTATCGGCTTTCAGGCGTCCTGTACCCGCCGCTCTTTCCGCTGTTCCTGGTCCGCCAGCAGCTGACGGCAGTAGCTGTACGACTGCTCCAGTTCATTCAGGGCATCGTTCAGGTCCTGCTGCTGGCGAATCAGTTGTTGTCGTTTCTCGTCCAGCACACCCAGGTAGTAGCGCAATTGTTTTGCTTCGCCGTGGGCCTGGTCATAGAGAACGAAGGTTTCGCGGATTTCGCTCAGAGTGAAGCCTAGCCGTTTGCCACGCAGAATGAGCTTCATCCGGGCACGATCGCGGCGACGGTAAAGCCGTCGCGAACCGACACGGATGGGGGAGAGCAGCCCTTCGCCCTCCCAGAAGCGGATGGACCGCGTGGTCACGCCGAATTCCCGCGCCAGCTCGCCAATGGTATACGTCTTGCCCTTGGCCGCCGCTTCCTGGCTGTCCTGTTGTGTTTCGCCTTGCATCGTATCCCTGTACCGCTATGTTATCGTTTACGTAAACGTAACAAACTTCGTTCTGGATGCCCATAGGGGGACGGCGGATGCAGCCTCGCAATCCGGATTACCGCAGTCGCGTCGCGGCGATTCTCGGCAATGCAAATTTCATCCGGGAACTGGGGCTGACATTCCGTGACTGTGGCCCGGGCTGGTGCGAGACGCTGCTGCCGGTGGAGCAGAGGCACTGGCAGCAGGATGCCTATGTGCACGCCGGCGTGCAGGGCACGATCGCGGACCACACGGCGGGATGCGCGGCTGCCACTCTGATCGGGGCAGATGAACTGATTCTGACCATCGAATTCAAACTCAATCTGCTGCGTCCGGCCGTGGGGGAGTTGCTGCGTTGTCGCGCCGAAGTCCTGCGGCCGGGACGCAGTGTGGTCGTCGCCGAATCGTGGGTCTACGCACGGCAGGGCGAGACCGAGAAGCTCTGCGCCAAGGCCACCGTCACGCTTGCCGCCCTGCCGAAGTCCGCTCCGCCCTGACACCCTGTGCCTCCTCAGGCTAGCCAGCGCTTGCGGCGCCGATAGTGTTTCACGTTGTGGTAATCCACCTTGCCGGCCCCGCCCAGGTAGAATTCCTGGACGTCGGGGTTCTGCTTCAGTACCCCCGCTTCGCCGCTCATGACCACGTGCCCGTTCTCTATCAGATAGGCGTGGTCCACGATTTCCAGTGCGGCTGCGGCGTTCTGCTCCACCAGCAGTACGCTCACGCCCTGCCGGACATTGATTTCCCGGATGATCTCGAAGATCTCCTGCACCAGCAAGGGAGCCAGGCCCAGGCTGGGCTCGTCCAGCATCAGCAGCTCGGGTTCGGTCATCAGGGCGCGGCCGATGGCCAGCATCTGCTGTTCGCCGCCGGACAGGTAGCCGGACTTGGTGCGAGCCCGTTCTCTCAAGCGTGGAAAATACGTGAACACCTGCTCTTTCAGCTCCGCATAGCGTTGGCGGCTGCCTCTGCTGGGGAAGGCTGCCAGCAGGTTGTCCTCCGGTGTCAGATGTTCGAAAATGCGGCGGCCTTCAAGTACGTGCACCATGCCCATGGCAACGCGGGCCGGTGCCCCAAGCGGCACGATGTTCCGGCCCTTGAATTCCACCCCGCCCCGGGTCACCTCGCCACGTTCGGGGGCAAGAAGGCCGCTGACCGTCTTCAGTGTGGTGCTCTTGCCGGCGCCGTTGGCTCCCAGCAGGGCCACCATGCCGCCTTTCGGTACGTCCAGAGAGACACCCTTGATGGCGAGGAACACCTTGTCGTAGACCACTTCCACATTGCTGAGACTCAGCAGGGGCCGCGCCGGCTCGGACGCGGAGTGTGGCTGCACTGCCTGCTCGTTCATCTGCATACCCCGGTGATGTCGAATGCCGCTTCGGTGCCTGGTTTTCCGCAACACGCGTCCGGCGTGCGCTGCGGAAAACCACCCGCGTGACGGGTGGGGCTCTGCCCGGGGTTCCCCGGGCAGAGCCTGGCATGGCGCTATCGGCCTTCGCGGAAGCCGGCAGCGTCCTTCTCGATTTCCTCCCAGACGATGTCCTGATGGGCATTGAACCAGTCCGTCACCGGCTCCCAGGCGGAACCGTCCCAGCGCGATACGCGACCGTAGCCGCCGCCCTGGTGATCTTCCTCGGAGAGCGTGACCGGTGGCATCATGCCTTCGGCGTCGAAGTCCTCGATCATCTCCATGCCCCGGCGCAGCTTGTCGCCGGTGAGCGGCGTCCCGAACTCCTCCAGGGCGATGCGAGCCCCTTCCACGGCCACGGCCATGGAAGCAACGCCGATGTTGTAGTAGGTGGTGCCCACGTTCTCACGCGGTCCGGCGCCGTGGCCGGGCTCGATCACCTTTTCCATGATGCGTTGCATGATGGGGTAGTCGGTGCCGGTGGCGACGGCCTCGAAGCGTTTCACACCGGTCGCGAGATCCGTGCCCACGGTGCGGGCATCGGTTTCGGCCATCCACACCACGGACAGGATGTTCTCCTGCGGAATGCCGTTACGGATCGCTTCCCGCACGGAAACCGGCTGGCCGCCACCAGCACCCCAGAGGATTACGTAATCCGGCCGGAAGCGGCGCACGTCTGACCAGGTAGCGGACTGCTCGTTGCCCGGGCTGGGATAGGCGAAAGTGCGCAGTTCGAAGCCCTTGCGCTCGGCCAGCTCGCGCAGTACGGGGACCGGTTCACGGCCGAACGGCGAGTCGATGTAGACGTGCGCGATGCGCTTGCCTTCCAGTCCGCCGCCGTGATTGTCGATGTAGTCGGCCAGCAGGGCGGCCTGGGACCAGTAGGTGGCCATCATCGGGAACACGAAGGGGAAGGTCTGGCCGTCACTGGCATCGCCACGGCCATGAAGTACCGTGATCATGACGATCTCGTCTTCCAATACGCGATTTACCGCGGCGCGGGACACCGGCGTGCTGAGGAAATCCACCAGTACAGCACCTTCCCGGCGGGCGCGGTTGTAGGCCTCGATGCCGCGCTGCGGCTCGTTTCCGGTGTCGCGGATCAGGGCTTCGAAGGTGTGGCCGTTGATACCGCCTTCCTCGTTGATCAGCCGCAGATAGTCTCGTTGCCCCTGGTTGTATTCGTCGGTGACGAAGGTGTAGACCGCGGTGAAATCCTGCAACAGCGCGAACTTGATGGTGTCGTCTGCCTTGGCTGCCCCGGTGAAACCGACGGCTGCCATGGCGGCCGCACCGGCAAGGCCTTTCAGTAAGCCTTTCATTGTCATCTCCTCCTACGCACGTATCAGCTACCCGCAAGCGGGAGCAACCGGCCTTCTAGCTTTGTGTATGCCGGAAGGGCCAAACCAGAAAGTACTTCCGAATATTGTCGTAGATCTTCGCCAGCCCAAGCGGCTCGAACAGGATGAAGCCGATGATCAGCCCGCCGTAGACCATCAGAGGGATGTGGGCCAGCAGGTTCGAGGACACCGTCAGCCAGCCGGCCACGGCAGCGTAGGCGACCACGTTGGTCAGGATGATCGGCACCAGCAGCACGAAGCCGGCCCCGAGGAAGGCGCCGATCACGCTACCCAGTCCGCCGACCAGTACCATGGCCACCAACTGGATGGACACGTTGAAGCCGAACTGTTCCGGCGTCACCGCCTGGTAGTAGCAGAAGGCCAGAACGGCGCCGCTGACGCCGCCCAGGAAGGAACTGGTGAAGAAGGCCAGCAGCTTGTACTTGAACGGATTCACGCCGATGACCGCGGCGGCGAAGTCCTTGTCCCGCACGGCCACCAGCGCCCGGCCGAAGCTGGTGCGCTTGATGTTCAGCACCAGCAGCGTGACGATCACGGCCCAGAGCAGGGCGCCGTAGTACAGGGCGGTGTCGCCCCGCAGCGGCACGAACAGCAGGCTGACGCTGGGCGTGCTCAGTGTGGCCTGGGCGCCGCCCGAGATGGCCGGCACGTTGATGATGGTCCAGTCCACCAGGTACTGCATGGCCAGCGTGGCCATGACCAGATAGAGGCCCTTCACCCGCAGCGCCGCGGCGCCGAAGATGCAGCCGATGACGGCTGACATCAGGCCGGCCCCGATCAGGGCCAGTTCGAACGGCACACCGGCTCGCGTGAGGTGGATGCTGGTATAGGCGCCGATTGCCATGACCGCCGCGAAGCCGAAATGCAACTGACCCGCGATGCCCATCAGCAGGGTCAGCGACAATGCCGCCGCGCTCCAGATCAGCCAGGGGAGCATGTAGCTGGTCAGGTACAGGTCTGACATGTAGAACGGTGCCGCCACCGCCAGCGCCAGCAACAGCCAGACGATGCGCTGGTCGGTGGGCAGCGGCCACAGACGGCGAGCGGTCTGGTAACGGGTGTGATGTACGCCGGATTGCCTGTAGAACATGGATTCAGACCCTCTCGATGTCTTCGCGCCCGAACATGCCGTGGGGACGGAAGATGATGGTCAGCAGGATGATCAGCGAGGTGACCACGTCACGCGTGCCGCCACCCACCAGTGGGTCCACGTAGCCGGGAATCACGCTGCCCAGAATGCCCACGATCAGGCCGCCCACCAGCACGCCGTAGATGCTGTCCAGCCCGCCCAGGATGACCACTGCCACCGCCGGGAACAGCAGCATGGAAAGAGTCCAGTCCACACCCTGCACCGAGCCCCAGAGGGCACCGGCGGCCACCGCGGACACACCGGCGATACCCCAGGAGATACCGATGGCCCGCTCCACCGAGATACCTACCGACCAGCTCGATACGTGGTCGTCGGATACTGCGCGCAGCTTGGTGCCGAGCCGGGTGCGGAAGAACAGCAGTGACAGCGCGATCATGGTCACGGCGATGGCGCCGCCGATCAGGTATTCGCGATTGATGAAGACGTCGCCGACGATGATAGGCATCATGTCGATGCCCAGGCTGATCTGCTTGGGGGCCGCGCCGAGGAATCCGGGACCGAGGCCACGCAGGAAGATTTCCAGGCCCAGCGTGAGCATCACGATCATGATGATGGGCTGCCCGACCATCTTGCGCAGCAGTAGCCGCTCGGCCAGCAACCCGAACAGGAACATGACCACTACTGCGACGGCAATGGACACGTACACCGGCAACCCGACCATGGAGGTGAACATCCAGATCACGTAAGCGCTGATCATCACCATGGCGCCCTGGGCCAGGTTGGGTACGCCTGCTGATTTGTAGATCAGCACGATGCCCAGCGCCACCAGGCTGTACATCAGGCCGGTCAGCGCGCCGTTGATCAGCAGTTCGAAGAAGTAGCTGAAATCCATGATCAGTTCTCCCCCTGCACGTCGGCTACGGTGAGTTCCCGTTTCAAGACGCCGGATTCACCGGTCTCGTAGGTAATGCGCGCCTCGTAATGCACGGTGTCGCGGCCGCTGTAGATGGCGTCGATGATCGGGGCGTAGTTTTCGTCGATGACGTTGCGTCGCAGTTTCCGGGTACGCGTCACCTCACCGTCGTCCGGATCGAATTCCTTGTGCAGATTGACAAAGCGGCGGATCCTCAGCGCATCGGGCAGCACCGAGTTCACGTGGCCGATGACTTCGTCGATGAGTCGGTATACCTCGGGTTTCTGCGACAGATCCGAGAACGAGGTGTAGGGCACCCCATGCTCCTCGGCCCAGTGGCCGACGGCACTGATATCGATGGCCACGAGTGCTGCCAGATAGTCCCGGCCATCCCCGAGCACGCAGACGTCCTTGATGTACTGGCTGAATTTCAGGCGGTTTTCCACATAGGTGGGGATGAAGCGCTCGCCACCAGCGGTATGCACCACTTCCGAGACACGGCCCAGCACCACCACCTGGCCGTCTTCCTCGATCAGACCGGCATCGCCGGTATGCAGCCAGCCGTCGCGCAGTGTTTCGGCGGTGGCGTCGGGTTTCCGGTAGTAGCCGTCGAAGACATTGTCCCCACGCATCAGGATCTCGCCGTCTTCACTGAGCCGGATCTCGACGCCCGGGAAGGGCTTGCCCACGGTATGCAGCTTGATGGCGTCGGGGTCCTGGGCGGCGGCCAGCGCGCAGTTCTCGGTCTGCCCGTAGAACTGGCGCAAGTTCAGGCCCAATGCCCGGAAGAACAGGAAAACATCCTCACCGATGGCCTCGCCGGCCGTGTACGGGCGCTCCACCCGCGCCAGCCCGAGCTGATCCTTGATGGGGCCGTAGACCAGGATTTCCCCGACCGCCCGGCGCAGCCGTTCCAGCGGACCGGGCTGATGGCCCTCCAGGCGCCGCCGCTCCAGTTCCACAGCGAAGGGCATGAACTGCCTGTAGAGCCAGCGTTTGAATCCCGTGGATTCGTCGATACCCACCTGGATGCGGGTGAGCATGTTGGACCAGGCACGCGGGGAGCTGAAATACAGCGTGGGAGCGATTTCCCGCAGGTCGTGCAGCGCCGTTTCCTGGCGCTCCGGGATATTGACCGAGAAGCGCAGCACAAGCGCGGCGCCGACCGAGAAGATGAAATCGCCTACCCAGGCCATCGGCAGGTAGGCCATGTGCACCTCGCCCTCGCGGAAATAGCCCGCGGCGGCAGCGTTGCGTACGCCGTAGAGGATGTGGCCGTGTTTCAACGGGATGCCCTTGGGCGCCCCGGTGGTGCCGGAGGAGTGGAGCAGTACTGCCACATCATGGACGGAAGCGCGGGACAGCAGGTCCTGTTCCAGCGCCGGAGTCTCCTTTAGCCGCTGGCGGCCATTCCGCACAATGGATTCGAATGCCATCACGCCGGACGGCTCCTTGCCGGCGAGACCGCGCGGGTCGTCGTAGATGATGTGTTCCAGTGCCTGGTATCCCTGCTCGCGGATCCCCAGCAGCTTGTCCACCTGCTCCTGGTCCTCGGCCAGCGCGAAACGGATGTCCTCGCGCTGCATCTGGCCCATGATTTCCTCGGGTGTAGTGTCGGGATAGGCGGGTGAGGGTACGGCGCGCAGGGCGATTGCGCCCAGCATGCCGAAGTACAGGGCCGGACGGTTGTCCCCCAGGACAAGAATATTGTCCTCTGGCCTGACCCCCAGGGCTTCCAGGCCGGCGGCGAAACAGAGTACGCGGTCCAGGTAGTCCCGCCAGGTGTACTCCTGCCAGATGCCGCGATCACGTTCGCGCATGGCGACCGCATCACCATGCTCGCGCGCGTTGCTGGCCAGCAGGTTCAGCAGATGATCGTCGGTTTTCCAGTTCGGGTGCAGGGCGGCCGACCCTGCGTCGGTAGCGGGCTGGTGTTCAGGCTGCATCATGACGTTTCCCGATGTAGGCGGCGACCACGGCGGGGTCATTGATGGCTTCACGCGCCGGTCCTTCAGCGATCTTCTCGCCATTGTTCAGGACCACCACGCGGTCGCAGATGGCGGTGACCACATCCATGTGATGCTCGAGCAGCAGCACGGTCAGTCCGAGTGCTTCCTGGGCATCGAGAATGAACCGCACCATGTATTCCTTCTCTTCCTGGTTCATGCCCGCCATGGGCTCGTCCAGGATCAGGAATTTCGGCTCCGCGCAAAGCGCGCGCGCCAGCTCCACGCGCTTCTGCATGCCCAGCGGGATCACGTCCACCGGTTCGTCGCGCACGCTCTCGAGCTGGAGGAGATCAATGATTTCCTCGGCCTTTTCCCGGTGCGCGATTTCCTCCTTCTGCGCCCACCACCAGTAGAACAGCGAGGCGAGGGCGCTAGGCCGCATGAAGATATGTCGGCCCAGCAAGATGTTCTCCAGCACGCTCATGCCGCGGAACAGGGCCACGTTCTGGAAGGTGCGGGCAATGCCCTGCATGGCAACGCGATGCGGCTTCATCCGGTTGATCGAGGTTCCGAGAAAACGGATATCGCCTTCCTGGGGAGGGTAGAAGCCGGTAACGGCGTTGACGAGAGTGGTCTTGCCGGAGCCGTTCGGCCCCACAAGGCCAAAGATCTCACCCCGGCGAACGGATATGGAGATGCTCTTCAGCGCCTGCAACCCGCCAAACCAGCGGCTGACGTTATCGCAGACGAGAACCTGTTCTCCAGCGGCAGCATGCTGATCAGACATGACGTCTCAGCCCCTCTTGTCGCTGACAGTGTTATTCCGACGCCCGGTTGCAGGGCGTCGCTCCTCCTTTATATCCGGCGGGTCTGGGGGCGCTTTTATTAACGCTTACGTAAACGTCGTTCTGTCGACCCATGAATGAGCCTGTTGCCACCGCCGGTCTTTTCGAGAACGCAGTTGCAGTAGAATCTATCTTTCGTTTACGTAAGCGTCAACCTTGGGTGTTGCTGCGATGCATCAGGCGGGGCGTACGGCTCCGGGGCGGCAACGCGCGCTCCCGCGGCCATGCGCGGAATTTGCGTAGCGCATCTCATGAAGGACCCTGGCTTGTGCAGTAATCTGCGGCTTCCGATTCACATGACATGGATAGAACCAGAATGAACAAGATTGTTTATGGGGTGTTGATAGGGGGTGTGCTGGTGTGGCAGGCGCAGGCGCTGGCCGATGCACCGCAGTGGCGGTCCGATCCGCGCTATGGAACGGTGTCGCTGCAAGGAGGCTTCTCGCCTGATCCTCACAGCGTGGACGTGCGTGCCGGGGGTGGCTTGCGCGTGGACAGCAGCCTGGCTCCGGACTGTGCCGGGAGCGTGGCTGCCGACCGACCGGATGTGGATCTGAACTTCGAACCGGGAAGCATGGCTCTGTTCATCTATGTGAGAAGCAAGGTGGATACCTCGCTGGTGATCTACGGCCCGGACCGCCGGTGGTACTGCAACGACGACTTCATGGGGGAGGATCCGATGGTCGTCTTTCACAACCCTCCGGCCGGAAACTACAACATCTGGGTGGGCACCTGGGACGACGATGATCTTGGGGCCGAGGCCGTGGTGAATATCTCGGAAATCAATCCGGCCCGGTGAGGTCGAGCCTCAGGTTCCTGCTGCTGGCGGGTGGCCTGATACGGCGGCCCGCTCATGGTATCTTATGGCGGCATGGCCGATTCGGTCTTGATCGAGGCAGGCACCGACCGGTGCCTGCCCTGGCCAACCAACTTCACCAGCAGCAATGTGAGGCGTCACCGATGAGCGATGATCGCAAGCCCATGACACCCTCTGAAGCCCGTGCATATGAAGCGCCCATCAGGCGACAGATGTGGGCGGGACTGGCTGTGGGGGCCACAGTGATCGTGCTGCTCATCATCCTGGTCATGGAAGCCCGTTACCGTGGTGCGCTCACCGAGCCCCGCAGCAGCGAGGCCATGGACCGCGCGCTGCAGGCCGTGGTGACGGAAATGAGCCCGCTGCCCGAACCGGTTTACCGGGTTCATGTGCGCACGCGCGGTCTGCGGGACGACGAGCCCGTATATGAGGTGCGGCTTTATGGCCCGCAAGGGGATACCCTTTACCAGTTGGCCCGCAGTGCCGAGACAATGATGCTGATTCCGTACGGACCCCGGGAAGGCAGCGCGATCAATTTCGATGTGGAACTGGCGCTGAGCGAACAGGGCGAGGTCCGCGGCCGCTATCTGCAGGATCGGGGGCTCGACGTGGAGTCCTACCAGGCCGTGCTGAACAGCCTGGTGCGACAGACGCTCATGGCGTTCCACGCCCACACGGGTTTCCCGATGCAGATGTATGAGGGAGTGGAGCCCGATCGGGCCGAGATCCGGCAGGGTTGGGAGTCCGTTATCGACTGACGCCCCCGCGCGCATGCCTTGGGTGGCGGAAAGCACAGTTCATTCATCAACAAAGGACAGTCAGAGAGTGAATAAACAGGGAATGTGGTCCGGGCGGCTGCCCGTGGCAGTTGTCGTCGTCGTATGTCTGCTCGTGATTGCGCTTGCCTCCCCCTACTGGTTCGGCCGCCAGGCTGAGCAGGGGCATGCGCTCTACCTCCAGGAGATTCAGGCGATTCCGAATGTGCAGGTCCGGAATCACCGCTTTGAACGGGGTTACCTGGAGTCGGAAGCTCGCTACGAACTGGTAGCTGGTGACGGCCTTGCCCAGGTGCTGGAGATGCTGGGAGAAACGTTCGAGCTGAATGGCGAGCTACTTCGCGTGCATGTCGTGGAGCGCTTCCGGCACGGCCCCGTGCCGGGCGGGGGCTCGCTGTTTGGCGCTGCCGGCATTGAGGGTGAAATGTGGGTGGAGGGCAGCCTTACCTCCGACATGCTGCGCTTCGATGGCGAGGCTCCCCGCCAGGCCTACCAGGCCCGTGTGGGGTTCGATGGTCTGGTGCGCGGAGAGATGGAGCCCCTGCGTATCGAGCTCGTCAGCGGGCCGGTGCTGCTGCGGGAGAAGTGGGACGCCCGGTACAGCCTGGACTACCGGGGCGGTGAATTTATCCATGATTTGAAAACCGGTCGCTTCGAATCCACGGCGCGGATGGGGCCGCTGCGGTTCGAAGACCCTGACAGTATCACCACCTCGGATTCGTCCACCACCCGGTTGTCCGGGCAGATTGTCAACGGTCGCCTCCATGACCTGTCGGTGGAGACGCATGATCCGCTGACCGTGATCGAGCACCGTGGGGCACAGCCTGTATCACGGATGGAGCTTGAGGATCAACGGACGACGCTTTCGGTGGATTTCGACGCCTCCGGCCGGCTGGAAGGCATCGACGGCACCTGGCGTCTGGCTGCGCTGCGGGGGCAGGGGGATGAACAGGCCCTGCTGACAGAGGACGTCTCCTCGGTGTTCGAGGCCAGCCGGGAAGGCGAGCATGCCTGGTTTGGCGGTGTTAGCGGCGGCATTGGCCGGTTGGCCATGGACGAGAACGGTGAAGTCGTTGCCAGCGGCCGGGATCTGGTCATGGGCCTCCATCTCCGCCCGGCCGATGCCGAGCTGTTCCAGCTCGAGTTCGAGCTGGCCGGCGAGGATGTGCGGGGTGGGGGGCTGGAGCCGATGGGGCTGGAGATGCAGATGCGGCTCGGGGAGTTGCGTCGTTCCGGATACGAGGACCTCTGGCGGCTGGTCTATCAGGTGATGCAAGGGTTCCGGCTGGACCAACCTGACATGCCCCCGGGGGTGCTGATGGCCATGAGCCAGGCGGCGCTGGAAATGGTCGGGGACCGGCCTCACCTGCTGGTGGAACCGGTGAGGTTCCGCCAGGGCGAGGCCAGTTCGGATCTCGCGCTGGAGGCACGGTTGCAGTTGCTGGGCATGATGATGCTCGGCATGCCGGGTGTGCTGCAGCCGGGCAATGAGTTCCGCTTTTCCGCGGACGTCGCCCCGCAACTGGTGGAAAGCGGCGTTCGGCAGTACCTGCAGCAGCAGACCGCTGCTTCCGGCATGGTGTTGTCAGACCGGGAGCTCGATGAGATGACGGACGAAATGATCCGTTCGGAGATCGGCCCGGCGGTGGAACAGGGCATGATTCGCCTGGACGAGAACGGCCGTTATCACCTGTCCCTGGAACTGGGAGATGGGCAACTGCTGCTCAATGGCGAGCCGGCGGACTGGTTGATGCAGAACTTCTGAATCGTGACAGACTTCCAGGGGTGCGGCGCCGGATGACGGGCTCGGAACCGGCTTTCGGTATAATGCCTGCCGTTTTGTCGATGCCCACATC
>JAFIFV010000008.1 GCA_020831845.1 Ectothiorhodospiraceae bacterium
CACCGTCGCGCTCGAGATCGGTTTTCGTTCGTGGCTAGGAGCAAGGTGCCGCAGGTAGTGGTTCTACCTTTGGTGGCTTGCGACACCGCCACGGGCGAAAACCGGCCGAGCCCCGAGGGGTTACGGTCAGATTTTTCGCGCTGCGTTGTTGCGGCGCTTGACCGTGGAATGACCACGGCGCGGCGCACCACGCCTAGCATCGCGAAAAATCTGACCGTAACGCGACGGTGCGAATCCTTCAGCGCTTCCCTTATGGTCAGCTCCTTCCAGGTGACAGAATTCAGAACGAAATCATTCGGGAGTCAGTGGACGTTGCCGCCGCGCAATGGGCTGCCAGATATGATATCGGGCGGCGAATGCAGCAGGTGGATCGAGAGTTTCAGCATCGGGGCTGGCCGCTGCTCTCCGAAAGCGAGCAGGAACAATTGAACGACGCGATTGATGAGCATTTTCGCAAAGGGATGCGGCAGATACTGGATCCTTCCAGCCTGGAAGCACTTGAAATGGACGAGGTGCCAGCCGAAGGCCTGTAGAGGCCATACACGGAATGACCGGATGCTTCTTATGTCTACGTCCTATTGGCGGGTTGGGTTAAAGGAGGTGCTGATTAATTCCCAACGTTCACGCTCGAACCTGATCTTCGTTCGTGGCCAGCCATAAGGCCATAAGCCACCATAGGTGAAGCTTCTACCTGTGGTGGCTTATGACACCGCCATCGGCGAAAGCCGACCGAGGCCGTGGTGGTGGGGTGCAGATGTTGGGGTTCGCCGTCGGCTCACCCCAACATACTAATAAATGTGCATGTATAGGGGTGTTGTTTGGGGTTATATAGAGGCTAACCCCAACGTCCTGCTCACTCCAACTCACCCCGATACAGGCTTGCTACCTGGGTGCCATCCGGATTGCGCCGTCCAGGCGAATGGTTTCGCCGTTCAGCATCGGGTTCTCGACGATGCTGGCCGCGAGCTGTGCGTATTCTTCCGGGTAGCCCAGGCGGGCGGGGAAGGGCACGGAGGCGCCCAGGGACGCCTTGATGTTCTCCGGCAGCCGGGCCAGTAGCGGTGTGTCGAACAGGCCGGGGGCGATGGTGCAGACGCGGATGCCGCGGCTGGCCAGGTCGCGGGCGGCGACCAGCGTCATGCCGACGATGCCGGCCTTGCCGGAGGCGTAGGGGATCTGACCGATCTGGCCTTCGTAGGCGGCCACCGAGGCCGTCAGGATGCAGACACCGCGCTCGCCGTTCTCGAACGGCTCGTGCTTCGCCATGCGGGCGGCGCCCAGGCGCAGTACGTTGAAACTGCCGATCACGTTCAGCCGCACCACGTCCTCGAAAGCTTCCAGCGACCCCGGCTCGCCGTTCTTGTCCACCACCCGCACTGCGGCACCGCGGCCGGCGCAGTGCACCACGGCGCGCAGGGGGCCGTGCTTCTCGGCCTCGTCGAACACGGCTTCCATCTGGGCGGTATCGGTGACATCGGCCTTCACGAAGGCGGCCTTTTCCCCCAGTGCGGCCACCGCGCTCTGGCCAGCATCCTCGTTCAGGTCGCAGATGGTGACGTGGGCGCCTTCGGCGATCAGGTGTCTTGCGGTCGCCAGACCCAGGCCGGACGCGCCGCCAGTAATGACGGCGGAAATGTTGGCGATTTTCATGAGGGACGGAACTCCTTATGCGATGCGTTCAATGATGGTGGCGTTGGCCATGCCGCCGGCCTCGCACATGGTCTGCAGGCCGTAGCGGCCGCCGTTGCGAAGCAGGGAGTGCAGCATGGTGGTCATCAGCCGTGCGCCGGATGCGCCCAGCGGGTGGCCCAGCGCAATGGCACCGCCACAGGGGTTCAGGCGCTCGTCGCTGACGCCGAATTCCTTCTGCCAGGCCAGGGGCACCGGGGCGAAGGCTTCGTTCACTTCAAAGTGGTCGATCTGCTCCGGGGTCATGCCCGCTTTCTTCAGCGCGCGCCGGGTGGCCGGTATGGGGGCCGTCAGCATCAGCAGCGGGTTGTCGCCGCAGACATCGAACGACACGAACCGCGCCAGCGGCTTCAGGCCCAGCGCGTTCGCGCGCTCCTCGCTCATGATCAGCAGCGCGCTGGCGCCGTCGGTGATCTGGGATGAGTTGCCGGCAGTGATCTTCCAGTCGGTGATTTCCGGGAAGCGCTCGGACAGATCCGCGTTCTCGAAGGCGGGTTGCAGCCCGGCCAGCCCTTCGGGGCTGCTGGAGGCGCGGATGGTTTCATCTGCGGAAAACACACCTTGCGGCGTGGTGATCGAGACGATTTCCCGTTCGAAGGCGCCGCTTTCGCGGCACTCCGCTGCGCGCTGATGGGAGCGCGCCGAGTATTCGTCCAACTGGCTGCGGCTCAGCTCCCAGCGGCTGGCGACCAGTTCGGCGGAGACGCCCTGTCCGACCAGACCAGGTGCGTAGCGTTCCTGCACCGACGGGCCGACGGGATCCTGGCCGATGCGGGAGCTGCCCATGGGAATCCGGCTCATTGATTCGATGCCGGCGGCAATGACCAGGTCGTAGGCGCCGGCCATGATGCCCTGGGCCGCGAAATGCACCGCTTGCTGGCTGGATCCGCATTTCCGGTCGATGGTGGTGGAGGGGACGTGCTCGGGAAAGCCGGCGGCCAGGGCAGCCATGCGGCCGGGAGTGCCGGACTGCTCTCCGACCTGGCTGACGCAGCCCACCAGGATGTCGTCCACGGTGCCGGGGTCGACGCCGTTACGCTCCACGATGGCCTTCAGTACCTGGGCCAGCAGTTCGTTTGCGTGCAGCTCGGACAGCGCTCCGCCCGGTTTCCCCTTGCCCATGGGACTTCTCAGTGCATCCACGATGACGGCATTGTGCTTCATGACGAGCCCCTCCAGACTCCGGGAATAGATGGCGGCGCTAGCGCGTCCGCGGTGAAGAACGCCAACATAGGCGATGATGCTTGTCGGCGTCAAGCAAGTAACATGCTAAAGTCCACCTGAGATCGCCCTCAGGTTCGGCCTGGACTTGCAGGGAACTTGCCCTGTCAGTGAATCAGTTAAACTGTTGGGACGCTAGGGAAACACTGAAGTATTCACGCCGCCGCGCTCGAGACCGGTTTTCGTCCGTGGCTAGGTGCAACGCGGCGACGTGAATACTTCAGTGTTTCCTTAGGTGTCCAGCGTTCCGCATCCCATGGAGTAGACACTATGAGTGTATGGTTATTCGTTCCCGGCCATCAGCCGGATCGGGTCCGCAAGGCCGCGGCCAGCAGCGGGGATTTCGTGGTGGTGGACTGGGAAGACGCTGTATCCCCCGACCGCAAGGCAGAGGCCAGGCAGGCCACCCGCGAAGTGCTCGCGGAACTCGCCACGCCCGAGCGCTTTGGTGTCCGTATCAATCCTGGCGAAACCGATG
This sequence comes from Ectothiorhodospiraceae bacterium, assembly GCA_020831845.1. Classification (GTDB taxonomy): domain Bacteria; phylum Pseudomonadota; class Gammaproteobacteria; order Nitrococcales; family Aquisalimonadaceae; genus LSCE01. Next base: position 3,389 of record JAFIFV010000008.1, read on the forward strand.
CACATGGCGACGACCTGCAGGCGCTTCCTGCGGTCAAGGCTTCCATGGTCGTCGTGGCCAAGGTGGATGATCCGGACCATCTGAGCCGGGTTGCGGCCTTCAACCGACCGCTGATCCCGCTGATCGAGTCCGCAATAGGCCTGGAAAAGGTGCTGGAAACCGCGCGTGCACCCCTGGTGAATGGGCTTGCCTTCGGCTACATCGATTTCCTCGCTGACATCGATGCCACCGAAACGCGTGAGACCCTGCTTTATGCGCGTTCCAAGCTGGTGATCGCCGCCCGGGTGGCCGGTCTTACCCATCTGCTGGACGGCGTCTTCGCCCATCTGGATGATGAGCCTGGCCTGGAAGAAGAGGTGCGCCACGTGCGTGCGCTCGGCTTCAACGGCAAGCTGGCCATCCACCCGAAGCAGATCGATCCCATTCGCAAGCATCTGCAACCCACCGAGGAACAGATTGCCTGGGCGCGGGATGTGGTTCGCATCTACGATGAGGCCCTCAGCGAAGGTCGGGGTGCTTTCAAGCACAAGGGCCAGATGATCGACGTGGCGGTGGTGCGCCGTGCGGAACGCATACTCGGCATGGCCGGGCGCCCCTGAGACGCGCCCAATTGCTGAAAACCCGTACTCTTGTGTATTGATTTTTGAACGCTTCTGCCAATGCGTTTGTCGGAAAATGCACTGGACGGGGATGGGTGTTGCTGTTCAATTAGGTTCTCCTTTTGCGGCAATCCCATCGGAGCCAGTTCATGTCTGCGGTGCTACACGGACTACGGGTCCTCGATTTCGGACGCTATATCGCCGGCCCCTGGTGCGCCGCGGTGCTTGGCGATCTGGGCGCGGAAGTCATACGCGTCGAGAAGACCTCGGGTAGCGAGGACCGCTATATCATGCCGGTGACGCCCCAGCGGGACGGGGCCAGCCACCTGCAGATGAATCGGAACAAGCTTGGTATCACGCTCGATCCCATGTCCGAGGAGGGGCGCGAGATCGTACGGCGCCTGGTGGCGACGGCGGATATCGTGGTTGCCAATCTGCCGCCGCAAGGCCTGCAGGCCATGGGTCTGGACTACGACTCCCTGCGGGCAATCCGGCCCGACATCATTCTCACCACGGTAACCGCCATGGGCACCGGCGGCCCGGCCAGCAACAGGCTCGGCTTCGACAACATCGCCCAGGCGCTCTCCGGGGCAATGCACCTGTCCGGCCCCCCGGACCGCCCCACCAAGACGGTGACCAACTACGCGGATTTCGGCACGGCACTGTTCAGCGTGGTGGGAACGCTTGCAGCGGTGATGCATCGGCAGCATACCGGCGAGGGTCAGCATGTGGAGGCCTCGTTGCTGGGTACGGCCCTCGCGTTCACCAATGCCAACCTGATCGAACAGGCCATGAACCAGTCCAACCGCGTCGGTACTTGGAACCGCAGCCAGCATGCCGGTCCCGCCGACACCTTTGCGACACGGGACGGCTGGGTGCTGGTGCATTGCGTGGGTGAACCGCTGTTCCGGCGCTGGTGCCGTCTGCTGGGCGAGGAAGGGCTGATGGATGATCCCCGGTTCGCTGATGACCAGTCCCGCGGCGACAACAGCGAGGCGCTCAGTGAACGCATGGCCGCCTGGTGTGCCGAGCGCAGCACCGAGGAAGCGCTGGAGGCGCTGGATGCCGCGAAGATTCCGGCGGGGCCGGTGCTGACGCCTCAGCAGGCGCTGGAGGATGCACATATCCAGGCCATGCGCTTTCTCCGACCGCTCGGCTACCCTGGGCTGGAGACGCCGGCGCCGGTCACCGATACGCCGGTTCGCTTCTCCAGCGTCGAAGCGGGTGTCAGGCATCGGGCGCCCACACTCGGTGAGCATACGGACTTCATCCTCGGGGAACTGGGATATTCCACCAACGACATAGAGGGGTTGCGCTCACAAGGCGTGATCTGAGGGCGCTGGCCAGACAGGGCGCATCCTCGCGGATTCAGGGAGGCGGGTCGAAGGCAGGAAGCCAACAATAATCAGGGTGAGCGACAAGGCCCCGGCGGCCTGCGCCTCACCTCTACCATCTGGAGGAGATGGCCACATGAAGCAATTCGCGAGATGCACGAGAACCATGATCACCGGTGTTGCCGCTGCCGGGCTCGTCGGGCTATGTCTGCCTGCCATGGCCGTGGAACTGCCACGGACCGTCACCTGGGCGGCCTATCCCACCGGCTCCGGAGGATACGCGCAGGCGGTGGCCATCGGCAGTGTGCTGCAGAACGAGTACAACGTGAACCTGCGCGTCATCCCCGGGCGCAACGACGTCTCCCGCCTGTCGCCACTGCGCGCCGGCCGCGTGCATTTCTCGGCCGGGGGCACCGAGGCAATCTATGCGCAGGAGGGCCTGCTGGATTTCGGTACCCAGGCCTGGGGCCCGCAGGCGCTGCGGGCGGTGTACTGGAGCATGTCGGACGGTTGCTCCTACACGCTGATCACCACGGCGGATTCCGGTATCGAGACCATTGATGACGTGCGCGGCAAGCGCGTGCCTTTCGTGCAGGGCTCGCCGACACTGAATAACGCAACGGCCTCGTTGCTGGCCTATGCGAACATGACGTGGGATGACGTGCAACGCGTGGAATTCGGCGGCTACATGGGCACCATTGACGCTCTCCTGGATGGTTCTCTGGACGTGATGGGCAGCTCCTGCAATACCACCGCAGCCGTGCGCATTGATGCCGGCCCGCGGGGGCTGCAGTTCATCACCTTCCCGCATGGCGACCAAGAGGCCATCGACCGGGTCACCGCGCGGATCCCCTGGTTCGTGCCCCACGTCGCCACCGATGGCCCCACCATCGACTCCGAAGAAGGGGTGGAGGTCTTCAGTTCGCCCTATCCCTTCCTGGTGGCCACGGCGGCGCAGGACCCGGATCTGGTCTACAACATGACCAAGTCCATGGTGAAACACTACGAGGACTACAAGGACAACGTTCCCGGGGGCGAGGGCTGGGCGCTGGATCGCCAGGGCCTGGAGACCGCCTTCGCTCCGTTCCATGAAGGTGCCATCCGCTATTTCAAGGAAGCCGGTGTGTGGACCGAGGCGGCTGAACGGCGGCAGGAAGCGAACCTGCGCCGGCAGGACGTGTTGCTAAAGGCCTGGGAGGAGTACACCGCGCAGGCATCCGTGGACGAGCAGGAGTTCCGGCAGGGATGGATGGAATGGCGAGCCCAGACATTGCGTGACAACGACATGATTCTGATCATGGAACGCTGGTAAGCACGAGAAACGGGGGAAGCCCGGTTGCCGCGATCATCGCGGAAAACCGGGCTTCCCCTGGACGTTTCTGCCAATGCTTCTGTCTGCAACGGTCATTGTCCTGCGGTCGGCGCTTTATCAGACTCGGTTGCCGGGGGCGGAACCAGCCCGGCGATGCGGCAACGATGGGCCAAGCGGCATCCGCCTGAGGGGGACGCCGTTCCGTCTGGGGAGCCCGTTCCGCCGTGCACCGCTTTACCCGGGGACACGTTCTCCGGCAGCGGTTTCGTGACCACGCGCACAGCGCGCCGGCGGCTGCCGGAGTCTGTATCTGGAGGAGCATGATGGCTGCAGCGCACGAGGCATTCTGGCCACCGGGACTGCCAAAGGACGTGCCGTTACCGGACACCAGCCTGTATTTCAATCTTGAGGTGACCGCCGCACGGTACCCGGCCAAGCCGGCAACCATCTTCTACGGCGCGGTGCTGAGCTACGGTGAGTTGCTGCGCCAGGTGGATCAACTGGCGGGGTACCTACAGCAATGCTGCGGCGTCGGCCAGGGCGACCGCGTCCTTTTGTATTCCCAGAATGCGCCTCAGTTCATCATCGGCTACTACGCCGTGTTGCGGGCCGGCGGCGTCGTGGTGCCGGCCAATCCCATGAGCATTACCGCCGAACTGCGGCATTACCTGCTCGACAGCGGCGCCAGGACGGCGCTGGTTGCGCGGGAACTGCTTGAGCGCATTCTGCCCCTGCAACAGGACGGCACCGTCGAACACGTGGTGGTGCACACCTATTCCGACTATCTGGACAGCGATGCGGATATCCCCGCGCCGGAAGCGGTGACCCGGACCCACGAGGCCGTGCATCTGCCGCGGGTCACGGACTGGAACGCCGCGTTGGCCAGGGAGCTTGCGCCCGGTGAGCGCAAGCCGACAGCGGATGATCTGGCAGTGCTGGCCTATACCTCCGGGACTACCGGGCAGCCCAAGGGCTGCGTCCACAGCCATCGCACGGTGCTGAGCGCCGTTGCCTCGTCCCAGCTCTGGCGCCAGGGGCACCCGGCATCCACCACGCTGGCCGTGGCTCCGCTGTTCCACTTCCTGGGTATGCAGGGGGGCATGAACAACCCCATCTACAACGGCGCCAGTATCGCCCTGCTGCAACGTTGGGACCGGGATGCGGCCTTGCAGTTGATCGAGCGCAGCCGGGTGTACTCCTGGTCCGCGCCACCGGCCATGATCGTGGATTTCTTCGCCAACCCGGCCATCCGCGAGCACGACATTTCCAGCCTGCAGGTGCTGATGGGCGGCGGTGCGGCCATGCCGGAAGCGGTTTCCCGGCGCCTCAAGGACGACTACGGCATCCGTTTCAACGAGGCCTACGGCCTGACCGAGACCGCAGCGTTCATCCTGGGCAACCCGCTGCACCGGGGCAAGCGGCAGTGCCTGGGCGTTCCCACCTTCGGAGTCGATGCCCGTATCGTCGATCCCGCGACGCTGGAGGAACTGCCCCAGGGCGAAGTGGGGGAACTGATCCTGGCCGGGCCGCAGGTCATGCTGCGCTACTGGAACAACGAGCAGGCCACCGCCTCGGCCTTCATCGAACGCGCCGGCAGGCGTTTCCTGCGCACTGGCGATCTGGCCTGTGTGGACGAGGAAGGCTACTTCTTCATGAAGGACCGGCTGAAGCGGATGATCAACGTCTCCGGTTACAAGGTCTGGCCGGCGGAGGTGGAGAACATCATGTACGGCCATCCGGCCATCCATGAAGCCTGTGTCATTGGCATGCCGGACGCCCGACAGGGCGAGTCGGTGAAGGTGGTGGCCGTGCTGCGGCCTGAACAGCAGGGCCAGGTCTCGGAGCAGGACATCATTGCCTGGTGCCGGGAGCACATGGCGGCCTACAAGGTTCCGCGCGTCGTGGAGTTCGCGGACAGCCTGCCGAAATCGGCCACCGGCAAGGTCCAGTGGCGGGAACTGCAGGAAGCGGAGCGGTCCCGGTCCGCGCCGTAGCCGGACGCGCCGGCCGACCGCCGCAGGATGATAGCCGGGACGTCCCAGGGCGGCCCGGTACCAGAACAACCGTGAGGAGACACGATGGAAACCATCGACTTTACCGTGGAACAGGGGATTGCCTGGCTCACACTGAATCGTCCCGAGCGCAAGAATGCCCTGAACGAGACCATGTCCGCCGAGATCACCCAGGTGGTGGCCGAGGTGCGCGACAACCCCGACATCCGCGTACTGGTGCTGCGGGGTGCCGGCGGTGACTTCTGCTCCGGTGGCGATATCCAGGGCATGAAGAGCATGGCTGGTGATCTGATGGCGCGCCGGGCGCGGATGAAGCGTATCCACGTCTGGGTGGAGCAGCTTATCAATCTGGACAAGCCGGTGATCGCCGCGGTGGACGGTGTTGCCTATGGCGCGGGGTTCGGCATGGCACTGGCCGCTGACTTCGTGCTGGCCACGCCGCAGGCGCGGTTCTGCATGGCCTTCATGAAGATCGGCCTGATCCCCGATTGTGCGGCGCTCTATACGCTGCCGCGGGTGGTGGGGCTGCAGCGCGCCAAGGAGATCATGTTCTCGGCGCGCGCCGTGGGTGCGCAGGAAGCCCTCCAGCTCGGCATCGTGCTGGAAATACACGAACGGGAGCAGATGGAGCAGCGTGTGAAGGTGCTGGCGGAAAGCATGCGCGGTGCCTCCAGCACCGCCTTCAGCATCGCCAAGCGCGGGCTCAACGGCGCCACGCTGAACGACTTGCAGACCATGCTGGAGATCGAGGCTGCCGGCCAGACCGTGGCCTTCGCCAGTTCCGAGCACCAGGAGGCTATCGACCGTTTCCTGAAGAAGGAGCCACCGCTGTTCAGCTGGCCGGAAGGCTGACCTGTTCTGCCAAGCGGTTTGAGCGCAGCGGCCATTGTTACGCCGCGGCCGCGTTCGCAGACTCGGGTTCAGTGAAGCGCTGTTTGATTCTCGCGCTTCCCTGGCAGCAGATGTACAGACAACCAGAAGGTGCAATGGCCGTGGAAAACTACAGATCTCCCTGGATGACCGAAGAACTGGACATGCTGGCCGACTCGGCGCGCAAGTTCTTCGAGCGTGAGTTCGTGCCGCACCAGGACCGTTTCAACAAGCAGGGCTACATCGACCGCGAGCTTTGGAACAAGGCCGGCGAGATGGGCATCCTCTGCGCCAGCGTGCCCGAGGAGTACGGCGGCGGCGGCGGCAACTTCGCCCACGAAGCGGTGCTCAACATCGAGATGACGCGGGCCCTTGTCAGCTTTGGCATCGGTGTGCACAGCGGCATCGTTGCCCACTACATCCTGGCCTACGGCACCGAGGAGCAGAAGCGGACCTATCTGCCCAGGATGGCCAGCGGCGAGATGGTCGCGGCCATTGCCATGTCCGAACCCGGTGCCGGCTCCGACCTCAAGAGCATCAAGACCCGCGCGGTGCGCGACGGCGACGAGTATGTGATCAACGGCTCCAAGACCTTCATCACCAACGGCTACCACGCCAACCTGGTATGTGTTGTTGTCAAGACCGATCCCGATGCCGGTTCACGCGGTGTCTCGCTCGTCATGGTGGAGACGGACAAGGCGCCGGGCTTCCGCCGGGGCCGTCTCCTGGAAAAACTGGGCCAGAAGGCGCAGGACACCGCCGAGCTGTTCTTCGATGACGTGCGCGTGCCCGCCAGCAACCTGCTGGGAACGGAAGAGGGCAAGGGCTTCTACCAGCTCATGCAGCAGCTGGCGCAGGAGCGGCTGATCATCGCGCTGTCCGCCCAGGCCAGCATGCACAAGGCCATCGAGCTTACCGCCGAGTACGTCAAGAGCCGCCAGGTGTTTGGCAAGTCGCTGATGGAAATGCAGAACACCCGCTTCAAGCTGGCGGAGTGCAAGACCGAGGCGACCATTGCCACCAGCTTCGTCGACCAGTGCATGGTCAAGCTGCTGGCCAAGGAGCTGGATCCCGCCACGGCGGCCATGGCCAAGTGGTGGACCACGCAGAAGAACTGCGAAATCATCGATGAATGCCTGCAGTTGCACGGCGGCTACGGCTACATCATGGAATACCCCATCGCCCGCATGTACGCCAATGCTCGGGTCGGCAAGATCTACGGCGGTTCCAACGAGATCATGAAGGAACTGGTGGCGCGGACGCTCGACTGAACCGTCTGTCCGCGGTCAGGGTTGATTACAACAACCGCCAGGGAAGGCAGGAGGAGACATCCGCAATGTCGGAAATGTTCCCGGTCCGCGTCCCCGAAGCGGACGATGCGCCCTGTGTGACACAGGACTTCGGCGCGGTACGGCTGCTATTCATGAACAACCAGCGCCGCCGCAACGCGCTGTCGATGGAACTGCGCGAGCATATGCAGCGGGCCATGGCCGAGGCGATCGACGACCCCGCGGTTCGGGCCATCGTGCTGACCGGCGCCGGCGGCTACTTCTCCGCCGGTGGCGATATCACTTCCATGACCGAACTCAATGCCGTGGCCGGCCGGCCACGCATGCAGCGGGTTCACAATCTGGTCCGTCAGCTCTACAACGGACCGAAGCCGGTGGTGGCCGCCGTCGAAGGCGGGGCTGTGGGTGCGGGGCTCTCCCTGGCGGCGGCCTGCGACATCATCGTCGGCGCCAGCGATGCCCGGTTCGGTGCGCCCTTCAACCGCATCGGCGCCATGCCCGACCTGGGCCTGCTGTTCACGTTGCCGGGCCGTATCGGCATGGGGCGCACCCGGCTGCTGGCCATGACCGGCCGCATCCTCGATGCCGCCACGGCCGAGCAGTGGGGGCTGCTGGATGTCCCCGTGGAGGCAGGCACAGCGGTGCAGACTGCCCTGGAAATCGCCGGTCAGATCGCCGACGGCCCGCCGTTGGCCCACACCATGACCAAACAGCTGCTGGGACGGTTGCCGTTGTCCTGTGACGAATTCCTGGCCGCCGAGGCGGATGCCCAGGCGCTACTGTTCTCCACAGAGGATTTCGCCGAGGGCAGGGATGCATTCCTGCAACGGCGGCAGCCCAGATTCACCGGCAGATAGCCGCCGCGGCTTGCCGCCGGCAGCAAAACCACAATGACAGCAGGTGCCGCCCTTGAGGGCGGGCGACAACGAGGAGCAAATGCGTGGGACCGTTGCAAGGCATTCGCATCATCGAGATCCAGGGGCTGGGGCCGGCACCCTTCGCCGGCATGATGCTGGCCGACATGGGCGCCGAGGTCATTTCCGTGACCCGTCCCGGGAACGTCGGCCGCGATAACGGCCCGGTGCAGATCAGCGAGCGCGGCAAGCGTTCCGTGGCGCTGGACCTGAAGAGCAGCCGCGGCGTCGAATTGCTGATGAAGCTCGCCGATAATGCCGACGCGCTGATCGAGGGCTTCCGCCCCGGCGTTGCGGAACGTCTCGGTTTCGGCCCGGAACAGTGCCAGGCCCGCAACCCGCGCCTGGTCTATGGTCGCATGACCGGCTGGGGCCAGACCGGCCCGCTGGCGCAGGCCGCCGGCCATGACATCAACTACATTTCCCTGTCCGGCGCACTCCACGCCATCGGCCGCAAAGGCGAGCGGCCGATTCCGCCGCTGAACCTGGTGGGCGATTTCGGTGGCGGCGGCATGCTGCTGGCCTTCGGCGTCACCTGCGCGCTGCTGGAGGCTCAGCGCTCCGGCCAGGGCGAGGTGGTGGATGCATCCATGGTCGAGGGTTCGGCGCTGCTGATGAGCATGATGTACGCGTTCAAGGCAGGCGGGGCATGGAAGGACGATCGGGGCAGCAACATGCTGGACGGCGCCGCGCATTTCTACGACACCTACGAGACCAGCGACGGCAAGTACGTGTCCATCGGTTCCATCGAACCGCAGTTCTACAGCCTGCTGATGGAAAAGACCGGGCTCAGCGCCGAGGAACTGGGCAATCAGCGCGACCCGCGCTCCTGGCCGGAAGCCAAGGAATGCCTGGCCGCCGTGTTCCGCACCCGGACACGGGACGAATGGTGCACGCTGATGGAAGGCACGGACGTCTGTTTCGCTCCCGTGCTGTCCATGGGCGAGGCACCGGACCATCCGCACAACCGCGAGCGGCGCAGCTTTCTGGATCTGGACGGACTGGTGCAGCCGGCGCCGGCGCCGCGGTTCAGCCGCAATGCTCCCGAGGTGGCGCATGCGCCCCGCGAGGCCGGTGCCGATACGCTGGCGGTGCTGAAGGAACTGGGCCTCGACGACGGCTCGCTGGATACGCTCAGGGCCGAGGGTGTGATCGCCTGAGCCACCGCCACACGGAGTTCGCCAAGGGGGAATAGGGAATGCCACACATTCAAGCTTGGGCGGAGCGCTTTCCCGACAAGACCGCCTACCTGTTTCCGCAGACCGGGGATCGCCTCAGCTACGCCGACCTGGACCGGCGTTCCCGGTGCATGGCCTGGTGGCTGGTGGAGCAGCAGGGCCTGGAGGCGGGCGATCACATCGCCTTGCTGATGGAAAACCGGGTGGAGCTGTTCGAGATCGCCTGGGCGGCCGTGCGTGCCGGTGTGTACTTCACCGTGATCAGCACGCATCTGAAGGCTGGGGAGGTGGCATATATCCTGGAGAACAGCGAATGCCGGCTGTTCATCGCCAGTGCTCGCCAGGCCGAGGTGGCGAAAGCCGCGCTGGCGCAGACCGCCAACCGGAACATCGCCAGCTTCTCCGTCGACCGCGACGGCAGCCTGCCGTTTCCCGATCTGCGTGACAGCGTCTCCCGGACGAGGGACCGGCAGGAGCTGCCCCGCCGCCCGGCGGGCCGCGATCTGCTGTATTCCTCTGGTACCACGGGCCTGCCCAAGGGGGTAGCCAAACCGCTGGTGCCGTTCGAACAGCGGCACGAGGTGGCGCCGGAAGTGGCCTCCTGGCGTAGCCGGTTCGGATTCGATGCGGAGACCGTCTACCTATCGCCAGCCCCGCTCTACCATGCGGCACCCTTGCGCTACTGCATGTGGACCGTGGAGGCCGGCGGCAGCGCAGTCGTGCTCAACCGCTTCGACCCGCACGATGCCCTGCAGGCCATCGAGGCCCACGGTGTGACCCATAGCCAGTGGGTGCCCACCATGTTCATCCGCATGCTGGATCTGCCGGAGGCGGAACGCCGGCGCCATGATCTGTCGAGCCTGCGCGTGGCCATACATGCCGCCGCGCCCTGCCCGGTACACGTAAAGCAGCGGATGATCGACTGGTGGGGGCCGATCATCTGGGAATACTACGCGGGCTCCGAAGGCGTCGGTGTCACCACGATCAACTCGCACGACTGGCTGCGCAGGCCCGGTTCCGTGGGCAAGGCAGTGCTCGGCGAGCTGCGCGTTCTGGACGAGCAGGGCCGGGAGCTGCTGCCGGGCGAGGTGGGCACGGTGTATTTCGCTGGCGGGCCGACCTTCGAGTACTTCAACGAACCGGAGAAGACTCGCAGCGTCTACCTGGAGGGCATGGCCACCTACGGTGACCTGGGCCACGTGGATGAGGAAGGCTTCCTGTTCCTCAGCGACCGCCGGTCCGATCTGATCATCTCGGGCGGGGTCAACATCTACCCGCAGGAAATCGAAAGCGCGCTACTGCAGCATGACGCGGTGGCGGACTGCGCGGTTATCGGCGTGCCCAATGCTGAATTCGGCGAAGAGGTGAAGGCCTGCGTGCGGCTGCACCAGGGCTGGAAGCCCTCTCCGGAACTGGAAGAGGCGCTGATCGTGTTCTGCCGGGAACGGCTGTCCAACGTGAAATGCCCGCGCACCGTGGATTTCCTCGATGAGCTGCCGCGGCTGGAAAACGGCAAACTGCCGAGACGGCTGCTGAAGGATCGCTACCGGCAGCAGTCCCCCGCCTGACCTCTGTTGTTGCTCCTGCCCCCGAAGCCTGTTTCCCCGCCGGTTTCGGGGGGGGGGCACCAAGCGAGGTTGTTTCCGCGTTGGAAGCGACCGCGCAGATGCCTGCTACCTTTCCATAAAGACCGAGTTCCATCCGTGCCCGGCCGGCGCTGGTTCAATAACGTCGAACAAGAAAGGAAGGCTGCCAATGGATATGCCCCTCCCCACGCTCGTAACGTTTGCCCTCTATCTGGTGTTGATGCTGGTCCTTGGTTTTGCCGCCTACCGCATGACCAGCGACCTCTCCGACTACGTACTGGGCGGTCGCCGTCTAGGCCCCGGTGTTGCGGCGCTGAGCGCGGGGGCCTCAGACATGAGCGGCTGGCTGCTGCTGGGTCTGCCGGGGGCGGTGTATGCCTCCGGGCTCAGTGAACTGTGGATTGGCGTCGGCCTTGTCGCCGGCGCGTTCATCAACTGGTCGTTCGTGGCCGCGCGGCTGCGCCGCTTCACCGAGCGCGCCAAGGATTCGCTGACCATCCCGGATTACCTGGAGAACCGCTTCGCCGATCATTCCCGCGTGCTGCGCGTGATCTCCGCCGTGGTCATCCTCATTTTCTTCACGCTGTACATATCGGCCGGCCTGGTGGGCGGTGGGTTGCTGTTCCAGAGCTCCTTTGACATGGAGTACCGGACCGCACTGTTCGTCGGGGCCCTGGTCATCATTTCCTACACCTTCCTCGGCGGTTTCCTGGCGGTGAGCTGGACGGACTTCTTCCAGGGTATCCTGATGTTCCTGACGCTGCTGGTGGTGCCGATGTTCGTCGTGGTGCTGTTCGGCGGCTGGGGTGATGTCCAGAGCGAGGTCAGGGCCATTGATCCCGGCCACACCCGCGTCCTTCAGGGCATGACGGCGCTGGGCATGATTTCGCTGCTGGCCTGGGGGCTGGGCTATTTCGGCCAGCCGCACATCCTGGCCCGGTTCATGGCGATACGTTCCGAGCATGATGTGCCGAAGGCCACCGCGATTGGCATGAGCTGGATGATTCTGGCGCTGATCGGCGCCGTGGCGACAGGGTACATGGGTATCGCCTATTTCGCCGATGCGCCCCTCGAGGACAGCGAAACCGTCCTCATCGAGCTGATCCGGGCGCTGTTCAACCCCTGGGTGGCCGGTGTGCTGATGGCCGCCATTCTTGCGGCGATCATGAGCACCATCGATTCGCAGTTGCTGGTGTCCGCAAGTGCGCTCACCAACGATTTCTACAAGGGCTTCCTGCGACCGGAGGCCTCGGACGTCGAACTGGTCTGGATCAGCCGGGGTGCCGTGGTGGCGGTATCCATCGTGGCACTGCTGTTGGCGCTGAACCCGGAGGCCGGCGTGCTGGACCTGGTGGCCTATGCCTGGGGGGGCTTCGGTGCCGCCTTCGGCCCGGTCATCATCCTGTCGCTGTACTGGTCGGGAATGACGCGCAACGGCGCCCTGGCAGGCATGGTTGTCGGTGCCGTCACGGTCATCGTGTGGAACCGGCTGTCCGGCGGCTGGTTCGACGTCTACGAGATACTGCCGGGCTTCATCCTGGCCACGCTGGCCATCGTGCTGGTCAGCCGCTTCGGCGGCGACCCCTCGCCGGAGGCCCGGGAGCAGTTCGAGGCGGCGCGGCGCTAGGGCAGCGTGAATACTTCAGCGCTTCCCTAGGGGGACAATGGCCAATTCTCTGAAGCGGACATGAGAATTGGCCATGCTTTCCCTACCTCAGCCGCCCAGCTCCAGTTCGTCGTCGTCGCTCATGGCGAACAGCGAGGCGTTGCCACCGGCCGCCGTGGTGTTGATGGTAACCACCCGTTCGGTGGCGAAGCGGTGCAGGTAACGCGGCCCGCCGGCCTTGGGGCCGGTGCCTGACAGCCCCTCGCCGCCAAAGGGCTGCACGCCCACCACGGCGCCGATCTGGTTGCGGTTGACATAGCAGTTACCCACCCGTGCTCGCGCGGCGATGTGGTCCGCAGTGGCGTCGATGCGGGTGTGTACCCCCAGGGTCAGGCCGAAGCCGGAGGCGTTGATATCGTCCAGCACCCGGTCGAGATCCTCCGAAGCATAGCGGACGACGTGCAGCACCGGCCCGAAGTGCTCGCGCTCCAGGTCGCGGATGCCGCCGATCTCGAAGGCGACCGGGGCGATGAAGTTGCCCTTGTCGGTGTGCGGCCCCAACGGCGCCTCGCCGACCATGGTCCGGCCCTGTTCGCGCAGCGCATCCACATGGGCCTGCAGGGCGTTCAGCGCCTCCTCGTCAATCACCGGGCCGATGTCCGTGGCCAGCCACGCGGGATCGTCCACCACCAGCTCCCGCATGGCGCCTGCCAGCATTTTCAGGAAATGGTCGGCCACGTCGTCCTGGATATAGAGAACCCGCAGTGCGGAGCAGCGTTGGCCTGCGCTCTGGAAGGCTGAGGCGATCACGTCCACCACCAGTTGCTCTGGCAGCGCCGTGGAATCCGCGATCATCGCGTTCTGACCGCCGGTCTCCGCAATCAGCGGAATGATCGGCCCGTTGCGCTGCGCCAGCGTCTGGTTTATTCGTCGCGCGGTTTCCACGGAGCCGGTAAAGGCCACGCCAGCGATACGCTCATCGGCCACCAGTGCGGCACCCACCTCGCCGTCGCCTGGCACCAGGTGCAGCACGTCCGTCGGCACCCCGGCCTCGTGCAGCAATTGCACGGCACGGTGACCGATCAGCGTGGTCTGTTCCGCCGGTTTGGCCACCACGGCGTTGCCGGCCGCCAGGGCGGCAGTGATCTGGCCGCAGAAGATGGCCAGCGGGAAGTTCCACGGGCTGATGCAGACGAACACGCCGCGTCCGCAGAGGCGGATCTGGTTCTTTTCGCCGGTGGGGCCGGGCAGGGTCTGGGGTTCGCCGAAATCCGCCCGGGCCCGGTTGGCGTAGTAGCGGCAGAAGTCCACCGCTTCGCGTACTTCGGCAACGCCGTCGGCCAGGCCTTTGCCTGCTTCCCGGGTGCACAGCGCCATCAGCTCGCCCATGCGCTCCTCCATCAGGTCGGCCGTGCGTTCCAGGCAGCGGGCGCGCTCCTCCACCGGCGTGGCCGCCCAGCGTGGTGCCGCGGCCAGGGCCGCTGAAACCGCCTGCTGCGCCTGTTCTGCCGATGCCCAGACGGCCGTCCCGATCCGGCGCTCCCGGTTGACCGGGTCCATGACCGCACGGGTTTCCCCCTTCAGCGGCTTGCCGTCGACCAGGGGCGGTGCGCTCCAGCTCGCTTCCGCGGCCTGTTGCATGGCCCGGGAGAGCGGCTCGATCTCCAGCGGATCGCTGAGGTCCACGCCGCGGGAGTTGCGTCGGCCGGGGCCGTAGAGTTCGACAGGCAGCGGTATACGGGAGTGGCGTACCCGGGCGCCCAGCGCTTTTGCCTGCTCCACCGGATCGGCCACCATTTCGGCCACCGGCAGTTTCTCGTCCTGTATGCGGTTGACGAACGAGCTGTTGGCGCCGTTCTCCAGCAGGCGCCGAACCAGGTAGGGCAGCAGCTCCTCGTGGCTGCCCACCGGTGCGTAGATGCGGCAGGGGATGCCGCGTTCCTTGACCAGGTCGGCGTACAGCGCTTCGCCCATGCCGTGCAGGCGCTGGAACTCGTAGCGCTTGTCCCCGGCCACCTCCATGACCCAGGCCACCGAATGGGCATTGTGGGTGGCGAACTGGGGGTAGATGCAGTCCTGGGCATCCAGCAGCTTGCGGGCACAGGCCAGGTAGGACACGTCCGTGTTGATCTTGCGTGTGAACACCGGGTAGTCCGGTTCGCCGCCTTCCTGGGCGTGCTTGATCTCGGTATCCCAGTAGGCGCCCTTGACCAGGCGAACCATCAGCCGCCGCCGGTGCCGCCGCGCCATGTCGACCAGCCAGTCGATCAGTGCGTAACAGCGTTTCTGGTAGGCCTGTATGGCCAGCCCGAAGCCCTCCCAGCCGTCCAGTTCCGGGCTCGCCGCCACGGCCTCGATGACGTCTAGCGAGACATCCAGTCGTTCCGCCTCCTCCGCATCCACGCACAGGCCGATGCCGGCGTCCCGCGCTTCCCTGGCCAGCGCGGTGAGACGCTCCACCACCACCGGCAGCATGCGCTCGCGCTGGGCGAATTCGTAACGGGGATGCAGGGCGGAGAGCTTCACCGAGATGCCGGGCGATGCGTCGATGCTCTTTTCCCGGCTGGCGCTTCCGATCGCCCGGATGGCGCGATGATAGGCGTCGAAGTAACGTTCCGCGTCGGCCATGGTACGGGCGGCCTCGCCCAACATGTCGTAGGAGTGGGTAAAACCCAGCTTCTCGTCTTCCCGCGCGCGCTTGAGGGCCTCGTCGATGGTCCGACCGATCACGAACTGGCGACCCATGATGCGCATGGCCTGCCGCACCGCCTGGCGGATCACCGGCCCGCCGCTGCGCTGGACCATGCGCCGCATCATATCGCCGAGATCCCGGCCCGTGCGCTCCTTGAAGCGCACCCCCCGGCCCGTCAGCATCAGCCCCCAGGTGGACGCATTGACGAAGGGGGAACTGCTGTGTCCCAGGTGGGATTCCCAGTCGCCGCTGGAGATCTTGTCGGCAATCAGCCGGTCGGCCGTTTCCGCATCGGGCACCCGCATCAATGCCTCGGCCAGGCACATGAGTACGATGCCTTCCTTGCTGGACAGGTCGTACTCGTGCAGCAGGGCGTCCACGCCGCCCTGGGATACCCGCTGTTCGCGTACTGCCTCAACCAGTCCAGCCGCCTCGCGCTCGATGCGGGCACGGGTGTCGGGCTCGGTTTCCGCCACCGCAACCAGCGTCTTCAGCAGCGTGGCCTCGTCGATACGATAGGCCTGGCGCAGCGCCAGGCGAAGGGGGGAAGGCGGATCCAGTGGCGGGATAATCATGGCGGCAGCTCCTTCCGGTGGAGCGGTTCCCTATGAACCGCCCACCGTCTGAAGCTAGGTGCCACCGTGGAGGCGTGCAAGTTTTGGCTGGGGCGGAGACGTGAGTAGGGCGGGGGACGGCTGCTTCGCTGGTCGCATTCGGGCTTCGCCCGACGGTAGCAACCGCTGCGCGGTTACTCCCCTACGCGGGTGACTCGGGGGCAGGGTGTCGTAGGGGGGTAATCGCCGCAGGCGATTGCCACCGATCCGACCGCGAGGCCGGACAAGCGCCCGCAACACAGCCGGCGGGCCGCACAATGGTGCCCTGAAGCTGGGTGCCACCGTGGAGGCGTGCAAGTTTTGGCTGGGGCGGAGACGTGAGTAGGGCGGAGAACGGCTGCTTCGCCGGTCGCATTCGGGCTTCGCCCGACGGTGGTAACCGCTGCGCGTTTACTCCCCTACGCGGGTGACTCGGGGGCAGGGTGTCGTAGGGGGGTAATCGCCGCAGGCGATTGCCACCGATCCGGCCGCGAGGCCGGACAAGCGCCCGGCGGCATCCGCCACACTGGTTTCCGCACCTACTGATACGCTTTGCGCAGTTCCCGCTTGAGGATCTTGCCCGCGCCGGACATCGGCAGTTCTCCGCGGAATTCCACCGTCTTCGGGCATTTGTAACCGGCGAGGAACTCGCGGCAGAAATTCCGCAGCTCGTCCTCGTCGGGCGTGCTGCCCTCGCGCGGAACCACCACGGCGTGTACGGCTTCACCCCAGGTTTCGTGGGGTATGCCGATGACCGCGCAGGACGCCACGGCGGGGTGGCGGGCGAGTACACTTTCCACCTCGATGCTGTAGACGTTCTCGCCGCCGGTGATGATCATGTCCTTGATCCGGTCCGTCACGTAGATGTAACCGTCGTCGTCCATGTAAGCGCCGTCGCCGGTGTACATCCAGCCATCACGCAGCGCCCGGGCGGTTTCCTCCGGGCGGTTCCAGTAGCCGCTGGTGACGTTGGCGCCGCGGACGATGATCTCGCCCACCGTATTGCGGGGAACCTCGTTGCCGTCCGGGTCCACGATGCGGATCTCGGAGCCGTAGCCCGGTCGGCCGATGGAACGGATGCGGCCGCTGGCCCTGGCTTCGGGGCTGTGGTTCTCCGGCGGGTTCATGCTCACCACCGCGGCGGTTTCGGTCATGCCGTAGGCATGCATGAACTTCGCCTTCGGGAAGACCTTCTGCGCGCGCTCCAGCACCGCGTCGGAAATGGGGGAAGCGCCGTACCCCAGCCGCTCGATGCTGTCGACCCGGTAACGCTGCACGGCCGGGTGGTCCACCAGCATCTGGATCATGCTGGGAATCAGCAGCAGTTCGTTGACGCCGTACTGCTCGATCTTCCGCAGGATGTCCTCGGGGTCGAACACCGGCTGCATGACCGTGGTGCCGCCGACCACCGTCTGGGTGATCAGTCGTCCCAGGCCGGCCACATGAAACACCGGCGGAACCAGCAGCGCGACGGTGTCCGGCGGGCAGGGAAACTCCGCCGCACGCGCCAGCGAGGCGCTGAGGAAATTGGTGTGGGAGAGCATCACCCCCTTGGGCAAACCAGTGGTGCCGCCGGTGTAGAGAATCGCGGCCAGGGTGTCGCCGCTGAAGCGCTCGTCGGGCAGGGCGGGACCGGTTTCGATCAGTGTTTCCCAGTGCAGCATGCCGTCCGGCGCCTGCGGCTGGTTCCCGGCGTAGATCATGGTGGTGACGGTGGCTGCCCTGGCGTGGATGTCGGGTGCGATGCTCACGAAGGCGTCGTCCACGATCAGGACGGTGGTGGCACAGTCGTCCAGCGAGAAGACGATCTCCGCCACGCTCCAGCGGGTGTTCACCGGGTTGGCGACGGCACCGGCCCACCAGACCGCCTGGAAGTATTCCAGGTAGCGTGCCGAATTCCGGCCCAGCATGGCCACGCGGTCACCCGGCTGGACGCCGAGCCCGCGCAACGCTCCGGCCAGCCGGGACACGCGCCGTTCCAGTTGCAGAAAGGTCTGCTCCTCTCCCTGGGCGCAGACGGTGGCGGTCTTGTCGGGATGTTTCTGGGCGGCACGATGAAGGCCCTGGGTCAGGTACATGCGTTCCTCCTGGCTGAACGGCGCCGCTCCGGGCCCTCAGGCAGCCGGAGCGGTCGATTGGTCGCGGTCCCGGCCGATCACCAGGATTCGATGTAAACGTCCAGGCCTGCCTCGCGCAGGGCTTCAGCCCTGGCCGTTTGCCATTCCCGGCGGAAGGTGTCCTGGTCCGTGGAAGCCTGGGCCGTGTATTGCGCCCAGGCATCCTGCAGCACCTGCTGACGTTCCAGGTTGGCCTTTTGCTGTGCTTCCGCAGCCTCGGTCCAGACGCCCACTTCCTTGAAGTAGCGGACGGTTCCCTCGTGGAACGGGATCACGCTGTCCTCGATTGCCTGACGTTCCAGCACCCAGCCTTCTGCCGCGGGCGCGGAGTCCTTGTAGTCGTCGTGGTGCTCGATGATGACCTTGGTCATGGCGTAGACCATGTCCGCATCCTGTTCGGCGGTGGTCACCAGGCTGGGATAGGCCGTGGTGAAGCCCTCATGGTGACGGTCTTCCGGGATGCCGGGGCCTTTCTCGGTCACGTGTGGGCGATACCAGGGCAGGGTGGACAGCATGCGGTCCACGGCTTCCTGGTCATCATGCGGGAACTGCACCAGGTGCACACCGCGGGGGGCATTTTCCACGCGCAGCAGCACCGGCGAATGGCAGGACGTTCCAAACACATCGGCGCGGCCGGAGACGACTGCCTCGATGCCGGCGGGGTAACCGCCCACTTCCACCGCCCGCACGTCATCCCAGGTCAGGTTGGCGTAGGACAGCAGCGCCTGCGTGGCGAGATTCAGCGACGGTGACCCCTGGACGTAGACGATGCGCTTGCCTTTCAGGTCGGCCGCTACGTCGATGCCGGCGTCACCGGCAGCGGCCAGTGTGTAGCCGCACGAGTCCGCGACATTCCACAAGGTCATGCGGAACGGCTGCGGTCCCCAGGCCTGGGAGCCGAAATCGAAGATGCCTTCCTGCGCATAGACCACGTCGGAAGTCCCGGTGGCCGCGAAATTGGCCCGGCCCCGCAGCAGCGGCGTCAGACGGGCGACGTCGTTGCGTCCGGGAATGGCGCGCAGGTTCACGCCGTACTCGTTCTGTAGCACGCTGCCGATAGCCACTGCCTGCGTATAGGCCGTGGTGCCGGTGGGGTAGGCGGACCAGAGTATGGTTCCCGGCAGGCCGGAGCCCGCGGCGTGTGCCTGGCCGGTGGCAATGGCTGCCAGCAGGGCGCCACCCGTGGCCAGCGCTTTCAGGGTTGTTGCGGGCATAGCAGAATCTCCTCCATGACACCCGTGACCGGCTTCCCCATGGAGGCCGGTACGAGTGGGATTTGGTTATAAGGTCAGGCATGCCCTGTGACGTAATCTAAGCGCTTGTTATTGCTGGCCCAATGGCGGATACGTTCAATTTGCTTGGCGAGAGTGTTCAGCAGACGGAAGCTTGCCAGAAAGCCCGCCTCGGGCCGGCCTTGCGGCCGGCCGAAAGGCGGCAATGGAGGAGATCGTTGGCGGCATATCCTCAGGGCAGTTGAAGTACCTGCTTGGAGAGGATGTTGCGCTGGATTTCGTTGGTTCCCCCATAGATTGTGGCCGGCAATGCATCAAAGTACAGCACGAGAGCGTCCACATCGGTATCGCCGTACCGCTGGGGCCCGGCCAGTGCGCCGTAGGATTCCGCGGATTGCACCGCCAGGGCGGCGATGCGGTCGAAGGTTTCCGTGCCCCAGACCTTGAGCCAGGAAATGTCCGCTCCCAGTGGTTGGCCGGCGCGGACCTGGTCGGCAAAGCTTTCATACGCCTCGCCCAGATCCGCCACGTCGAGTTCCAGCCGGGCGAACTGATCGACGAAACCCTGATCGGAGAACAGGCCACGCGCCTCGGCCAGCGTTCTCAGGCGGCCCAGCGCATTCTGTGCCAGCTTCGGGCTGCCCAGGAACAGCCGCTCGAAGCCGAGCAATGCCTTCGCCATGGTCCAGCCTTCGTTGGGCGCACCCACCAGGTTTCTCTTCGGCACCCGTACGTCTTCCAGGAACACCTCGCAGAATTCCTCGTGCCCCGCAATGTTGCGGATGGGGCGGATGGTGACGCCCGGCGTGTCCAGGTCCACGAGCAGGAAGCTGATGCCGGCCTGCTTCTTCGCCTGCTGGTCGGTGCGCGCCAGCAGGAACATATGGGTGGCATCCTGGGCCAGTGTGGTCCAGGTTTTCTGGCCGTTCACCACGTAGTCGTCGCCGTCTTCCACCGCCTGGGTGCGGAGACTGGCCAGATCGGAACCGGCATTGGGTTCGGAGTAGCCCTGGCACCAGATATGTTCCCAGCTCAGGATCTTCGGCAGGAACTCCTTTTTCTGGGCATCGGTGCCGTACTTGATCAACAGGTGGCCGACCATGATCACGCCCTGGTCGGGTGCCCGGGCAACACCCCAGCGTTCCAGTTCCTCGATGTAGATCAGCTGTTTGGTGGGGCTCAGGCCCACCCCGCCGTATTCCTTCGGCCAGCCGGGCGCGGTCCAGCCCTGCTCCGCGCGCAGCAGATACCACTCCTTGACTTCGTGCCAGCGCATGCGCCGGGAGGGGTAGCGCAGATGCTCGGGATAGTTGGCTTCCAGGAAGGCGCGGATGTCCACGCGGAACTGATCGTCGGGCAAGGCGTTCCAGTCCTTCATCACGCCACCTCCTGCTGGGTGTTGCGGCTGAGTTCGAAGTGGCGGCGGCGCTGCCAGGCGGCGTTGCCCAGCCATGCGCTCAGGGCCATGATGCGCTTCAGGTGGATACCCACATCGGCCTCTTCGGTAAAGCCGATGGCGCCATGAAGCTGCACCGATTCACGACCGATGCGCATCGCCGCGTCGCTGGTGCGCGCCTTGACCCGGGCGGCAAGGCGCTGCTCCAGCGCCAGCGGCGAGTCAGGCCGCAGCGTGCGAAAAGCATGTCGGAGCGAGGCCTGCATCAGTTCGTGCTGGATGTAGAGATCCACCGCCCGGTGTCGCAGGGCCTGGAAGCTGCTCAGCGGCTGGCCGAACTGCTTGCGGGTGGCCAGATAGTCGTTGGTCATGCCGAGCAGCCTGTGAGCCAGGCCGGTGAGTTCGGCGCCAGCCAGTAGCGCGGCGCGGGCCAGGCCCCGCTCCAGGGCCGGCAGACCCTGGCCGGGCGAGGCCAGCATCTGGTCCGCACTAACGCTGACGTTATCCAGGCGGAGGTCTGCCACCCAGCTCCCGTCCACCTGCTGCCGCCGCTCCAGAGCCAGGCCCGGTGCGTCCGACGGCACGCTGTAGAGGGCGACCCCTTCATCGGTTTCCGAACTCACCAGGAATACATCGGCTTCCGCCGGCAGCACCAGGCACTTGCTTCCGTTCAGCACGATGGCGTTGCCTTCGTGCGTTGCACGGCAGTGCGTGGTTGCCGGATCGAGGTCGGTCGGATCTTCCTGCCAGGCCACCGCGGCGATGGTGGCGCCGGAAGCCAGTTCCGAGAGCAACTCCGAAGCCGCCGCTTTCCGGTCGCAGGCGGAGAGGACGCTGGCGGTGAATCCGGCCACGGCGACGACGGGTTCCGGTATCCGTGCGCGACCCAGTTCCTCGGCGACGACGGCCATCTCCCGCAGGCCCAGGCCCAGGCCGCCGCTGTCTTCCGGAACCAGTATGCCCAGCCAGCCGGCGTCGGCGAGCGTGCTCCAGGTCTCCCGGCTGAACGCGGCGCCGCCCTTGTGCAGGGCGCGCGTGCGGGTCAGAGTGTCGTCGTTGCGCGCGAACTGGACGACCGAATCGGCCAGCATGCGCAGCTCGTCAGCGGAATCGTTCATTGGCTGCCTCCTGTGAATGCTGAATCGGCACCAGCCCGAAGGGTCGTGCCGTGTTTTCCGGATACTGCCGCTGTCGCGCATGGCGCCCGGCACCGGTATCCTTTATGTTGAAGCGCCCCGGCTGCGCGTGCTGCGCGGCCGGAGGGCGTGCGGTTGTTTGGTCACCGGTGGTCGTTCCTGCCGGTATGGAGTCCCGAAGATACATAGTCTGGGCCGTGCCCGGGCGGTGACCAATGGCCGGACGATTCAAAACGGTTGGCGGAAACGCTCGCCGACGGCGAGGAGGAGAGCCCCCTGACCCGGGGTGCGCAACATGACCACATCGCACCACACCATTCCCATCGTTCAGGTCCGTGCCATCCTGCAGGGCGCGCAGC
This sequence comes from Ectothiorhodospiraceae bacterium, assembly GCA_020831845.1. GTDB lineage: Bacteria > Pseudomonadota > Gammaproteobacteria > Nitrococcales > Aquisalimonadaceae > LSCE01. The sequence goes on from JAFIFV010000008.1 coordinate 25,614, forward strand.
ATCAGGGGCTCGCACTTACACCGTTGCTGCAGCGGGCCGGTATCTCGCCGGGCTTGCTGGAATCGCCGCGTTCGCGTGTGTCGCAGTCGCAGTACGCGCAGTTGATCCGTGTCCTGCGGCGTGAGATGCGCGATGAACTCTGGGGGCTGTGTGCCCGCCCGCTGCCGCCTGGCAGCTTTGCCCAGGCGTTGCGCGTGATGGTTGGGTGCGAAACGCTGGGTGGTGCTCTGCGCGCGGGTTTCCAGTTCTACCGTCTGGTGCTGGACGATTTCGCGGCCCGCCTTCAGTGCGTGGGCAACGACGCCCATGTGCGCCTGTTCAGCCGCCTGCCGGCGGACGACAGGCAGCATTACGCCCAGCGTACTTTTCTGTTCTTTACCTTCGGCATCGCCAGTTGGCTGGTGGAGCGGCGCCTGCCCGTAAACGTGGTGCAGGTCAGCGAACCCGAACCGCTTGAAAGGTCCGAGACCGCGCGCATCTTCCAGGCGCCGGTCTGCTATGACCAGCCGTACACCGCCTTCAGCTTTGACAGCGTCTGGCTGCACCATCCGGTGCGGCAGGATCAGGCCAGCCTGCGGGAATTCCTGGCCCAGGCGCCGACAAACCTGCTGATCAAGTACCGGGACCAGTCGCGACTCACGGAGCGCATTCGCCGCTACCTGCGCAAGCATCTCAGCGAGCGCGTGCCTTCGCTGGAAGAGGTGGCCGAAGAACTCCGCATGACACCGCAGACCTTGCGTCGACGGCTGCGCGACGAGGGAGAGGGGTACCAGACGATCAAGGACGAGGTGCGCCGGGATGCCGCCGTGGATTTTCTTGCCCGCCAGGACCTGTCGCTGATGGATATCGCCAACCGTACGGGGTTCTCCGAACCCAGCACCTTCCATCGCGCGTTCAAGAAGTGGACCGGTCTGGCGCCCGGAGAATACCGGCAGACCGTGCTGGAAGCCCCGGACGCCGCGGAGCCGACGCATCAGCCGAAAGTCCCTGTCGGTTCGGACGTGACCAGATAGGGGGCACCCGTCTGGCCGTGCCGGGTTACCTGGACCTTTCCGCCTATGGCTGGGGCGGTCTCGGCCAGGGCCATGATGCGAACGTCCGGTACAGCTTCAAGCTGCACCAGCACGATGCAGTAGGGCGCCGGGCCGATGGCCGAGGGCTGGACTGACCGATGCACAGTCGTCACCGCCTGGACCGTGGCGACTCCGGAGACATCCTTCATTTCCGTTTCCGAACTGCCGCAGCTGGGACAGAAACCGCGCTGCACCAACCAGCGCCGCTTGCAGTCCCGGCAGTGCTCCAGTCGGGGCCGGATGCCTTCCGTTAGCTGTGGGGTCGTCATCGCGTTGCCTCCAGAACCAGGCTGACGTGGGAGGAAAGTACGCCTCCGTCGGCATGCACCAGCGCCAGGCCCGGGCCGCGGGCGGCAGGTGTTGGTGAGCGCCCGCTCAACTGCCGGACCGCTTCCACCAGGTGCGACATGCCGCCGGCAACGCCGGCATGTCCATAGGAGAGCAGGCCGCCATGGGGATTCAACGGCAGCGGGCCGTCCAGCGAGAAACGGCCTTCGCGCGCGTCCGCCGCGCTGTGACCTCGCTCGCAGACGCCGATGCCTTCCAGCAGTTCCGCCAGTGTGACGGTGAAGCTGTCGTAAATGCCAAGCAATTCCATGTCGCCGATGCGACGACCGGCTTCCCGCAATGCCGCGCGTGATGCCTGTGTCGCGCCAAGGTTGATCGGCTCCGGCGCCATGGAGACATGCTGATGGGTGTGGGCCTGGCCGCCGCCGGTAATCCGCGTGGCTACTGCGCCGTCGGGCACGGCGTCCGGATGGCACACGAGCACGGCTGCCGCGCCATCGGAGATCGGGCAGCAGTCCAGTTGCTTCAGAGGTGTCGCGATCGGCTTCGATGCCATCACGTCGGCCACGGAGACGGCTTTCGTCAGGTGCGCCCCGGGGTAGTTCATGGCGTGGCTGCGCATGAGCACGGACAGTTCTGCCATGTCCTCTTCGGTGCAGCCGGTTTCCGCCAGGTAATGGCTGGCCAGCAGCGCGTAGTAGGCGGGAACCGCAGCGCCGTTGGGCACTTCGTGGTCGGGGTCGCCGACCTGGGCCAGGGTCTGGATGGTCTGGTCACGGCTCTGACCGCTGAGCCTGTTCTCCCCGGCCACGACCAGCACACGCTTCGCTGCACCCGATTGCACCAGGCGCCTGGCCAGGTCCACCATGGCCAGGCCGGTGGCGCCGCCCACCTGCACACCATGGGCATAGGCTGGCTGCAGTCCGAAGTACTCGGCGAACAGGGTGGACAGCATCAGGTGCGGATGGGTGGTGGAATAGCCGGTCAGCAATCCGTCGACGTCGCCTCGTTCCAGCCCGGCGTCGGCCAACGCGACCTCGGCGGCCCGGCTCATCAGGTCCAGCGTGTCGGCGGGCTCCAGGCGGCCGAAAGGCGTCAGCCCGGTGCCGATGATGGCCGGCGTTGTCATGGCAGCTCCACGTCGGCGGTGAGCGCCGGCTTGCCGTCTTCGCGCAGCACGGCGACCGTCAATCCGCCGCCGTCGGCTGCGCTTTCCTGTAGCTGTGCCGTTACCGTCTCGCCCACCATGACCGGCGCCGTGAAACGCACGGAGACCTTCATGCCGGCCAGGGAGCGTTTCGGGTACAGCGCGGCCAGGAGGTCCCAGACCAGGGTCAGCGTCAGCGTCCCGTGGACGATGGGGCCGCCGAACGGCGTCGTTGCTGCGAATTCCTCATCCACGTGGATCGGGTTGAAGTCGTCGGTGAGCTCGGCGTAGTTCAGCACGTCGTCGCGGCTAAGGGTGCGCTGGATGGCTTGGGTTTCTGTTTGCATGGCTGGTTGCCTGTTCGGTTTGTGCGGGGCCGGCTTGGGTTCTCGGGGTCTGCATTTTCGCGTTGCGTAGGGTGGATGGGGCCGGAGGCGAATCCGTCTGCCGGACTATCCTGCGCATGGTCGGGCTCTCGCCCGACACGGTAGCAAACCCTGCGCGGTTAATCCCCTACATGTTGTGAGGTACAGGGTTTGCGTAGGGGGGTAATCGCCGCAAGGCGATTGCCACCGATCCGGCCGAAGGCCGGAACTACCTGGCCCACAATAAAGTCAGTCGCGCCCTGGCCAGGCATCGCTCCCCCGACCATTGTTCGACGTCGAACCTGACCCAGCGGCGGCCCTTGCGCAGCTCCTTCTCGGCACAGCATACGGTGACCCGCAGTTCGTCATCCTCCAGCGTGCCGTGCAGGAACTCCATCTCCAGTCCAGCATGGACGTTGCCCGGCGGGCGACGGTCCACCACGAGCCCGTAGCCCCGCATCAACAGGGCGAGTGCAAGCCCCGGCGAAAGGTGTTCGCCGGAGGAATCGGGAGCCGCCTGCTGCCAGGAGCTTAGCAGTTCAGGCGTCAGGGAGATGACGGTCTCGCCGATGGCCTTTCCTGGCTGGAAATCGTCGAAAGTCCGATAGTCACAGACGGCATTCATCGCATGAGTCTCTGGTTGCCGTATCGGGTCATGTCGCAACGACCGCGCCTTGGCTCCGATGGGCGTATATGGGGTATCTGTATTATTCTTCAGGGAGAATACAGTTTTACATAAAGAATGCAATTGCCGGGCGATGAAGCCGGCTGCGTCAGGCCACGAAGCCCTGGCCGCTGGATGCGGCGCATAACCTGGCGATTTCGCTGCCGATCCTGGTGATGACATCGCCCCGCAATCGTTCGGCAAAGCCGATGGCCGAGATGCCGAGTTGAGGGCGTCCCTGGTCATCGGTGATCACTGACGCAATGGCGGTGATGCCGGAATAGAGGCGCTCCTGATCCACGGCGTAGCCCCGCTGGCGCGTCTGTTCCAGTTCCTGTTGGTATTCCTCGAAGGTCATCGGCGCGTTCCAGCGCAGTTCGGAGAAGCGGCGATACAGTTCGGAGGTCTCCATATCCAGGCGCGCCGCGATGGCGCGGCCGATTGCACCGAGCAGGAACGGCATGCGCTGGGTGACTTCCAGGTCCAGTCGGACAGCGGTGTTGGCAAGCGCCCGGTCGATAAGAACCACTCGATCATCAACGATTTGCCAGAGCGCGAATAAACACTCGAAATTCGTGGCCAGTCGTGTCAGCTCGGGCCGGAGCAGCTCGGTCTGATGTCGGCCGAGCAGCTTTCTGGCAAGAGTGACCATGCCCAGGCCCAGGGAATAGGTCTTGCCACCTTCATCGAAGGTTACCAGGCCCTCGTGCACCAGCGTGCGCAGGATGTGATAGGCGGTTGAAGGGTTGACGTCGGCTGCCCTGGCAGCGGCGGTAACGCCCAGAGGCTTGTTGCTGGAAGCCAGTACCCGCAGCAATCGCACGGCGTTGACGACAGCACCTACGGGCTTCGCGAGACTTGATTCTTCCACGTGGCTCCCCGGCTCGGTTCCGTTCGCTATTGGAAATGAGTCTATGTGCCGCTGTTGACGCCAGTCAACGGCCCTGCGGCGCGGGAGCTGGCGTGACCACTCGACGAAACGCACAAAGCGTGCTAGCGTTTCGCATAAGGAATCATATTCGCTATAGAATATAACTTGAAAGCAAAAACGCACGAACAAGACAAGAATCTCCTGGCCCGCCCCGACGATGGCTGGCGGTATCAGGATCGACAATGGAGGAGGCAATGAGCCAGGGCGAAAGCACCGAGACGCGGCGATACGAGTTCCGGGAGTTCCAGGGGCCGATCGAGGCTTCGGCCTATCCCCTCCCGGAACCTGAAGGTGCCGGTGTGCTGCTGCGGGTGGATTACTGCGGCGTCTGTCATTCCGACGTGCACATCCACGAGGGCTACTATGCGATTGGCGATGGAAAACGAATGTCGTTCGCCGATCGGGGTGTGGTCCCCCCGGTAACTCTTGGCCATGAAATCGTGGGAACGGTGGTGCGCAAAGGGCCGGACGCCGGAGATGTGGCGATTGGCGCCCAGCGTCTGGTCTATCCCTGGATAGGCTGCGGCACCTGTTCGGCCTGTCGCCGTCAGGAGGAAAACATGTGCGCCGCCCCGCGCTATCTCGGCGTCTTTGCGCCGGGTGGCTACGCTGACCATGTCCTCGTTCCGGACGCCCGCTATCTGGTGGACATCGACGGGCTCGATCCCGCGACTGCAGCTCCTCTCGCCTGTTCGGGGCTGACCACTTACTCCGCCATTCACAAGGTTCTGCCGCTGGCTGACGGGCAGTGGATCGCCATCGTCGGTTGCGGCGGCCTTGGCCAGATCGCGCTGCGCCTGCTCGAGGCCATGGGCGAGACCAATGTGATTGCCGTGGACGTTTCCGATGACAAGCTGGCTCTGGCGAAACAGGCGGGAGCTGCAGCCGTTGTCAATGCCACAGACGCGGATGCGGCGACCCAGCTCTCGAGGCGCGCAGGCGGCGAGCTTGCCGCAGTGCTGGATTTCGTCGGCAACGAACAGACCGCCAATCTTGCGCTGGCTGCGTTGGGCAAGGGCGGCCGCTATGTGCTGGTTGGGCTGCATGGCGGGGAGTTGCGGTATCCGCTTCCGTTCATTGCCACCAAGGCGCTGCTCATCACGGGTTCCTATGTCGGGCGTCTGGATGAGCTTCAGTCCCTGGTGGATTTCGTCCGAGACCGCAAGATGGCCGGCATTCCGGTGGAGCACCGCTCGATGCAGGCCGCGGATGGGGCAGTGCGTGATCTTGCTGCGGGAAAGGTGGCTGGCCGCATCATTCTGTCTTCCGAGAAAGCCTGATGCCCGGTGGCGCAGAGTCGCGTCGCGCGGGAAGGGGTAATTCACAAGATCAAAACGAGCTGGAGGAGTTGCAATGAAATTCGGAAATGGTATTGCTGCGGTGGCCCTGGTCTGTGCCGGGTCGATACTGGCGACGACCGCGAGTGCGGCCGAGGTGACCATACGTTTCGGCACGCCCGTGCCTGAAGCGCAGTGGATCTATCAGGATCAGCTGAAGCCCTGGGCCGAGCGCATCGAGGAAGAGTCGGACGGCCGTATCAAGGTGGATCTGCAGCCCACGGGCGTGTTCGGCCAGCCCGCCCAGTATCTGGAACTGGTGGAGAACGGCATTCTGGACGCCGCCTGGTTCGTGCCCGGCTATTCCCCGGGTCGTTTCAACCGCTCCAGCGTCATGGAGCTGCCATTCCAGTTCACCAGTGGCGAAGCGGCGTCCCAGGCTTACTGGCAGATGTACGAAGAGGGGCATTTTGGCAGCGAGTATGACCGCGTCAAACCCATCGCCCTGTTCATGAACAAGCCCTACATCCTCTTCACCACGGACCGCAAGATAGAGTCCCTGTCGGACATGCGCGGGCTGAACATCCGGGCCGCGAGTCGCCTGATCGGCCAGACCATCGAGGCCATGGGCGGTACCGCCATCGGCATGCCGGTGAACGAAATGGCGGAATCGATTCGTCTGGGCGTGCTGGACGGCACCGTATTCGCTTACGAGGCGGTGAAACCTTTCGGCATCGACGGCCTGGTCAAGGAGATGAACGAGATCCCTATCGCCTCTCTCACGCACATCCTGATCATGAGCAAACGGAAATATGAATCCATGCCCGAGGATCTGCGGGAAATCATTGACCGCAATAGCGGGGCGGAGTTCTCGCGGGCTCTCGGGGAGTCGTATGACCGTGCCGATGACCACTATCGTGAGGATTTCTACGAGTCGTCCGCCCACAACATCAATGCTCCGAGTGACCAGCTGATCGCCGACATGGAAGAGGCTGTCAAGCCGGTAGTTGAAGGCTGGCTGAGTGAGCGTAGCCGGGATGGGGTGGACGGCCAGGCGATCCTGGATCGCATGCAGGAACTGGCGGCCGAGTTGGAAGACTAGATTCCGCTTCAGTGTGTGCGGCGCCCCCGGTGAAGCCCGGGTGCGCCGCCCAGCCTTGTTTTCCGATGGTGCTGATCGATGTCTGATACAACGCTTCCAAGCGGCAAGCTCCACTTCATGACCACCACCTGGTTCGGTGTCGGCATGGTGGAGAGGCTGGCCGACGAGCTGGCGGCCCTGCGGGTCAGTCGGCCATTGCTGGTGACGGACCACGGTCTCACGAAGGCAGGCGTTGCCTCCCTCGCCCAGGCTACCGTACCGGACTCGGTGCAGTGGACCACGTACGACGGGACCCCCTCGAATCCTACTGTCGAGGCAGTGGAGCAGGCACTGGATCTTTACCGGAGGAGTGGCTGCGATGGCATCGTGGCGCTTGGCGGCGGGTCCCCCATCGATCTTGCCAAGGCGGTCGCTCTGCTGGCACGTCAGGAAGGAGCGCTTGAGGCCTTCGACATCACTGCGAAACCACCAGTCACGATCACGTTCGATGTAGCACCGTTGATCGCCATCCCCACCACCGCAGGAACAGGCAGCGAAGTGGGGCGCGCCGCGGTGATCTCGGCCCCGGGCGACCGGAAGCTGATCATCGTCAGCCTGCATCTTATTCCTCGGGTGGTGCTGGCGGACCCCGCATTGACCTCCGGCTTGCCCGCGGGCATGACCGCAGGAACGGGCATGGACGCCATGACCCACTGTATCGAAGGTTTCCTTGCCCCGAATTTCAATCCCCCCGCGGCGGCAGTGGCGCTGGATGGAATACGCCGATTGTCGGCAAACATCCGGCGGGCGGTCGAGGAGGGCTCCGACCTGGAGGCACGGGCGCACATGATGCTGGGTTCCCTGGAGGGTGGCATGTCCATGGCGAACGGTCTGGGTGGCGTCCACGCCATGTCGCATGCGGCCGGCGCCATCGAGCGTTTGCACCTGCATCACGGCACGCTGAATGCCGTTCTGCTGCCACCGGTGCTGCGGTACAACCATCCGGCGGTTGGCGAGCGTTACGGTGAGGTGCTGGCGGCCATGGGGCAGTCGCGCGACGCCAGCCTGGACGAGGTCATCCTGGAGCTCAATGCCAGTCTCGGGTTGCCGATCCGGTTGGGAGCCATGGGGGTGACGGAGGACCTGCTGCCGGCGCTGGCGGAGCGCGCGGCCGTCGACTTCACCGCGCGTACCAATCCACGGCAGGCAGGGCGGGAAGCCTATTTTCAGCTATTCCGGGAGGCGCTGTAACCATGGCGGACACACTGCTTCTGGTTGGCCGGTTTGCCTCCCCCCATGTGCGGCGCGTGGCGATCACGCTGCGCTTGCTGGGCAGGGAGTTTGACCATCTTCCCTTGTCGCCTCTGGCCGGACTTGAGCCCATCAAGCCCTGGAATCCGGTCGGCCGCGTGCCGGTGCTGCGCACGGAAGAGGGCGAACGCCTCGTCGAGAGCGGTGCGATCATCGATTTCCTGATGGAAACCTACGGCCAGCAGCGAGCATTGATCGACCCCTCAGGTACACGCCGAAGGGAGGCCTTGCAGCTGGTTGCATGGGCCAATACGGCCCTGGAGAAGACCACGTATGCCGGCTACGAGCGGATAAAGCGGCCCGAGGACAAGCAGCATCCACCTGTTCGCGATGCCCTCCTGGAGCAGGCTGCCACGGCCTTGGCGCAGATGGAGTCAATGATCGGGACGATCCCGGCACCCGCGTCGGATGACGACCTCACGCTGGACTTGCTGACGGCCGCAGTCGCGTACGAGTTTGTCGGCCGGTTCCAGCCGGATGTCATGGGGCTGCGACCACTGCCGGTGCTAAGGCGCCTGTCGGAAGCCTGCGAGGCATTGCCGAGCTTCAGCAGTTGCCTGCCCGAGCGATGAGCGCGCATGTGGCCGGATGCGGCCCACGCTTTTGTTACGAGGAAAACAGTCATGTACTTCGATCCGAAACAGATCCATCCCGACTCCGGCCTGCTCATCGGCGGGCAGCGCGTTCGCGGCGCGGCGAGTCAGTACCCGGTCGCAAGCCCGTCCGATCCGGCGGTGGTGAGGGAAGTGAGCTGGGCCAGCGAGGACGACGTCGATCATGCCGTGACCTCTGCCCGCGAGGCGCTGGCGCGTAGCGGCTGGTCTACTACCGCGCCGCGTGAGCGTGCCCGGGTGCTGCGCCGCTGGGCCGACCTCATTGATGAAAATGCCCACGAAATTGCCTGCCTGGAGGCCCTGGTTTCGGCCAGGGTTCACGGCGAGGTGACAACCCGCGACGTGAAGGTGGCGTCGGAGGTCCTTCGCTTTTTCGGCGAGTTCGCCGACAAGCTTGAAGGGGTGGTCACTGCCACGCCGGAAGACAGCCTGTCGCTGACGCTCAACGAACCCTACGGGGTTGTTGGCGCGATTTCTCCATGGAATTTCCCGATCATTCTGTCCTCCTGGAAATGGGCGCCGGCGCTGGCCGCGGGCAACGCCGTGGTCATGAAGCCTTCCGAATTCACGCCGTTTGCCGTCACCCGGCTTGCGGAACTGGCGGCCCAGGCCGGGCTTCCGGAGGGGCTGCTGAACATCGTCCACGGGGATGGTGCTGTCGGCGCTGCCCTGGTGCGCCACCCGGACGTGGCCTGCGTGACCTTTACCGGTTCCTCGGCCACCGGAGCGAGAATCATGGCCGATGCGGCACTGCATGGCCTCAAGCCGGTAAGTCTGGAACTGGGTGGCAAGGGGGCCCAGCTGGTGTTCGCCGATGCGCCGGATCTCGACCAGTTGGCGGCCACTGTGGCTCGGGGCATTACCTACAACTCTGGCCAGGCCTGTTTCGCCGGTTCACGCCTCGTGATCGAGGAGAGCATCGCCGAGTCCTTCATCGAGCGGGTCAGGCAGGCCATGAGTGGCCTGCGGCCGGGGCCGACCTGGGACGAGGGCACCACGCTCCCCCCCGTCATCAACCGGAAACAGCTGGACCGCATGTCGCGGCTGGTGGGCGGTGGGGTCGATGCCGGCGCGCGGCTGCTGCTGGGTGGGAAGCAGATGGATGGCCCCCACGGCGCCTGCTTCTTCGAGCCGACGATCATCCAGGGTGTGCCGCGCGATAACGCCGCGTTCCAGGAGGAGATCTTTGGTCCGGTGCTGCTGGTGGACACCTTCCGCGAGGCGGATGAAGGGATCGCCCTGGCGAACCATCCACATTACGGCTTGACCGCGTCGGTGCACACGCTGGATATCCGCAAGGCGCTGCATGCCGCCCGCCGTCTCGAGAGCGGCACGGTGTGGATCAACGATTGGGGCCGGCGCAGCGACATGACGGCACCGTTTGGCGGTTACAAGCGCTCAGGGATCGGCAAGGACATGGGCGCTGCCGGCTATCAGAAGTATCTGAAGTCGAAGGCGGTTTGGATCCAGTCCTGAGCGCTCGGCTGATTGACGAGCGAATGCGTGGTTTGCGGGTGGGCGTGCATGATCCAGAAAAGCAATGACTTCATGCGGCAGGTCAGCGAATGGCTGGCGTTGTCGGGGGGCGTGGTCCTGGTCGGGATGGCGCTGTACACGGTGGTTGACGTGCTGGGCAGGAAGTTTCTCGGTCAGCCGTTGCCCGGGGGCGTGGACGTAGTGAGCTACGGGCTCGGCCTGGCCATCGCCTCGGCGCTACCGTACTGCTCCGCGGCCGGCCAGCATATTTCCGTCTCCATGTTCACGGACATGCTGCCCAGACGTGCGCTTGCACTTTCCTACTTCCTGACGTCCACGGTGTCGGCGGTGTTCGTCGGCCTGCTGACCTACCGCATCATCCTGCACACCATCAGCCGCTATGAGTCCGGCAACGTGATGTGGATGCTGGGTTTCAAGGTCTGGCCGGTGTGGTCCGTGATTTGCGCCCTGCTGGTGTTGAAGTTCGTCATCGTGGTGCTCCTGGCGACCACCGCCCTGACGAATCTGGTCGGGCGCTGGCAGCACCTGCCCCAGAGGAGTTCGATCTGACATGACTGAGTCGGCCTGGTTGGGTGTCTACGGTTTTGCACTGCTGCTGGCGTTGATTGCCATCAATATTCCGATCGGCTTTGCGATGGGGATCGCGGGCATCGTTGGCCTGTATTTCCTGATGGGTCCGGACGCCGCAATGCATACCCTCGGTATCGTGGCTTCGGGGGACTTTGTCAGCTACTCCCTGTCGGTCATCCCGCTGTTCGTGCTGATGGGGGTGGCTGCCGCCTCCTCCGGCATGTCGCAGCGCCTGTACTCCATGGCGAATCACGTCATTGGCCATGCCCGGGGCGGGCTTGGCATGGCGACCATCGGCTCCGCTGCGCTGTTCAGCTCGGTCTGCGGCTCGTCCATTGCGACGGCGGCAACCATGGCTAAGGTGGCCATGCCGGAAATGCGCCGCCATGCGTATGACGACGGCCTGGCGGCAGGCTCCATCGCCGCCGGGGGTGCGCTGGGCATGCTGATTCCCCCCAGCGTCATACTGATCGTCTATGCGCTGATCACGGAAACCTCCATCATCCTTCTGTTCGCAGCGGCGCTGGTTCCGGGTCTGCTGGCGGTGGCGTTCTATATCGTTGTGATCGCCATCGTGGTGCGTGTCTCGCCAGGGTCCGGGCCGGCTTCCCGCAAGGAGTCGCTGAAGGTGCGCCTGCGCTCCCTGCTGGATGCGGTTCCGGTCATCATTCTGTTCCTGCTGGTGCTCGGGGGCATCTACGGTGGCGTGTTCACGCCCACGGAAGCGGCAGCGGTCGGTGCCGTGGGCTCGCTGGTTTACTTCCTCGCGACGCGCGGCTTCAACCGCTCTGTGCTCAAGTCCGTATTCCTGGAGACGATGGCCACCACCGGCATGATCTTCATCATCGTGATCGGGGCCGGCCTGTTCACGTTTTTCCTGTCCTACTCCGGCCTGCCTCGCGTTTTCGCCATGTCGGTTGCAGCGCTCGAACTCAGCCCGATCGTCATCGCCCTCACCATCGTGGCCCTCTACCTGGTTCTGGGCTGTTTCATGGAAAGCCTGGGCATCGTGATCCTGACGGTTCCGGTGCTGTTTCCGCTGATTCAGATCCTGGCGCCGGAGTTCGGCATGACATCGGCGGAAGCCGCTGTCTGGTTTGGTGTGTTCGTGGTCATAGCGGTGGAGATCGGCTTGCTCACGCCGCCACTGGGCCTGAATGTCTTCGTGATAAAAGGTGCTGTGGGTGACGTGGAATTGTCCACCATCTACAAGGGCGTGCTGCCATTCTGGCTGTCTGACCTGCTGCGCCTGATCCTGCTGATCCTGTTTCCCGGTCTTGCCCTGTACTTGCCAAGCCTGCTTTGAACACCTACTCCGGCATGGGGCTGCTGCACCTGCCTGGCGACTGTCTGTATTAGGGGCCGGGGAGTAACCGGGGCAAGCGGGAATCCCCCGGATCAGCCAGATCCAGGGGAGGTTGCATGGTGGCCGACGCTCAGCCGGTGGTCAGGATCAGGCTATCCAGCCCGACTACGCCCCGGCCTTCCGGCAGAACCCGCAGCGGGTTGATCTCCGCCGAACTGATGCCGTCCGCATGCTGGGCCAGGAAGCTCGAGAAGGCGGCGATGGCTTTCGCCGCGGCGGCCACGTCGCTGCGTTGGCGACCGCGGGCGCCGTCCAGGATGGGCCACGCCTTCAGGCGGCGCAGCAGGGCTTCGGCGCGGTCCTCGGTGACCGGGGCGATGTCGATGGCCACATCGTTGAAGATCTCCACGAAGATGCCGCCGAGGCCGCAGACCACCACCGGGCCGAACACCGGGTCCACCCGGCCGCCCAGGATCAGGTCGACGCCGTCCTCGGCCATGGGGGCCACCAGCACGCCGCGTATGCGGGCATCCTTCGCGTGGCCGGGGACGTCGGCCAGGATGCGCTCGGCGGCTTTCCGCACCGCGTTCGCATCCTTCAGATTCAGCGCGATGCCGCCGACGTCGGACTTGTGCAGAATGTCCGGCGACAGCACCTTGAGGGCCACCGGATAACCCAGTTGCTCCGCGACCACAGCGGCCTGATCGGCATCTTCGGCAACGCGATGTTCGGCCATGGGCAGGCCGGCGCTGCGCAACAGCTCGGAGGTTTCCGCCTCGTCCAGGCCGGACAGGGAAGCGCCCGCCCCACGTTGCTCGATGGCGGCCAGCGAGGGCGACGGCTGCCGCAGATGTTCACCGATGCGGGCGGAGGCGGCCAGCGCGTCCACGGCGAAGGTGGGGTCCTCGAAGACCAGCAGGCCGGCACAGTCGAAATCCGTCTTCACGTCCTCGCCGGCATTTAGCGCGATGGCCACGGTGCGGTCGTCGAAGCCCTTGATGCCGTCGGTAATGGCCTCGCGCAGGCGCGGCCCCAGGCTGGGATTGGCCGGCCAGTTCATGAAGAAGCTGGCGACCGCGTCGTGTCCGCCCTGGTCCAGCATCACGCGCAGCGCATCGCGCACCAGCGTCATGTCGTTCACCGCCTGGGCGGTGGTATCCACCGGGTTGCCGGAGGCGCCGAAGGGGTTGCGTTCGTCCAGCGACTTGCGGGCCTCGTCCGGCAGCGGAGTCAGCTCCAGGCCGTGGTCGGCGGCGGCATCCGCCATCAGGACACCGGCGCCGCCGGACATGGTCAGCACGCCCAGCTTGTTGCCGCCCAGCGGCGGTCGCCGACTCAGTGTGTACACCAGGTCGATGAAGGCCTGGGTGTTGTGCACGCGCTCGGCGCCACCGAAGCGCACGGCGGCGTCGAACACGGCATCGTCCCCGGCCACCGATGCAGTGTGGGACTGGGCCGCCTGCTGGCCCACGGCGCTGCGTCCCACCTTGATGATAACCACCGGCTTGCGGGCGGCGCGTGCCGCCAGCAGCGCCTCCAGGAACGCCCGACCGTCCTTGACGCCTTCCGAATAACAGGCGATCACACCCACCGCCGGGTCATTGGCCAGGTAATGGATGCAGTCGGCCACGGTGATGTCGGACTCGTTGCCGGTGGTCACGAAATGGGACAGGCCGATGCCGCGCTTGCAGGCCAGCATGGCCAGGTGGGCACCGTAGGCGCCGGACTGGGAGATGATGGCCAGGGTTCCGGGCGTGGGCTCCACCTCTTCCAGGAAGGTGGTGAAGGTGGGCGCCACCTTCGACACGTTACAGAACACGCCGAGGGCATTCGGGCCCAGCACGCGCACGCCGGTTTCACGGGCAACCCTGACAACCTCGTCCTGCAGGGCGCTGCCGGCTTCGCCGGTTTCGCCGAAGCCGGAGGAGAACACCACGGCCGCACGGGCGCCTTTCTTCGCGGCCTGGGCCAGCGCATCGGGAATCTGCGCGGCCGGCACCGCCAGCACGAACAGATCGGCCTCGCTGGGCAGGCTCTGGATATCCGGGTAGGCCTTCAGGCCCTGGACCTCGCCCCGGTTCGGGTTGACCGGGTAGACCGCTCCCTGGAAGCCGAAACGCTTGCAGTAGGCGATGGGCCGGCCGCCGATCCGGGACGGATCGCCGGAGGCGCCCACCACCGCGATCGCCTTGGGCTCGAACAGCGACGAGAGCTTGGAATTGTTATGCATGGTGTTCTGATCTCCTCCAGAGCGACACGGTTCTCAGACCGGATCCCAGGTGAACACGTCGCCGGAACGGTCCAGCTCGAAGAAGCTGGATTTCAGCGCCGGCACGCCGTGCGAGGCGATCGTCTCCGGCGTCCAGCCTTCCGAGCGGTGTACCGAGCGCACCGGACGCGGCTGGCTGACCAGGAAGATCTCGTTGTTGCGCACGGCGAAGATCTGCGCGTTCACTTCGGCGGCGTCGTCGCTGGCCAGGTACACGGCCATGGGAGCCACCTTGTTGGGCGTCATCTGCTGCAGTTTGGCCACCCGCGCCTGCTCTTCCGGCGTGTCGGTGGGAATGGAGCTGATCATGCGGCTCCAGGCGAACGGGGCGATGCAGTTGGAGCGCACGTTGAAACGCTGCATGTCCAGGGCGATGGACTTGGACAGGGCGACGATACCCAGCTTGGCAGCGGAGTAGTTGGCCTGGCCGAAGTTGCCGATCAGCCCGGAGGTGGAGGTCATGTGCACGAAGGAGCCGGATGCCTGGTCCTTCATGTGCGGTGCGGCGGCGCGGCTGACGTAGTAGCTGCCGTAAAGGTGCACCTTGATCACGGCGTCCCATTCCGGCTCGCTCATCTTGTGGAAGAAGCGGTCGCGCAGGATGCCGGCGTTGTTCACCACCGTGTCGATGCGGCCGAAGCTGTCCATGGCGGTCTCGACGATCTTGCGGGCATTGGCGGCCTCGGCGACGCTGTCGGTGTTGGCCACGGCCTCGCCGCCCTTTTCGCGGATCTCCTGCACCACTTTCTCGGCAGGTCCCACATCCAGGCCTTCGCCGTCCAGGCTGGCGCCGATGTCGTTGACCACCACGCGGGCGCCGTGCTCGGCCATCATCAACGCGATGTCCCGTCCGATACCGCCGCCGGCGCCGGTGACGATCACAACCTTGCCGTCCATCATCTTCGTGTCGCTCATTGAAAACTCCTCGCAGTTACTTGTTCTGGGGAAGCAGCATCGGCGTTCGGTCCAGGTCGCGCAGCGACCAGGCCAGGCGGATGAGCTGCGTCAGTTCGTCATCGGTGGCGGCGCCGCTGAAGTCCGCCAGCCGGCGCGCCTTGTCTTCCAGTTCCGGGCGGCTCAGGGTGTTGCCCGGGTCGCCCTTGGGCTCGTCCACGCGGGTGCTGAGGTCACGCCCGTCCTGCGTGGTCAGGCTGACCTTGCCGATCCAGCGGTTGGGGTAGGCCTGGTCCACCTCGGTATCCAGCTCCATCCGCACCTTGTCGCGGAAGCCGGCCACGGTCGGTGCCAGGTAGTCGCGCTCGAATTCCTGCACGCCAGCACGACGGTGGACCGCGATCAGGCCCAGCGTGGTACCCATGGAGAACTTGGCCTGGTGCACGCTGGTGGGGACCACCACCGGCCCCAGCACGTCGATGGCGCCCTGGTGTACGTGGGTAACCACTTCACGGATGTCGTCGGGTGCCAGGTCGTGCTGCTCCACCAGCTTCAGCAGCGCATCGGCAGCTGGGTGGGTGTGCCGGCAGGATGCGTGGAACTTGAACGAGGTTTCCGCCAGCGCCCAGCGCTGGCCCAGCCGGTCGGTGAGCCGCGCCGGGTCGGCGTCGCTGGACATGCCGGCGGCCATGCCCTGCGGGCCTTCCAGGATGTGGCTGGCGCCGGTGAAGCCGTCCTGCGCCAGGTAGGCGGCGGTCAGGCCGTCGGCTGCAGCCTTGGCAGTGTGCAACTGCTTGGAGTCGGCGCCGTCCCGCAGGAATTCCCACAGGCCGGCGGCCTGGGTGCCCGCCGAGCCGATGGCGTGCAGCATCTGCTCCGGGGTGAGTTTCAGCAGCCGTCCCACGGCCACGGCGGCGGCGATGGTGCCCGCGGTGCCGGTGGTGTGGAAAATGCGGTAGTGGGACCGACCCAGGAATTCGCCGATGCGGATACCGGCCTCGTAGCCGGCCACCGAGGCTTCCAGCAACTCCGCGCCGCTGCGACCCAGCGACTGCGCCACGGCCAGGGCTGGCGGGAAGACCACCGCAGCGGGGTGGAACACCGAGCCGTTGTGTACATCGTCCTGTTCGGCGAAATGCGAGGCGCCGGCGTTCACCATGGCGGCGAACAGCGGTGAGGTACGCCGGCGCGAGATCAGCACCTCGGCGGTGCCGTCGGCGGGGCCCATGGCCCGGGCGTAGCGCTCGATGCTCTCCACCGGACGGGCGCCCTTGCCGGCCAGCGCCGAACCGGCCCAGTCCAGGAACAGGTCCTCGGCGCGATCCAGGACGGACGCGGGGATGTCGTCGATAGCGAGACCGGCGACGAACCGGGCCAGTTCCGCGGTGGGGTCCGCAACGGCCCCGGGGTTGTCCTTGGCGATCGTGGTGCTCATACCGCGCCCTCCGAGTGCAGGGTTTCTATGTCGCTGTCCGCATAACCCAGTTCCCGCAACAGCGCGTCGGTGTGCTGGCCTAACGCCGGCACGGCGTCCATCCGGGCGTCGAAGGCCTTGGGGGCGCCAGGCGGCAGCAGGGCGGGCAGGCTGCCTTCCGGGCTGTCGATCTCCACCCAGCGCTGGCGGCTCTTCAGCTGCGCGTGTTCCCAGACATCGGGAATCCGGTTGACGTTGGCGTTGGCGATCTGGGCCTCGTCCAGTCGTTCCAGCGCCTGTTCGGCGGTCAGTTCGGAAAAGGCCTGGACGATGATGCCGCGCAGCTCGTGGCGGGCGGCGACGCGGGCCGAGTTGGAAGCAAAGCGGGGTTCCTCGGTCAGTTCCGCTTGCTGCAACACATGCTCGCAGAACACCTTCCATTCACGTTCGTTCTGGATGCCCAGCATCACCGAGCGGCCGTCGCCGGTGGGGAAGGGGCCGTAGGGATAGATGGTGGCATGGGCGGCGCCGGTGCGAGGCGGCGGCTCCGCGCCTTCGTAGGCGTAGTAAAGCGGAAAGCCCATCCATTCCACCATCGACTCCAGCATGGAGATCTCGATGTGGCAGCCCTTGCCGGTGCGTGCCCGCTGCAGCAGCGCCGACAGGATGTTGCTGTAGGCGTACATGCCGGCGGAAATATCAGCGATGGAGCAGCCCGCCTTGGACGGTTCGTCCTCGGTGCCGGTGATGGAAAGAAAGCCCGATTCGCTCTGGATCAGCAGGTCGTAGGCTTTCTTGTCGCGGTAGGGGCCGTCCTCGCCGTAGCCGGAGATGTCGCAGACGATCAGTTGCGGATGGCTGTCCTTCAGTGCCTCGTAGGACAGCCCCAGCCGGGCGGCGGCGCCGGGGGCCAGGTTCTGCACCAGCACGTCGGCCTGGTCCAGCAGCTTGCGCAGCACATCGCCTCCCCGGGCGTGCTTGACGTCCAGCGTCAGGCTTTCCTTCGAGCGGTTGGTCCAGACGAAATGCGAGGCCAGCCCGCGCACGCGCTGGTCGTAGCCGCGGGCGAAATCGCCAACACCCGGGCGCTCCACCTTGATGACCCGGGCGCCCAGGTCGGCCAGTTGGCGGGTGCAGAACGGCGCCGCGATGGCATGTTCCAGCGTGACGACGGTGATGCCTTCCAGTGGTCGCATTCTCAACCTCAGACTCAGAAGGACCGGGGCAGGCCCAGAATGTGTTCGCCGACGTAGGACAGGATCAGGTTGGTGGAGATGGGCGCCACCTGGTAGAGGCGGGTCTCCCGGAACTTGCGTTCCACGTCGTACTCGTGGGCGAAGCCGAAGCCGCCGTGGTATTGCAGGCAGACGTTGGCCGCTTCCCAGGAGGCGTCCGCCGCCAGCAGCTTGGCCATGTTGGCCTCGGCGCCGCAGGGCTGCTGGCTGTCGTAAAGCTCGCAGGCCCGGAAGCGCATCAGGTTGGCCGCTTCGGTGTTCACGTAGCTGCGGGCGATGGGGAACTGCACGCCCTGGTTCTGGCCGATGGGGCGGCCGAACACCACGCGGTTGCTGGTGTAGTCCACCACCTTGTTGATGAACCACCAGGCATCGCCGATGCACTCGGCGGCGATCAGCGTGCGCTCTGCGTTGAGGCCATCGAGGATGTACTTGAAACCCTTGCCTTCCTCGCCGATCAGGTTCTCCGCGGGGATCTCCAGATCGTCGAAGAACAGTTCGTTGGTCTCGTGGTTCACCATGTTGCGGATCGGCTGCACGGACATGCCGTTGCCGATGGCGTCATGCAGGTTCACCAGGAAGATGGACATGCCCTCGGACTTCTTCTTCACGTCCGCCAGCGGCGTGGTCCGGGCCAGCAGGATCATCAGGTCCGAATGCTGGATGCGGGAGATCCAGACCTTCTGGCCGTTGACCACGTAGCGGTCGCCTTTCCTGACGGCAGTGGTCTTGATCTTCGTGGTGTCGGTGCCGGTGGTGGGCTCGGTCACGCCCATGGACTGCAGCCGCAGCTTGCCGCTGGCGATCTCCGGCAGATACTGCTTCTTCTGCTCCTCGGAGCCGTGGCGCAGCAGCGTGCCCATGTTGTACATCTGCCCGTGGCAGTGGCCGGCGTTGCCGCCGTTGCGGTTGATCTCTTCCATGATCACCGAGGCCTCGGCCAGGCCCAGACCCGAGCCGCCGAATTCCTGGGGGATCATCGCGGCCAGCCAGCCGGCCTCGGTGAGACTGTCGATGAATTCCTCCGGGTAGCCGTCGCCTTCGTCCACGCGGCGGTGGTACTCGTCCGGAAACTGCTTGCACAGATCGCGCAGCGCGTCGCGCAGCTCCTGATACTGATCGGGTTTCGGATGCATGGTCGGTGTCCTTCTCGAGCGGCCCGCGGGCCGCCGGTGAGTGTGTGTTCAGCCGGTCAGTTCGGCGGTGGCCTGCATGGTCACGGCGCCCTCGGCGTCCAGGCTCCACAGCAGCGCCTCGCGTCCGTCGTCGGACAGGCGGCCCTGGATGGAAAACGGCGTGTCGTGGAACAGCGGCCGCATGGCCCGCATGCTGAGCTTACCGATGGCGCGGTCCGGGTGTTCCCGGGTCAGGCCTTCCACCAGCAGCGTCAGGATCAGCGGCCCGTGCACCACCAGGCCCGGGTAGCCCTCCACCTGCGTGGTGTACGGGTAGTCGTAGTGGATGCGGTGGCCGTTGAAGGTCAGCGCCGAGTAGCGGAACAACAGCACCGGGTCGGCGGCCATCTCGTGGGACCACTGCGCCTCGGCCGGAGCAGGTGCCGGCGGCGGTGTGGGCGCACCGGGCTTCGGCGCCTCCCGGTAGGCCAGGTCCTGCTCCTCGGTGATGGCCAGCCCCGATTCACCATGGATCTCGTGCTGCACGGTGACGATGACCAGGGCCCCTGTGCGGCCCTGCTTGTTGGCCACGTTCTTTATGCGTGACGTGCGGGAGACCTGTTCCCCGACACGCAGCGGCTGATGGAACGTGAAGCGGCTTCCGGCCCACATGCGCCGGGGCAGGGAGACTGGCGGCAGAAACTCGCCACGGGCGGCATGGCCGTCGGGCCCGAGCTGGCTCGCACGCGTTGTGGGCAGGAAATACAGCCAGTGCCACAGCGGCGGCAACGCGTCGCCCTTGCCGTCCGGCGCGTCCGGGCGGTCCAGCGTGGCGGCCAGGGCGGTCACCGGTGTCCGGGTAATGGTGTCCTCGGTGGTCTCGGTTTTTCCGATCCAGGACTGCAGATCGTTCTCGGAGGCGGCCATTGGTCGGGGATTCTCCTGACTGGTAGAGCGGTTGCGACATGGTGCCGCGGGGAAGTGATTGCTGGCAATTTGCCATTGGCGAAGCAAGGGTTCGTCAACGCTGAAGCATAGACAATGGAGTATCATGACGGATTGATACGATGTCCGAGGTGCCTGCATGCAGCAGCGGCTGTTTTTCGATCTGGTGGATCTGCGGCTGTTCGTGAATATCGCCGATGCCAACAGCCTGACCCGCGGGGCCGAGCGCTCGTTCATGTCGCTGGCTGCCGCCAGCATGCGTATCAAGAACCTGGAAGACGCGCTGGGTACCAAGCTGCTGCATCGTGCCAGTCACGGCGTCACGCTGACCCCGGCGGGGCAGGCCATGCTGCACAACGCGCTGCTGATTCTGCAGCAGACGGAGCGCCTGCGCGGCGATCTGCTGGAATACGCCAAGGGCGTGAAGGGCCGCATCCGGCTGTTTGCCAATACCACCGCCATGACCGAGTTCCTGCCGGCAACGCTGGGTACCTTCCTCTCCACGCACCCGCAGGTGGACGTGGATCTGGAGGAGCGCATGAGCCACGACATCGTGCGCGCGGTGATGGAGGGCAGCGCCGATCTCGGCATCGTTGCAGGCACCGTGCGTACCGACGGGCTGGATGTTCGTCCCTACCACAAGGACAGGCTGGTGCTGGCGACGCCGCTGGATCACCCGCTGGCGGAGCGCGAGCGCATCCCGTTCGAGGACGCGCTGGGCCATGATTTCGTCTCGCTGCATTCCGGCAGCGCGATCTATTCCTTCGTCAACCAGGCCGCCAGCGACCTGGGCGCGACGCTGTCGATCCGGGTGCAGGTGTCCAGCTTCGATGCCCTGTGCCGCATGGTGGCGGCGGGCGCCGGTATCGGCGTGCTGCAGGATTCCTCCGCCCGGCGACTGGCGAAGTTCACCGACATCCGCGTCGTGGAACTGACCGACGACTGGGCGGAGCGGCAGCTGAAGATCTGCGCCCAGGACGTGGAGGCACTTCCCACCTTCGGCCGCGAACTGGTCGAATTCCTGCTCTCCACCGTCCCCGGAGAGTAGGGTGCCCGGAGCGCAATGATGCGAACCGTTTCCCAGCATGGAGGAGTCGAATGGGGCGGGGCGACAGAACGACGAATCTCACGCCCGCGACCGAACCGCCCACTATCCATTGCTGCAAAAAATCGCCAATGGTAGAGTCCACTGCAGGAGTTGTTTCTCTATGGAAGGAGTTCTGCCATGTCCATTTTTATGCGTATTCCGGGAATTCAAGGCTCTGTTTCGAGTCAGGCCCACAAGGGCTGGATTGCTGTAGACGAGCTTGAATGGTGTGTTGCCCGACGAGTGACCTGTAAACCAGGTTCCAGGGGCCTCCGGGAATATTCCAATGCGGAAATCTCCGACCTGACGTTATCTCGACGCATCGACATTGCTTCTCCGTATCTCTTCCTGGAAGCGTGATCTGGTCGTGGTAAAGACATTACCCTGCACTTGGCAAGATCTGGAGCGGGCCACGGTTCCGATCCCTTCCTGGAATATGAGTTGTACGATGCAATTATCAGCGGATACAACGTTGAAGCAGATTCAGAAGAATGGCTGCCCGCCTACGAGGAGTTGGTCATCAGCTTTGTCAAAATGAATCTCAAGTACATCCCCAGTGACGATTCCAACAAGACTCTGTCGGCGCTGGCCGTCGGGTTTGACACGGCGACAAACCGCATACGCTAAGGAGCGTATTCGGGAAACAGAGTCCTCGCTTTACATCGCAAAAGGAGCTTGCGCATGCCGATGAACGTGGTTCAGCAGAAAGGCTATCGTATCAACGCCCGAGCCTATCTCCCGGCTGAGGGAGTAGGGATAAACGGCAGTTATGTGATCGTTGGCACAGTTACGGTAAGGCGCAATGGAACCGTCCACGTCAGTGCGAAGGCATTTACAGCTGCCATGCACGTTGCCCGAACCCAGGGTGCTGATATCGCATTCTCGGCTGAGGCAGTGCTCAAGAAGAATGGCCAGACTGTGCAGACAGTCAGGCTGCGCAGATCTGTAACCCCAAGGGGCTCGGCCGGTTTTCGCCCGTGGCGGTGTCGCAAGCCACCCCAGGTAGAACCACTACCTGCGGCGCCTTGCTCCTGGCCACGAACGAAAATCGGTCTCGAGCGCGAACGCGGGAATTGATCAGTGTTTCCCTAGGAATGGCAATAGAGATCGTTTGAACCCCCGAGCAAGCTACCGTTTCGCCCCCATCGGAACTGGGACGCCAAAAAATTCCCGACTCTAGTCCGGTCAACGAGTACGAAGTAACAATCAGCGGAAGATATGTTTATCAAACCGGACATGGCGTGGCTGTACCGAAGCCGGGAAGCGCGTCTATCACAATCAAGATCGCAAAGAGTGAGCCATGAAACCCCTCGGCCCCTTGATTTTGTTGTCTGTCTTACTGTCACTCGTTACCGGCTGCGACCTGGAGGCGGGGAAAGCATCCGATGCCGAACGGTTGATCCGCGACGCGCAGCGGATCGTGATCGAATCGGGAGGCCAGCCGGAAGCACAAGAGCGTGCGCTAGCGAAGCTCTCTGAAGCAATCTCGGTTGATCCAGACCAGGCCTCGGCGTACCGGCTACGCGCCGGGATATTTCTTGAAATGGATCGGAGAGAACGCGCCCGCGATGACATGAAAAGGGCATACACGGTAAGCGGGTCGGCTACGGATCTGCTGCCGTACTGCATTTTGGATGAACAAGCATACGGATGGCGCAGGGAGGCACAGAGTTGCTATCAGCAGGTGGTCACTCTTCTTGAGGAGAGCCTGGCAACGGAAGCCTATCAGGATCTGAATTACCTGGTAATCCCCCCGGATAGTAACAGCAGCCAGAAGTAGAATTTTCTCGTACCCTGAGCCGAGGAGGTTCTACATGAAGAAGTCCCGTTACAGCGACAGCCAGATCCTGGCGATTTTGAAACAGGCCGAGAGCGGCACGC
>JAFIFV010000009.1 GCA_020831845.1 Ectothiorhodospiraceae bacterium
GTCCTCGTCGTTGATGCGCGCGACCAGTTGCGTGCCCACGAGGATGTACTCCCGGAAGCCTCCGGTGACGTCGTACTCGCCGAGCAGCAGGCCGTTGTGGGCGTGCACCATATCGGTGTTTCCACGCTGCACCTGCAGCCCTTCGCCGTCGTAGCGGTAGGTGAGCAGCCCCTGGGCGGTGGAGGCGCTGACCATGTTGCCTGCACCGTCGTAGGTGTAGGTGTTGATGCCGTCGCCGGTGACGTTGCCGCGCGGGTCGTAGGTGAAGGGGAAGGCCACGTTCGGGAGCACGCGGAAACTCAGGCGGTTGCCGGAGTAGTAGTACTCCTGCACGGCACCGTTGATGTCGCGCACGTTGATGTTGCCACGATGGTCATAGATCAGCGCTTCCGTGCCCCATTCGCCCTCGGCTTCCTCCAGACGGTTGATGCCGTCGTAGAGCATGTTGCGATTGCGTGTGGGGTCGATGCCATCGGCGATGCCGGTGACGTTCAGCCAGTTGTCGTAGCTGTAGGTGAGATCCACCACCGGGCCGGCCGCTGTCGCCAGCGTGGCGATGGCGGCCACCCGTTGCCGGGCGTCCAGGTCCACCGTGGTGACGGCGCCGTTGCCCAGTGTGAGACTCTGCAGCAGGCCGGTCGGGTGGTGCTGGATCTGGCTGGCGTAGGCGCCGGCCTGGGTTTCCCAGCCCAGCGCGTTGGGCGCGAAATCCACGGCGCGGCCACTGGGGTAGGTGATGCTCTGCACATGATCCAGGCCGTTGATGCCGTAGGCGATGTCGTAACTGCGTCCGTCGATGCTCAGCGTTTCCTCGATGAGGTTGTCGTTGGCGTCGTAGACATAGGCCCGGGCAATGTTGCCGTTTTCCAGTGAGGTGAGGTTGTCGTTCTCGTCATAGCCGTAGTGGACGGCGTCGGTTCCGTCGTCGTAGGTGACGCTGGTGAGTCGGTTCAAGCCGTCGTAGCTGAACGATTCCAGCACGCCCTGCTGGCCGATCTGGCGGGAGGTCATGTTGCCGACGGCGTCGCGGCCGTAGGCGGTGACGCCGGTTTCCGGGTGCACTTCGTTGATCAGGAACCCGCGGCTGTCGTATTCGTAGTCGCGGAAGAAGCCGCCTGTGTCAAGGCTGCCCTGGAAGACGGCGACGGGTTCCTTGCGCGCATCGCGATAAATGACCGTGGCGACGTCTTCCGGGGATAGCGTGTATTCCAGAACGCGGTTATCCATCTCCCCGACCGCGAGATAGCCGTGAGTCGTCAACTGGCCGTTCTCGTCGAGTACGTCGACGATATTTCCCGCCGGATATTGATAGGTTCTCGTAACCCCGCCGGGCTGGGACTCCTGTACGATCCTGTCCACCTCGTCGTAGCTGTACGACGTGCCCTGAGCGGAGCCTGGATAGGATTCGAAGACCATTCTGCCTGCGGCATCGTATTGCCGGGTTGTCTCCACGGCGAAGCCCAGTGCGGTATCCTCGCGCAGTTCCCCGATGACACGCCGCATGCCATCCCAGCTTTGAACTTCCCGGTAGCTGCCGCGCGTCAGCGTGGTGCCATCTGCTGCGTAGCTGACGGACACCGGCATGCCGAACGGGTAGGTAATGCCTGTAAGGCGATTCAGCCCGTCCCAGGTGTAGTCCCTGGTGTGACCTCTGCCGTCGGTTTCGGAGGCCACGGTGCCGGTGTTGTTGATGGTGCGCAGTATGGTGACGCCTTCCGGATGCGTTTCCATGCCGGGGATGCCGCGGTGATAGTTGGCATAGGTGACGGTGTTACCGAGCGCGTCGGTCTCAGTCGCGAGATCCCCCGCGGCGGTATAAGTGAAGGTGGTTTCAACACCGTACTCACTTTCCAGCAGCAGATTGCCGGCGGCGTCGAAATCCCGGGTAATGGTCCAGCTTTCCGTGCTGCCATCATCCAGGAAGAGTGTTTCTTCCTCCACCAGTCCGAGAATCCATGTCGACGGCGTGTTCCGATACGAATAATCCGTGATACGGTCGGGTTCCTCCGAAAAACTGGCCGTTCGAACCATTCGGGTAGGCTGCCCGTAGGCATCGTGGTTCTGGTAGTGGGTCTCGACCACCCGCTGGTCTCTGTAGTGCCGACGATAGATGGGGAAAGGCGCGAGCGTGGTGGGATCGGTTTTCAGCGTGTCGCGTCCATGCCGGTAGGATTCGTTGGAAACCGGTGTGGCGTTCCAGTGATACACAATCTGATCGGTTACATCTCCGTTCGGGGTGTAGACCTCCTCGATGTACAGCAGCCCTACAGCCCACATGTCTCCCGCACCGACGGCGGAATAGCCAAAGTGCAGGTAGGACGTGCTTTTGTCAGGGCCGGAAATCCACGTCTCGTCGTAGCCGAAGCCTGTGGCCCAGCCAGGCGTGTAGGTATAGGTCCATGTGCCGGGTTGGATGTCACGGCCGCCCACCTGCTTTTCGGCAAGCACGGTGGTGGCGATACCATCCGACGGATCGAAGTAGACGTAATCGTAATCGTAGGTGGCCGTTCCACCCCAGGGATAGGTCATCTGCTGCAAAGCGAATGAACCGGCGCTGCCGTCCCCTCTGTGACCGTAGTAGTTGTATTGCCAGCTTGTGCCATCCGGCCGGGTCACGGTGGTCAGTTGCTGATAGGGGACCAGAAGTTCAGGTACCTGCGAGTAGCTGTACTGCCATGTCTGGCCGTTGGCGGTGATGCTCTCCAGGCGGATGGTGTCGCCGGAAAGGTCGGTATAGGAATAGTCGATCAGACGCCCGTCATTGGTGGAAACCTGCTCGATGTAGATATAGCCGGAAGGGTTAACATCGTATGTGATATCCATGCGGTTGCCGTTGGCATCGGTAATGCGCGTGGCGTACAGACTGGTTTCACCGCCAATGGTATGCCGTTCGGTCATGCGGTATTCGGTTCCGTCTGGCGATACCACCAGCACGCTCTGCCCGCCGTCGAAGCAATCTGCACGCCACCAGTTGCGGGATATGAGATAGGGCTGATGGTAATCGGCGAGAACAAGGAGGTGGCGGCCGCCATCGGGCAACTCCAGGGACGGGTTGTCCAGCACGTTGACGGCCCACTGGTTCTGCGTGCAGATCCTGTCGGCATGGTTTTGTGCAACCACGATTCTGCCGAAATGCATCGTCCAGCCGATGCCGTATGGGGTGTAGGGCGGCAGTTCGTCGTGGGGGTGGTTGTAGACCCGGTTGATATGGAGGTCGAATCCGCCGTTGCCGGGGATGACCAGGTCGGTGAACGTGAGCTGTAGGCCGCCCGAGAAAGGATCGACGTGCTCGTTGAAGTGGTCGTTGACCCGGTCCCGGAAGGGGTTGATTCCGGGTTCCGCGTAGTAGTCGCGGATCAGGTTGTCATCAGCTTCCACCTGAATGGACAGCAGAACGAGAACAGCCGCGATGAGCAGTTTTCCCTTGCACATAATACACCTCGACTTTCCGTAGTCAGTCTGAATCGTGGGGCTTTTCGGACAGTGTCGGATCCTCAGGCTTTCGAAAATCGGACCCTAGTTGGAGCCTCCCATTTTCGGGAGCGGCAACGCGTGGTTGACGCAGTGTCACACGCGAATGCCGGACGTCATTTGGGGGGGTAAACTCAGGCTTTTTTCGTTCGGCATCGTCTGCGGAATTGGCGCCAACGGAGGTCACGAACAGCGCAGACAGGATCACGAAAGGAAGAAGGATTCGCATGGCAATACATCCCTGTGTCAGTGCTCCTGATTATTTCTATAGCCGGGAATTCAGGAATCGCCAGAAGTGAAAGTCGGGATTTGTGACGAGGTTCACATTTCTGCGGCGCCTCTTGAAGAGCAGTCACCGACTGCGCCGGGGGCGGTTGGTGAAATGTCGGGGGTCACAAGTTCACCCCAACTTACGCTGGTTGACCAGGCCAGTACTGCTCGCGACCCCATAATGGCTGGACACTATTGGGTTACGGCTTGTAGCTGTTCCAGCAGTGTGGGCCAGCTGACGTCGCGGTTGAAGCCGATGACGTCGACGCGGGGCAGGCCGGAGCCCTGGACCAGCAGGTAGCCCTCGCCCTCGCGTTCCAGGCCGCTCATGCGGCAGACCTCGTCGCGCAGCACGCAGCGGATGGCCAGTTGCTGGTAGCGGAAATCCTCGAAGAAGCGCAGTGCCGTCCTGGACAGCAGGGCGCCGCCGCCTCCACCGATGTCGGAGATGTTCTCGATGGCGCGCTGGCTGATTCGGCGGGTGGAGCGGTCGCCGGGCGGGGTGTAGAAATGCGCATCGAAGGCCACCGGTTCCCAGTCCAGCAGTTCCAGGCGCCGCACGTCGCCGTGCAGTCGGCCGGTGATGCGGCCGAACTCGAAGGTGCCGGTGAGCAGGCGCAGGTCCAGGTTGCGCATGCGGATGTCGGCCTCCAGGAGGGGCATGCGGCCGAGCGGGTCGCTCAGACGGAAGCGGTCCAGTACCAGCGTGCCGTCAAAGGCTTCCGCCCGCAGCGCGCCGTCCAGTTGCAGCATGCGGTTGCGGTACTGGACGCGGGGAATGGTGCCGGAAACCGTTCCGCGCATCACCGGCCAGTCCAGGGCGCGGCTGAGTGCCTGCAGGCTGATCGGTTCCAGGCGCCCCTCCAGTTCGGCGCTGAACTGCGGCCGGCCCAGGTCGCGGGCGCTGAGCACATCCAGATGCAGGGCCCCGTCCTCCAGCGGTAGCCGCAAGGGCCGCCGCAGATGGAAATTGGTGTCGAACAGCCGGGCATCCAGCCTGCCGGCGCCGATGTTGATGCGGTAGAGCTGGCCGCCGTCCCAGCGGATGTCCGTGGGCGGCACGGATGCGTCCTGTGTCCAGTGCAAGGGGCCCTGCAGGCCCTGGAAGGAGAAGCGCTCCAGTTGGTCGTCGATGCCGACGTCCTGCAGCAGCATGCGAGCGCTTTCCGGGCGGCCGTTCCGCACGCGCAGATCGCCGCTGATGCGACCGCTGGTCTCCAGCCGGTCCAGCGTGGTGCCGATCAGAAAGGGTTGCAGATAGCTCAGGTAGGCCTGTGGGAACACGGCCTGTTCGACGGTCAGGGTCAGCCGCTCCAGGGAGAGTGCCGGGGGCATACGCAGATGCGCCTCGCCGTGTGCGGACAACACCTCCGGTTGACGCAGCCTGAGCCGTTCCAGCCACAGGTCGTCTCCGCGGCGGAGCACGTGGGCCACGGCGTCGGCCGGCGTTTCGTCCAGGTCCAGGAACACCGGGTCCACGTAGGCCTGTCCGCCCCGGGCGATCAGTCTCACCGTTCCCCGCTGTTCGGCGCCCTGCTGGCGCAGCCCGGTGACGAGCGTTGCCGACAGACCGTCGGTGGCGATCGTGCCTTCCGGGTTGGAGATGGTGGCACCGTTCAACTGGGTGACCACCGTGCCGGACAGGGCGCCGCCCGGTTCCAGCTGCGCTGAGACGCTGATGTCGGCGGTGCCGTCCAGGTACCAGCCGGGGTCGCCGCTCAGTGGTTCCAGCCGGTTGAGAGGAAGCGCCGAGAGCCGGAGCTGGAGGCTGCCGGTGCCGGCCGTCCATTCGCCGCGCACGCGCAGCGGCGTGCCGTCCAGCGTCCCTTCGAGATCGACACGCAGCCGCTCCCCGGCCGGTTGATAGTGCAGTTCGCCGCGGAGTTCCAGCGTGCCCCAGTCGGCGTGACGCAGCTGCAGGCTGGCCTGTTCGCAGCTCATGGCCTGCCGGCTCAGGTTGATCCGGCCGCAATCGACCCGGAACGGCCCTGCCTCCTGGCCGTTCCAGCGCGCCCGGGCAACGCTCAGCCAGCCGCTTTCCGGAACCAGGCCGCGTGCCTGGGTGAGATGCAGGCGAATGTCCTGGAGCTGGAAGGCGGGATGGGTGAGGCTTCCCACGCGCAGTTCCGCCACGTGGGCCGCCCCCGCCGCCCGCCCCCACAACCCGGGGAAAAACACCCCGACTGTTGGCCACCCCACCCCCCC
>JAFIFV010000026.1 GCA_020831845.1 Ectothiorhodospiraceae bacterium
AATGGTGCGCACCGCCTGCGGCGGTGCGCACCCCCCTCCTGACCGGGCGTAGGGTGTGCAAGCCCGCAGGGGTTGCGCACCATCACCCACCTCAGAACGGCTTCACCACCGCCAGCACCACCACCGCCACCAGGATCAGCACCGGCACTTCGTTGAACACCCGGAACCAGCGATGGCTCCGGGTGTTGCTGTCATCCCGGAAATCCCGCAGCAGCTTGCCGCACCACAGGTGGTAACCCACCAGAATCAGCACCAGGAACAGCTTTGCGTGCATCCAGCCCTGGCTCAACCAGCCCGGGTTGATGGTCAGCAACCACAGGCCCAGCCCGATGGTGACCACCGCGCTGGGAGTCATGATGCCGCGGTAAAGCTTGCGCTCCATCACCTTGAAACGCTCGCGACCGATGTCGTCCTCGGCCATGGCGTGATAGACGAACAGGCGTGGCAGATAGAATATCGCCGCGAACCACGTCACCACGGCGATCACGTGGAAGGCCTTGATCCAGAGATAGCCCACGATCAGCTCGGCTCCGCGGGCAGCAGGCGCTCGATCTGCTCGCGCATGCGCTCCTCGTCGAACATGCCGAGTCGACGCTGCAGCACCTGGCCATTGGGGCCGATGAGGAACGTGGTCGGCGTCAGGCGCACATCACCGAAGGCGCGGGCAATGCCGCCGTCACGGTCCATGGCCACCGGGTAGATCAATTCCCGTGCCTCCGCCAGCGCTCGCACCTGATTGGGCGGGTCGTATTCCATGGCCACCGCGATCACGTTGAACCCGCGATCACTGTAATCCCGCTGCATGGCCTGCAGATAAGGGATCTCCTGGATACAGGTCACGCAGGTCGTGGCCCAGAAGGTCACGAGCGTCGGCGCGCCGCGCAGTTCCGACAACTGTATGGCGTCGCCATCCAGCGTGGTAAACGTGACGTCCGGCGCGCGGTCGCCTTCCCAGGGTGCCAGCCAGACCACTCCGGCTCCGGCAATGATGGCAACCGCGGCCACAGCAATCAGGGTTTCCTTCAGTTTCATGGTTCACGCTTCCGGGGAATTCGGTGTGTCGTCCCGTTGATGGCTTGATTTCCCGAGCCTCGCATCGCGTTCCTGGCAAGGCAAGCCAGTTCAGGCATCACGGCTCCAGGGCCGGGTCGCTCAAAGCTGTCTGTCTCAAAGACCCGTGTTTTCGCCCGCGGTTCAGTAGTGCTGGTTCTCCACGTCCTGGCGCAGCACGATCCCATAATAACGCTGGAAACCGGGTGCCGGCTCATGGGAGACGTACAGCGCCTCCGCGTCGCTTTGCTCCAGCGCATCCAGCGCTTCGCGCAAACTGGCCTGCAGCTCGATCGGTGCCGGTTGCAGCCTGCGGGCCGGTATGCCCATCAGGTCCACCTCATCCGCAGCCGGGTGCAGCTCCAGGAACTGCAACAGGTCGCCCACGGCCAGTATGGCTTGCGGCTCCCCGCTGGGCGGTTCGCGAATCAGCAGCCACCGGGGGTCCGGCGAGAGCAGCTCCAACAGTTCCTCACGGCTGGCAATCCGCGGCGCCACGGCAATGCTGCGGTCCATCACACGGGCAATGCCGAGCCGGCTCAGGGATTGCAGTACCGCACTGTAGCGCATGCGCGTGCCGCGCAACTGTAACTGGTGCAGAAAAACGGAATCCTTCCCGAAGATTTCGCTGGCGCAAAGGCTTGCCGCCGCGATGGTGAGCATCCCCGGGAAGATGATATTGGGGTTGTAGGTCAGCTCCAGCATGGCTGTGAGCGCCGCGAGCGGTGCACGCAGCGTCGCACCCATCATCGCGCCCAGCCCGATCATTGCGTACAGGGCCGGTGGGCTGGCCAGCTCCGGGGTCAGCATCTGGGCCACATGGCCGAGCGCCCCGCCGGCCGCGGCACCGATCACCACGGTGGGCCCGATCAGGCCGCCCGGAATGCCCAGCCCGATCGCCGCGGTGCTGGCCAGCAGTTTGGCGGCCACAATGGCCAGCAGCAGCACCAGGCCCAGTTCCCCCATCAGCACGCTGGTGACAGTGTCATAGCCGACGCCCATGATCTGGGGCACCACCAGCGCCAGCATGCCGACCAGCGCGCCGGCCAGCGTGGTGCGCACCCACAGAGGCCACCTGGTGCCGCGGGTGTGGAACCAGCTCAGGCTCTGGATGAAGGCCGCTGCGAGTGCGCCGATCAGCAAACCCAGCAGCAACAGATAGGGCAGTTCCCAGAGGCTCTCCAGGTTCAGCGGCGGCACCATGAACGCGGGGCTGCTGCCATAGACGATCTGTGTCAGCACGGTGGCAGTGACCGCGGCCAGCATTACAGGCAGGAAGGCCGCCAGCGTGTATTCCATCATCACCACTTCCATGGCGAATACCACGCCTGCCAGTGGCGTGTTGAACGACGCCGCGATGGCTGCCGCCACCCCGCAGGCTACCAGGGTGCGCAGCGCGTTGTTGGGCAGGCCGAGCTGCTGTCCGAGCAGGCTGCCGCTGGCCGCGCCCAGGTGGATGCCCGGCCCCTCACGACCCACCGAGTGGCCGGTAATGATGCTTGCGGCGGCGCCGAAGAACTGCACCACCGCGTTACGGAACGGCAGCCGTCCCTGGTAGTAGTGCAGACGCTCCATCACGTAGGCCACGCCGGTGCTGCGCCCGGTATCGCCCACCCAGGTCAGCACCAGCCCGATCACCAGCCCGCCGGCGATGGGCAACAGCAGGCGCCAGTGTGCGGCCAGGCTGCCGAAATCCTCGCCGGTGCCCGGTAGCAGAAGACCCTGACCGCCCTCGATCATCCACCGGAACGCCAGGATCACGCCGCCGGTGATGGCGCCGGAGAGCAGGCCCAGCAGCGACATCAGCAGTAGCGCATCGCTGCTGGACAGGCGCAGGTGTAGCCACTCCAGGGCTGAAGACAGCGTCCTGTGGGAAAAGCGTCGGGGAAGCATGCGGTCGAGTATGCCAGAGCCGTCGAGAAATTGGCCGTTTTCGCAGTACAATAGGGGCTTGGTCAAATTTTCGTGGCAGGAGAAACGTTTCATGGCTCAGGTGGGGATCGTCGGCGGAACGGGCTATACCGGGGTGGAGTTGCTCCGGCTGCTGGCCCGGCATCCGAACGTGGATATCAAGGTCATTACCTCCAGGGGCAATGCCGGCAGTCGCGTCGACGAGATGTTCCCCAGCCTGCGAGGCCGCCTGGACATTGCTTTCAGCGAGCCGGACCTGGAAGCGCTGGCAGACTGCGACCTGGTTTTCTTCGCCACGCCCAACGGCACGGCCATGCAGATGGTGCCGGAGCTGCTGGAGGCAGGAACGCGCGTGGTCGACCTGGGGGCGGATTTCCGCCTGAAGGATCTGGCCACCTGGAGCGAATGGTACGGTATGGAGCATGCCTGCCCCTCGCAGGTGGAAGAGGCTGTGTACGGCCTGCCGGAACTGCACCGCGAGGCAATCCGGGGCGCACGCCTGGTAGCCAACCCCGGCTGTTACCCCACGGCGGTGGCGCTGGGCTGGCTGCCGCTGCTGGAACAGGGGCTGATCGCGCCCGAGAGCCTCATCGCCGACTGCAAGTCCGGCGTGTCCGGCGCCGGACGCAAGGCCCAGGTACATACGCTGCTCTGCGAAGCCAACGAGAATTTCAAGGCATACGGGGCTTCCGGCCACCGGCATCTGCCGGAAATCCGGCAGACGCTGGAGACCGTGCTTGGCCGTGAGGCCACGCTGGTGTTCGTCCCGCACCTGGTGCCGATGACGCGTGGCATGCAGGCAACGCTATACGGGCGACTGGTGGAGCAGGGCGTGGACCTGCAGCGCCTCTACGAACAGCGCTATGCCAACGAACCGTTCGTGGACGTGCTGCCCCCGGGGTCCCATCCGGAGACCCGCACCGTGCGCGGCACCAATCTCTGCCGGGTGGCGGTGCATCAGCCGCAAGGCGGAGAGACCGTGCTGGTGCTCTCAGTCATCGACAATCTCAGCAAGGGCGCGGCTTCCCAGGCGGTGCAGAACATGAATCTGATGCTGGGTCTGGAAGAGGCTGCCGGGCTTGACGATATTGCCGTGCTGCCTTGAGAAGCGAGTCCAGGAACCCCATGATTGACTGCATGATGAATAAACAGGACAATTTTAGTCCGAGTTCAATTTACCGGAGGCAGCCCCAATGAGCGAACCGGCCATCGACTTCGACAACCCGTTGATCTTCACCGACAGCGCGGCAAGCAAGGTGCGCGAGCTGATCGAGGAGGAGAGCAACGACAAGTTGAAGCTGCGTGTCTACGTGGCTGGCGGCGGCTGTTCCGGCTTCCAGTACGGCTTCACCTTCGACGAGAATGTCGAGGATGGCGACACCACCATGGAAAAGAACGGTGTCACGCTGGTGGTGGATCCCATGAGTGTGCAGTACCTGATGGGTGCCGAGATTGACTATGTGGAAGGCATCCAGGGCGCGCAGTTCGTTATCCGTAACCCGAATGCCTCCACCACCTGTGGCTGCGGCTCATCCTTCTCGGTCTGACCGCCCCGAGCACCCGTTTCATCAGAAAGGCGGCTTCGGGCCGCCTTTCTGATTTCTGGTACAGGGTGCTCAGTATACGTAGGGTGTGCACCGCGAGGCGGTGCGCACCATTATTGGCTCACCCTCCCGGATAAACCGCCCCCAGTACCACCTTGCGGTCTGCTCCGGTCACCCCCGGTTCATTCCCCGGTCTGCCCGCCAGCGCCTCCCGTGCCAGCCAGGCGAAACCCGCGGCCTCTACCCAGCCAGGCTCCATGCCCAATGCTTCGGTGGTCTGAATCCGTTTGTCGGGCAGCAGCCCCTGCAGTTGCTGTATAAGCGTGAGGTTGTATGCGCCTCCGCCGCAGAGATAGATGGCATCTCCGTCATCCGCCCAGCGTGCTATGGCATCGGCCACCGTGCGGGCCGTCAGCATGCATAGCGTGGCCATGACGTCGTGCGGATCCTCCGGTGCCCCGGACAAGGCCAGGTGTCTCTCCAGCCACTCCAGATTGAACAGTTCCCGGCCGGTGCTCTTCGGCGGCTTCCCTGCAAGGTAAGGTTCCCTCAGCAACTGCTCCAGCCAGGGAGCGGAGACGGTGCCGGTGTGGGCCAGTACACCTTCGTCGTCGTAGGGGCGATCGAAACGGTGCTGTGCCCACAGGTCCATCAATACATTGGCCGGCCCGGTGTCGAAGCCGGTGATCGCGCCGCCGGCGGCGCCCGGCAGCTGACTGATATTGGCGATGCCCCCCAGGTTCACGACCACCGCGGATGATTCGCCGCCGAAGAATGCCTGATGAAACGCCGGCGCAAGCGGTGCCCCCTGGCCGCCGGCGGCCATGTCCCGGCGGCGAAGATCGGCTACCGTGGTAATGCCGGTACGCTGCGCGATCCTGTTCGGGTCGCCAATCTGCAGGCTGTTCGCCCAGCGGCCGGCCGGAGCATGCCAGACAGTCTGGCCATGGGAGCCGATGGCCGTCACATCCCGGGGCGACGTCTGGGCCAGTTCCAGCAGCGAAAGGACGGCGTTGGCCAGCGTCTCGCCTACCGCCGCATCCAGCTCGGCAATCTCGGCCACGGGCGTCGCTGCGCCGACCGCCAGCAGCCGGCGACGAATCCCGGCTTCGTACGGGTAGTCGAGGACCTTCACCAGGTTCGGTCGGTTGTCATTGAAGCGGACCAGCGCGGCGTCCACCCCGTCCATGCTGGTGCCCGATATCAGACCTATGTACAGCGCGTCGTCCAGATTCATCGTCCTTTACCACGTAGTAGGGTGCTCAGAGCGCATCGCTGCGCTCTGAG
>JAFIFV010000029.1 GCA_020831845.1 Ectothiorhodospiraceae bacterium
CACCGGCATGCGGTCGTGGATGTGCGCCAGGTGCTTCGCGGCGGGCTGGGTGAGAATCGCGAACGACGGTTCGCCGGCGCCTTCACCAATCTCGTAGATCCCCGCGAAGAACAACAGCTCACCATCCGCGTTATAGATGTATTGCGGCACCTTCCCGGACTCTGTCTTCTGCCACTCAAACCAGCCGTCAGCAGGGACAAGGCACCGCCGGTGCGCGAAGGCCTGGCGGAAATAGGGGCTGGTGGCCACCTTCTCCGAGCGCGCGTTGATCGGGCTGGGCGCATCTTCCTTCGCCCAGTGTGGCCGGAACCCCCATCGGAACTGCTCGATGTGCGGGGCATCCCGGCCGAAACGGGCGTTGACGTTCAGGGGGTATGTCGCCGGCGCCACGTTGTAGTTGGGCGTGGAGCCGCCGAC
This sequence comes from Ectothiorhodospiraceae bacterium, assembly GCA_020831845.1. Taxonomy (GTDB): domain Bacteria; phylum Pseudomonadota; class Gammaproteobacteria; order Nitrococcales; family Aquisalimonadaceae; genus LSCE01. The sequence continues at coordinate 418 of JAFIFV010000029.1, forward strand.
GTTGCCGGCTATGCCGATGGCGTCGGCGATGCGGTCCTTGGGGGAGTGTCGATCGTAGCGGCCGCACATGGGCGCCTCAGAGCTGCATCCGGGACATCTATTGTAGAAAATCGCCCTGATGTAGAAAGGGGTTACAGCGAAACCGCTGTAACCCCTTGTTTTTCTGGTCGGGGTGAGAGGATTTGAACCTCCGACCACCTGCACCCCATGCAGGTGCTCACCGTCAGGCGAATTTGCCGCTGCTTTTCAGAGTGGCTGCGCTTTCGGTGTAAGTGGTGATCATGAAATACCCTTGACGGCCATCTGAAAGTTCAACGTGCACAAATCCGTCATCGCGCGCTGCCGGGAGAAGGTCCCCTTTCGGGTCGTCGATTACGATCCGAAAGCCTTTAGTGCCTTTGGAGTTGTCAGGAGTCACCCTTGCTCGAGCGCCTGACATGATCACCACGTCGTTCTTCTTTATGGTTGCGGTGTCGTCTTGGGTCATCGGCGTCTCCCTTGTGCGGCGTTGCCTTGGTGAGCAATTATAGCTTGCCACTTCCTGTGTGCGCTTGACTTGTGTAGCCCTAATCCGTACTCTGCGCATCGGTTAGCGGGATGCGGATCACCTCGGGAGTTAGATTTCTCTCGTAGCGTGCCCCCGCTACCACTATAAAAATGGGCCGCTTGCGGCCTTTTTTTGTAACTGGATACAGCCCTGTTCCGGGGCGTGCGTCATCCGATAGGCAAGGCAGGATGAGCACAGGGGCCGCCGGGGCGTCAGGGCAGACCAGGGTGACGCTGGTGCGAGGTTCCGGAACTTCGCTATAATTGTGCGTTGCCGCTGGATGATGGATGGGCCTTGGGCCCATTTTTTGTTTCTGCGGAGAGTGTATGGATCGCATTGCCCGGCAGCTCAACGAGCTGTTTCAACCCGTGGTAGAGGCCATGGGCTACGAACTGGTGGGTGTGGAGTATCGGCCGAACCAGGGCGAAGGGTTGCTGCGTGTGTATATTGATGCCGAAGCCGGCATCACGCTGGAAGACTGCGAGCGGGTCAGCCATCAGTTGAGCGGCCTGCTGGATGTGGAAGACCCGATCCGAGGCCATTACCGGCTGGAGATCTCCTCGCCCGGTCTGGATCGGCCGCTGTTTTCCCCGGAGCACTACCGGCGTTTCGCCGGGGCACGCGTCCAACTGCGCCTTGCCGAACTCTGGGAAGGCCGGCGCAAGTTTCGTGGTGAGCTGCGGGGTTTCGAGGACGGCCGTATTCTCGTTTCCGAGGAAGGCGTCGATTATGCGGTGCCGCTGGAAGTCGTGGATCGGGCCAATCTGATTCCGGAAGTCTGAATTACAAACCTGGTGATTACCCGGTCGCCGGGTGTGGAGTATCGAGCATGAGCAAAGAGGTTCTGCTGGTCGTAGAAGCCATTTCCAACGAGAAGGGCGTCGACAAGGAGGTTATTGTCGAAGCCATTGAGGCTGCACTGGCTTCCGCGACGAAAAAGCGCTCGCCCGGTGAGATCGAGGTGCGTGTGGCAGTCGATCGCCGCAGCGGCGAATACGAGACCTTCCGCCGCTGGCTGGTGGTGGAGGATGACGCCGAGATGGAACTGCCGGAGCAGGAGATCCGGCTGTCCGACGCGCGCAAGCAGAATCCGGACATCCAGGTTGGCGACTACATCGAGGAGCCGATGGAGTCCGTGGCGTTCGGTCGCATCGCTGCCCAGACAGCCAAGCAGGTCATCGTGCAGAAGGTGCGCGAGGCGGAACGGGCCAAGGTGGTGGATGCCTATCAGGATCGCGTTGGCGAATTGGTCACCGGGCTGGTCAAGAAAGTGGAGCGCGGCAATCTGATCATGGATCTGGGCAACAACGCCGAGGCGCTGATTCCCCGCGAGGACATGATCCCCCGCGAGGCATTCCGCACCGGTGACCGCGTTCGCGGCTATCTGCGCGAAGTGCGCCCCGATGCCCGTGGGCCGCAGCTTATCGTTTCCCGCACGGCCCCTGAGTTCCTCATCGAGCTGTTCAAGCTGGAGGTGCCTGAGGTCGGGCAGGAGCTGATCGATATTCTCGGAGCGGCCAGGGATCCGGGTATGCGCGCCAAGATCGCCGTGCGCTCCAACGACCCGCGCATCGACCCGGTGGGTGCCTGTGTAGGTATGCGGGGCTCGCGTGTGCAGGCGGTGTCCAACGAATTGTCCGGTGAGCGCATCGACATCATCCTTTGGAACGACAATCCGGCCCAGTTCGTCATTAACGCCATGGCGCCGGCTGACGTGGAGTCCATCGTTGTCGACGAGGACTCCAACAGCATGGATATCGCGGTGGTCGAGGATCAACTCTCCCAGGCGATCGGCCGGGGCGGGCAGAACGTGCGGCTTGCGAGTGAGCTGACCGGCTGGGAACTCAACGTGATGACCTCCGCCGATGCCGAGGCCAAGAGCCAGGCTGAGGCCGAGAAGACCATGTCGGTGTTCATTGACGCCCTTGGTGTGGATGAAGAAGTCGCCGCGATCCTGGTTCAGGAAGGGTTTTCCACTGTGGAGGAGGTGGCTTACGTGCCGGCTTCCGAAATGCTGGAAATCGATGAGTTCGACGAGGATATGGTGGAGGAACTGCGGTCCCGCGCCCGCGATTCCCTGTTGACCCAGATGATCGCCACCGAAGAGAAGCTCGGAGATGCCAAGCCTGCGGAGGATCTTCTGGGTATGGAAGGTATGGATGAGGGTCTGGCATACAAGCTGGCGGCCAATGGCGTCGTCACCATGGAAGACCTCGCCGAGCAGGCGGTGGACGATGTGGTGGAAGCAACGAATATTGATGCGGAGCGTGCCGCGGAGTTGATCATGAAGGCTCGAGAGCCCTGGTTTGCGGATTCGCAGGAACAGCAGGAGTCCTGAAAGCGGCGTCGGGTGTAACCACTCGGCCGTGAGTAAAGCGGTGTGAATGGCAGGCCGCGCAGAGCAGAAGTTCAGGATTCGGGAGAGGTGCATGTCGGAAGTCACAGTCAAACAGTTTGCAGAAGCGGTGGGGACCCCGGTGGAGCGCCTATTGACGCAGCTCAGCGAGGCTGGCGTCGATATCCGTGATGCGGACGCCGTCCTGTCGGACGAGGACAAGGCGACCTTGCTCTCGCACCTGCGCAAGTCTCATGGGCGCGGAGAAGCGGCGGACGAAGCCGATGGGCCGCGCAAGATCACCCTGCGCCGCAAGAGCATGAGCCAGATCAAGCTGAGTTCGGGCGGAACCGGTGCGCGTGGCGCCCGGGGAGCTGCCGCACCCACGCGAACCGTGAACGTGGAAGTGCGCAAGAAGCGCACCTACGTGAAACGCAGCGTGGTCGAGGCCGAGAAGGAACGCCAGGAACAGGAACAGCTGGAGCAGCGTCAGCGCGAGCAGGAACTCCAGGCGGAGGAAGAGGCCCGGAAAGCGGCGCAGGAGGCCGAGCAGCAGCCCAGCGCCGCCGGGCAGGTTCAGGCTGACGAAGCCGTGAAGGTGGAGGCAGAGCCCGCCGCGGAGCAGGTTGTCGAAGAGCCCGAAGATTCGGAGCAGGCGGCGCCTGAGACACCGGAAGAGATTGCGGCGCGGGCGGTCAAGGAGGAGGCCCTGGAGCCTGCTGGCCAGGAGCCAGTAGTGGTCAAGACGCCCGAGGAGCCGCCGGTGGCGGACCCCGCGACGCTGGAGGCGGAAAGCGAAGCCGAGTCCGCGCGCCGCAAGGCCAAGGAGAAGCCGAAAGGCAAGGCCGCGCGTCCGAGTGAGGACGAGGAAGCGGCTCGCCGTCGTGGCGGTCGGGCTGCCAAGAAGGCACGGGAAGACGGTGGCCGCGATGAACTTCGCATGGCTCCCGGTCGGGGCGGCAAGCGCAAGCGGAAGGACGGCAAGGGCGGCGCCGCGAAATCCTTGCAGCACGGCTTCGAAATGCCGACCGCACCGGTGGTGCGTGAAGTCCAGGTGCCGGAATCCATTACCGTGGGTGACCTCGCCCAGCGCATGAGCGTCAAGGCGGCCCTGCTGATCAAGGAGATGATGAAGCAGGGCATCATGGCCACCATCAACCAGGTCATCGACCAGGAGACGGCCGTGCTGCTGGTGGAGGAGCTCGGCCACAAACCTAAGACCGTCAGCGATACCGCCATCGAGGACAATCTGGTGGCCAGCGTCGCCGAGCCGGAAGGTGAAAAGGTGCCGCGGGCTCCAGTTGTCACCATCATGGGTCACGTGGACCACGGCAAGACGTCCTTGCTGGATTACATTCGCCGGGCCAAGGTGGTGGATTCCGAAGCCGGGGGGATCACCCAGCATATCGGCGCCTATCATGTGGAAACCGAGCGGGGCATGGTGACCTTCCTGGACACCCCGGGTCACCAGGCGTTTACCGCCATGCGTGCACGCGGTGCCAAGATCACCGACGTGGTGGTGCTGGTAGTGGCCGCCGACGACGGCGTCATGCCGCAGACGGAAGAGGCCATCCGCCACGCCAAGGCCGCCGGTGTTCCGCTGGTGGTTGCGGTCAACAAGGTGGACAAGCCGGAAGCCGATCCCGACCGGGTGAAGCAGGAACTGACCACCCATGAGGTCATTCCCGAGGACTGGGGTGGCGATTATCAGTTCGTGCATGTCTCCGCCAAGACCGGCGAAGGCATCGACGACCTGCTGGAATCCATCCTGCTCCAGGCCGAACTGCTGGAACTGCAGGCGGTTGCCGACTGCGCGGCCACCGGCGTGGTGATCGAGTCCAGCCTGGACAAGGGCCGTGGGCCGGTGGCCACGATCCTGGTGCAGAATGGCGAGCTACGGCGTGGCGACGTGATTCTCTCCGGCGTCGAGTACGGCCGCGTCCGCGCGATGCTGGACGAAAACGGTCGCCAGGTGGAGACCGCCGGCCCCTCCATCCCCGTGGTGGTGCTCGGGCTGTCCGGCTTGCCCAATGCTGGCGACGACATGATGGTCGTGAAGGACGAGCGCAAGGCGCGTGAAGTGGCCGAGTTCCGTAAGGAGCGGCAGCGTGACAAGCGCCTGGCTCAGCAGAAGGCGGCGAAGATGGAGGATATCTTCGGCCAGATGAAGGAAAACGAACTCAGCCAGGTCAACATCCTGCTGAAGGCGGATGTGCAGGGCTCGGCGGAGGCGCTGACCCAGTCGCTGGCGGAGCTGTCCAACGACGAGGTCAAGGTCAATGTGATCCAGGCAGGCGTCGGCGGTATCAACGAATCGGACGTGAACCTGGCACTGGCTTCCAGCGCCATCATGATCGGTTTCAACGTGCGTGCCGATGCGGCCGCACGCAAGCTGATCCAGGAAGCCGAGCTGGATGTGCACTACTACGGCATCATCTACGAGGCGATCGACCAGGTGAAGCAGGCGATCAGCGGCATGCTGGCGCCCGAAGTGCGCGAGGAAATCATCGGTCTCGCCGCCGTTCGCGACGTGTTCAAGTCGTCCAAGCTTGGCGCCGTCGCCGGCTGTCTGGTGGAAGAGGGTGTGGTCAAGCGCCACAATCCCATCCGCGTGCTGCGCGACAACGTCGTGATCTACGAGGGTGAGCTGGAATCCCTGCGCCGTTTCAAGGATGACGTCAAGGAAGTGCGCTCCGGTACGGAATGCGGTATCGGTGTGAAGAACTACAATGACGTGAAGGTGGGCGACCAGATCGAGTGCTACGAGCGGATCGAAGTGGCACGAGAACTGTAGCGCTCCTTGCGCCATTCCCAGTCAGGCCCGTCGGCGCGCCGACGGGCCTTTTTCGTGAAAAGCAGGTGAGTATGTCGAAGCAAACTCCTCGCTCGCGCCGGGTCGGTGACCAGATGCAGCGCGAACTGGCGACTTTGATACGAGATGCCGTGAAGGACCCCCGCGTGCGGGGGTCGGTCACGGTATCCGGAGTCGAAGTCACCCGCGACATGGGCCACGCTCGCGTTTTCATGACCGTGCTCGGCGCTGATGCGGCCGAGAGCCAGGAAGCGGCCGATGCCCTGAACAACGCCGCCGGTTTCCTGCGCCGGGAACTGAGCCGCCGGATGGTCATACGCAGCGTCCCGCAACTGCATTTCATGCATGATCCGTCATTCGACCGCGGGGCGCACCTCAGCGAGCTGATCGATCGGGTCATGGAAAACGAGCGTCCCCGAGACGACGATTGACGAAGTTTCTGGAACGGTAGGCGCTGGTGGGTCTCAAGAATAATCTACGCCCTGTGAACGGTATCCTGTTGCTGGACAAGCCTGCCGGGATGACCTCCAATCGGGCATTGCAGCGGGTCAAACGGTTGTACGGGGCGGCCAAGGCCGGCCATACCGGGAGCCTGGATCCGCTGGCTACCGGATTGCTTCCCATCTGTTTCGGCGAAGCCACCAAGGTGTCCGGGTTCCTGCTTGATGCAGACAAGCGCTACCGCGTGCGCTGCCGATTAGGCCAGACCATGACCACTGGCGATGCGGAGGGCGAACTGCTGCAGCAAAGCCCGGTGCCGGTACTGGACACACCTCATATCGAGGCGGCCCTGGCGCCGCTGCGAGGCCCCATCCAGCAGGTTCCTCCCATGTATTCGGCCTTGAAGCACCAGGGCAGGCGCCTCTATGCCTTGGCCAGGGAGGGCAAGGAAGTGGAGCGGCCGCCCCGGCCGGTGACGATCCACCTGCTGGAACTGCTGGAGCAGGCGGAAGAGGAACTGGAATTGCTGGTGCATTGTTCCAAGGGCACCTATGTCCGGTCGCTAGTGGAAGACCTGGGAGCCAATCTCGGGTGTGGCGCGCATGTCACCATGCTGCGCCGGATCGGTCTGGACCCCTTCGACCATCCGGAAATGGTCGCGCTCGAGGGGCTGGAGGAGCGCTCGCAGGAAGAACTGGATGCGTTGCTGCTCCCGGTCGAGGCAGGCCTGGCGGAGTGGCCGGAGGTGCGGCTGGATGCGGATGCCGCCCACTACCTTCTCCAGGGGCAGGCCGTGTGGGTGCCCGGTGCGCCGGAGCCGGGGCTTGTCCGGTTGCACGGGCCTGATGTTTTTCTGGGTATGGGCGAGGTTCGGGATGATGGAAAAGTCGCGCCGAAACGCCTGATGAACCTCTGAAACGCAGTCCCTGCTCAGGCTCGGCGACGGGAAACCGTTGCTGGGAATAGAGTTTCGCTTGTTACCACCGACTGCCGCAGCTACAATATGCGGCCTTCGTAATACACGGAATACCAGGAGCTTAAACGCATGTCTCTGTCTGCCGAGCAGAAAAGCCAGATCGTCAAGGATTTCCAGCGTTCCGCTGGCGATACCGGTTCCCCCGAGGTGCAGATCGCGCTGCTGTCCAGCCGCATCTCGCACCTCACCGGTCATTTCGCCGAGCACAAGCAGGATCATCACTCCCGTCGCGGCCTGCTGAAGCTGGTCAACCAGCGTCGCAAGCTGCTGGATTACCTCAAGCGCAAGGATCAGGATCGTTATCAGACCGTGATCGAACGCCTGGGTCTGCGCCGGTAATCAAGGGCCTCACGCAAGGGCGTGTGTCTGTCCTGTGGTTGGGAAAGGTAAAGAGGAATACTAGTGAAAGCTGTAACCAAGTCGTTCCAATACGGTGATCACACCGTAACGCTCGAGACCGGTGCCATTGCTCGTCAGGCGACGGGCGCCGTGCTGGTCAACATGTCCGATACCGTGGTGCTGGTCACCGTGGTCGGCAAGAAGGACGACGCTGGTCAGCGCGATTTCCTTCCCCTGACCGTCAACTACCAGGAAAGGACCTACGCTGCGGGCAAGATTCCGGGCGGCTTCTTCAAACGCGAGGGACGCCCCTCCGAGAAGGAGACCCTGACTTCCCGCCTGATCGACCGCCCCATCCGCCCGCTGTTCCCCGACGGTTTCTACAAAGAAGTTCAGGTGATCGCCACGGTGATCTCCATGAACTCCGATGTCGATCCGGACATCCCCGCCCTGATCGGCACCTCCGCTGCACTGGCCATTTCTGGTATTCCGTTCGATGGCCCCATCGGAGCTGCCCGCGTCGGCTACAAGGATGGGCAGTATCTGCTCAACCCCGGGTTCAAGGCGCTGGAGACCTCGCAGCTGGATCTGGTTGTCGCCGGTACCGAGGACGCCGTGCTGATGGTGGAATCCGAAGCGCAGGAACTGCCTGAAGCGGTGATGCTGGAGGCTGTGCTGTTCGGCCACCAGCAGATGCAGACGGCGATCAACTGTATCAAGGAACTGGCCGCGGAAGTGGGCAAGCCTCGCTGGGACTGGCAACCTCCCCTGAAGGACGAAGCGCTGGCACAGGAACTGGCCGCCGAGTTCGAGCAGCCGCTGCGCGATGCCTACACCATTCAGGAAAAGCAGGAGCGCAACGATCGGGTGAATGCCCTGCGCGACCAGGCAGTCGAAAAGCTGGCTGACGAAGAGTCAGAGTCGGAAGTCCGCACTTCCTCGCATGTGGTAGCGGCGTTCAAGTCACTGGAGAAGAAGATCGTCCGGGGGCGCATTCTGGCCGGCGAACGCCGGATCGATGGGCGCGACACCAAGACCGTGCGTCCGATCGACATCAAACTGGGTAGCCTGCCGCGCACACACGGCTCGGCCGTGTTCACCCGTGGCGAGACCCAGGCTGTGGTGGTTACCACGCTGGGCACGGGCCGGGATGCGCAGATCATCGATGCCATTGAGGGGGAACGCAAGGAACCCTTCATGCTGCACTACAATTTCCCGCCGTATTGCGTGGGTGAGACCGGTTTCATGGGCGGGCCGAAGCGTCGCGAAATCGGCCATGGCCGCCTGGCCAAGCGCGGCGTGATTGCCGTGATGCCGAAACCGGAAGACTGCCCGTATGTCATCCGGGTGGTATCCGAAATCACCGAATCCAATGGCTCCAGCTCCATGGCCTCCGTTTGCGGCACCTCGCTGGCGCTGATGGACGCGGGTGTCCCGATCAAGGCGCCGGTATCCGGTATCGCCATGGGCCTGATCAAGGAAGGCGACGATTTTGCCGTGCTGACCGACATCCTGGGGGATGAGGATCACCTCGGCGACATGGATTTCAAGGTGGCCGGTACCGCGAATGGCGTCACTGCGCTGCAGATGGACATCAAGATCAACGGCATTACCCGGGAAATCATGTCCCAGGCGCTGGAACAGGCCAGCGCAGGCCGGTTGCATATCCTCGAAGAGATGAACAAGGTGATCGCCGAGCCGCGCCAGGACATGTCCGAGTACGCGCCGCGCATGATCACCATCCGTATCGATCCGGAGAAGATCCGCGACGTCATCGGCAAGGGCGGTGCCACCATTCGCCAGCTGACCGAGGAAACGGGTGCCAGCATCGACATCAAGGATGACGGCACCGTGACCATCTCCTCAGTGGACAAGGCGGCCGGGGAGGAAGCCCGTCGGCGGGTGGAGTTGATCACCGCGGACATCGAGGTGGGTCGGATCTACGAAGGCCGCGTCGCCAAGCTGATGGACTTCGGTGCCTTCGTGAACATCCTTCCCGGCAAGGACGGTCTGGTCCACATCTCGCAGATCTCCAACGAGCGCGTGGAGAATGTGGCGGACAAGCTGAGCGAGGGTGACGTGGTTCGTGTGAAGGTGCTGGAAGTGGACCGGCAGGGCCGCGTGCGCCTCAGCATGAAGGAAGTCGACAGCGCCTGAGAACAGCCGCTTCCTGGATGCCGTGTGAACGAGGCCCCGCGAAGCGGGGCCTCGTTGTTTTCGCGTCTTCTTGCCTGAAAACCTCGGGTCGGCGTAGTATCGAGACACTTCGGCGATAAACCCGACGGATCATGGGCTCACGCCATTCCCGCGTACCGGGCATGCTCCTGCGTTACGGCTTGTCGGCACCACGCACCGCGTCGTTGTGCGGTCCGGAGAGGTATGCGGCGGCAGGCCGCACTGACTCAAGTGATAGAGGTTGTAGGAATCATGGCAGAAAGAGAACAGGGCACGGTGAAGTGGTTTGATGCGGCGAAGGGTTTCGGCTTCATCGCCCGCGAGAGCGGTGATGACGTCTTCGTCCATTTTCGTGCAATTCGCGGAGACGGCTACCGTACCCTGGAAGATGGCCAGCGCGTTGAGTTCAATGTGGTGGAAGGCCAGAAGGGCCTTCAGGCGGACGACGTACAGGCACTCTGAAGCCTGGTCGGACGGCGCTGACGAGGCCTCCTTCGGGGGGCCTTTTTTGTTTGCCCACCCGGGGCGTTAAGGAGTAAGTTGGCGTGACTGCAGTACTGAAACACCTGCGCGTGCTGGATCTCAGCCGGATCCTGGCAGGCCCTTGGGCCGGGCAGTTGCTGGCCGATCTGGGTGCCGATGTGATCAAGGTGGAACGTCCGGGCAGGGGTGACGACACCCGTGGCTGGGGGCCTCCCTACGCGGAGCACGAGCAGGCGCGGGAAGCGGCCTATTACCTGTCCTGCAACCGCGGCAAACGGTCGGTGGCGGTGGATATCACCACGCCGGAAGGTCAGGACTTGGTTCGGGAACTGGCTGTCCACAGCGACGTGCTGCTGGAGAACTACAAGGTTGGTGGCCTGGCCCGTTACGGTCTGGATTACCCCTCACTGAAAGTCATGAACCCGGGGCTGGTCTATTGTTCGATCACCGGGTTCGGTCAGACCGGCCCTTACCGGGATCGTGCCGGCTACGACTTCCTGCTACAGGGCATGGGTGGCCTGATGAGCATTACCGGCCAGGCCGACGCCGATGGTGGTGAGCCGGTGAAAGTGGGCGTGGCGATTACCGACGTCCTCACCGGCATGTATGCGGCCGTCTCGGTGCTGGCAGCGCTGGCGGAACGGGAGCGTACAGGCCACGGCCGGCACGTGGATCTCGCCCTGCTGGACGTCCAGGTTGCGAGCCTGGCAAATCAGGCGATGAATTACCTGGTGAGCGGACACCCGCCGGAGCGCATGGGGAATGCGCATCCGAACATCGTCCCCTATCAGGTTTTCGCCACCGCCGACGGCCACGTGGTGCTTACCGTTGGCAACGACGATCAGTTTCGCCGTTTCTGTCAGGCCGCGGAACGCCCTGAACTGGCGGAGCATCCGGACTATGCCACCAATGCAGGGCGCGTCCGCTGCCGGGACCAGCTCGTGCCGTTGCTGGAAGGCGTGTTCCGGCAGCATCCCTCCGCGCACTGGCTGGAGACCCTGGAGGTGGTGGGCGTGCCCTGCGGCCCGGTCAACAAGCTCGACCAGGTCTTCGCCGACCCGCAGGTGCAGGCCCGGCAGCTGCAGCGTGCGCTGAAGCATCCGTCCCTGGGCAGCATTCCCAGTGTTGCGAATCCCATACGCTACGACGGTGAATCGGCGACCGCGGAGCGTGCTCCCCCGGAGCTGGGTGCGGATACCGAACAGGTGTTGAGGGATGTTCTTGGCAGGGAGACGGAGACCATTGCCGAGTTGCGACGCAGGGGCATCATCGGCTGACTGCGCTACGTCCCCGTGGCCGCCTTGCAGGCGGTCACGGGGACGTGGCGCCGCTATTGGTGCCGGAACTGTTCCACCGTCAGCGCGTTGGTCCAGCGTCCTCCCCCCTGCACCGCCGGCAAACTGGCGACCGCACGTGGCAGCAGATGGTCCGCATAGAAGCGTGCACTGATGATCTTGGCCTCATAGAAGGCCGCATCGCTGTCGCCGGCCTTCATTGCCTCTGCCGCCTTGACCGCCGAGCGGGCCATCAGTGCGCCGCCGGCGGCGAACCCGGCCAGCATCAGATAGGGCACCGACGCGGCAGCGGTATCAGCGGGTTCCTCGCCGTGGGTATTGGCCACGTACGCGGCAGCCTGCTCCAGCGCATCCAGCGCCCGGCCCAGCGGCTCCGCCATGCCCGCCAGATCACCGCCGGCCTGTTCCAGCGACCGCTGGTCATCCCGGAATTCGGCCACCAGCGCCTTCATCGCCGCTCCCTGGTCGCGATGCGTCTTGCGGCCGATCAGGTCATTGGCCTGAATGGCGGTGGTACCCTCATAGATGGTGGTAATGCGTGCGTCCCTGTAGTGCTGGGCGGCGCCGGTTTCCTCCACGAAACCCATGCCGCCGTGCACCTGCACGCCTAGCGAGGCCAGTTCCACGCCCAGCTCGGTGCTCCAGCCCTTGACGATGGGGATCAGCAGGTCCACCCGCGCCTGTGACCGCCGGCGCTCGGCGTCGTCGCCGTGATGGTGCGCCAGATCCATGTGATAGGCGGCATAGTAGGCAAGGGCGCGCATGGCCTCGGCACCGCTTTTCATGGTCATCAGCAGCCGTCGCACGTCCGGATGCCCGATGATGGACTTCTCCTCGTCCTTGCGGACCAGGGGTTTGCCCTGGATGCGATCACTGGCGTACCAGAGCGCTTGCTGATAGGCCCGGTCGGCGATGGCCAGCCCCTGGAGTCCTACCTTGTGGCGAGCCTCGTTCATCATCGTGAACATGTAGGCCAGACCCTTGCCTTCCTCACCCACCAGATAACCCACGGCGCCGCCTTCGTCACCATAGGCCATGGTGCAGGTCGGGCTGCCATGAATGCCCAGCTTGTGCTCGATGGAGACACAGCGCACGTCGTTGCGCTTGCCCAGGCTGCCGTCCCGATTGACCAGGAACTTCGGCACGATAAACAACGAGATGCCCTTGACGCCGGGCGGAGCATCCGGGGTGCGCGCCAGCACCAGGTGAATGATGTTCTCGGTGCAGTCATGCTCGCCCCAGGTAATGAAGATCTTCTGCCCCTGGACCAGGTAGTGATCGCCTTCCCGCTGTGCCCGGGACCGTACCTGGGCCAGGTCCGAGCCCGCCTGCGGCTCGGTGAGATTCATCGTTCCGGTCCATTCGCCACTGACCAGCTTCGGCAGGTAGGTGGTTTTCTGCGCATCCGAGCCGTGGTTGTTGATCGCCTCGATGGCGCCCGCGGTCAGCAGCGGGCCCAGGGCAAACGACATATTCGCCGCGTTCAGCATTTCCTGCACCGCCGTGGCCAGCGAGGCGGGCAGACCCTGGCCATCGTATTCGGGCGGGCAGGGTAGCGAGTTCCAGCCGTTTTCCACGTACTGAGCATAGGCGTCCACGAATCCCTTGGGTGTGGTCACTTCCCCGTCTTTCCAGCGGCAGCCTTCCTGGTCGCCCGTCTTGTTTAGCGGCGCGAGCACGTTGCCGGTGAAACGCGCGGCCTCTTCCAGCACGGCGGCAACCAGGTCATCGCTGACCTCGGAGAAGGCGGGAAGATCGGTGACAGCCTGGTAATCCAGGAGTTCGGTCAGCACGAAGCGCATGTCACGGGTAGGCGCACGGTAATCCATGGTCTCCTCCAAGGTTCAGTACGGGGGCGTATGGTCGGGATGATATCATACTTGCCCTGCGACCCGGCCAGTCAGACAGGCCGAAATCTGCCGTCATGGAAGATCAGGGGTTCTGCGGGCCGGTGCTCCATTTCCAGTATACGGCCCAGCAGCATCAGGTGGTCGCCGCCGTTCAGGCGTTGTTCCACCTGGCAGAGAAAGCGGGCGGAGAAATCGTCCAGCAGCGGCAGGCCGTGGTTCCCATCGACGTAGGCCACGCCCGTGAATTTGTCTTCCACGTCACGGGCGAAGTGCAGGGCTGTGGCTTCCTGGCCGGCGTGCAGCACATGGACCGCGTAGTGTGTCGCGGCCTGGAAAGCATCGAAAGGCCCCACGCCACGGTGAGCGCTCCACAACACCAGCGGTGGCTGCAGGGAAACCGTGGTGAAGCTGTTCACCGTCATGGCGACGGGGCGGGTGTCGGGGGCGCGTGCGGTCACAACGGCCACCCCGGTGGCATAGGCGGCCAGCGCCTTGCGCAGGGTGCTGGTGGAATCCAGATCGCTCATGCGTGGTTTTCCAGCCACACGAAACCGCCCTCTGGAGGGCAGTTGCGAACAGGCATCGGCGTCAGACCTCGATCTGGTGGCCGTGGATGTAATCCATCAGATCGGCAATGTCGCGATCCTTGTCCTGGACCACGAAACGGACCAGGTCGCCGATGGAAAGCAGCCCCATCAGGCGTTTTCCATCCACCACCGGCAGATGCCGGATGCGCCGGTCGGTACATTCCACCAGCGCATCTTCCACGGTCATCGATGGCGGCACGGTGTACAGCTTGGTGCTCATCACGTCCTTGACCGAAACCGCGTCCGGCGACAGGCCGCGATCGGCAATGCGGCGCAGGACGTCCCGTTCCGAGAAGATTCCCGCCAGTTTGCCGTCGTCGATCACCAGTACGCAGCCGATGTTGCCATCGGTCATGACGCGTATGGCCTCGGAGGCGCGAGTATGCGGTCGGACCGTATACAGCGTGCCGCCGGTTCCCGGCATCAGCTCGGCCTTTTGCGTAAGTACGACATGGAGCGGTGTTTCCATCGACTGTTCCTCCCCCCGAAATGCCACCCTCGTCGTCATGCGGCGCCGATTCCCTGACGGGCGCGTCGAACGCATCGGCGTCCTGGTAAGCATAGACCAGGTGACGGTCTTCGGCTCTGCTGAGACACGTCGCGGTCGTCGCCGGCAGGGCGGCTTCCCGGGCCCCGCAGTCCGTCGACTGGTAACCCTCGCGGCTTGAACCATACTTGCGGAGAACCGTTGATGTTCGCCAACGCATCCCCAGAGCGGATTGCGTTCAGGTTCGGGCAACTGACGATTTCTTGCGGAACCGCTGGCTGCCCGAGCTTTTTTGCGCCGTTTCCGTGGGGGCGACAGGAAATCCGTCCTCCGGCGCTTGCCTCCACTTTCCTGCCGGGACCGCGCAGGGCGAGTGGGTCACTCGAGTGATTCTGGAAAGGATCGGCTTGGGCCATAACTGATGATTAGAATAAGGCGGGGGCTGGACGTCCCGATCGCCGGTGAACCTCGAGAGGAGATCGCCCCCGGTCCGCGCATACGCTCCGTCGCGCTGCTGGGAGCGGACTACCCCGGCATGAAACCGACCATGGCCGTTCGCGAAGGCGACCGGGTACGGCGTGGTCAGCTTGTGTTCGAGGACAAGAAGCAGCCGGGGGTGTTGTATACCGCTCCGGCCGCCGGGCGCATATCGGCCATTCATCGGGGGGAGAAGCGCCGCCTGCTGTCCGTGGTCATCGACACCACGGGTGCCGACGGAGACGAGAGCTTTTCCGTACACCCGGCAGCCGGCCTGTCCCGCTTGTCCAGAGAGCGGGTTCAGGAGCAGTTGCTCAGTTCCGGGGAGTGGACCGCCATCCGCACCCGCCCGTTCGGCAAGGTGCCTGCCCCCGGTTCCGTGCCGCAGGCGATCTTCGTCCCCGTCATTGACACCAATCCGCTGGCGGGAAACCCGGACGTGATCGTCGCGTCCTCCCTGGCCGCTTTCCGGGATGGGCTGACGGTGCTGACCCGTCTCACCGAAGGCCCCGTCTGGGTCTGTCGGTCCCCCGGGTCGTCGTTACCTTCCTTTGCCGACGGCCAGATCCGCGAGGAGGCGTTTGCCGGCCCCCACCCGGCGGGCAACCCGGGCACACACATCCATTACCTGCATCCGGTCAGCATGAAGCGGACGGTCTGGGTTGTCGGCTATCAGGACGTCATTGCCTTCGGCCGACTGTTCACGACCGGTCGCCTGCACTCTGATCGGGTCGTTGCGTTGGCCGGCCCGCAGGTGAGGGAGCCCCGTCTGCTGCGCACCCGTGTAGGTGCCTCACTGGAGGATCTCACCGCCGGCGAACTCAGCCCCGGAGAAAACCGCCTCATTTCCGGTTCGGTGCTGAACGGTCACACCGGCACCGGGCCCACCGCCTTCCTGGGGCGGCTGGCAAACCAGGTCAGCGTATTGCGCGAGGGTCACGAGCGGAAACTGCTGGGATACCTATCCCCCGGCGTCGACCGTCACTCCGTGATGAACATCTATCTCTCCCGCCTGATGCCGTGGAAGCGGTTCGGGTTTTCCACCACCACCAACGGCAGCGAGCGCGCCATGGTACCGCTGGGCCAGTACGAGGCAGTAATGCCGCTGGATATCCTTCCCACCCAGTTGCTGCGCTCGCTGGTGGTTGGCGATATCGAGATGGCCCAGGCGCTGGGCGCTCTGGAGCTGGTGGAAGAGGATCTGGCGCTGTGCACCTACGTTTGCGTGGGCAAGTACGAGTACGGCCCCATCCTGCGGGATAACCTGACGCGGATCGAGGTGGAGGGCTGAATGGGGCTGAGGCGGTTCATTGATCAGCGGATTGCTCCGCATTTCCACGACGGCGGAAGGCTGCAGAGGTATTACGTCTTCTACGAGATGTTCGACACCATGCTGTACAGCCCCGCCAGTACCACGCGCACCAGCGCCCACGTACGCGACGGCATCGATCTCAAGCGGGTGATGATGACGGTCTGGTTCGCCGCCTTGCCCGCCCTGCTGTTCGGCATGTACAACGCCGGCTACCAGGCGAATCTGCAGATCGTCCAGTTCGGCTACGATCCCATCCCCGGCTGGCGCACGGAGCTGGTGCTGATGTTCGCCGGCTTCGACACCGCCAGCGCCGCCTCGAATTTCCTGCACGGGGCCGTCTACTACCTGCCCATCTTCATCGTCACCTATCTGGGCGGGTTCATCTGGGAAGGGCTGTTTGCCTGGAAGCGGGGCCACGAGGTCAACGAGGGCTTCTTCGTCACAGGCATCCTGTTCACGTTGATCCTGCCGCCGACGATACCGTTGTGGCAGGTGTTCCTGGGGATCAGTTTCGGCGTTGTGGTGGGCAAGGAAGTGTTCGGCGGCACCGGCAAGAATTTCCTCAATCCGGCATTGGTCGGACGCGCCTTTCTGTTCTTCGCCTACCCGGCGCAGATGTCGGGTGATGCGGTCTGGACGGCGGTGGACGGCTTCTCGGGCGCCACGCCGCTGGCGCTGGCGGCGGTGGGTGAACTGAACTACGGCGCCGGTCTCACCGGCGTGGCGGCCAGCGCGAATGGCATGGACCTGACCTGGATGCATACCGCCTTCGGCGGCATCCAGGGCTCCATCGGCGAGACCTCCGCCGTGGTCATCGCGCTGGGGGCAATGGTCCTGCTGGTGACCAAGATTGCCTCCTGGCGCATCATGCTGAGCATGTTCCTGGGCATGTTGGTGCTGGCCCTGCTGTTCAACCTGATCGGCAGTGACACCAATCCCATGTTCGCCATGCCCTGGTATTGGCACCTGACCCTGGGAGGCTTCGCCTTCGGCCTGGTGTTCATGGCCACCGATCCGGTGTCGGCCGCCATGACCGACACCGGCAAGTGGATATTCGGTTTCCTGATCGGCGTAATGGTTGTTCTGATCCGGGTGGTCAATCCTGCATTCCCCGAGGGGGTAATGCTCGCCATCCTGTTCGGCAACCTCTGCGCGCCGCTCATCGATTATTTCGTCATGCGGGCAAACATCCGGCGCCGACTGCGGCGCGGGGAGGCATGAGATGGCGGCGGGCAGGGAAAGTATCGGCAACACACTTCGGGTGGCTTTCGTGGTCTGCCTGGCTTGCGCTGTCGTTGTGTCCACCGCTTCGGTGGCTCTGCGCCCAGCGCAACTGGACAATCGCACGCAGTACCGGCAGATCAATATCCTGCAGGCCGCGGATCTCTACCAGCCCGGCATGGACGTGCGGGCCGCCTTCGCCCAGATCGACCGCCGTTTCGTGGACATCGACACCGGCGAGTACGTGGAACAGCCCGCGGATTACGACCCTGTACGTGCCGCCCGAAACCCGGAGACCAGCCGCCCGGTCGCACCGGACCCCGCCAGCATCCGTCGGCAGGCCGACGTGGCCGAGGTCTACCTTGCCTATGACGACGATGGCAACGTGCGTCGCATCATTCTTCCGGTTCACGGCTACGGCCTTTGGTCCACCATGTACGGCTTCCTGGCGCTGGAGCCGGATGCCAACACCGTGGCCGGCATCGGCTTTTTCGAGCATGGCGAGACGCCGGGCCTGGGCGGGGAGATCGACAACCCCCGCTGGCAGAGCAACTGGCAGGGCAAGCAGCTGTTCGATGATGACGGCGAGGTGGCCATACGGGTGCTGAAGGGCGCGGTAGGAGAGGGGACGCCGGGCCGGGAGCACCTGGTTGACGGGCTTTCCGGGGCGACGTTGACCGCCAACGGTGTGAACAATCTGGTGCGTTTCTGGGTGGGCGAGGCCGGTTTCGGGCCCTATCTGCAGCGCATGCGGCAGGCATATCAGGATAACGGCGACGGCGCGATCTGAGCGACCGGCGAGGAGGCGAGACCATGGCAACGGCAAGAGCGAAGGACGTGCTGTTCCAGCCCATCTTCAACAACAACCCGATTGCGCTGCAGATCCTGGGTATCTGCTCGGCGCTGGCCATCACCACCACCTTGCAGACCACCATCACCATGTGTCTGGCGGTGATCTTCGTGCTGACGCTGTCCAATTATTTCGTCAGCGTGATCCGCACGCATATCCCGTCCAATATCCGCATCATCGTGCAGATGACCATCATCACCTCGCTGGTGATCGTGGTGGACCAGTTCCTCCAGGCCTACGCCTATGACATCAGCCGCCAGTTGTCGGTGTTCGTGGGTCTGATCATCACCAACTGCATCATCCTGGGGCGGGCCGAGGCCTTCGCCATGAACAACCCGCCGATGCTATCCGCGGTCGACGGTTTCGGCAACGCGCTGGGGTACTCCATCGTGCTGCTGTTTGTCGGGGTCTGCAGGGAGCTGTTCGGCTCCGGCACGTTGATGGGCGTGGAAATCCTGCGACCCCTCAGCGAGGGCGGCTGGTATGCGCCCAACGGCCTGATGCTGCTGCCGCCCAGCGCGTTCTTCCTGATTGGTGCCTTCATCTGGCTGCTGCGGGCCTGGAAGGCGGAGCAGGTGGAAGAGCAGCCCTTCGAGATTGCGCCCAACTCACGTACCAGCGAGGCCTTCTGATGTGTTCGAGCACTACCTGAGCCTGTTCATACGCGCCGTGTTCGTGGAGAACATGGCGTTGGCCTTCTTCCTGGGCATGTGTACCTTCCTGGCCATTTCCAAGAAGGTTGAGACGGCACTGGGCCTCGGCATCGCCGTGGTGGTGGTGCTGACCATCACGGTGCCGGTCAACAATCTCATCCTGCACAACCTGCTGGACGAAGGGTCGCTGGCCTGGACCGGCATTCCGGCGCTGCAGAGCCTGGACATGCGGTTTCTCGGGCTGCTGTGCTACATCGGCGTCATCGCCGCCATCGTCCAGATCCTGGAGATGACGCTGGACCGATATGTGCCGGCGCTCTATAACGCATTGGGCATTTTCCTGCCACTGATCACCGTGAACTGCGCGATTCTCGGCGCCAGCCTGTTCATGGTGGAGCGGCATTACAGCCTGGGCGAGAGCGTGGTGTTCGGATTCGGTGCCGGCGTCGGCTGGGCGCTGGCCATCGTGCTGCTGGCCGCCATCCGCGAGAAGCTGAAATACAGCGATGTGCCGGACGGCCTCAAGGGGCTGGGTATCACCTTTGTCGTGGTGGGGCTGATGTCGCTGGGCTTCATGTCCTTTGCCGGGGTGCAGCTGTAGTTTGCGAGCGGGAGCATGCCCATGGTTTTCGAGATCTTGTTCGGGGTAACCACCTTCACCGGCGTGGTGCTGGTGCTGGTCGCCGTGATTCTTGCCGCCCGGATGAAGCTGGTGAACAGCGGCGATGTCGAGATCACCATCAACGACGACCCGGACAAGTCGCTGACCACGGCCGGCGGCGGCAAGCTGCTCACCACACTGGCCTCTCAGGGCATCTTCCTGTCCTCTGCCTGCGGCGGAGGGGGGACCTGCGGCCAGTGCCGCTGCAGGGTGCTCGAGGGCGGCGGTGACATACTGCCCACCGAGGTGGACCACTTCACCCGCAAGGAGGTCCGAGAGGGCTACCGCCTGTCCTGCCAGGTGGCGGTCAAGCGTGATCTCAAGATCATCGTGCCCCCGGAATTCTTCGAAGTACGGAAGTGGGAATGCGAGGTAATCTCCAACGACAACGTTGCCACGTTCATCAAAGAACTGGTCCTGAAGCTCCCCGAGGGAGAGGAAGTGGACTTTCGCGCCGGCGGTTTCGTACAGATGGAGGCGCCGCCATTCCACGTGAAGTTCCGCGACTTCGACATCCCGGCCGAGTATCGCGGCGACTGGGAGCGCATGGGGTTCTTCGACCTGGAATGCCGCAACGACGAGACTGTGATTCGTGCCTACTCCATGGCCAATTACCCGGATGAGAGAGGCGTGCTGAAGTTCAACGTCCGTATCGCCACGCCGCCGTCTGGCTCGAAGAACGTCTCCCCGGGCCTGATGTCCTCCTATGTGTTCAGCCTCAAACCGGGTGACAGGTTCACCGTGTTCGGCCCGTTCGGCGAGTTCTTCGCCAAGGACACGGATGCCGAGATGGTGTTCATCGGCGGCGGTGCCGGCATGGCGCCGATGCGTTCCCATATCTTCGATCAGCTCTTGCGCCTGCAGACCAGGCGCAAGATCACCTTCTGGTACGGCGCCCGTTCCTACCGCGAAGCCTTCTACGTGGAGGACTTCGACATGCTGGCCGAGAAATACGACAACTTCACCTGGCATCTGGCCCTGTCCGATCCGCTGCCGGAGGACAACTGGGAGGGTCTGACGGGTTTCATTCACCAGGTGCTCTACGACAATTACCTGAAGGACCATCCGGCACCGGAAGACTGCGAGTATTATCTGTGCGGCCCCCCCATCATGAACGCATCCGCCATCAAGATGCTCACGGACCTGGGTGTGGAGCCGGAAAACATTCTGCTGGACGATTTCGGAGGCTGATTTGCGCATCCTTCTCCTGGCGCTGACGCTGGCAGCGCTGGCGGCTTGCGGCCAGAGCCCCCAGGTCCACACCCTGTCCGGGTCGACCATGGGCACCACCTGGTCCGCGCAAGTTGTGGCGATGCCGGATGAGGATATGGAAGCCGTGCGGCGGGAAATCGAGCAGGCGTTGGAACTGGTCAACGCCCAGATGAGCACCTACCGCGATGACTCCGCCCTCAGCCGTTTCAACCAGGCCGAGGCCGGCGATACGCTGGCCTTGCCCGAGGAGTTCGCCCACGTACTGCAGGCAGCGCTGACCCTGGCCGAGGAAAGTGGCGGGGCCTATGACCCCACCGTGGGACCGCTGGTGAACCTCTGGGGGTTCGGGCCGGATGGCCCACGGGACCGCGCACCGGGCGAGGACGCCGTCGCCGAGGCGCTGGAGCGCGTGGGCTGGCATAGGCTGCGGCTGGACGCCGATCGGCGGCGACTGACCCAGCCCGGCGGGGCGTATCTGGATCTTTCCTCCATCGCCAAGGGATACGGAGTGGACCTGGTCGCGGAGCGCCTGGAGGCCCGGGGGATCGAGGCCTACCTGGTGGACATCGGTGGTGACATGCGACTGAAGGGCCCCAAGCCGGACGGCACCCCCTGGCGCATCGGCATCGAGCGGCCCGGGGAGGGGCGGCGTGTGGTTCACAGCATCATCGAACCGGGCGACCGCGCCGTGGCAACCTCGGGTAGCTATCGCAATTTCTTCAGGGAAGGGGACAGGGAGTATTCCCACACCATTGATCCGCACACCGGTTATCCCGTTCCCAGCAAGCTGGTTTCGGTCACCGTCCTGCACGACAATTGCATGAAGGCCGATGCGCTGGCCACGGCGATCACGGCGCTGGGCCCGGATGAGGGATATGCGTTTGCCCGCGAGCGTGATCTGGCGGTACTGTTACTAGTGCTGGATAACGGTTCCGTGCAGGAACGCATGACGCCGGCGTTCAGCCCCTATCTAAGCCAGGGGACTGACTGATGTTCACCACGCTGCTGGTTGCCATCGTTTTGTTTTTTCTGCTGTTCGCCGGCATGGCGATCGGTGTGATCCTCTCCAACAAGCCAATCAAGGGGTCTTGTGGCGGACTCGGCGCCGCTGGTTTCAGTGGCGACTGCGAGATCTGCGGCGGAGACCGCGACCGCTGTCGGGAGGAAAACGAGGGCGCCCAGCCCGGAGTGTCCGAGACTACGCGAACTTCCCGTTCAGCAGATAACACAGCCCCCCGCGGGTAGGTGCCTCCTCTCCTGCGGGGGATTTCTGTTTTCCTTCAAGAGCCTTAGAAGGGATACGTGATCGGCTCATCCATGACGCTGATCCATTGCGTCTGAGTGAATTCCCCCCAGTTTGCAGGGCCGCCAAACCGGCCGCCGTTGCCGGAACTCCCCATGCCCCCGAAGGGTACCTGGAATTCGTTGTTCACGGTCTGATCGTTGACGTGCACCATTCCGGTCTTCAGGCGTTTGGCGATGCCCAGCCCGCGGCTGACGCTGGCGGTGTGGACGGCTGCCGCCAGGCCGTAACCGGTGCTGTTGGCCAAGGCAACGGCTTCATCGTCGGTGTCAAAGACGGTGATCGGCGCCACCGGCCCGAAGATTTCCTCGCGGAAGGCGGGCATGGCCGGCGTGACCCCGGTCAGCACCGTTGGCGCATAGAATCTGCCCTGATGCGAGCCACCGACCAGCACGTGGGCGCCGGCGTCACATGATTCCCGCACGATCTCGTGCACGCGTTCGAGCTGCCGGTCGTTGATCAGCGGACCAAGATGCGCCGGCCCGGCGTGAGGGTCGCCGGTATGCAGCTTCCCGGCGCGTGCGGCCAGCTTTTCCGCATACGCCTCGGCCACCGAACGATGTACCAGGTGTCGTCCGGCCTGCATGCAGATCTGGCCCTGGTGCAAATAGGCGCCCCAGGCCCCGTTGGAGGCCGCGGCGTCCAGGTTCGCATCGTCCAGAATGATCATCGCGTTGTTGCCGCCGAGTTCCAGGGCCGCTTTCTTCAGCATTTCGCCGCAGACAGCGCCGATCCGGCGGCCCACGGCGGTGGAACCGGTAAAGGAGATCATGCCGATATCCGGATGCCGCACCACGGCGTCACCGGTGTCCGCGCCTCCGGGCAGCACGTGCAGAACATTTTCCGGCAAGCCCGCCTCGGCGAAGATCTGTGCGATCAGCAGGCCGCCGCAGACGGCGCTTTGCTGGTCGGGCTTGAGTATGACGGCGTTGCCGACCGCCAGCGCCGGCGCCACCGACCGCATCGCCAGCAGCAACGGGAAATTCCACGGAGCAATCACACCGACGGTGCCAATGGGCACCCGTCGCCACATGTTGGTTCGTCCCGGCATGCTGGACGGGAACAGCAGACCGTTGGCCTGCATGGGCATGGCGGCGGCCATCTGCAGTTGCTCGTAGGTGGCATGCACTTCCCATTCGGATTTGGGCCTGATGGAGCCGCATTCGCGGATGTTCCAGTGGTGGAAGTCCTCGGCCTGCGCCCGCAATACCTCTGCCGCCTTGCGCAGCACGGCCGCGCGCTGGTCGAACGGCGTTTCCGCCCAGGCGGGCTGCGCCTCCGCGGGTGCCCGGGCCGCCGCCGCCACCTCCTCGGCGGAGGCGCTGGCGGTGCGAGCAAGGATCTCGCCGGTGGCCGGCGCGGTCCCCGGCGCCTCGCCGCCGCGGCGGCGC
>JAFIFV010000041.1 GCA_020831845.1 Ectothiorhodospiraceae bacterium
CGGGCGGCTCGCCGGGCAGGTTGCGGGGGGGGCGGCGGCCCTTCGGCGGCCCGTGGGCTGTGGCGGGGGCCAGGGGCGGGCCGTGCGGGGGCCCCCTCTCCAGCCGCAGGGGGGCCGCGTGTGCGGGAGGAGGCGGTGTTCCCGGGGAGCCTGCTTCAGCTGCCTTCCGGGATGCGGGCCACCATGCGTAGCGAGGTGGTCAGCTCTTCCATCTGCAGCCAGGGACGCAGCCAGGCGACAGCATTGTAGGAGCCGGGTTTTCCGGGAACCGGCGTCACCTGGATCCTCGCCTCGCGGAGCGGGTACTTGGCGCGCATGTCCTGGCCACCTTCCTCGCTGGCGTTCACGTAGTTGTTGATCCAGCGATTCAGCCAGTTTTCCATGTCCTCGGCTTCCATGAAGCTGCCGATCTTGTCCCGGGCCATCACCTTCAGGTAATGGGCAATCCGGGAGGTCGCCATGACGTAGGGCAGCCGCGCGGAGATACTGGCGTTGGCGGTGGCGTCAGGCCGGTCGAAGACCTTGGGTTTCTGTGCGGTCTGGCCGCCGAAGAACACGGCGTAATCGGTGTTCTTGTAATGGGAAAGCGGCATGAAACCGAGCGAGCTCAGCTCCGCCTCGCGGCGGTCGGTGACGGCGATTTCGGTGGGACACTGCATGTCGATGTCGCCGTCATCCGTGGTGGTCAGGTGGACCGGCAGGCCGTTTACCCGACCGCCGCCTTCGGCACCGCGAATCGCCGTGCACCAGCCATACTGGGCGAAGGCATCGGTGAGACGGGCGCCGAGCACATAGGCGGCGTTCATCCAGGTGTAGTCACCGGAGGCGGGCTTGCGGCCGGGGTCCAGCTCCTGATAGACGAATTCCTCCACCGGCTTGGTGTCCTCCCCGTACGGCAGCCGGGACAGCACGCGCGGCATCGCCAGGCTGACGAAGCGGGAGTCATCGGATTCGCGGAACGAGCGCCATTTGATGTATTCGGCGGAATCGAAGATCTTGGCCAGGTCGCGCGGCTTGGACAGTTCGTTCCAGTTCTCGAAGCCGAACAACGATGGGTCTGCCGCGGACAGGAAAGGGCAGAAGGCCGCCGCTGCCGCGTTGGACATGTTCGACAGGAATTCGATGTCGTCGGGGTGATTGGTGAATTCAAAGTCACCGATCAGCGCCCCGTAAGGCTCGCCGCCGGGTGAACCGAACTCGTTCTCGTAGATCTTCTTGAACGTCTGGCTCTGGTCGAACTCAACGGCTTTGGAGAGATCCTTGGCGATTTCCTTCTTGGAGGCGTTGAGCAGTCGCAGCTTGAGGGAGCCTCCTGTTTCGCTGTTCATGACCAGGTAGTGCAGGCCGCGCCAGGAGCCTTCCAGCTTCTGGAATTTCTCGTGATGCATGATCTCCCTGAGCTGGGCGCTGATTGCCTCGTCGATCATCTCGATCGCGCGGCGGAAGGTCACCGTCAGATTCTTGTTCCAGCTGACAGTGCCCTTCATGGCTTCGCGCGTCAGGGTGCGCAGCAGCTCCTGGGCTTCCTCGGCGTCGGTCTGCTTGGTGGCCTGTACCGCCTGTTCCAGAAGGCTGAGTTCGGTGGTTTCGGTAGCCCCGGACTGAGCCTGCACGTCCATCGCTTCGTTACTCATCAGTTGTTCTCCCCGTCCTTGTCGGATTCAGCGCCAACGGCCTGGGCCAGTTCGGTCAGGTCCGCCTCGTTGGTGAGTACCCGTTCAATGATTTCCTCCAGCGCCTCGGAGCGGTCGGCCTTGGTGGAGAGGTCGCGCAGCTTGTTCCGCGTTTCCATGAGCTTGCGCAGCGGCTCCACCTGGGACACCACGGCGGCCGGTTCGAAATCGTCCATGGACTCGAACTTGAGATCGACGGCGAATTCGCTGCCGTCATCCTCCAGCGTGTTCTTCACCTTCAGCTGCAGCCCGGGGGTCATGCTGGCCAGCACCTGGTTGAAGTTGTCCCTGTCGATCTGTACGAATCGACGATCCTTCAGCGGTTTCAGCGGGGTGGTGGGGTCTCCGGAGAAGTCACCCATTACCCCGACAATGAAGGGCAGTTCCTTTTCCACCACCGCGCCTTCGGTTTCCACTTCGTAACTGATGTGCACGCGGGGCTTGCGGACGCGATTGAGCTTGTCGTGAATGCTTGCCATTGGCTTGTTCCCTTGGTTGCGACTTGTCCCTGATTAGTGTTCTTCGGTTCTGATTCCGGCCAGCGTCCGGTATTTCTGCCGCGCGCCATCGTCGGGGATCAACTCCCCGAGTAGTTCCGGCAGCGAGAGCTGGCTCCAGTAGATCGCCTGTTCGATGGCGTAGGAGACCGGGGAGTGCGGTTCGGTCCGACGGAAGTAGGAGGCAACATCGCGAAGCGCCCGCAGGGCGGATTCCCGGTTGTGTACCCCGCCAGCGACGGTGTCGCGTTGCGAATCCGCTGGTGTTTCCGACCCGTCATCGCTCCGGTCTTCGGCATCATCGTTCGCTGCCTCCTCGGAGGGAGTTGCGGCTTCGAGCCGATCTCCGGCGATGTAGTTCAGGGTCTGCAGGCAACCGTCCAGCGTGTCGCGTATGCGGCCGGTGGGTTGCGGGTCTTCCTGGCAATAGGTGTCCAGCGCCTCCTGGTAGCGCTGGAAGGCATCAATGGCGTGCCGCAGCTCGGCATGAACCGTTGCCAGATGCTCTCGGGGTGTTTCCGCAAAGGCCTGATCCACCGCTTCCCGGGTGACGAAACCGCGCTGGCTGCGAGCCTCGCGCTTGGCGGGGTCGGCGACACGCTCCAGTTCGAAGGCCTGTTCGCACTGCCAGGTGGAAAGCTGTTCCATCTGCGCGGAAGCCGTCAATGGGATGGATTTGATGGGTGCGATCAGCGCGCCTTCGCTGCCCAGGCCGTTGAGGCCGGTCAAGGCGGCCAACTGGGTTGCCTTGCCGTCTTCATCCGGTTGCGGATGCAGCATTTCCCCGAAGTGCTCGATGAGCTGGCGAGCAAGTGAGAAACCGGCCGCGACACCCTTGAAGCCGTGCGTGCGAGTGAGTGCCTCGATCAGCCACGCCACCGCCTCCACGTCCTTGCTGCGCTGTTTCAGCAACGCCGGAACACCGTCGATCAGCGGTGCCCAGTCCGCCGTGCGAATGTAGTTCGTCTCGCCCTCGGCAAGCGCCTGGCGTTCGTTGTTGCGTGCAGTGCTGCGGGCGTCGCGCAGGGCATGGTAGTCGGCGCTGGCGGTTTCCCGCAGATCGCTGCCAGTGGGCAACTCGTCATCAATGGGTGCAAGCAGCTCTGCCCAGGCGGGGAGCAGGGTGTGGTCGGTCTGGAATTCGGTTTCCTGAGCTGCTGTCTGGGTCATGAGGCGTCCTTTCAAACCCGTGTCTTCCCTGAGAGCCCGATCACGGCGTCGGCCATCCATGCATGGTGCTGCGCATTCCCTTGCCGACCCCGCGTGCGAGGCGAGGCCCGACATTCGATCGAGCGGCTATCGACACCGGCGTTGTCATCATGTCAACGCGTTACCAGTGGCGATGGGCGCTACTATCACCGCTACACAGTGTCGTTGTCAAACGTCATTCGTTCCCGGGCTGTCGGCGGTCCGCCGTGTACCGGTATTCCGACGTTGCGGGCGCTTCCACCGTGCCGCCTTCTTCCTCCACGAGGTTCTCATGCGGGGCAAGCGCCGCAACCAGCACTGCGATGGCGAGCACCACGGACGCGGCCCATCCCGCCAGCATGGGGGTGGCTGCGAGCCTCATGCCCTGTAGCAGTGCCGGCGCGGAGCGTGGCCGTTTCTCGTGGTCGGAAGCCAGGGAACGGCGCAGTAGCTCCCACTGTGCCGGGTTGAGTGTCCCCGGTCGACGTGGGGCGGGCGGGGCGTCTCCTTTCTCCGCAGTCGACGGGTACGGTTTGGTTCCGGCTATCGTTTCATACAGAACACAGGCCAGGGAGTAGATGTCGTCCTGCGGCGAGGCCGGTTCGTCATTGCGTGTCTCGGGACTGGCATAGGCCGGGGAGTACCCCAGCCAGCCGGTCTCGCCGCGTTGTTCCTGCCCATCCCCCATCTCCCGCACGGTGGCCAGGTCAAGCAGCTTCACGCGCCCGTCAGTGGTCAGGAAGATGTTTCCCGGTTTCACGTCGGTATGCACCATTCCCCGGCGGTGCAGGGCAAACAGCGTATTGGCCACCGGAGTCAGTATCGTGGCCGCTCGCCGGAGCGGCAGACGGCGGTCCGGGCTGCGGTGGAGCAGTTCCGCAAGATTTTCTCCCTCCAGCCATTCCATGATCAGGTAGGGTGTCGCTCCCTGGCGTCCGCAGTCGTGAACGCGGATCAGTCCCGCCTCCGGCAGCCGGCGGCTGGTGGCGAGTTCCAGCATGCTCATGCGCAGCGCAAGCTCGGGATCGTCGATTCCCCGGATGATCTTGATCGCCACGTCCGCCGGATAACCGGCGCGTTCAGCCAGCAGGTCCCGTCCTCGGTAGATGACGCTGGTGCCGCCGGAGGCGTGGTGCCGGAGTAGCAGATAGCGGCCGCCCAGCACGGAGCCCGGAGCCGGCCATTGCACGGCACGAGGCGCTGGCCGTGACGGCGCTACAGGTCCGAATGGGGGCGTTGTGGAAAGATCGCATTGCCGATTCATGAAGCCTTTATCCCTGGCCAAATCGTGTTAGCATTCCTTGCAGGTCGCCGCCGTTGGGTGTTGTATAACGGCAACGGTTATCAGCTTACCAGCGTGGCTTCAGGCTGTCATTGGTGGATGGGCTGGTCGACCCGGCAGGTATTGAATCACCAGTCCCGGACGGACGGTGAATGGAGAGTCGAAACCACGGAGAGGACACAACAGGGATGTTTCTGACGTTCAGGCTGTCGGGCGACACGCAGATCCTGCCCGACCAGATCCCCGAATACCGGTTTGACGAACATGGTGGTGTCGTCGGTCGTAGCGACGATTGCCATTGGCGATTGCTGTGCCCGGCGAAGCTTATCTCCCGCAGGCATGCGGTGGTGACTGTCGAGGACGGCCGTTACTGCCTCTACGACGCCAGCGCCAACGGCGTATTCGTCAACGACAAGAGCGAACCTGTAGGACCCGGCAACCGCGTCGAGTTGCAGGACGGCGATCGTCTGCGGATGGGCAATTTCCTGGTTGAGGTCAGCCTGGAAAGCGCGCAGGCAGACGCCGATGCGAACGGCGCATCCGACAACGACATCGGTGCAGCGGCTGCCGATACAGGTGCGTCCTCCAGGGCTGTTCCCCGCCTCGATCCGCTCCCCGAAGCAACCCCATCTGTCTCGCATGTGCCCCGCCATACGGTGGCTCCCGCCGCCATTGCGGATCTCGGTCACCCCGAAGACGCCTTCCAGCCGCCAACTGCCGTTATCCCGGAAGACTGGGATTTCAGCGTTGAAAGCGGCCCGGAGCCGAAAGACAGGGGGGCTTCGCGAGAGGTCGCGCGGCACCTGGAAGCATTGGAACCGGCGTCCCGTCGCGCCATCCTGGAGGGACTCGGACTTGATCGGCGGGAGCTCGGCGAGGACGATCTTGGACCCGAGGCGCTGGCGGCGCTGGCCGCGACCCTGCGCATCTGTCTGCGCGGGCTGTTCTCGCTCAGGGCCGAGTACGAATCCGCCGAACGCATCTTCTCCCCGGACAGGCCTGAGCGCACGGGCGCGAGGACCCTACGCTTCTCCGATATGGAGAACGCAGGGGGTTTCCTGGAGACCCTGGTTCGCGAGGCGCAAACAGGCGATGCCGCGCCCATGCTGGATGGCTTGCGCGCCGATGTCCGGCATATGCAGGGCATGCATTACGGGACCATCACCACACTCTGGAAGTCGTTTTCCGCCGTGATCAACGTGTTTTCCCCAGCGGAGGTGGAGGCTGCGGCGCGCGCGGCGGCTCCTGCGGGCGGTGTCGCCCGGGCTTTGTTCCGCCTCCGTTTGCTACTGTTCCCGGGTTCCGGCTTCTGGCGCTTCTACAACGGTTGGTTCGATACCAGGCGCAACACGGCCAACGGTACGGCCCGGGCAATGTTCGGCAAGGCCCTGGAGCACTTCATGGCGAACCGCAACATTGAGGATGCCCGATCACGGACCAACAACGAGGGCGACCAATGACACCGCATATCCGATACATCGGCACCGATCGCCTCCTGGAGCAGTTGCGGCGTGCAGGCCAGTGGCTGGCGTTGCTGCTGGTAATCCTGATATTGACGGCATGCTCGATGACCCGGCAGGTGGCTCCGCCGGTGGAGAGGCTCACGCTGAATGCGGCCGAGGACGTCAATCCCGATGGTGACGGACGGCCGTCACCCGTGATGGTGCGGGTTCTTCAGTTGTCCAGTAGAACCACGCTGGACAACCTGGATTTCGACGGTGCTTTCGACAACGCCGAGGTGCTGCTGGGGGATGAGTTGCTGGCTGTCAAGACCCTCATGCTACAGCCTGGTGAAAGCCGCCTGTTGCGGATGCCGCTGGAGCGGGAAACGTCCCATATGGCCGTGACGGCGGGGTTCCGACAGATTGAACAGGCCAGATGGAAGCTGGTTTATCCGGTGAACGCCAACTGGTCCGGCCGGCATTCCGTGATGCTCAGCGATACCAGCGTGCGGCTCGGGAAACCCGAGCCCGAGCCGGTGGACCGAGGCGAGGATGACGAGCCCGTGGAATTGATGCACTAAGCAAGTCTAGCCAGGGAGAGGAGTGCGACGTGGAGAACAAGACGGCGTGGCTGGAAAGCCAATACCTGTTTCCGCACCATTTTCAGCAGCAGGAGCGTTATCTGGAGCAACTGGTGGAGCACCGATGCCGCGCCATCAGCGCGCATGGCTGGGGCTTTCATGAACTCCAGCCGGACCTCGGGGCGCTAGCCGAGGGGCGTTTCGCGCTACGTTGCGCGCGTGGCGTCATGCCCGATGGTACGCCCCTGGATCTGCCAGCCAGCGCCTCGCTGCCGGCGCCGCTACAGGTTCCGGCGGATACCAGGAACCAGACACTGTATGTGGTGTTGCCCAGTTACCAGCCCGGCGTGCGCTTCATGGAACTCGATGATCAGCCTTCCAGGGGCAGCGTGGCGCGCTATCGACTAATGATGCGTGAGGTGTTCGATTACGCCGCGGACAACGGCAATCCGCAGACCATCGAAACCGCGATGCTCAACTGCGCCCTGGCGTTGGAAAGCCAGGATCTGGGGGGATACAGCGCGTTGCCGGTGGCTCGCGTCAGGGAAGTCACCCGGGAGGGGGCAGTGGTGCTTGAGGGCGATTTCGTCCCTCCCATGCTTGCCGTTTCCGGTCACGACCATCTGCGCTCGGCGCTGGCCGACGTGATCGGCCTGCTGCAGCAGCGAGGGGAGGCGCTGGCCGCCCGCTTCAACGACAGCGCTGCCAAGGCTGGCGGTTCCTCGGCGATAGCCGACTTCCTGCTGTTGCAGTTGATCAATCGGGCGGAGCCCCGGCTCCGACATCTGGAGCAGTACGGGCATGTTCATCCGGAGCGGCTGTATACCGAGCTGGTGACGCTGGCGGGTGAGCTGAGCACGTTCACGACCGCGGCAAAGCGGCCCCTGGCGGTAGCCCCGTATCGCCACGAGGATCCGGCCCCCGCGTTCCAGTCCGTCTGCGATGTGCTGGGCCGCGAACTCAGCACCGTGCTTGAGCAAACCGCTATTTCGCTGCCGGTGGAGGATCGCCAGTACGGCATCCGGGTAGCGCGCCTGGCCGACCGCGGTCTACTGGGCCAGAGCCGTTTCGTGCTCGCCGCCAAGGCGGACGTACCCACCGATCGCCTGCGCGATCAGCTTCCTTCGCTGGTGAAGGCTGGAACGGTTGAGTCCATCCGTGACCTGGTCAATAACCAGTTGCCGGGAATTGCCTACCAGGCACTGCCGATGGCCCCGAGGGAGATCCCCTACCACGCGGGCAGTGTTTATTTCGAACTGGATTCCAGCAGCGAGCACTGGCAGCAGCTCAAGCAGTCAGGCGGCTTTGCCTTCCACGTGGCGGACGAGCTGCCGAACCTGAAGATCGAGCTCTGGGCTATCCGGAACTGAAGCAGGGAAACACAAGGTCATGACGGATCAGGACCGCACGATGATACTGCCTCGTCCCGGCGGGCGCCGGGCCAGCGAGGAACCGGACAGGACGTTGATCCGGCCCCGCCCGGCCAGCGGTCGGGCCGATCCGCCGCGGGATGACGCCACCGTGGTCAGGCCCCGCGCCGGCAACGGCAGGCAAGCGTTGCAGTTGCAGGCTCTGCCTGCCGGGCAGCGAAAGTCACTTGCCGACATCGCCGCGACGTTGCTGCAGCTTTCCACCGAGCTGGGACAGGCGCATGCGCGAGTGGATGTCCGGGTGTTGCACAGACAGGTTTCCCACCAGATCCAGGATTTCCGCCAACGGGCGGAACAGGCCGGGTTCCCGGCGGAGACAGTCCGGAAGGCGAGCTACCTGCTTTGCACACTGCTGGATGAAACGGTACTGAACTCCTCCTGGGGAGAACACAGCCAGTGGAGCCAGAAGTCGATGCTCCGTCTCCACCACGGCGAGACCTATGGCGGTGAAAGTGCCTTTCGCATGATCGACGAGGCGCTGGGAGCGGTGCGCAAGGACGGCGCCTACCTGGAAATTGCTTACCTTTGCCTGGGCCTCGGCTTTCAGGGGAAGTTCCGCATTGATCGCCAGGGCAGGCTGAAGATCGAACAGTACCGGGAGGATCTTTACCGGGAGTTGATCGAGGCCAGAGACAATCACCGTCGGGAACTCTCCCCAGACGCGGCGGTGGATCCCAGGAGCGGCGGCCGACTGCTCGGCTTCACCCCCGTGTGGGTGCTGGCATCGGTGCTTGCGACGATCGGGTTCGGCGCCTACCTGTTCATGTTGACCGATCTGAACCGGGGCAGCGATCAGCTGATGTCCGCCATGGCCGAACTCGTGCCTCCACCGGAAACGGAGACGGCCATGCCGGCGCAGGAGCGCCCGCTGACCGACATGTTGAAGGAGCTGCTGGCATCCGAGCTGGAGCAGGGTGCAGTACGGATCGAGGATGGTGCCAGGAGCGTGACGCTAACGCTGCAGGCGGGAGAGCTGTTCGAGTCGGCGAGCGCCGACATTTCCCCGGCATATGGCCCTGTGCTGGACAAGATCGCCCGTTCCCTGGAAGCCGTTCCCGGCAGGGTCGTTATCGCCGGCCACAGCGACAGCCGCGCCATTCGCACTGTCCGTTATCCGTCCAACTGGCACCTGTCGCTGGCCCGTGCCAACGCTGTGGCGCACCACATGGCGGAAACCGGCAATCTGGCCGGGCGACTGATTCCGGAGGGGCGTTCGGATACCCAGCCTGTCGCGGACAACGAGACTGCGGAAGGTCGTGCAAGGAACCGCCGGGTGACGATCGAGATCGCCCATAGCGGCGAGCGTTAGCCGGCCAGGTATTACTCCCACAAGGAACCGGGATCATGTTCAGACGGTTGATTCGATTTTTCCGGCAGCGATCAGTGCTGACACTGGTCGGTGTCGTCGCCCTGTCACTGCTGGTCTGGTTTGCCGGACCGTTGGTGGCGATTGCCGGCCGCGTGCCGCTGGAATCCCAGGGCGCGCGATTCATCGTCATTCTGCTGATGATGCTGGCGTGGGGGCTGGACAATCTTCGCAGACACTCCCGCGAACGGCAGGAAGAGCAGCGGTTTGCCGGTGCGCTGGAAGCGGATGCCGATCAACGCCACGATCCGCCGGGGGAACGAGGAAACACCCAGGATGGGGAAGCGGAGGCAGATCGCCGGATGCTTGCCGAGGGGCTGAGGAATGCCCTGGCCACACTGCAGAAGGTGCGCCTGGGTCGGGGCCGGAAGCTGTACCAGTTGCCCTGGTACGTCCTGATCGGCGCCCCCGGTTCCGGAAAGACCACCGCCATCCGTCACTCAGGGCTCCGTTTCCCGTTGAGCAGTGAGCTGGGGGCCAATCCGGTCAAGGGTGCCGGCGGAACCCGGTACTGCGACTGGTGGTTTACCGACGATGCGGTACTGCTGGACACAGCTGGCCGCTACACCGTGCAATCCGGGGCGGGACGGGGGGAATCCGGCGCCTGGCTGAACTTCCTGTCGCTGTTGCGCAAGAGCCGACCCAGACGCCCGCTGAACGGCGTGCTGGTGGCGGTAAGCATCACCGATCTGATCGAGCGCACTCCAACCCAGCTGTCGATCCAGCAGACAGCCATCAAGCGCAGGATCCAGGAACTGAACAGCCACCTGGGCATGCGGTTGCCGGTTTACGTCGTCTTCACCAAGTGCGATCTGGTGGCCGGATTCAGGGAGTACTTCGCCGACCTGAACGAAGAGGACCGGGCGCAGGTATGGGGGCTCACACTGCCGCTGGACCGGCGCTCGGATTCCCGTGCGGCGTTATCGGCGTTTGTCGCCAGCTATCAGGCGCTGCTGGCTCGGGCTGACGACCGCATGTTGTCCCGGCTGCACGAGGAACAGGACGTCAAACGACGCAGTCTCGTCTACGAGTTCCCCCGTCAGATGCAACTGCTGCAGCCGAAGATTCAGGCATTCCTCAACGACGTCTTTACCCCGAATCAGTTCGAGGAGCCGGCGTTGCTGCGCGGTGTCTACCTGATAAGCGCCACCCAGGATGCCGGCGCTGCCCGACGCGCGGGCGGCGTCATGCCCACGACCATGCTCAACCCGCCGGTCCCGACGGCGGGCGGCGGGCCGGCCAGGAGCTTTTTCATCCCACGGCTGTTCACCGACGTGATTTTTCGAGAGTCCGATCTGGCCAGTGCCAGCCAGCGGGCGGCGCGGCGTTTCCGCTGGCTGTATGGGGGAGCGATGGCCGCCGTGGCGGGAAGCTTTCTGGTGGCGATGGCGCTCTGGGCTGACAGCTATCGCAGTAACAGTGCGTACCTGGAGGATGTGGCCGAGCGGGTGGACGTCTATCAGGAACGACATGGTGGAGAGGCGCGGGCGCCGGATGCCGACTGGCGCAACCTGGCTGCCTCCATGGATCAGCTTCGCGCGCTGCCTGCGGGAGAGGATGGCGGCAGGGCCGGCCTGTCGCAGGCCGGCAAGGTCCAGGCTCATGCCGCATACGCCTATCGCCGTGGCCTGGAGCGCTATTTCATGCCCCGGCTGGCGGATATGCTTGTGACCGAGCTGGATGTCGATGTGTCGGCCGACGAGCGTCTATACGAAGCGCTGCGCTACTACATGATGCTGTACCACCCGGAACACATGGAAAAGGACACCTTCCTGGTCTGGGCTGAGCTGCTGTGGGAGCGGCGGTTGCCGGGAGAGCATAATCGGCCGTTGCGCGAGACGCTCGCCTCCCACGCCCGAGCGGCCGTGGAAGACGGCGTGGGGCCGCCCGCCACCGATGCCGAACGGGTGGAACAGGCGCGCCAGGCATTGCTGGAGACACCGCTGGACCGTCGCGTGTACAAGCGCTTGCGGAACGACTACATCCGCGACAATCCCGAGCAGTTCACGGTGGTGGATGAACTGGGCGGCCGGGCGTCAGCGCTCTTCGCGCGACGCAGCGGTGCATCGCTGGAGGAAGGCGTGCCGGTCCTGTTCAGCTACGAGCACTTCCATACCGGCTTCCAGCGCAAGAGCCGGCGGTTGTCTCAGCAGCTCGCGGCAGAGCAATGGGTCTATGGCGAAGACCACGGCCGAGCGCTTTCTGATGACGAACTGGCCGAACTCGAATCCGCGGTGCAGCAGTTGTATTTCGAGGAATACATTGATCGCTGGGAGTCATTGCTTTCGGACCTGGTGCTGCAACCCTTCGACAACGCGGAGGATGGCAGGGTGCAACTGCAGATGCTCACTGGCAGGGATGCGCCAGTGGAGCGTCTCCTCAAGGCGGTGCGTGCGAATACCGCCTTGAGCGAGGTGCCGGAATCCGCGGAGGCGCTGGGACAACTGGCCGATGCCGCCAGCCAGGAACTGTTGCGGAATCAGCGCCGTCGGCTGGAGCGGCTCGCACCGGACGGCATCGGCGCTCCGGAAGTACGGTTACCCGGGGCGCCGGTCAGTGATGCGTTCTCACGGCTGAACGGCTATGCCGCCGACGAGGAGGGGACCCCGCTGCAGCGGTTGCAGGACGCGCTGCAGGGTATGGCCGAGTATTTCGATGCTCTCGCCTATGCCAACGACATGGCGGAAACGGCGTTCGAATCCGTGCGCGACCCCCAGCAGGGTAGTGGCGCGCTCGTGGATCTCCGGCGGGCACTGGAAGAGGCGCCGGCGCAGGTGGCGGCGTGGTTCGAGAATCTGCCCTCTGAAAGCGAACGGGTGACCTCGGCAGCCGCCCTCGAGCACATCAACACCGTCTGGCGCGCCCGTGTACTGCGGCAATACCGACAGACGATACAGGGCCGGTATCCGGTGGACCCGGATGCGGGCAGCGACATCCTGATGGAGGACTTCATCGCCTTCTTCGGGCCGCAGGGCGAACTGGATGCTTTCTTCCAGCAATACGTCCGACCGTTCGCGGATGTGAATGCAAGTCCCTGGCGTTGGCGACGGCCGGTGGGCATGTCCAACCGCAGTCTGCAGATGTTCGAGCGCAGCGAGCGCATCCGCCGGACCTATTTCGGTGATGGTGACAATCCGGGTATCAGCTTCATGCTGCGCCCCGATTCCCTCGAGCGTACCGTCACCCGGTCGCTGTTCGAGACCGCAGGAACGGAACTCAGCTATCAACACGGGCCGGTGCGTTCCATACGGGTGGACTGGGTGGGCGACGCCGAGGACCAGACCAGACTGGTCTTCAACCGCGGCAGCCGCGGCTCGCCGATCAGCGCACGCATGGAAGGGGAGTGGAGCCTGTTTCGGCTGCTGGATCGCTACGGAGTCATCGAGAGCGGCAGAAACGGCGACGGGCTGATGCTGACACTCACGCTGTCGGGCATACAGGCGCGCTATGAGCTGCAGCCGAGAAGCGTTCGCCACCCGTTCCTGAACAACCCCGTTCAGCATTTCGATTTACCGGAGCGCCTGTGACCAACAACAACGAGCCATGCGGCGTATTCGGGAAGCTGCCGCAGCAACCGGATTTCGTCTCTCAGTATCTCCCGGAGGAATTCACCACCCCCTGGCATGCCTGGCTGCAGTCCGCCGTGGCAGTGAGCCGGGAGCAACTGGCGGATGACTGGACGGAATACTACATGACCAGCCCGATATGGAGGTTTGCGCTGGCTCCGGGGGTCTGCGGCGGACCGGGGGCGATGGGGCTGATGATCCCCAGCGTCGACGAGGTCGGTCGCTGCTATCCGCTAACCCTCGCCCACCCTGGTGAGTACCCGGTATGGGCGGCGCACCTGCGCGGCGATGCCTGGTACGAGGAGGCGGAGCACGTGCTGCTGAATGCCCTCCGGGACGGCATGAGCTTCAGCGGGTTCATGGAGGGGTTGGAACGGCTGGCGATGCCCGGTCCGGAGCCGTTACCCGTGTTCCGGACCGAGCTGGGAGCAGCACTGGAGCAACAGGGCTGGATGGTGGACGCACAGCTGGGGCGAAGCCGCACGGAGACCGCTCTTGGACTGCTGGATCGCGTCTACAGGCGGCTCCTGGGGGGGTACTCGCTATGGTGGACAAAGGGTTCCGATCACGTTCCCGCCTGCCTGCTGGTGACGCCGGGCCTGCCGGGGGCGGGGCAGTACGCGGCGATGCTGGACGGCAACTGGCACCAGTGGGGCTGGGCACTGGAACAGGTGATGGAGCCCGGGACCGGGGAGCGGTCGGATGCCTGAGCCGGGCCGGGAAGCCGTGCTGATTACCCGGGGAAGCACTCATCCGGGCCTGGTCCGGCAACGCAATGAGGATGCCTTCCTGGAGCTGCCGGAGTCCGGTCTGTGGGCGATCGCGGACGGCATGGGGGGTCACCTGTGCGGGGATCACGCCAGCAGCACGTTGATCCAGGCGTTGCACGAACTGGGTTTGCGCTGTGCGGGCGAACCTTTGCTGGATCAACTGCCTGCCGTGGTATCACGGGTCAATGATCGCTTGCTGGCGGAAGGGGCGGCCTGGGGGCATGGGCAGGTGGTAGGGTCTACGCTTGCCGCGCTTGTGCTGGAGGCGGATAACTACCACTGTTACTGGGCCGGCGACAGTCGTATCTACCTGATGCGTAACCGGCAGCTCACCCGCCTTACCCGGGACCACACAGCGTGGCCGAACGATGTCCGGACCTGCGAACTGGCAGGCAATCCACCGCTGACACGGGCGGTGGGAGCCGGCCCCGCGCTGGAACTGGACTCCACCCATGGACATCTTTACGAGGGTGATGCCTTTCTACTGTGTTCCGATGGTCTGTGCGGAGTGGTGGATGACGACAGCCTGGCCCGCCTGCTGCGTGGCCATTCCCCGTACACCGTCTGCCAGGCGCTGATGGATGCCGCCCTGGCGGAAGGCGGTCCGGATAATATCAGTTGCATTACCGTGGCGCTCTGCGAGGACGCGTCCAACTGAGCTCGCCGCGGCGGGTTTTCCCTTCCTGCGTGTGTGGCACACCTTTCAAGCCTGATGCTGTGTTCTGACCCAGGGCATGGCATCAGGCTGTGAAAGGTGAGTAGTATTGCCGGAACAACAAACCTGGAACGGGAGGAGTCGATGAAAATCCGAGCCGCAGTGCTGAACGCCATAGGTTTGCCCCGGCCTTACGACGAAAGCGCGCCGTTGACCATTGAGGAACTCGAACTGGACCCGCCGGGCGACGGCGAGGTGCTGGTGCAGATCAAGGCGGCGGGGCTCTGTCATTCCGACCTTTCGGTGATGAACGGCAACAGGCCGCGTCCGGTGCCGATGGCGCTGGGGCACGAGGCCGCCGGCGTGGTGAAGGCGTTGGGCAGGGGTGTGACGGACCTGGCCGTGGGCGACCACGTCGTTGCTGTCTTCGTGCCCAGCTGCGGCCACTGTGGGCCCTGCGCCGAAGGGCGCCCGGCGCTTTGCGAACCTGGCAACAAGGCCAACGTGGCGGGGACGCTGTTCAGCGGTGCCCATCGGCTCCATCGCGCCGACGGCTCCCCGGTCAATCACCACCTGGGTGTTTCCGCGTTTGCCGATCACGCCGTGGTTTCGCGGAATTCTCTGGTACGGGTGGATCCGGAACTGCCGTTCGAGCATGCCGCATTGTTCGGCTGCGCCGTGCTGACCGGGGTTGGTGCCGCAGTGAATTCCGCTGACATCCGCGCCGGCCAGAGCGTTGCCGTGATAGGCCTGGGTGGTGTCGGGTTGAACAGCGTGCTGGGTGCGCTGGTGGCCGGAGCGGGAGATGTGGTGGCGGTGGATATGGATGAAGGCAAGCTGGCGCTGGCGCAGGAACTGGGTGCCACGCACTCCTTCAACAGCAGCGCTGATGGAGCGGTGGAGCGCATCAAGGAGGCCACCGGCGGCGGCGTGGACTGTGCCATTGAAATGGCCGGCTCGGAGAAGGCGCTGGAGTTCGCCTACCAGATCACCCGCCGGGGCGGCATGACTGTTACCGGTGGGTTGGCACACCCTGAACGCAAGCTTTCCATCCAGCAGGTGAGCCTGGTGGCCGAAGAGCGTACGCTGCGGGGCAGCTATGTGGGCAGTTGCGTGCCGGTAAGGGACGTCGCCCGCTACGTCAAGCTCTTCCGGCAGGGCAAGCTGCCGGTGGACAAGCTGTTGAGCCGCAAGCTGCGCCTGGACGAGATCAACGCAGGCTTCGATGCCCTGGCGGACGGCCGGGCAGTGCGGCAGGTGGTGGCGTTCGACTGACAGAGTCGTCCCCGGAGCACTGCGCGGC
>JAFIFV010000059.1 GCA_020831845.1 Ectothiorhodospiraceae bacterium
CCCCCCCCCCCCCCCCCCCCCCCCCCCCCCCCCCCCCCCCCCCCCCCCCCCCCCCCCCCCCCCACCGGCGGTGGGTTGGGTACGGATGACACCCCGGGCCTCTTCCGGAGAGACACCATGACGGCCGAGCAACTGGTGGCAGGCACGCGAGTAGGCGCCAAAACGCGGATCATCATCAACATTCACCAGGGTAACGTCATGGCCTGGTCTCAGCCTCAGCCCCAGTTCCCGCAGGCGCGCGTCGATCACGGCGGGGCGACCCACCAGGA
The DNA here is from genome assembly GCA_020831845.1 of Ectothiorhodospiraceae bacterium. Lineage (GTDB taxonomy): Bacteria > Pseudomonadota > Gammaproteobacteria > Nitrococcales > Aquisalimonadaceae > LSCE01. The sequence continues at coordinate 270 of JAFIFV010000059.1, forward strand.
TGGGGCGCGCCAGCCCCTCGTCCACGACCTGCTGTGCCGCCTGGAGCACCCGCCGGTCCTCGCCCTCGGCATATACCAGGCGTTTCGGTTCCCTGGCGGCGCGTTCAAACAAGGGCTTCATCAGCAGCCCGGATTTGTAGACGAACTGACCCAGTTGCTGACGATAAGCGGTGAAATCCGTGATCGGCCGGCTCGCCACGCCGCTTTCCATGGCGGCCTTCGCCACTGCCGGAGCGATGCGCACCAGCAAACGGGGGTCGAAGGGCCGGGGTATCAGGTACTCGGGGCCGAAGCGGGCCGGCGCCCCGCCATAAGCCTTGGTGACCAGGTCCGATGGCTCCGCCTTGGCCAGTTCGGCAATGGCCTGGACCGCAGCCAGCTTCATTGCATCATTGATGACCGTCGCCCCGACATCCAGCGCCCCCCGGAAGATATAGGGAAAACACAGAACGTTGTTGACCTGGTTCGGGTAGTCCGAGCGTCCGGTGGCCATGATCGCGTCCGGCCGCGCTTCGCCGGCCACCTCCGGCAGAATCTCCGGCACCGGATTCGCCAATGCCAGAATCAAGGGGCGCGGCGCCAGCCGTTCCACCATCTCGCGAGTCAGCACACCCGGCGCCGAGAGGCCAAGGAAGATATCCGCATCGTCCACGACCTCCGCCAGGGTTCTGGCCGGGGTTTCCCGTGCGTAGGCCGCCTTCCAGGGGTCCATGCCCTGCTCTCTGCCGGCGTAGACCACACCGTCGATGTCGCAGACGGTGATGTGCTCTCGCGGCAGACCCAGCTTCACCAGCAGATCCAGGCAGGCCAGCGCAGCTGCTCCCGCCCCGCAGCAGACCAGCCGCACCTGCTCGATAGACTTCTCCACCACGTGCAGGCCGTTGAGGACCGCGGCGCCGACGATGATGGCGGTACCGTGCTGGTCATCATGGAAGACCGGGATATTGACCCGTTCGCGAAGCTGCTGCTCGACGATGAAACACTCCGGCGCCTTGATGTCTTCCAGGTTGATGCCGCCGAAACTGGGCTCCAGCCGGGCAATGGTCTTCACCAGTTCGTCGGGATCCTTCTCGTCCAGTTCCAGGTCGAAGGCGTCGATATTGGCGAATTTCTTGAACAGCACCGCCTTGCCTTCCATCACCGGCTTGGCCGCCAGCGGCCCGATGTCGCCGAATCCGAGCACGGCGGTGCCGTTGGTGACCACCGCCACCAGGTTCGCCCGCGCCGTCAGCGTCGCCGCCTCCGACGGATCCTGGACGATGGCCCGGCAGGCGGCGCCCACACCCGGCGAGTACGCCAGCGACAGATCCCGCTGGTTGGCCAGTGGCGTCGTGGCACTGACCGCCAGTTTGCCGGGCCGGGGCTGACGGTGGTATCGCAGCGCCTGTTCGTCGAAATCCGTGCTCATCCTGCTTCCCCCTTCACCCCATCAACATCCAGGGCCGGCCGGACGAGCCAGCGCTGGTAAGCGAACATGACTGCCCCGAGCAATATGCCCACCGTATCCGTGACCAGTCCGCCGGCAATCATCAGCAGGGCGGCGCTCAGCAGCAGCGCGCGAAACGGCATGGCCAGCCGACCGAAGAACCAACCCTGAATGGCGGCGGCCAGCAGGTAGATGCCGATGGAGGCGGTGACGGTCACCCGTAGCACCTGCGGCCAGTTCCCCTCCATCAACAGCGCAGGGCTGTAGAAGAACATGAACGGGACGATGAACGCGGCCAGGCCGAACTTGAACGAGGTCACCGAGGTGCGCATGGGATCGCTGCCGGCGATGGCCGCCGCCGCATAGGCCGCCAGGGCCACCGGCGGCGTAATGGCCGACACCACGGCGTAGTAGAAGACGAAGAAATGCGCCACCAGCGGCGGAATGCCCATTTGCTGCAGGCCTGGCGCCACCACGGAAGCCGCCACGGCGTAGGCGGCGGTGGTAGGCATGCCCATGCCCAGCAGAATGCTGATGCACATGGCGAAGATCAGCGCCAGCAACTGGCTGTTCTCGGCGATGCCGAGCAGCATGGAGGCAAAACGGGCACCGACGCCGGTCAGGCTGATGACACCGACGATAATGCCGGCGCAGGCACAAACCGCCACCAGCGGTATCGCCATTCGCGCGCCCAGCGCCAGAGCCTCCAGCAGTGCGCGGATACCCATGCGATGCGGCGTGAACCAGGAAACCACGGCCGCGCTGATCATGGCCATGGTGCCTGCACGAATCACCGAGTAGCCCATGAACAGCGTCGCCACCAGCATGATGATCGGAATGAACAGGAAAATACGGCGCAGCATTTCGCGCCGATCGGGCAGTTCATCGGCCGACATGCCGCGCATGCCTTCCCTGCGCGCCTCCAGGTCCACCATGAAGTAGATGGACAGGAAATACAGCAGCCCGGGGATCAGTGCGGCAACCGCGATCTCGGTGTAGGGAAGGCCGGTGATCTCCGCCATGATGAAGGCGCCGGCGCCCATGATCGGTGGCACGATCTGGCCACCGGTGGAGGCGGCCGCCTCGATGGAACCCGCGCTGCGCGGGTGGTAGCCCACGCGTTTCATCAACGGTATGGTCAGGCTGCCCGTGGAGACCACGTTGCCCGCCGAGGTGCCGTTGATCATACCCATCAGGCCGGAGGCAAAAACCGCCACCTTGGCTGGACCGCCGCGCCGGCGGCCGGCCAGCGAGAAAGCGAAATTCACGAAGTAGTCACCGACGCGTGATGCCTGCAGGAAGGCGGCAAACGTGATGAACAGAATGATGTAGGTGGAGGAGACGGCCGTGGTCGGCCCGAGCACCCCGTTGTCGGTATAGATGTAGGTGAAAAAGCGGCTCATGGAATAGCCGCGATGCTCCAGTATGCCCGGCAGGGACGGCCCGGCGAAGGCGTAGGCGACGAAAATCGCTGTGATGACAACCAGCGCCATGCCGGCGACGCGCCGGGTGAGCTCCAGAATGAGCAGGGCCCCCACCATCGCCATGATCATCTCTGTCTGGCCGGCGAAGGACGTTCCCGCGGCCATTCGCCAGCGGGGCAGCACGAAAATCAGGTAGGCGGCCACCACCACGGCGGACACGGCCAGCACCAGGTCGGCCCAGAAGACGCTGCGGCTGGGACCGCGCCAGAACCAGCTTGCGCCAAGGGCAACCAGCGTGGCACCCATTGCTGCCCAGCGCATGTGCTCGAACACCCAGTCCGGCGGCGCTCCTGCGGCGCCCGTCTCACGCAGGTACCATGCATAGGCGATGCACCAGGCGGCGTACGCCATGCCCGCCAGCGCGGACACCATGAACAGCAACTGCGATTGTGTCCATGCGGGGAACTCCCGCTCCTGATCGAACCGCATCGCCGCGGTCATGCAGAAGCCGATCATCAGCCCGCCCGCGATATGCAGGATGCGAAACGTCCATGTCTCGATGGGCGCCACATTGAGGGAATACAGGTGCAGCCCCGTGTAGAGGACACAGAAGCCGAACAGAAGCCACCCGCGCCAGCCGACGAGGGCGCGTTCATTTCCCGCCAGTTGGATCCCACCGGAACCGGGGGACGCGTCCGCCTGCGAAGCATGCGTGCTCATCGCCATCAACCTCGTGAGAAAGTGACCGAGCCCGCATCACGAGGACACGGGCTCGATGCGAAGGATCACTGGGAACCGTTGTCGAGCGTGTACCCGTTTTCCTCGAACCAGCGAACCGCCCCCGGGTGGTAGGGAAGCACGCCGTTGTGGCCGGCGTTCTCCGGGACGGTTTCCCGGGAGGCGCCGTGAATCTGCCGCATGCGCTCGTTGTTCTCCATAACGGTCTTGGTCACGCCGTAAACCAGGGATTCGGGCATGTCCTTGTGCGTCACGGCGAAGTTCCACACGCTGACCGCGGGCAGGTCCCGGTCGATGCTGCGGTAGGTACTGGCGGGGATCTCGAACACACTGAGTTCCGGGAAGTCAGGAAGCAGTCGCTCAAGCTCCTCCTCGTTGTACGAGAAGATGTTGACCTCGGTCTGTGCCTCGAGCTGGCTGAACGCCGAAATGGGGTTGCCGGCGGCGAAGGCGAAGGCATCGATCAGCCCGTCCTGCAACTGCCCGGCCAGATCGGAGGCTCCGCCATTGCGCGTGCGCACGTTGAGGCCCAGCTTCTCGAAGAACCGTGGGTGGTACATGTCGGCCGTGCCGCCCGCAGGCCCCACGCCAACGGTCTTGCCCTCCAGATCGGAGACCGAGGTGATGCCGGAACCCTTCAGCGTAATGATCTGCAGGGTGGTCTGGTACATGGGAAAGACCGCGCGCAGATCCGTGTGCTCCAGGCCCGGCGCCAGCGCGCTGCGGCCGTGCCACGCCTCGTAGACCGGGCCCATGGTCACCATGCCGAACTCATGCTCGCCCATCTGTACCAGCGTGGCATTCTGCACGGGACCGCCGGTGACCTCGGCTCCGGCATTGATGTTGAGCGCTTCGCTGACCATGTTGGCCCAGCCGGCACCGTAGATGTAATACGTGCCCCCCTGGCTCGCCGTGCCCACGGTCAGGCTGCGCGGCCAGTCACTGCGGTCCGCAACTGCGTTGCCGGCGCTGGCCGCCAGTACCACGGCACAAGCCAGGCCGAGCGTCCGTCGGGTAAATGCGTTCATTGCTGATTCTCCTCCAATCGATTTTTTCAGGGCATCGCGCGGACAACGGTGCCGGACATCCAGCCCGATACGTCCGTCTGCGGTTAAGCTGTATCCCATGCCTAGGGGCAGCCAATCCAATGAAAAGTCGTCATGGCCGCACCTAAAGCGCTGAAATAGAATGTTTTTGACAAGATTCGCACCTCACCGTCCTGGCAGCGGGTGATAAACTGGAAGCCATCCTGGGGCGAGGGAGAAGGCAGGTGGAGCAGCAAGGCAAACGAAGTTGGCTGGCGCGGTTTGGCCAGTCGCTGGTGCGTCGTCGCCTGATCGTTTCCGCGGTCTATCTGCTGCTGGCCGCGGCCGTCATCCTTCCCGCACAGAGTCTGCTGAGAGACAGCCTGATGTTCGAACAGCAGCAGCTCATCAATGAGCGGCTGGCCCTGTACGAGCGCACCATCTACGGCGAACTTCAACGCTATCGCACCATCCCCTACCTGGTCGCCCAGTCCGAGCTGGTCCAGGACCTGCTTCGCTACCGCACAGCCGTGCTGCAGGCCAACCGCTACCTGGAGGAGGCCGTACGGGATTCCGAAGCGGACGTGATCTACATCATGGATGCCAACGGGACGACACTGGCTTCCAGCAACTGGCGGGCACCGGACAGCTTCATCGGCGGCAACTTCAGCTTCCGCGCCTATTTCCGTGACGCCAAGGCGGGTCGTGAGGGCGGCCAGTTCGCGGTGGGTACAACCAGCCGCGTGCCGGGCTACTACATCTCCAGACCCATCGAGCTGGGCGGAGTCGTGGCCGGGGTGGCGGTGGTGAAGATCAGCCTGACCGGGATCGAACGCAGCTGGCAGACGCACGACGAGTCCGTACTGGTGGCCGATCATGCCGGTCTGGTGGTGATGGCGAGCCGGGATAACTGGCGATACCGCTGGCTGCCCGGCACCGGCGCGGGCGTGGTTCCTCCGGCACTGGAGATTCCCGGCGCCCACGTGGATGAACCACCTGAACTGCCGCTGACCATTTCCAGCAGACGCGGCTACGAGATCGCCGAAATTGATGGCGAACGCTTTCTATCCGGCAGAAACCGGATAGAACCACTGGAGTGGGAGCTGACCTATCTGCTGCCCATGGCACCGATCAACCAGCGGCTGGATACCAGCCTGCTCATCATGATTGCCGCCGCCGTGATGCTGTATCTGCTGATCGCGCTGTTGCACGAACGCCGGGAAACACTCCGCTCACGCCGGGAAGCCGCCGACGCCGCCGAGCTGCGCGCGGTGAACACGCAGCTCCAGACGGAAATCGAGGAACGACGACGCGCGGAACAGGAACTGCGGGCGGCCGAGGCGGAACTGGTCCAGGCCACCAAGATGGCGGCACTCGGGCAGATCTCTGCATCGGTTGCGCACGAAATCAACCAGCCCCTGGCCGCCATGCGTACCAACCTGGCGTCGGCGCGATTGCTGATCACGCGAGGCTCCCAGGAAGAACTCGCGGATGTCATGCAACAGGTGGACAGCCTGGTTCACCGAATGTCGGTGATGACGCGGGAACTGAAAACCTTCGCCCGCAAGAGCGACGAGCGCGCAGAACCTTTCGATCTCAGGGACAGTGTCAGCAACGCGCTGCTGCTGCTCCGTGGCGAGTTGGCCGGCGCCGACGTCCAGGTCGACACGGCGCTGCCGGAAACACCACTGGAAGCGCTGGGAGAACAGGTCCGGCTTGAGCAGGTCACGGTCAACCTGATCCGTAATGCGATTGACGCCATGGAGTCGGCGGAGGAACGTGTGTTGCGCATTCGCGTTCAGGAGGAAGGCGCGCATGCCGTTCTCACCGTGGAGGATTCCGGCAGCGGAATCTCGGGCGACCCCCGGCAGTTGTTCGAGCCATTCTTCACCACCAAGGGGTCGGGCTCCGGAATGGGACTGGGCCTGGCCATCGCCGAGCGCATCGTCACCGCCATGGGCGGTTCCATCAACGCGCAAAACCTTCCCTCGGGCGGCGCCCGTTTCACCGTTACTCTTCCCAGGAGAACCTCATGAGCACGGCCATTCAGGACGCCACCTCCATCGAACTGCATCTGGTGGAAGACGACGAGGCCATGCGGAACTCGGTGAGTCGCTGGCTGCGTCTTGCCGGTTTCTCCGTCCAGACCCACAGCCGTGCCGACGCACTACTCCCCGGCCTGGAATACGGGGCACCCGCGGTGGTGATCTCGGATATCAGCATGCCAGGCATGTCCGGACTGGAATTGCAGCAGACGCTACTGAAATCGGACGCCGATCTGCCCGTCATCCTGTTCACCGGCCACGGCGATATCGATATGGCGGTGCGGGCGATGCGCGCCGGCGCCTACGATTTCATCGAGAAGCCCTTCGACGCCGAACGCCTGCTCGACTCCATACGCCGTGCCTGCGAGAAGCGCCGCCTGGTACTGGAGAACCGCGCCCTGCATGCGCAGATGCAGGAGATGGGCGGGCTGCACGCGCGGCTGGTCGGCAGCAGCCCCGCCATCAGCCAGCTCAAGCGCCAGGTGCTGGACGCTGCGTCAGTGGATGCCAACGTGTTGCTGGTAGGAGAAACAGGTACCGGCAAAGAGGTGATCGCGCGCTGCCTGCACGATCTCAGCCCGCGACGCCAGGAGCCATACGTGGCGCTCAACTGCGCGGCCATCCCCGCGACGCTCGCCGAGAGCGAACTGTTCGGCCATGAACAGGGAGCCTTCACCTCGGCATCCCAGCGCCGTATCGGCAGTCTGGAACAGGCGACCGAGGGCACGCTTTTCCTGGATGAGGTGGTCAGCATGCCGATGGACGTTCAGGCGAAACTGTTGCGCGTGATCGAGCAGCGGGAGTTCTGCCGGCTGGGGTCCAACCGGGTGCGCCAGGCCAATTTCAGGCTCGTGGCGGCGATGAACATCGACCCGCAGGAAGCCATGGAGCGCGGCCTGCTGAGGGAAGACCTCTACTACCGCTTCAACATCCTCGAATTCCGCATCCCCCCGCTGCGCGAGCGCAAGGAGGACATCCCCATCCTGTTCACGATGTTTGCGGAACAGGCGGCGGAAAACTACCAACGGGACATGGTGTATCCGGACTCGGGTACGGTCGCCGCATTGATGACCCATGACTGGCCGGGCAACGTCCGCGAACTCAAGAATGTAGCCACCCGTTTCATTCTGTCGCCTCCGGCACAGGGCGAGACGTTCATGCCGTTCAGGGCAGCCTCCGCCTGTCACGAAGCGCCGAAGATCGGTCTCCAGGACCAGGTGCGCGCCTTTGAGCGCAGCCTGATCGAGGACGCATTGCGTCGCCACAACGGCAATATCCGCGCCGCCATGGAGGATCTGCGGCTCCCACGGCGGACCCTGAACGAAAAGATGCAGCGCTACGGGCTGATGCGGGAGACCGCCCTTCAGCGCTAGCCCATGCGAATCCGTCATCAGCAAGAATCCGCCGACCAACACGAAACGATCGGCGGATTCTTGCTCACCCTCCTCCAGAACCCTCTATCACAGCCTTTAATATCAATCACTTGAAAAACAATCAGGCGTGGCCCGAATACTGCTAAATGACCTCCCGAGGCGCGAAAAACAGCGCTGAAGAACAGCAACCGCCCAAACCGGGCGCGGGAGGAGACATCGTGAAAGCGCAGACCATCCCCAACTATCCGTACGCACCTGTCGAAGCAACCGCTTCGGTCGACACGCAGGACTGCCCGGTCCGCTACCCCCCTATACAGACGCTGAAAGCCTTCGAGGCGGTCGCCCGCCTGAAGTCGTTCACGCGGGCGGCGGCCGAGCTGTACCTGACGCAATCCGCGGTGACGCACCAGATCCGGCGCTTCGAGGAATATCTGGATGCCCGGCTGTTTCATCGCCATTCCAGCGGCGTTGAACTCACCGAGGTCGGCCAGGCGATATACCGCGACATCACCGTGGGCCTGTTCATCATCGGGCGTTCGCTGACCGAAGCTCGCCGCCACGCGGCGTAGGCGCGCGCAAAGCAGGAATGGTGCCGGAGCGCAACACCTCCGGCATGACATTCCTTCATATGCAAATCATTGTTTATAAAACAAATAACCGCTTTCCTGAGTAGCGCGAGTGAACGCCACGCCGCTCGGCCTGGGGCGCCTCCTGGCCTCCGGCTTTGCTCGCAGCACCGATAACCAATGACAACTCAGGAAAAGAGCATGAAGACTCAACATGGAAAACCGCTACTGATCGCAGCAATCCTGACCGCCTCCCTGTTCCCGGTCACGGGTCAGACGGCCCAGATTCTCGGGGACAGGCTGGAAGTCTACGGCCTGTTGCATCTCTCTCTGGATTACGCGGAGCCCGACGACGACGTGTCGGACAGTGAGTCCAGCGTCTCCAGCAACGCCAGCCGCTTCGGCTTCCGTGGAGCGCTGCCCATCGAGGGCAGCAACCTCACCGGCATCTGGCAGATCGAGCGCCAGGTGGATCTCTCCGGAGAGAGCGCGGCCATCGGTCAACGCCAATCGTTCGTGGGCTTGCGTGGAGGATTCGGCACGTTGCGCGTTGGTCTCCTGGACAATCCGTACCGCGTTGCCGGTATCCGCGGCACCCTGTTCACCGGTACAGCCGCCGATCCACAGGCCATCATCGGCCGCTCCAGCGACAATGCAGCACACCTGAACACGCGTGAAGCGAGCTCGATCAACTGGCAGGGGGAGTTCTCCGGCGTCAGGCTGGCGGCACAGTTCGGTGGTGTCGGCGACGAGGAGAGCATCAGCGCCAGTATTGGCCGGGCCTTCGGCTGGACCGATCTCACTGCGGCCTACCGCAGCGACGACAATGTCGACCACGCCTACCGGGTCATTGCGGTCTTCACGCCCGGGGCTGCCCGATTCGGCCTGCTTTTCGAGCACATGGATTCCGACATCGCCAGCTTTGACCGCCAGACCTACGGTGCCCACGCCCAGTACACCTTCGGAACGGGAACCTCTCTCGGCGTTCAGTGGCTGCACGCCGCCGAGAGTGATGTCGGCGACGACAAAGCGAACCATCTCGGACTGGTGCTCTCCCATCGCCTGGCCCCGCAACTCTCCGTCTACGCTGCCGGAACCACCACGCTGAACGGTGAGAACGCGCAGTACGCGGCCGGCGGCTTCGGGCACGGCAGCCCGGTGGGCGGCGGCGTCGGCGACAACTCGCCTCGCATTGTGTCCGCAGGCACCATCTTCACGTTCTGAGTGCAGGGCAGGCCCAAGCAGCATCCGCGCCGGGAACACACTCGACGCGGATGCTTCCTTAAGGAAGCGCTGAAGTATTCGCGCTGCCGCGTTACGGTCAGATTTTTCGCGATGCAAGGCGCGGTGCGCAGCGCCGTGGTCATTCCACGGTCAAGCGCCGCAACAACGCAGCGCGAAAAATCTGACCGTAACCCCTCGGGGCTCGGCCGGTTTTCGCCCGTGGCGGTGTCGCAAGCCACCACAGGTAGAACCACTACCTGCGGCGCCTTGCTCCTAGCCACGAACGAAAACCGGTCTCGAGCGCGGCGGCGTGAATACTTCAGTGTTTCCCGAACTCCCGAGCCGGCCAAACTCATAGCCGGCAACGACGCATACCTCCTTTCACTTCAACGGCTTGGCAAAACTCAGCTCATTTCCATCCGGATCGCGAATGTGAAAAAAACGTTCGCCCCAAGGCGCGTCGCGCGGCGCATCTTCCGGCGTCAGGCCTGCCTCGGTCGCCCGGCGATGCATGGCGTCCACGTCGGCCACGTGAATGATTACGCGCCCCCACAGATGCCCCGGCACGGTGCCTTCCATCAGGTTCAGAAAACCCGACCCCACATGAAAACTGGTGAACCTCGCGTCTGGCCCGCCATAGCGTATCGCAAACCCCAGGGTTTCATAGAAGCGCACGGCGCGCGCCATGTCATTGGTAAAGACCGTCACCGCGCTGATTCCGGATAACTCGTCGTTGGTGCTCATGCCTGTGCTTGTTCCGCTTGGACCAAAGCAACTCACTTTACCATTGCCCCTGGGCAGGAACGCTTGAGGCTGCGCTGAAGCGCTTGCGATTCGGAAAGTACGTAGCGCAACCAGCCGCATACTGGCTCAGACTGCTGAGACCGTCGGGCGCAGATGTGGCGCCCGGCAGAGCTGCAGGGAGTACATGACATGTCTCGCCTCCGTTACCTTGCCTCAGCACTGCTGGCGCTCTGCCTGGCAGGGCCCGGTTCCGCGCTGGCGGAGCCGGGTTTCTTCTCCAAGCAAGGTTTCGCCATAGGCGGAACCGATCCGGTTGCCTATTTCACGGCGGGCAGGCCGATGCAGGGCTCTCCGGACTACGCAGTTGAATGGCAGGACGCGACCTGGCTGTTTGCCTCAGCCGAACACCGGGATCTGTTCCGGGAAGCGCCCGAGGCCTACGCTCCGCAGTACGGTGGCTGGTGTGCCTGGGCGGTGGCACAGGGGTATACCGCACCCACCACACCGGAGGCTTGGAAAATCGTCGACGGGCGGTTGTACCTGAACTACAGCCAGGGTGTTCAGCGCCGCTGGGAACGCGATATTCCGGGATTCATCGAGACTGCCGACGCCAACTGGCCCGAGCTGATGGAATGACACGAAAGCGCTCAGGAGCCGAACGTCACCTCGATGGCCGGTAACGTCAGCCCGTGGAACGTTGCCTGCCAGCGCTCACCGGGTTGCACATCGTGGGCGGTGGTGATGGTGCCGGTGGTAATGAGCTCCCCGGCCCGCAAAGGCTCCGCCTCGCCCTGTGTGGCGAGCACCGTGAGTAGCTCGGCCGCCGCACGCAGCGGGCTGCCCAACACGTTCTCCCCTGTACCGGTCTCGCGGTGCTCGCCATTTCGGAAGAGCTCGACGGCAAACGCCCCCAAGGCGGCAGGCAGCTCATCCAGGCTACCCACAGCTTGCGGTTCTCCCACCAGCAGGGCACCGTGGAAACCGCTGTCCGCCACCGTATCCGGCACGCCGAAACTGCCCGGAGGATAATGTGATTGGACGATCTCGAAGGCCGGCGCAATCCAGTCGATACAGCGATAGACGTCCTCGGCCGAACCGCCGGGAGGCGGGGCATCATGCAAGTGGACGACCACCTCCGGTTCGATTCTCGGGCGGACCAGGCGTGCCAGGCTGAACACCGCCTGAGCAGAATTCAGGCGCACCACGGTGCGATCGTAAACATGGGCCCACATGGGCTGGTTGACGCCGAGCCGTTCCCATGCGGCCCGGTTTGTCAGGCCGATCTTGCGCCCCAGCGACCGCCACCCCTGCGAGAGGCGTTGCTCGTGGATGAGCCCGGCCACCCGATAGGCATCTGGCAGGTCGAACCCGGGATTGGTGGCGGACGGCGGTTGAATCTGACGCGCTTCGTCTTGCGCGGACCGGAGGCGGTCCGCCACGGAGGATAGATCAGCGGTATTCGGCATGCTGGTGCTCCCTTGTCACTGCTATACACATGCGCCACCCAGGCGCCCATCAGCATGCCGAACGCCACCGCCGTTGGATACCCTTTACTCGATATGATACGGCCGATCCCAGATCCGGTCGGGCTCGTGGCGAAGCAGGATCTCCTCGACTTCCCGCTTCACCGTCTCCGGCGCAATGACTTTCACCTGGTTGGATTCGCGGTCCAGAAACAGCTCTTCTCTTGCGAAGCCGTCTGAAACCAGCTCATCGAAGGCGTTTATCGCCTTGTCCAGGTTCCCGTAAGCAGCTGTCACAGTGAGTGCCATGGCTACCCTCCCGGGCTTGCAGATGTGGTCAGGAGAACTCCATGAGCAGTATAGAAAACAGCGGGACAAGACGGCGGGCAAGGCGGTGCCGGATACAGGCTATCAGCGTTTCCAGCGCGCGGCGCCGGGCCAGCGCCGTTTTTTCCCGTCCTCGCCCGGCTGTTTGGGCGGCAACTGCAGCACCACCTGGAGAGCCCTGGCATAGTCCTGTTCCGGCGGCAGATAGCCCTGTTCCTCACGGTCCAGCGCCTTGTCCACGCGCTGCCTTATCGGCTCGGGCAACTGCCCGAGTCGTGAGCGGCCAATCAGTTCCACATAATGCGACAGGTAGCGCGTGGCGCGCAGCCGGCGCATGTGCCCGCCCACTGACCAGATCCAGAAGCGTGTACGCAGCCAGTCGAGCATGACCAGGCCAACGGCAGGGATAACCAGGAATGCCAGCAGCATCAGCACCGTGGCGACCATCGTCCGGTCCAGCCCCAACGCGTTGCTGATCAGAAACCCTGCCACTAGCAAGGCGCCCAGCACAACCATCACCACCGCATTGGCCTTCAGCGTGGCCCAGGTATCGTACTTCAGCAGCTTCTCGCGCTCTTCCAGCACCCAGTCGGCCATGGCGCTCTCCTCCGGAATCAGCGGAGCCCTCTCTATTGAACATGGAGGCTTTCATGGAAATCGCAACCATCCGGACGTTTACCGCGGGCTTCCATCCCCCGGGCGCCACAGCTAACCTCAACGAAACCTATCAACGATGGCGGACAGCCGGGAGGCGCTTTCTGGCCAAGCTCAAACTCGATCTGCACGACATCTACAATCGGGGCACCGATATTGACCGGGAGTTAAACCGAATCATCCAGGAGGCGGTGGAAAAACGCATCAAGGTCGTTGAGATCATCCCCGGCAAGGGCTCCGGTCAGCTCAAGAAGCGGGTACTCAAGTTCCTGGAGCAACCGGACATCAAGGCCCGGTACCACAGAATCGACAAGGACAGCCGCAACTTCGGCCGGCTGTTCGTCTGGTTCAAACACTAACGCCTTACTGTGGCGACGCCCGCTCCAGCTCCGGCAACTGCATACGCCGGCGCCACAAGTCGTTGAATATTTGCATCCCCTCGTCATCTTCGGCGAAAGCGATCCCGGCCGAACTCATTTCCAGGCATAACGCTATATCGTCGGCTTTATCCAGGTAGGGAGTAATGGCAGAGCGGGCCTGTGAATTCCCGCTCGGTTTCAGAACGACATCATCGGCCGGATTGGTGACGCATCTGGCCAGCAGCAAACCATCCTGAAGTCCAATAGGCTGCGTCTTCTGCACGGCAGCCACCAAAGCCTCCGGGACGTTCGCCTCCACCATCCCGCCGACCAGAAGTATGCTGCCGCTTTCCTCCAACTCCCCAACCATCTTGCCCACGAAAAATGGCTGTGTTCCAGACGCGTCCATGATCTCTACCCAACCGCCGGACTCCAAAAGGATGGCGTGGGCATCTTCACGGGTGATCGCCTTGCTTTCGGTTTTTCCCGTCAGACGAAACACGACGTAGGCGGCCAACGCGACCACCGCCAGAAAAACAAACACTTCCATGTCTATTGCTCCTGTTCCCTCAAGTATTCGTTGATATCGTCAATGCCATGCCGGGGGGACGCCATCATGGACCGCACTTGCCGGTTGCGGCAGTGAGATACGTCCAGCACCCATACATCGGTGAACCACCGCGACGTCAACATGAACGAGTTCCCGCAACGCGCATATCCTGCTTGCTGGAAGGTATGGGCCCAATAGTAGTTAGCCACGAATCTTCCACCGACCACTCCTGCAACAGCGACCAACAGCAAGACCGCAGCCACATTCAACATCATTCCGCCAACCCTTTGTGAAGGATTCCTCCCGGAGACCAGGCGATAGACTCCCATACCGGCCATCAGGAATATCGCCAATGCCGCAATAGGCATGGCGTACATAGCCGTAATACCAGTATGGCGAGTGAACAGCGGCGGCAAGGAATTCATGTAATCCGCGTAATCACGGATCTCCAGAACCAGTAGATACGGGCCACCAAAACCGAGACCTAAACCCAGCACCGTCAAGCCCAGCGTGTATCCCAGCACAGCGATCGAGCTTGCGGTTTTTCGTTCCATAGCTTCAAGCCTCTATCGCCTACCGGAAAACCGGCGCATAAACTCAAGCTGGCCCGCCCGGGTTCCGAAAAAGTAGCCCGTTTCCCGTCGCACCTCGGTTACCATGTTCTCCCAATCTTCCTGTGCGTTTGTCAGCAAATCGATGAGAATCTCAGATACCTGCAATTTGTCATCGAGATAGCTCAACCCCAGACCCACCACCACCGCAGCAGCGAAGCCTACTCCAACAGGAACTATGACCGGGACTGCAAAACCAGCAGCGGTTAGCGATCCAGCAGTGAGCATGGCAGAAGCCACGAAGGCTCCCGCGGCCGCAGCAGCCTTCGCCATATCCATCGTCACGTTCACCAGCATATGCCGCCAGGTGACCTCGTCATCGAAAATCCATTGGAATGTGCGCACCGCGGGCGACACGACCGCCGTGACGATGATACCGCCCGAGGCCATCGCCCGCTGCCCCGCCGGGCCAACCGCCATGCGGATAATCGTCGGGTGCTGCGCGCCATAGAGTGAGGCAGAAAGATGCTGGCGCAGCCCGGCGTAGCCGCGCAGAGCAATCAGCGTGCTGTTCCCGCGCCGGATCACCCGGTAGGTGGTCAGCACGCTGCCCCCTCGCTGAAGGTCCCGTGCCAGCCGCGTGAGGACGGTCGAATCCCGCACCGGCGAGGCGGCCCCCGGGATGCTGTCCAGCGTATATGTCGTCACCGCGCGGAAGTTCTCCGCGATTTCCTCGTCCGTCAGCCCCTTGCGGCGTTGCCTCTCTTTCCACAGCTCGACCATCTCGGCAGGCGTCATGACGAAAACTTCCTTCTCCGGCAATCGGCGCAGGTGCGCACCCCGGGCGCGGTTGTTGCGGCCGCGCTGCGCACGGGACGAAGGATTTTCAATGTTGAATACCGGCATGTCTGCTAGCCCTCCATGGCTGATTGGAAACCGGGGGGCACGGCGGAGTACCGTGCCCCGGCATATGTCGCTATCGCTCCTGTTCTCTTTCCCTCAGGTATTCGTTGATATCGTCAATGCCATGCCAGGGGGACGCCATCATTGCGCGGAC